>NZ_JBVJRT010000010.1:0-400171 GCF_055607425.1 Lentzea sp. NPDC037011 | reverse complement strand
GTGTGCCGATGGGATGCGTCAGACACATCCACTCCGCCCGGAGGTCCTCCCATGTTCAACCCGACACGCCGTCAACAACCTGATTAGTCACTACACCTAGCCGCGCCGGAGCAGGACCTCCACCGCCTCGTCGACCACCGGCTCGACCAGCTCCGGCGACGTCACCCACATCTGCGCCTGCCCGAGGTAGAGGCTGAACGCGATCAACGCCCGCTTCCTCGCCTGCTCCGGCGCGAACCCGAGCTGCTCGAACAGCACCGCGAGGTAGGCGATCCGCTTCTCGGTGACCCGCCGCAGCACCGGCGCGATCACCTCGTCGTCGGCGCCGGCCTGCAACGCCATCTCCACCGACCCCTTGTGGGTGCGGTCGAGCACCGTCGCGAACAACGTCCTGAGCCTGGCCTCCGGCGTCAGCTCCGCCTCGACCAGCTCGATGACCTTCTCGGTGTGCTCGCGCTCCCACCGCTCGACGGTGGCCCTGAGCAACTCCTTCCGGCTCTTGAAGTGGTGGTAGACGCTGCCCTTGGTGGCGCCCTCCCTGGCAGCGAGCGGCTCGATGGCGACGGCGCTGAGCCCGCCTTCCGCCAACGCTCTCAGCGCTTTCTCAGTCCAGTCGTCACGAGTCCTCCGCACCACGCTTCCATACGCTACCGTACGTTCCGAGAACATACGCCACCGTATGGAGGGAGATCACCATGATCAGGAACGTCCACTCGCGGGACCTCGGCGTGCCGGCCGGTCCGTTCGTCGAACGCATCCAGGAGCTCTGGCCACCCGCCTGGGGCAGGCAGGAGTTCGACCGCCCGCTCGGCGTCGGCGCCGACGGCGGCCACGGCCCGATCCGCTACCACTGCACGGAGCTCATCCCCGGTTCGTCGATCACCTTCGCGTTCTCGAGCGGCGAGGGCACCCACACGTTCTCGGCCGCGGGCACCGTCCTGACCCACGAACTGGTCGGCGAGTTCGCCCCGCTCACCCGCCTGCGCTGGGCGCTGGTGGTGCGGTGGCTGCACGACGCCTGCCTGGAGGACCTCCTCGACGCCTGCGAACGCGCAGCCGGCCGCGAACCGGCCCGCCCAGCCCGGTGGTCGCCCTGGGTGCGGCTGCTGCGACAGGGCCTCGGGATGCTGACGAAGCGTCGCGCAGTGCGGGTGTGAGGCCGGGCGGGTCACGGCTCAGAGGCAGTGCGCCTCAACGGGCACGAAGCTGCCGTCCCGGTATGCGCGCCCGTACAACGCACCCGTGTCCGCGAACTTCTCGTAGATGCCCGCGGGCACCGGCTCACCCGCACCATCCGCCGCACCGCCGCGGAGCCCCGGACGTCAGCCCCACCACGTCGCACGTCCCACACCACACCGACCGGGTCGCCCCACCCGTCCTCGGCGGCGAAGCCGACGACGTATCCGGCCCGCGCCGAGCGCACCACCGTGTAGCGGTGACCGGCCGGCGGCTGGAGGGTGCTGCGTTCACCGGCGGCGTCCCAGACCTGCCCGAGCACCGGCTCGTCCCGCGCGCCGTACCGGGTGGCGACGACCCGCCCGTCGTCGTCGAAGTCCTCGACCTGGTAGGTGGCGCCGTCATCGGTGCCCGCGATCGTTTTCCGCCGTGCACACGGGACGGGGCCGTTTCCGGTCGACATCCCCGGAAACGGCCCCGTCTCACGTCATCAGGCGCGTGCCACGGCCACCTTCACCTTGGCACCGTCGCCGACCGTGCCCTCCGAGACACCGGCCCCGAACACCACGTCCGCGGTCAGCGTCTCCGACTTCACGAACTCCAGGTGCCGCTCCACGGCCGCGCGGACCTCCTCGGGCAGCTCCAGCGTCAGCGTGATCCGGTCGGACACGTCCAGCGCGGCGTCCTTGCGCGCCTGCTGCACCACCCGCACGAGGTCACGCGCGACACCCTCGGCCTCCAGCTCCGGGGTCACCGCCGTGTCCAGCACGACGACGCCGCCGCCACCGGGCAGTGCCGCCGTGGCGGCCGGATCCGTTGCCACCAGGCGCTGTTCGTACTCGCCCTCGAACAGCTCGATCCCGGCGGCCACGACCTGACCGTCCACGAGGGACCAGTCGCCGGCCTTGACGGCCTTGATCACCTTCTGCACGTTAGGGCCGAGCCGCGGACCGGCCGCGCGCGCGTTGACGACCAGCTGGAACTGGCCGTACGCGTCGACGTCGGGGGTCAGCGACACCTCCTTGACGTTCACCTCGTCGCGCACGATCTCCGCGAAGTCCTCCAGCGCCGCCGCCGAAGAAGAAGCAACCGTCAAGCGCGCCAACGGAAGCCGCACGCGCAGCTTGTTCGCCTTGCGCAGCGACAACGCCGTGGAGCAGACCGCGCGCACCTCGTCCATCGCCGCCACGAGCGCGTCGTCCGCGGGCAGGTCGGTCACGGCCGGGAAGTCCGCCAGGTGCACGGAACGGCCACCGGTCAGCCCCCGCCACACGACCTCGGCCGTGTACGGCAGCAACGGCGCCGCGACGCGCGTGACGACCTCCAGCACCGTGTGCAGCGTGTCGACCGCGTCTTGGTCGCCGGACCAGAAACGGCCGCGCGAACGCCGCACGTACCAGTTCGTGAGCACCTCCAGGTACTCGCGGACCAGCTGGCAGGCACCGGAGATGTCGTAGACGTCCATCGCCGCGGTGACGTCGCGCACGAGGTCGTGCGTCTTCGCCAGCGCGTACCGGTCCAGCACGTGCTTCGAGTCGACCCGCCAGGTGCCCTCGACGCCCTCGGCGTTGGCGTACAACGCGAGGAAGTACCAGGAGTTCCACAGCGGCAGCACGGCCTGGCGCACCGCGTCGCGGATGCCGCGCTCGGTCACCACCAGGTCGCCGCCGCGCAGGATCGGCGAGGCCATCAGGAACCACCGCATGGCGTCGGAGCCGTCGCGGTCGAAGACCTCGTTGACGTCCGGGTAGTTCTTCAGCGACTTGGACATCTTCTGGCCGTCGTCACCGAGCACGATGCCGTGCGCCACGCAGTCGCGGAACGCCGGCCGGTCGAACAACGCCGTCGCGAGCACGTGCAGCGTGTAGAACCAGCCGCGCGTCTGCCCGTTGTACTCGACGATGAAGTCGCCGGGGTAGTGGTTCTCGAACCACTCGGCGTTCTCGAACGGGTAGTGCACCTGCGCGAACGACATGGAGCCCGACTCGAACCAGCAGTCGAGCACGTCCGGCACGCGGCGCATCGTCGACCGGCCGGACGGGTCGTCCGGGTTCGGGCGCACCAGCTCGTCGATGTGCGGGCGGTGCAGGTCGGCCGGGCGCACGCCGAAGTCGCGCTCCAGCTCGTCCAGCGACCCGTACACGTCGGTGCGCGGGAACTCGGGGTTGTCCGACACCCACACGGGCAGCGGCGAGCCCCAGTAGCGGTTGCGCGAGATGTTCCAGTCGCGCGCGTTCTCCAGCCACTTGCCGAACTGGCCGTCCTTGATGTGGCCGGGCACCCAGTTGATCTGCTGGTTGAGCTCGACCATCCGGTCCTTGAACTGCGTGACCGCGACGAACCACGCCGACAGCGCCCGCTGGATCAGCGGGTTGTTGCACCGCCAGCAGTGCGGGTACGGGTGGTCGTAGGTCTCGTGCCGCAGCAGCAGACCGGCGTCCTTGAGGTCGCGGATGATCTGCTTGTTCGCCTCGAACACGTGCACGCCCGCGTACGGCGGCACCTCGGCGGTGAACGTGCCGTCGGAGCCGACCGGCACGACGACCTCGATGCCCGCCGCGTCCGTCACGACCTTGTCGTCCTCACCGAACGCCGGTGCGATGTGGACGATGCCGGTGCCGTCGTCGGTGGTCACGTAGTCGGCGGTCAGCACCTGGTGGGCGTTCTCGCGGCCGACGAAGAAGTCGAACGGCGGCAGGTACTTCTTGCCGACCAGGTCCGCACCCTTGTACCTGGCGACGACCTCGGGCTCCTCGCCCAGCTCCCGCGCGTAGGCGGCGACGCGGGCCTCGGCCAGCAGATACCTGTCCCCGTCCGAGCCGACCACGGTCACGTAGTCGACGTCCGGGTGCACGGCGGCGGCGAGGTTGCTCGGCAGCGTCCACGGCGTGGTCGTCCAGACCAGGGCCTTCTCACCGGACTCCAGGCGCAGCGCCACCGTGACGGCCGGGTCCTGCCGGTCGCGGTAGGCGTCGTCCATCTTGGTCTCGGTGTTGGACAGCGGCGTCTCGCAGCGCCAGCAGTACCACAGCACGCGGAAGCCCTCGTAGATCAAGCCCTTGTCCCACAAGGCCTTGAACGCCCACATGACGCTTTCCATGTAGTCGAGGTCGAGCGTCTTGTAGTCGTTGTCGAAGTCGACCCAGCGCGCCTGCCGCGTCACGTAGTCGCGCCACTGGTCGGCGTACTGCAGCACCGACGTGCGGCAGGCCTCGTTGAACTTCTCGATGCCCAGGGCGTCGATCTCGTTCTTGTGCGTGATGCCGAGCTGCTTCTCCGCCTCGTACTCGGCGGGCATGCCGTGCGTGTCCCAGCCGAACCGGCGCTCGACGTGCTTGCCGCGCATGGTCATGTAGCGCGGCACGACGTCCTTGACGTAACCGGTCAGCAGGTGGCCGTAGTGCGGCAGGCCGTTGGCGAAGGGCGGGCCGTCGTAGAAGACGAACTCGTTCGCGCCGTCGTCGCCCACCGGGTTGCGGTCGATGCTCGCCTGGAAGGTCTCGTCGTCCTTCCAGTACCCGAGCACGTCCTGCTCGAGGTTCGGAAAGGACGGCTGCGCCGGGACCTCGTTCGCTCCGGCCCTGGGGTAGGCCATCTCCACTGCTCCTCGCGGTCAGATGTGACACGCGAGGACGACACGCCGATGTGGCTCGGCGAGCCGCGGTACCACCCCGCTTGCCCACCACGCGGGTGAGCCGCTCGTTCTTCGGCTGTGACGGGCCGGTCCCGTCCGGTTCTACTGAGGTTCGCCGAACCCGTTCTTCCGGAGGCTCCCCGGTGATGGCCGGATCGGTGCCTGTGGTTACAGCGTAACGGGTGGGCGCAAACCGTATGCTCGCGCGATGACGTTGACCACCGCGCTGTCCATCGTGCTGGCCGTCCTGTTCGTCGCGACCGGCGCCGGCAAGCTCGTGGGTGCGCGGAAGTCGATCGAGGTCCGCGACCACTTCCGGATGAGCGGCGGCCTGTGGCGGACCATCGGCGCGCTGGAGTGGGCGGGCGCGGCCGGTCTCGTCGTCGGCTCGTTCACCTGGGCGTGGGTCGCGCACGCGGCGACGGTCGGTCTGGGCCTGCTGATGGTCGGCGCGACGGTCACCCGGCTGCGGTACGACTCGAAGCCGACCGGCGTGGTGCTGGACCTGGTGCTGCTCGGCCTGCTGATCACCCTGCTGTTCCTGGACCGCTGAGCGGCGACTCCACCCCTACGGGCGCGGCCCGAGCTCCACGATCCTCGCGCCGCCGAGGTCGGGCAGCCGGCGGACGGCCCGGCGGCCCCGGACGAGCATGACCGCGGGGACCAGCAGCAGGACCAGTGCGACCGCGACCACCGGCAGCCAGAGCGGGAAGCCCGGCGGCGGCACGGTCTCCCGCACGAACGCCAGCAGGTCCGCCCGCACCGGCCCGTCGGCCAGCCGGGCGCCCTGGGCAGAGCCGGGCACGGTCTTGACGGTGCTGAACAGGGCCGCGTTCCCGAGCCGCGCCACGACGCCGGTGGCGGTCACCTCGCGCCCGCCACCGAGGCCCACACCGTCGTCCTCCACCGCGGCGAGGAAGACGGGCCCGTCGAACGCCTCCAGGCCCGCGGCGGCGTCGAGCACGTTGCCGCCCATCGCCACGCGTTCGAGCGGGGAGAGCAGGAACATGCCGTGCAGCCGGGGCACGTCGGCCGCGACCGCGGCGAGGGCGGTCGCACCGGTGGTCCCGGCGCCCGCCATGAGCGAGGTCACCCCGCGCCGTTCCAGCTCCTGGGCGGCGGCGACCACGTCGTGGTCGAACCGGAAGGACTTGCCGAGGTCGAGCACCTCGGTGCGCGCCTGGAGCAGGAGCACCTGGTAGCCGTCGTCCTCAAAGTGGCGCGCGAGCGGCAGCCAGTCGCAGAACCCGTCGGTCACCCCTGGCACGAGCAGCACGCCCTTCGGCCCGCCGCCGAGCACCAGCCCGGTCAGCTCCAGGTCGTCGGCGGCCCGGAACGCGACAGCGCCACCGCGCAGGTCGGCCGGCACGCACCCGTCCAGCTCAGGACCCGCGACCGCGGTGGACGTGCCGCCGAGCAGCACGAGGACGGCTACGGCTGCGGCGTGGACCAGTGTTCTGAAAGGCACACCGCATTCTGGACCCCCGCACGGCCTCGGCAGGCGGGAATCACGCGGACCGGCTCCGGCGCACCAGCGCGCCGTCGGGCGCACACACCCCGCAGGGCGTGAAACCGAGCTGACGTGCCTCCTGCACCGGGAGGCCCAGCGTGGGCCTCCCGGCGAGCCAGGAACACGAGCTCAGGTGGTACCGGGGCCGCTCGTCCAGCACCCGCACCTCGTCCACCAGGTCGGCCACGACGAGCAGGTCCGCCGCGTCGGTGTCCTCTTCCGGTGGTTCCTCGTCAGCAGGCGGCGTGTCGGCAGGCGCCGGCGAGACCACCTGATGATCATCAGGTACAGCATGTTGATCTACACTCTGGGCTGCGGCCGCGGGGTCCCCCGGACGTCGTCGCCACCAGTCCCATGCGAGGACCAGGGCGGCGAGCGCACTCGCTCCCACGGAGGCCCACGCCCAGATCGTGTCGGACGTGGTCAGCGCGGGCACGAGCAGCCCGAGGGCAGCCAGCACCAGAAGCAGAACTACGAAGAGCACCTAGCGAACAGTAGTTCAGCCCGCTTCGGCGCGTGCGCCGAAGGAGTAGCCCTGGGAGCGCCCCTCGGACGGAGCGGCGGGGCCGCGGTCCTGGAGGTCGCGCAAGGACGACTCGAGCATCGTCTTCAGCCGCGTGCGGTACTCGCGCTCGAACGTCTGCAGCTTGTCGATCTGCTTCTCGAGCGTGTTCTTCTCCTGGGTGATGTTGCCCATCACCTCTGCGTGCTTGCGCTGCGCGTCGCGGTCGAGCGCGGTGGCCTTCTCACGGGCCTGCCGCTCGAGCGTCTCGCTGCGCGTGCGCGCGTCGTTCAGCATGGTCTCGGCACGCGTGCGCGCCTCGTTGACCATCGTGTCGGCCTTCACGCGGGCGTCGGACAGCAACTGCTCCGACTTCGTGCGCGCCTCGGACAGCATGCCGTCCGCCTCGGCCTTGGCCTCGCCGGTCAGCCGGTCCGCCATCTCCTGGGCGAGACCCAGGACCTTCGCGGCCTGCACGTGGTGGTCTCCGCCACCACCGGGCGACGTCTGCTCCATCACCGAGGGCGGCGGGACCGGCGCCAAGCGGCGCGGCGGCTCCTCGACCGGCATACGGCTCGTCACGGGGCCGGCAGAAGCCTTCGCACGCGCGTCGTCGAGGTCGGCACGCGCGGTCTCGAGCTGCTGGTCGAGCTGCTCCACCTGCTGACGGAGGTCGTTGTTCTCCTCGATCAAGCGGGCCAGCTCGCCCTCAACCAGGTCGAGGAACGCGTCCACCTCGTCCTCGTTGTAGCCCCGCTTGCCAATCGGCGGCTTGCTGAATGCAACGTTGTGCACATCAGCGGGGGTCAACGGCATCGGATCACCTCTCGCACTCCTGGGCTGCGGTCATCCCACGGTTCCCCGTCACCTGGGATCTGCAACTTGCATCAAAATGATAACGAGCAGCCACAGCACAATAATCGATAGGTCCAGTCCGACGCCTCCGATCCGCACTGTCGGGATCACCCGACGCAGCGTTCGGACCGGAGGATCGGTCACGGTGTAAACGGTCTCCAGCGTCACGGCGACGCCGCCCGCAGGACGCCACTCCCTCGCGAACGTCCGCACCAGCTCGACCACGACGCGCGCGGTCAGGAACAGGGAGAACGCGAAGAGGAGGTAGTAGATGACGAGACGGATCGGGTCCACGGGGTCAACTCTAACCGCGGTTCCCGAACCCGCCCTCCGCCAGCTTCCTCCGGTCCTCCGCCGTCACGTCGACGTTGGGCGGTGAGAGAAGGAACACCCTGCTGGTGATCTTGTCCATGGACCCGCGCAGAGCGAACGCGAGCCCGGCCGAGAAGTCGACGAGGCGCTTGGCGTCCGCGTCGTCCATGTCGGTCAGGTTCAGGATCACCGGCGTGCCGTCGCGGTAGTGCTCCCCGATCGTGCGCGCCTCGCTGTAGCTGCGCGGGTGCAGCGTCGTGATGCGCGCCAGCGGGTTGCCCGCGGCCGGCTCGGCGACCGGGCGCAGCCTGCTCACGGGCTCGCGCTGCGGGTCGACCGCCAGCGCACCGTGCACCGGTGCGTCAGCGCTCCAGCGCCGCGTGCCCGGGGGGCTGCTCACCCCGCGCCGCGACTCCGGCTCGTAGTCGTCCGACTCGTCGAGGTCGGCCCGGTACCCGGAGCCCTGGAGCTCCGACCGGCCCGCCGTGAACGCGCGGCCGCGTCGCGGGTAGTCGTAGTCGTCGGCCTCGGCCGCGTACTCGGACCGGTAGTCGCCGTAGCGACCGCGGTCGTCCTCGTAGCCGGGGTCGTCTGCGTACTCGGCGGGGACCATCCCGAAGTAGGCCTTCAGCTTGTGCAAAGCGCTCATTCCAGCCCCTCCTCGGCGGTGCCCCACTTTAGGGACGGCGCGGACGGTCCCGAGGTTCCCGACACCCTAGGGCGAGGTTAGTCGCCGGCTGCCGAGCAACGCCGTTCCGACACGCACACAGGTAGATCCGTGCGAGATGGCATCTTCCAGGTCGCCGCTCATCCCCGCTGACAGCACGACAGCACTGGGATGATCATCACGTAGGCCTGATACCACCGAAGCCAACGCTTCAAACGCCTGCGCCGGCCTCATCGTCAGAGGGGCGACGGTCATCGCCCCTCGAAGAATAAGATCACCCGAACGAGTGATCACGTTAGCCACTTCCGCAACATCGGCCACGGCCACCCCACCGCGTGACGTGTCACCGTCCAGGCTGACCTGCAGCAACACGTCCAGCGTGCGGCCCGCCGCGTGCGCCGCCTTCGCCAGCGCCTCGGCCAGCCGGACCGAGTCGACCGAGTCGACCTGGTGGGCCCACCCGACGACGGACCGCGCCTTGTTCCGCTGCAACCGCCCGACCATGTGCCACCGGGCGTCGGTGAGGTGTGCCAGCTGACCGGCCTTCGCGGCGGCCTCCTGGTCGCGGTTCTCGGCGAAGTGGCGCAGACCGAGCTCGTAGAGGTGCTCCACGTCGCTCGCGGGCCAGGTTTTCGTCACCGCGAGCAACATCACCTCGCTCGGGTCGCGCCTGGCCGCCGCGCACGCCTTCCCGATGCGGTCGCGCACGTCCGCGAGGTTCGCCGCCAGCTCGTCGCGCCGGTTCACGGTTCGATCCAGACGACGGAGGCGAGCCGGCCGGTCGGGTTCTCCCTGCGGTGGCTGAACAGGTCCTTCTCCTCGAAGGTGCAGCGCGGGTCGACCCCGATCCGCGCCACCCCCGCGCTCGCGAGCTGGTTCCACAGCCCTGCCCGCAGGTCCAGGGCCGGCGTGCCCTTGCGCGACTTCGACGCGCTGCCGGGGAGGTGCTTCTCGACGTCCCGCTGCATCTCCGCGGGCACCTCGTAGCACTCGCCGCACACGCTCGGCCCGAGCAGCACCTCGATCCGGTCGAGCTCGGCACCCTGCGCCATCATCGCCTTGAGCGCCTCGACCACGACACCGACCCGCGCGCCGACCCGCCCGGCGTGCACGGCGCCGACGACACCGGCCTCCTGGTCGCCGAGCAGCACCGGCACGCAGTCCGCCGTCAGCACGGCGAGCCCGAGACCGGGCTCTTTCGTCACGACCGCGTCGGTGGCCTCCAGCGGTTCGGCCTGCGGCCCGTCAACCACCGCGACGGTGCGGCCGTGCACCTGTTCCATCCAGACCAGGCGGTCCGGGGTGAGCCCGACGCCCTCGGCGAGCCGGGCCCGGTTCGCCTCGACCGCACCGGCGTCGTCCCCGACGTGGTCACCGAGGTTGAACGAGTCGTACGGGGCTTTGGACGCACCACCGGCACGTGTGGTGACAACACGACGAATACGCACGCCCACAGCCTAGTTCTCGAACGACGGAGGACCCCCGAGCACGGGTGCTCGGGGGTCCTCCGGGGTCTGCGCCTGGTCAGCGCCGCATGAACGGCGGCACGTCCACCTCGTCGTCCGGGTCGTCGGTGACCGGGACCGGCCGCGAGGGCAGCGAGCCGTTCTGCGTCAGCGGCCGCGGCACGGACGGCGCGTAGCCGTTGCCCTGCACGTGCGAGGGCTGCGGCGGCACGGCCGTGGGCGGCTGCTGCACCGGCGGGGCGGGACGCACCTCCGGCTGCGGCTGCGGGACCGGCGGCGGGGCCTGCACCACGGGCGGCGGTGCCTGCACGACCGGCTGCGGAGCGGGGGTCGGTGCCGGTGTCGGCGCGGCCGTGGCCGCGGCGATCGGACCGGTGGCGGTGCGCTGCGGCGAGGACAACGCCGTCGGCTCCAGCTTCTTGTGCGTGGGACCGCCGCTGTCGAACCCGGCCGCGATCACCGTGACCCTGACCTCGTCGCCGAGGGAGTCGTCGATGACCGTACCGAAGATGATGTTCGCGTCCGGGTGCGCGGCCTCCTGGACCAGCGACGCGGACTCGTTGATCTCGAACAGGCCCAGGTCGGAGCCACCCGCGATGGACAGCAGCACGCCGTGCGCGCCCTCCATCGAGGCCTCCAGCAGCGGCGAGTTGATCGCCTTCTGCGCGGCCTGGACCGCTCTGCCCTCACCGCGCGCCGAGCCGATGCCCATCAACGCCGAGCCGGCGCCGGACATGACGGACTTGACGTCCGCGAAGTCCAGGTTGATCAGACCGGGGGTGGTGATCAGGTCGGTGATGCCCTGGACACCGGAGAGGAGCACCTCGTCGGCCGAGCGGAACGCGTCCATCAGGCTGACGCCGATGTCACCCAGCTGGAGCAACCGGTCGTTCGGGATGACGATGAGCGTGTCGCACTCGTTGCGCAGCGCCTGGATGCCGTCCTCGGCCTGCTTGGCGCGCCGCTTGCCCTCGAACGAGAACGGGCGCGTCACGACACCGATGGTCAGCGCGCCGAGCTTGCGGGCGATCGAGGCGACCACGGGAGCGCCACCGGTACCGGTGCCACCGCCCTCACCTGCGGTGACGAAGACCATGTCGGCCCCCTTGAGGACCTCCTCGATCTCCTCGCGGTGGTCTTCCGCTGCCTTGTGGCCGACCTCGGGGTTGGCCCCGGCGCCGAGGCCGCGGGTCAACTCGCGGCCGATGTCGAGCTTGACGTCGGCATCGGACATCAGCAAGGCCTGCGCGTCGGTGTTCACCGCGATGAACTCGACGCCCTTGAGCCCGACCTCGATCATGCGGTTGACGGCGTTGACACCGCCACCACCGATGCCGACGACCTTGATCACCGCGAGGTAGTTGTGCGGGGGCGTCATCGGATCCGCCTTCCTGATCGTGGTCCGTGCTGTGGTGCTGGGTGGTGATGCACCCGGATTGGAACTCTCAACCTCTCGGCGAGACTCAGAGTTATGTCAACCCCATATGTTCCTGCTGGACGGTAAGCACCGGCGGTGCGTCGGTCCAGCAGCCACGCCGCAGATTCCCAACACTGTGCGCTACTACTCCCCGGTCGTGCCGTCAAGCAGTCCGCACGATGCTGAGCACTGCGCACCACAAGCGTAGTCGTGCCCCGGATCTGGAGATCGTCTCCCCCACCTTCTCGCGGTTCCGGCCTTCCCGCGGGACGACCCCCCGCTACCACCGGTAGGCGGTGACGGTCCCGCCGACGCCGCCGGTGGGGCGACCGCGCCGGGACCGCTGTTGATCGTCCTGTGTGGACTTCGTCGCGGTGACGGGCGACCTTGAGTACTTCCTTCGGGTGACAACGACCAGGACGGCTAATGCCACACCGGCCACGCCGATGAGCACGGTAGTCGTCCACGCCCCAGGAGGTCCGTCTTGGCACCCGCACCCGCGTCCGTGCGTTCGCTCGTCGTCGAGGCGATCGTGCTGGAGCTCGTCACGAGCAGGCTCGGCAGCCTGGTCGTGCGGTTGCTGAAGCCGGCCGGCTGACCCGGACCCCAGGAGAGATCCCCGTGTGCTCCCAGCCGAACCCGCGCACCCAGCGCCGCCCGCGCCGCGTCCCGACGCCGTCCCGCCCGCGCAACCCGCGGCCCTGACCCCGCTGAACCACCGCGGTTCGAGCAGTGGTCGCGGCTAGGAGATGGTGGCCAGGTCCGGTGAGGTCACGTCGAACGCCGTCCCCTCGCGGGTCAGCAGCACCAGCAGCACGGCCGCCTTCCGCGGCGTGTCCTCGGACCCGCCCCACTTCACGACGCGGTCGCCGGACAGCACCAGCTTCACGTCGGCGCCGGTCGTGGCCGACACCTGCAGCACCTCGGCGCGCAGCGCCGCCGGCAGCTCGTTGACGACGCCGACCGCGGCGCGCGTGGCCGGGTCGACCGCCGACGGGGTGGCGAGGACCAGGTCGGGCACGCCCGGCGCGGGGGCCGGCATGGTCGCGTAGTCCTTGCCGGTCGAGTCGACCAGGTGGTAGCCGTCCGACAGCTTCACGGACCCGACCGGGACGCGTTCGGTGACGAGCAACCGGACCGTGCCGGGCAGCTGCCGTTCGACCTCGATGGCGGCGATGCGCGGGACTGCGGCGACTCTCTCGCGGATGGCTTGCAGGTCCAAGCGCACCAACGGGGCGCCGGACTCGATGGCGGCCGCGGCGCGCACCTCGTCGTCGGTGAGCACCACGGCGCCGTGCACGTCCACGTTGCGGACGCCCAGCAACGGCGTGAAGAACACCCCGTAGGTCAGGCCGATGAGGCCCAGCACCGTTGCCAGAGCGACCAGGCGGCGGCGCAGGATGATCCTGCGCCGCGCCCGGTGCTCGGAACTCCTCGCGCGCCGGTTCGCGGGGCGAGCGCGCTGGGACCTGCCGCGAACCGGGGCGCTCATGACAGCGCGCTGACGATCTCGGGACCGAGCATCGTGACGTCGCCCGCCCCCATCGTGACGACGAGGTCGCCGTCGCGGACCAGCGACGCCACCAGTGCCGGCACGCGGTCGAACGACGGCTCGTAGTGCACGGAGGCGGTGACCTGGTCCGCGATCAACGCACCGGTGACACCGGGTTCCGGTTCCTCGCGCGCGCCGTACACGTCCAGCACGACGACCTCGTCGGCCAACGACAGCGCCGCGGCGAACTCGGTGGCGAACGTGCGCGTGCGCGAGTACAGGTGCGGTTGGAACACCACGACGACACGGCCCGCTCCCGCGACCGGGCGTGCCGCACGCAGCTGTGCGTCGACCTCGGTCGGGTGGTGCGCGTAGTCGTCGTAGACCGACACGCCACCGGCACGGCCCTTGAACTCGAACCGCCGCCTAACGCCGCCGAACGCCGCCAGGCCTTCGAGCAGACCGGCCTGGTCCGCACCCAGCTCCAGCCCGGCCAGCAGTGCGGCGACCGCGTTCAGCGCCATGTGCTCGCCCGGCACGGCGACCCGCACCTCGACCGCGACGCCGCCGATCTCGACCGACGCCAGGCCACCGCTCTCCGCGGGCTTGTAGTCGACGATCCGCGCGTCGGTGGCCGTGCGGCCGTACTCGCGCACCCGGATGCCGCGCGCGCGGGCCTCGGTGATCAGCCGCGCGGCGCCGGGGTCGTCCGCGCAG
Source organism: Lentzea sp. NPDC037011 (assembly GCF_055607425.1). Taxonomy (NCBI): domain Bacteria; kingdom Bacillati; phylum Actinomycetota; class Actinomycetes; order Pseudonocardiales; family Pseudonocardiaceae; genus Lentzea; species Lentzea sp. NPDC037011. Next base: position 386,423 of record NZ_JBVJRT010000010.1, on the reverse strand, counting down.
GACACCAGCACGCCGCCGGGCGTGATGCGGTCCAGGAACGAGTCGAACACGGCGGTGTACGCCTCGACCGTGCCGTGGTGGTCCAGGTGGTCAGCCTCGACGTTCGTCACGACCGCGACGGACGGCGAGAAGAACAGGAACGAGCCGTCGGACTCGTCGGCCTCGGCGACGAACACCCCGCCCGTGCCGTGGTGCGCGTTCGCACCGGACTCGTTCAGGTCGCCGCCGATGGCGAACGACGGGTCGACGCGGCAGTGCTGCAGCGCGACGGTCAGCATCGACGTGGTCGACGTCTTGCCGTGCGTGCCGGCCACGCACACGACCCGCTGGTCCTCCATGAGCGCGGCCAGCGCCTCGGCGCGGCGCAGCACCGTGATGCCGCGCTCGCGGGCCGCCGCGTACTCCGGGTTCGTCTCCCTGATCGCGGTCGACACCACGACCTCGGTCGGGCCGCCGACCAGCTGGTCCAGGTTCGCCGCGTCGTGCCCGACGGCGATCCGCGCACCCTGGGCGCGCAGGGCGAGCACGGTCCGCGAGTCCTTGGCGTCCGAACCGGACACCTGCACGCCGCGGGCCAGCAGGATGCGGGCGATGCCGCTCATGCCGGCACCACCGATGCCGACGAGGTGAACGCGTCCGAGACTCACTTCTTGATCACCTCCAGCACCCGGCGGGCCAGGACCTCGTCGGCCTCGCGCCGGCCGGTGCCCAGCGTCGCCGCGGACATCGCCGCCAGCCGCTGCCGGTCCGCCACCAGCGGCACGACCAGGGAGGCCACCTTCTGCGGGGTCAGCTCCTCGTCCGGCACCAGCAGGCCGCCACCGGCCGACACGACCGGTCCGGCGTTGAGCGCCTGCTCTCCGTTGCCGTGCGGCAGCGGCACGAACACCGCGGGCAGGCCCACGGCGGACACCTCGGCGACCGTCATCGCACCGGACCGGCACAGCACGGCGTCCGCGGCCGCGTAGGCCAGGTCCATGCGCTCCAGGTACGGCACCGGCACGTAGGCGGGCCGGCCGGGGACCTGTTGCACCGCAACGGTGTTCTTCGGCCCGTAGGCGTGCAGCACGCCGACGCCCGCGCGGGCGAACTCGGCGGCCACGGGTGCCACGGCCTCGTTGATCGACCGCGCGCCCTGCGAACCGCCGAAGACCAGCAGCGTCGGCGCGTCCGGGTCCAGGCCGAAGAACCGGCGGGCCTCGGCGCGCAGCGCGGCGCGGTTCAGCGTCGTGATCGAGTGGCGCAGCGGGATGCCGATGACCTCCGCGTCCGCGAGGCCGGAGTCCGGCACCGCCGCCGCCACGTGCTCGGCGAACTTCGCGCCGACCTTGTTCGCGAGACCGGCCTTCGCGTTCGCCTCGTGCACCACGATCGGCACCCGGCCGCGCGCGGCGAGGTAGGCGGGCAGCGCCACGTAGCCGCCGAAGCCGACGACGACGTCCGCGCCCACCCGCTCCAGCACCTCGCGGGTCTGCTTCACGGCGCCGCGCACGTTCAGCGGCAGCTTCAGCAGGTCCAGCGTGGGCTTGCGCGGCATCGGCACCGGCGGGATCAGCTCCAGCGGGTAGCCGCGGGCCGGCACGATCTTGCTTTCCAGGCCGCGCTCGGTGCCGAGCGCGACGACGCGCGCGTCGGGTCGCAGCCGCATGACCGCGTCGGCCAGCGCCAGTGCCGGCTCGATGTGTCCCGCGGTGCCACCGCCCGCGACCACGACGCACGGACCACTGGGGGCAGGGTGCCCGGTCAAGACGTTCCTCCGGTGTTGGTGTGCTGCGAAATCAGTTGTACCGCCCGCGTCCGCGGGTCGATCGGCCTTGCTCTGAACGGCTCTGGTTCACCCGCCGCGTTTCGCGGCGACGGTACTCCGAGGGCGGAGCGGAGCGTCCAGCCACACGACGTTCGTCCACCACCGGGAGTTGCGCGGTGCGGTTGCGGCCGGGTGCGCGCGGGGGCGTCGACGGGCGGACCGGCTTGCGCTTGGGCGGCGGCTTGTAGGCCTCGGGTGCGGGCAGCTTCAGCAGGCCACCGACCCGGCCGGGGCCGAGCGAGCGCAGCGCAGACACCGCTTCCGGCTCGTGCCGGGCGCAGTTCGCGAGGATGCCGAACACCACCATGGTCGTGACGATCGACGTGCCGCCGGCGGAGATCATCGGCAGCGTCAGACCGGTGACGGGCAGCAGCTTCACGACGTAGCCGATGTTGATCGCGGCCTGCGCGACCAGCCACACCGTCAGCGTCGCCGCCACGATCCGGATCCACGGGTCGGTGTTGCGCGCGGCGACCCGCAGGCCGATCCACGCGAGCGTGCCGAACAGCGCCAGCACCAGCGCGCACCCGACGAACCCGAGCTCCTCGCCGATGACCGCGAAGATGAAGTCCGACTCGACGTTGGGCAGGTACCGCCACTGCGAGCTGCCCCGGGCGAGGCCCTTGCCGAACAGGCCGCCCTCGGCCAGCGCGAACATCGCCTGCCGGGCCTGCAGACCGGCGCCCTGCGGGTCCGCGTTCGGGTCGAGGAACGACGTGACGCGCGAGAGCCGGTAGGTCGCCCCGATCGCGAGCACGACGGCACCGGCCACCGCGCCGCCGAGGATCACGCCGAACAACCGCATCGGCGCGCCCACGAACCACAGCAGGCTGACCAGCACCACGCCGAGCGTGATCGTGCCGCCGAGGTCGGGCTGCAACATGACCAGCGCGAACACCAGCATCGCCACGGGCACGACGGGCACCAGCAGGTGCCGGTACTGCGAGAGCAGCGCCCGCTTGGTCACGAGCACGTGCGCGCCCCACAGCGCGAGCGCGAGCTTCACCGCCTCGATCGGCTGGAACGACACCGGCCCGAGGGTGAACCACGACCGGGCGCCACCGCGCACGTCACCGAGCGGCGTCAGCACCAGCGCCAGCAGCAGCACGCCGATGCCCATCGCGGCCGTCGACAGGTGCCGCAGCTTCCGCAGGGGGAACCGCAGCACCACCCAGAACAGCACCGCGCCGACGCACACGTAGATCAGCTGCTTCTGGAACACGCTGTAGGCGGAGACACCCGAGGCGACCTGCCCCGGCGCGGACGCCGACAGCACCATCACCAGGCCGAGCACGGTCAGCATGCCGAAGACCGCGAGCAGCAGGTGGAAGTCCGCCAGCGGACGGCTCAGCCACGCGGTCAGACCGCCGCGCACCGACGCGACGCGCCTGGCGGGACGCGCCTTGCGCTTGGTCCCCGTCTTCTCCGCGACGACGCTCATCGGCCGATGAGCTCCCGCACCGCGGCGGTGAACGCCTGTCCGCGATGGGCGTAGTCGGTGAACATGTCCATGGAGGCCGCTGCGGGGGCGAGCAGCACGGTGTCACCCGGCCCCGCCAGTTCCCGGGCAGCACGTACCGCGACGGTCATGGCCCCATCGTCCCCCGCGTCAAGGACCCGAACGGGGACATCGGGCGCGTGTCGCGCCAGTGCGTCCGCGAGGACCTGCCGGTCCTGCCCGATCAGCACCACGCCGTGCAGCCGGTGGGCCTCTGTGCGGACCACGTCCTCGACCGACGCGCCCTTGAGCAGGCCGCCCGCGATCCACACGACGCTGTCGAACGCGCGCAGCGACGCCACCGCCGCGTGCGGGTTCGTCGCCTTCGAGTCGTTGACGTAGCGGATGCCGTCGGCCTCGCCGACCAGCACGGCGCGGTGGGCGGCCGGTTCGAACGACTCCAGGCCCTCGCGCACGGCTTCGGACGGCACGCCGTACGCGCGCGCCAGCGCCGTCGCCGCCAGGGCGTCCGCGATGCCGGGCGGGCCGGCCGGGCGGATCTTGGCCACTTCGACCAGCGGCTCGTCGTCGGCGAACGCGCGGTCCACCAGCCAGCCGCCGCGCACGCCGAGCTGGCCCTCCGCGGGCTCCTCCAGGGTGAACCCGACCTTGTCGCGCGCCGGGGCGTCCTCCAGCAGGTCGACGACGAGCTCGTCGTCGAGCCAGCCGATCGCGACGTCCCCGGTCAGCACCCCGGCCTTGGCCCGCGCGTAGGCCTCCATGCCGCCGTGCCAGTCCAGGTGGTCCTCGGCGAGGTTGAGCAGCGCACCGGCCTGCGGGCGCACCGACGGCGCCCAGTGCAGCTGGAAGCTCGACAGCTCCACGGCGAGCACCCGGCGCCCGGCCAGCAGCGCGTCCACGACCGGCAGTCCGACGTTGCCGCAGGCCACGGCGTCCGCGCCGGCCGCGCGCAGGATCGACTCCAGCATGCCGACGGTCGTGGTCTTGCCGTTCGTGCCGGTCACCGCGAGCCACACCGGCGGGTCGGCGAGCTCGGCGGCCATCCGCCAGGCCAGCTCGACCTCGCCGATCACCTCGACGCCCGCCGCCGCCGACGCCGCGAGCAACGGGCTCGACGGCTGCCAGCCGGGGCTCGTGACCACCAGCGACGTGCCCGCGGGGGGTTCGGTCAGGCCGGGCACCAGCTCGACGCCCTCCAGCAGCGACTCCAGCGCCGCCAGCCGGTCGGGGGACGAGTCCGTCACCACGACCTCGGCGCCCGCCGCGAGCAACGCCTCCGCCGCGGACCGGCCGGTCACCCCGGCACCGGCGACCAGCACCCGCGACCCGGCCAGCTTCGTCATCAGAACCCGCCCGTCAGCCACTCGCTGTAGAAGACGCCCAGACCGAACATGCAGCAGATGCCGGCCATCAACCAGAACCGGATGATGACCGTGGTCTCCGCCCAGCCCGCCAGCTCGAAGTGGTGGTGGAACGGTGCCATGCGGAACAGCCGCCGTCGTGACGTGCGGAAGACGGCGACCTGCATCGCCACCGACAGCGCCTCGACCACGAACAGACCACCGATGACGATCATCAGCAGCTCGGTGCGGGTCGCGATCGCGAGACCGGCGACCAGGCCGCCGAGCGCGAGCGAGCCGGTGTCACCCATGAAGATCTTGGCGGGGGCGGCGTTCCACCACAGGAAGCCGATGCAGCCGGCCATCGCGGCCGCGGCGATCACCGCGAGGTCCAGCGGGTCGCGCACGTCGTAGCAGCCGACCACCGCGTAGCTGGTGCAGTTGTAGCGGAACTGCCAGAACGAGATCACGACGTACGTGCCGAACACCATCGCCGACGAGCCGCCGGCGAGGCCGTCGAGGCCGTCGGTCAGGTTCACGGCGTTCGACCAGGCGGCGACCATGCCGTAGCAGAAGACGATGAACCCGATCGTGCCGAACGAGACGACGGTGATGTCGCGGACGAACGACAGGTTGACCGACGCGGGGGTCAGGCCCTCCTTGTTCGGGAACTGCAGCACGAGGATCGCGAACGTGATCGTCGCGATGAACTGGCCGACCAGCTTCGCCGTCTTGTTCAGGCCCAGGTTGCGGGCCTTGCGGATCTTGATGAAGTCGTCGAGGAAGCCGACGAGCCCCAGCGACGTCGTCAGCATCAGCACGAGCAGGCCGGACGCCGTCGGGGTCTGCCCGGACGCCGAGGCCGACATCGAGTTCACCAGGTGCGTGCCGAGGTACCCGGCCCACATCGCGACCAGGATGGCGAGACCACCCATGGTCGGCGTGCCGCGCTTGGTCTTGTGGTGCTGCGGGCCGTCCTCGCGGATCTCCTGGCCGAAGCCCTGGCGCGAGAAGATCTTGATCAGGTACGGCGTCAGCAGGATCGACACCGCGAGTGCGATCGCAGCCGCGATCAGGATGCTCTTCACTTGGTTCCTGCCTCCAGCAGGGCCTCGGCGATGCGCCACAGGCGGTAGGCGTTGGATGCCTTGACCAGCACGACGTCACCGGGCCGGAGTTCCGCGCGCAGCAACTCGATCGCCGCGTCCGCGTCCGGCACCAGGACGGATTCCTCTCCCCAAGATCCTTCCAGGTGCGCGCCCTGGTGCATCGCGCGGGCCGCGTCGCCGATCACGACGAGCTTGCTGATGTCCAGGCGCACCACGAGCCGGCCGATCTCGTCGTGCTCGCGCACGGCGTCGTCGCCCAGCTCGGCCATCGGGCCGAGCACGGCCCAGCTGCGGCGGGCGGGCGTGGCGGACCGGGCGATCGTCGCGAGCGCCTTCAACGCCGCCCGCACCGAGTCCGGGTTCGCGTTGTAGGCGTCGTCGACCACGGTCACGCCGTCGGCCCGTTCGGTGATCACCATGCGGTGCGCGGACACCCGTTCCGCGGCACCGAGTCGTTCGGCCACCTCGGCGGGCGTGGCGCCCAGCTCCAGCGCGATGGCGGCGGCGACCAGCGCGTTGCCGACCTGGTGCGCGCCGCTGACGCCGAGCTTGACGTGCGCCTCGCCCCGCGCGGTCCGCAGCGTGAAGCTCGCACGGGCCTGCTCGTCGAGCTCGATGCCCACCGCGCGCACGTCCGCGTTGGGGCTCTCACCGACGAGGACGACCTTGGCCCTCGTGCGGCTCGCCATGCCCGCGACCAGCGGGTCGTCGGCGTTGAGGATGGCGACGCCGTCCTCCGGCAGCGCCTCGACCAGCTCGCCCTTGCCCTGCGCGATGCCCTCGCGGGAACCGAACTCGGACAGGTGCGCGGTGCCGACGTTGAGCACGGCACCGAACTTCGGCGGCGCGACCCCGCAGAGGTTCGCGATGTGCCCGACCCCGCGCGCGGACAGCTCCAGCACCAGGAACTTCGTGTCCTCGCCCGCCCGCAGCGCGGTCCACGGATGGCCGAGCTCGTTGTTGAACGACTCCGGCGGCGCGATGACCTCACCGGTGGGGCGCAGCACCTGGGCGATGAGGTCCTTCGTGGACGTCTTGCCCGCCGACCCGGTGATGCCGATGATCGTGAGGTCCGCCAGCCGGTCGGTGACGTGGCGCGCGAGCTTCGCGAGCGCCTCCAGCACCGCGGCGCCCTCGCCGTTCTGGTCGCCGGCGAGCACGTAGGCGTTGGCGTGCCTGGTCGGCACCGGCGGCGCGATGACCGCGGGGGCGTCGACCTCGCGGCCGGCCAGCACACCGGCCGCGCCCGCCGCGACGGCCTGCGCCGCGAAGTCGTGGCCGTCCACGCGTTCTCCCGGCAGGGCCAGGAACAGACCGCCGTCGGTGACCTTGCGGGTGTCGAACTCGATGGTGCCGGTGACGACCGGGCTGCCATCGGTTGCGTGCAACCGTCCACCGACGACCTCTGCGATCTCGGCGAGCGTGAGTGCGATCAACGGTGCGCCTTCCTGATCGCGGCGGTCAGGGTCTCCACGTCCGAGAACGGGTGGATCACGCCGGCGATCTCTTGTCCCGTCTCATGTCCTTTGCCCGCCACGACGACGACATCGCCGGGAAGTGCCAGCTCGACGGCCTTCCCGATCGCGAGCCCCCGGTCGCCGATCTCCAGCACCTCGCCCCGGTTCGCGGTGGCGAGGGCGCCTTCGAGCACGGCGGCCCGAATGGAGGACGCGTCTTCGCTCCTGGGGTTGTCATCGGTGATGATCACCACGTCGGCGCGTTCCGCCGCGGCCTCCCCCATGAGGGGCCGCTTGGCCCGGTCGCGGTCACCGCCGCAGCCGAGCACGACGATCACCCGGCCGTCGGTCTTGGCCCTCACCGCGTCCAGCGCGAGCGCGACGGCGGCGGGCTTGTGCGAGTAGTCGACGACGGCGGTGAAGTCCTGGCCCTCGTCCACCCGCTGCATGCGGCCGGGCACCTGCACGGCCGCGAGACCGGCACGGATCGCCTCGGCCGGGACGCCCTCCGCGTGCAGGCAGGCGATGGCCAGCAGGGCGTTCGCGACGTTGAAGCTGCCCGCGAGCGGGAGGTGGACCTCGACGTCGCCGTCCGGGCCGTGCGCGGTGAAGGTCTGCTCGCCGGTGGCGCTCACCTCGACACCGCTCGCGGTCCAGTCGGCGGGCTTCGTCGTCGCGACGGTGACGGTGCCCGGCTTGACCAGCCTGGGGCCCCAGTCGCCGTCGACGCAGACGACCTCGCGGCGCGCGCGACCGTCGAACAGCTGCGCCTTGACCTGGAAGTACTCCTCCATGTCGGCGTGGTAGTCGAGGTGGTCCTGGCTGAGGTTCGTGAACGCGCCGACCTCGAACTCGGTGGCGGCGACGCGGCCCATGTGCAGCGCGTGGCTGGAGACCTCCATCGCCACGTCGGTGACACCGCGCTCGGCCATCACCGCGAACAGCGCCTGCAGGTCCGGCGCCTCCGGCGTGGTGTGCGAGCTGCCGAGCTGCTCGTCGCCGATGCGGGTGCCGACCGTGCCGATCAGCCCGGTGGTGCGGCCCGCGGCCTTGAGCACCGACTCGATCATGTACGTGGTGGTGGTCTTGCCGGACGTGCCGGTGACCCCCCATAGCCGCACCTTCGCCGACGGCCGCCCGTAGACGTGGGCGGCGAGCAGCCCGACCACCTCGCGCGGGCGCGGGTGGATGAGCACGGGCACGTCCTTGAGGGACTCGCGAGCGGCACCGGCCTCGTCCGTGAGCACCGCGACCGCACCGTTCGCGAGAGCGGTCTCCGCGAAGTCGGCACCGTGCGCGTGGGCGCCGGGCAGCGCGGCGTAGAGGTCGCCGGGGACCACGTGCTGTGCACGCAGAGTCACCCCGGTGACCTGGACGTCGGCGTGCGCGGGACGCGTCAGGTGCACGTCGGCGACCGCGGCCAGGGCAGCCGCGGACGCAGGTCGGATGTGGTTCGGGCGGGGCGGGGCGGTCGCGACCTTGCCCTCGAGCTTGGCAGGCACGCGCAAGAGGCTACCGGCGTGCGGAGAGTGGCCGGTCGGCGCGTTGGCAATCGACTGACGTCGCCGTTCCACCGCGCTCGGGACCACGGGTTTCCCTTCCGCGCACACCTCTGTCCAGTGTGGACCGCCCCGTGTGGTTTGACCCCGAACCCCACCTGGACGGGACCGCCGGTCCGTTCGGCGATCGAGCGGGTCGCGCATTCTTGGTGGCGCACTTCGATTGTGCAAGTGAGCGAGAACACACCCAGGCGCGACAATGACCAAATTCATTGTTTCACAGTGAAAACTCCGAGCTCACACCCCCTTAATAAGACGCGTTTCATCACGTCTAATACTCCAAATCCGGAGAGCAAGGCGAGGTGGAGTTCAGCGTGCGATTCCCACAAATATCGATCATGGTTTCCGCGGTGGCGCTGTCACTCGTCCCCGCAGCTCAGGCCGATGAACCGACCCGCACGACCGAGTCGTACTGGCTGCACATGAACAGTTCACCGACCACGCCGGAAATGATCAGGACCGAGGCGCAGCGCCGGTCGTACGTGGTGCTGAACGCCTGGGAGGGCGATCTCGCCAGGCAGCTCAAAGCAGCCAACCCCGAGATCAAGACGTTCGTCTACAAGGACCTCTCCTCGACCCGCAGCCATGCCTGTGAGAACGGGGTGGACGACGCCGATCTGCCCACCGGTGTCGGCTACTGCGCGGCCGATCCCTCGTGGTTCCTCGTGGACCCGAACGGTCAGCGGTTCGAGTACGACGGATATGGCGGCCATTGGCAGATGGACGTCGGTAACACCGCTTACCAGAAGGCGTGGGCCGACAACGTGATCAGCGCGTCGCGCAACGTCTTCGACGGCGTGTTCATGGACAACGCGCTGTTCGCCTGCGACACCTACCACGCGCGTGTGTGCCCGGCGAAGTACCGCACCGACGAGGCCATGCGCGGGGCCTACCGCTCGATGCTCGCCAACACCCGGCAGCAGTTCGTCGACGCCGGCTTGAAGACGGTGGCCAACCTGTCCAACGCCCGCCTGCACGACGGCGCGTGGGACAGCTACGTCGAGCACCTCGACGGCGGGTTCGACGAGTGGTGGCTGACGTTCGGGGACCGGGACCTGCTGTCGGAGTACCCGCAGGGGTTCAGCCGGCAGCTCGCCGAGATCACCGCCAACGAGGCCAAGGGCAAGATCACCTGGGTGCAGCCGCACCACAGCGGTGCCGAGCAGCCGTTCCGCTACGCCTTCGCGAGCTACCTGCTGGCCGAGGGCGGGCACACGGCGATCTCCGAGATCGCGGAGACCGACCGCTACGACAACGCCTCGCCGTGGCGCGCCGAGTACGACTGGGACCTGGGCAAGCCGCTCGGCGCCCACTTCGCGGTGAGCACCAACGTGTTCCAGCGCGACTTCGCGTGCGGCACCGTGCTCGTCAACGCGAACAAGACCGGCAGTGCACCGATCACCGTCCGGCTGAAGGAAAAGCACATCGACGAGAAGAACGCGCCGGTCAGCTTCGCGGCGTTGCCGGGGACGACCGGAACCGTGCTGCGCAAGCCCTGTTAGAGCTGCAGCTGCACGTACGGCGTCTGCTCGTTCGACAGCGGGACCTGGAACCGCTGCGTCAGGAACGCGCCGATGTCGTGGAACAGCGGTGCGGCCGAGGAGCTGAACGGGGTGCCGGTGGGCGCGTCGAGCATGATGCCGACGACGTAGCGCGGGTTGTCGGCGGGCAGGATGCCGGCGAAGGTGATCCAGTACTGCGAGTCCGAGTAGCACTTGCACTTCGGGTCGATCTGCTGGGCCGTGCCGGTCTTGCCCGCGACCTGGTAGCCGGGCAGCGCCGCCTTCGCGCCGGTGCCGTTCTGGTTCGCGTCGCGCGGGTCCGACTGCGTGACGGAGCGGAACATGCTCCGCACGGTCTTGGCGGTCTCCGGCGACACCACGCGCACGCCCTCCGGGCGCTGCTTCTCCGAGCGCGAGCCGTCGCCGGAGATCTCGGCGCGGACCAGCCGCGGCGGCACGCGCAGGCCGTCGTTCGCGATGGTCTGGTACATCGCGGTCATCTGCAGCAGGTTCATCGACAGGCCCTGGCCGATCGGCAGGTTGCCGAACGTCGAGCCGGACCACTGGTTGAGCGGCGGCACGATGCCGGACTCCTCGCCGGGCACACCGGACTGGGTGCGCTTGCCGAGGCCGAACTTCTCCAGCATCTCGGCGTAGCGCTCCTGGCCGACCTCCTGCGCGGCCAGCAGGGTGCCGACGTTCGAGGACTTCGCGAAGACGCCGGTGAACGACATCGGGACGGTGCCGTGGTTCCACGCGTCCCTGATCGTGCGGTCGGCGACCTTGAGGTAGCCCGGCACCTGGAGCACGTCGTCCGGCTTGAACAGGCCGTACTCGACGGCGGCCGCGGCGGTGATGATCTTGTTCACCGAGCCGGGCTCGAACGTGTCGGCCACGGCGCGGTTGCGCTTCTGCGCGTCGCTGGCCTTGCCGAAGTCCGTCGGGTCGTAGGTCTGGTCGTTGGCCATGGCGATGATCTCGCCGCTGCGGGAGTCCAGCACGACGGCGGAACCGCTGCGGGCGCCCGACTTCTTCGTGTAGTCGGTGACCATCCGCTGCACCGCGTACTGCGTGTCGACGTCGATGGTGAGCTCGAGCGACTTGCCCGGCTGCGGCTTGGTCAGCTCGCGCTCGGTGTTCGGGATGACGAGGGTGTCGTCACCGGACATCGTGTCGACGACCCTGCGGCCCATCCGGCCGGCCAGCACGTTGTCGGCCGCGTTCTCCAGGCCGAGGATGCCCTGGGTGGTCGGCGGCTTCTCGTCCTGGCGCCAGTTCGCCGCGCCGATGATGTTGGAGGCGACCTGGCCGTTCGGGTAGATCCGCTTGGCGCGGTACTCGGAGCCGATCTCGGCCGGGTACTTCGCGACGATCGCCGCGGCCTTGGTCGGCTCGGCCTCGCTGACCAGCACCTCGTAGCTGATGTCGGCCACGAGCTGCTCGTAGATCGTCTCCTCGTCGGTCTTCTCGCCGTTGACCTCGGGGCCCAGCGTCGAGGAGATGAACTTCGCGACGTCACGCGCGTGCTCGTCGTAGGTCTGCGCGAACTGCTTCTTCTGCTTGTCCTTCTCCTTCTCGCGCTCGGCGTCCCAGTTCTTCCTGGCGCGCTGGGGAAGGATGTAGAGCGCGCGCACCTCGACGGAGAACGCGAGCTGGTTGCCGTTGCGGTCGAGGATCGCGCCGCGTTCGGCGGGGATGTTCAGGTACGTCGTGCGCTGCAACCGGGCCTGCGTCGACAGCTCGTCGGCCTGCAACCCCTGCACCTGCACGAGCTTCAGGCCCGCGATGACCAGTGCGCCGACCAGCAGGATGCGGCCGACGGCGATGCGCACCTTGCTGTTACCGCCGGTGCGGGCCTTCGGAGCGGGACCGCGCACGGACAACGGCCGGCGCGGGCCCCTCTGCTGCGGTCCCGGCATCAGCCACCCGCCGGTGGCGTCGGGGGGTTCGCGGCCCCGTCACCCGCGGGCGGCGTGGTGCCGGCTGGCGGCGGCTGCTCACCGGCGGGAGGCGGCGTGGTGGTCGTGGGAGGGGGCGGCGGCGTCGACTTCGTCGGCGCGCTCGGCTTGCCGAACTCCTCGACCGTGCCGTCCGCCAGCTGCCGCAGCCGCGCGGGGTTCGACGGCTCCACCAGGCCCATCTCGGTGGCGCGGCGCGCGAGGTCGGTCGGCGACTCCAGCAGCGCCACCTCGCGGCGCAGCTGCTCGACCCGCAGCGTCAGCTTCTCCTGCTCGGCGCGTGCCTCCTGCAACCGGTAGGAGTCGGCGGCGGCCTGCGTGGAGAAGTACATGATCCCGGCGATGCCCGCGACCAGCACGAGCATCACGAGCACGACGAACGGGGCCTTCGACACCTGCCGCGCGTTCTGCTGCGGTGCCGACGACCCGCCGCGCAGGTTCTGCGCGCGCTGCGCCCGGCGGGCGTAGGCGCGGTCGGCGGCGGCGGACCGGCGCCGGGCCTTGTCGGTGTCGGTCTTCTTGTCCTTGGAGCGGTCGCGTGGGGACGGCCCACCGACCCGTGCCGGTGCCGTCATCTCACCTCTCCGATCCGTTCCGCTGCCCGCAGCCGCACGGGTGCGGCACGGGGGTTGTCCTCGATCTCCTGTTCGGACGCGACCTCCGCGCCCTTCGTGACCAGTTTCAGCTCCGGCCCGTGACCGGGCAGCTCGACCGGCAGCCCCGGCGGCGTCTTCGACCTCGCGAGCTCCGCGAACGCGTGCTTCACCATCCGGTCCTCGAGGGACTGGTAGGACTCCACGACGATCCGCCCGCCCACCGCGAGCACGCCCAGCGCCGCGGGCAGGGCCAGCCGCAACGACTCCAGCTCGCCGTTGACCTCGATCCGCAGCGCCTGGAACGTGCGCTTCGCCGGGTGGCCGCCGGTGCGCCGGGACGCGGCGGGGACGACGTTGTAGAGCAGCTCGACCAGCCGGCCCGAGTTCGTGAACGGCTCCCGCTCGCGCTCGCGCAGGACCGCCGAGGCGATCTTGCCCGCGAACCGCTCCTCGCCGTAGGTCGAGAGGATCCGCGCGAGGTCGCCGTGCGAGTACGTGTTGAGCACGTCCGCGGCCGTCATGCCGGTGCCCTTGGACATCCGCATGTCCAGCGGCGCGTCCTTGGAGTAGGCGAACCCGCGTTCGGACTCGTCGAGCTGCAACGAGGACACGCCGAGGTCCATCAGCACGCCGTCGACCCGCTTGAAGCCCAGGTCGTGCACGGCCTCGTCGATGTGGTCGTAGGTGACGTTGACGAGGTGGACGCGGTCGCCGTGGCGCGCGAGCCGGGCCGAGGCCAGCTCGATGGCCTGCGGGTCGCGGTCGAGACCGATGAGGGTGAGCCCGGGGTGCGCGCTCAGCAGCGCGTCGGAGTGGCCGCCCATGCCGAGGGTCGTGTCGACCAGGACGGCGGGCTTGCCGCTCAGCGCGGGAGCGAGCAGCTCCAGGACGCGGTCCAGCAGCACCGGAACGTGCCGCGGCTGATCCATCGTCCCTCTACTCCCCGAAATGCGTTCGGGTGACGTCAGGTCCCCGCCCGCCCGTCGAACCTGGCGCCGGGGAAGGTGCGCCAGGGTCGGTTGTCGAGCGGACCGAGGCCTCACGGCACCCGAATCGCGGTTGAACATCCGGCCTGTTGCTCGGCTGACCGCCATCAGAAGACGCCCGGTATGACCTCCTCGCGAGCCGTGGCGTAGCCGTCCTCGTGCTCGTCGAGATAGGTCTGCCAGGCCGCCGCGTCCCAGATCTCCAACCTGGTGAACGCGCCGACGACCACGCACTCCTTGGTCAGCCCGGCGTACCGGCGCAGTTCCGGTGCGATCAGGACCCGACCCTGACCGTCCGGACGCTGCTCGTCCGTACCTGCGAACAGATAACGCTGGTAGGCGCGTACGGCGTCGTTGGTGAACGGCGCCTCGGCGACCTTCCTCGCCATCTGCTCGAACTCCGCCCGGGGGAACACGTACAGGCAGTGGTCCTGGCCCTTGGTGACCATGAGACCTCCCGCCAGTTCGTCCCGGAACTTCGCAGGCAGTGTCAGCCGACCCTTGTCGTCCAGGCGCGGGTAGTGAGTGCCGAGGAACATCGGCAGCCACCTCCCTCGCCGGGCGACGGACCGGCAGTGGAGCCCCCGTCTGCCCCACCGGCCGCCACAGTACCCCACTTTTCACCACAGTCAACGCTGAAACAGGTGCTCACGCACCACCGAGCAACCTGTTTCCGCAGGTAGACGAGGTGGGGAGACGCGGGGGGATGGTGGGGGATCTCCGCAGGCTCCACCTGCGCGGGTGAGGTTCAAGCCCCGATTTGCCACTCGAACGGACTAGAAATCCGGGCCGGAACACGGGGTTGGGGCGCGGTGGTGGGGGAAGGTGGAAACTGGTGGAGCGAACCTGAAGCGGCCCGCAGGTGTGGGGCACTTAGCCGTGGTTTGACACACTGCGTGAAACGCTCACACGTCCGTGTTCCGGACACGGCTGCTGGAGGTTTAGTGACGCCGGGAAGCCCAAGCGCGAACAGTCACGCGCCGGTCGAACAGGTTCTGGGTGAGCTGCACGCCGCCGTCCAGCGGATCGCCGCCAACGTCGAACGGGTGCTCGTCGGCAAGCCCGACGTCGTGCGGCTGGCCCTCGTGACGCTGCTCGCCGAGGGGCACCTGCTGGTCGAGGACGTGCCGGGGGTCGGCAAGACCTCGCTGGCGAAAGCGCTTGCCCGTTCCATCGACTGCACCGTGAGCCGCGTGCAGTTCACGCCCGACCTGCTGCCGAGCGACATCACCGGCTCGTCGATCTACAACCGGCAGGAGAACGACTTCGAGTTCCGGCCGGGACCGATCTTCGCGAACATCGTCGTCGGCGACGAGATCAACCGCGCCTCCCCCAAGACGCAGTCCGCGCTGCTGGAGTGCATGGAGGAGCACCAGGTCACGGTCGACGCGAACACCTACCCGCTGGGGTCGCCGTTCATGGTGATCGCGACGCAGAACCCGATCGAGATGGAGGGCACCTACGCCCTCCCGGAGGCGCAGCGCGACCGGTTCACCGCGCGCGTGTCGGTCGGCTACCCCGATCCCCAGGCCGAGCTCGCCATGGTCGACGAGCACGCGGGCCACAACCCGCTCGACGACCTGCGGCCCGTCTCGGACGCGGCGCAGATCCTGCGGCTGATCGAGGCCGTGCGCCGGGTGCACCTCTCCCCCGAGGTGCGGCGCTACGCCGTGGACCTGGTGTCGGCCACCCGCCGGCTGCCGGAGCTGCGGCTCGGCGCGTCCCCGCGGGCCACGCTGCACCTGGTGCGGGCGGCCCGGTCGCAGGCGGCCCTCGCGGGCAGGGACTTCGTGGTGCCCGACGACATCCACGCCGTGGCGATCCCCGTGCTGGCGCACCGGCTGGTGCTGACGGCGGAGGCCCAGGCCGCCCGCCGGTCAGCGGCCGAGCTGGTCAGGGCGCTGCTGCAGCGGGTGCCGGTGCCGACCGCAGCACTCGACCCGAACGCCGCCTTCGTCCGCAGCATCAACAACAACGCAGGGACGCCACGGTAACGATGCGCACCGCACTGTCCGGTCTGACCACCCGCGGAAGATGCTTGCTGGCCGCGGGGTTCGCCGCCGGAGCGTGCGCCGTGGTGCTCAACGAACGCGATCTGCTGCGCGTCGCGGCGTTCGTGATCGCGCTGCCGCTGCTGGCCGCCTGGCTCGCCACACGGGCCAGGGTCGGCCTGCACGCGGCTCGGTTCCTCGCGCCCAGCCGGGTGCCGGTCGGGGCCGCGTCCGAGGTCAAGCTCGACCTGCGCAGCACCGGCCGGCTGCCCACCGGCGGGCTGATGCTGGAGGACACCGTCCCCTACGCGCTGGGCGCGCGGCCGCGGTTCCTGGTGGAGCGGCTGCCGCGCAACACGCCCACGTCGCTGCGCTACCCGCTCAAGCCGGTCATGCGCGGCATCCAGCAGGTCGGCCCGCTGATGGCGCGGATCACCGACCCGTTCGGGCTGGCCGAGTTCGACCGCGAGCTGGCCGGCCGCTCCCGCCTGGTCGTCGTGCCGCGCGTGGTGCGCCTGGCCGGGTTGCCCGGCGGGTCCGGCATGGGCGCGGGCGACGACGGCTCGGTGCGGTTGCGCGCGGGCCAGGGCGAGGACGACGCGGTGGTGCGGCCCTACCGGCAGGGCGACGACCTGCGGAAGGTGCACTGGCGCTCGACCGCCCGGCGCGACGAGCTGATGGTGCGGGTCGAGGAACGCCCGTGGCGCGGCGGCACGACCGTGCTGCTGGACCACCGCGTCCACGCGCACCGCGGCAGCGGCCCGACGGCGTCGCTGGAGTGGTCGATCTCGTTCGCGGCGTCGATCTGCCTGCACCTGCACCACTTCGGCCACCAGGTGCGCCTGGTCTCCGAGGACGGCCGGGTGCTCGCGGGCGGGGCGTCCGACGGCGGGCACAGCGACCACGTGGTGCTCGACGCGCTGGCGGCGTTGCAGGCCTCGCACCGCAAGGAGCTCTCCGCCGGCATCGACCCCGGTGCCGGCCAGGAGGTCATCGCCGTGCTCGGCGGGGTGTCGCCGTCCTCGGTCGAGGAGCTGATCAGGTACCGGCCGCGGGGCACGCGCAGCCTCGCGGTGCTGCTGGACGTCACCGCGTGGGCGGGCGGGTCGGACGCGACCGCGCCCGACCCCGAGGACGCCCGGCGGCTGCTGACCGGAGCCGGCTGGGGCGTGGCGATAGCGCGGCCCTCGTCGTCGATGCAGCAGGTGTGGCAGGAGCTGTGCGCGAGCGCGAGCAACCGCGGACCGGCCGTGCGTTCGGAGGTGGGCTGAGCTATGGCGACGACGACGTCTTCCCGCGGCGAGACCGCGGAGTGGTTCAGCTCCGCGACGCCGTGGATCGCGGCGCTGGCGGTGCTGTGCGCGTCGACGGCGTTGTCCGGGGTGATCGAGGGCGACCTGTGGCTGGTCCGCATCGCCGTGGTGATCCTGGCGATCACGGTGACCGGTGCGTTCCTGCGGGCCACCCGGCTGCCCCCTCCGCTGGTGGCGCTGGCCCAGGTGTTCGTGCTGCTGTGCCTGCTCACGGCCCTGCACACGCGGTCGGGCGTGCTGCTGTTCCTGCCGGGTCCCGACGCGCTGAGCGAGCTCGGTGGCGTCCTCGCGGAGTCGGTGTCGCAGGTGCAGACCGGGGTGCCGCCGGTGCACGCGTCACCGGCGATCCAGGCGCTCGTGGTGCTGGCGATCGGCCTGGTCGCGGTGCTGGTGGACACGCTCGCGGTCGCCGCGGCGGCCCCGGCGGCGTCCGGCCTGGTGCTGCTGTGCGTGTTCGCGGTGCCGGCGTCGCTGGCCGACGAGATGCTGCCGTTCTGGACGTTCGTGCTGGGTGCGGCGGCGTTCGCGATGCTGCTCGCGGTGGACGGTCAGCACCGGCACGAGGCGTGGCGCGGGCGGCTCGGGTCCGGGTCGGCCGGTGGCACCGGCGGTTCGGCGACCACGGTGGCGAGCATCGCGATGGTGATCGCGCTGGTGGTCGGCGCGGGCGTGACGATCGTCGGCACGGTCGGGCGGCTGCCGTTGAGCGGCAGCGGTGCCGGCGGGCGCGGCGGCATCGGCCTGAACGAGATGACGTCGCTGCGCGGCATGCTGAACCGCGGCAAGACCACCGAGGTGTTCCAGGTGCGCGGCCTGCCGGAGAGCACGTACATGCGGGCCTCCACGCTCGCCAGGTACGTGCCGAACAAGGGCTGGGAACGCGGCAGCGACCCCGGCGGTCAGCCCGCGCGCGGTGAGCTGCCGCTGCAGCCGGGCGACCGCGGCGACGGCAAGGTGGCCAAGATCGGGGTCGAACCGCGAGGCTGGACGAGCTTCTGGCTGCCGACCTACGGCGCGGTCCGCCGGATCGACACCCCGGACGACGACTACCGCTTCGACCCCGCCAAGGGCGTGATCTTCACCCAGCGCGAGCGGGAGCCGGAACCCTACGAGCTCGAGACCGTGCTCGCGACGCCGACGAAGAACCAGCTGCGCATCGCGTCCGGCCAGCGCAACCTGGTCGACCCGGAGTACTACAAGTTCGACGGGGTCGAGCAGGAGATCATCGACCTCGCGAAGCAGATCACGGGGAACGCGACCAACGACTTCGACAGGGCCGCCGCGCTCACCGAGTTCTTCAACGGCCCGACCAGCGGTTTCACCTACGACCTGAAGACGCAGGGCGACGTCACCAAGGACGCGCTGACCGACTTCGTGCTCCGGGGCAAGCGCGGCTACTGCGAGCAGTACGCCTCCGCGATGGCCGTCATGGCCCGCACGGTCGGCCTGGCCTCGCGCGTGGCCATCGGCTTCACCGCCGGTGTCCCGTCGCCGGACAACGCCTACCGCACGATCAGCACCGACGACGCGCACGCCTGGGTGGAGATCTTCTTCCCGAACCACGGCTGGATGACGTTCGACCCGACGCCGATGACCGACGGCCGCGCGGTCGTGCCCCCGTACCTGCGCGAACAGTCGCCGGGTGCGGAGGAGGAGCCGACGGCGAACACGCAGACGTCGACGACCGCGCAGCCCAGCCAGGGCTCGGCCGCGCCGTCCACCGCCGCCGACGGCGAGGAGGAGGCCGGTGTCACCGGTGACGCCACACAGCAGGACACCTCGAAGGACTGGGTGCCGTGGGCGGTGTTCACCGCCCTCGTGCTGGCGACCGCGGTCTCGATGGTGCGCAACGTGCTGCTGAAGGACGACGGTGCCGCGGTCATGCCGCAGCACCGTGAACGCCGGCGCCGGCTGCGGCGCTGGGCGGCGGTGGCGGCCGCGGTGCTGTGGTCGGCCACGCTGCTGTTCGCGGCGGCATGGCTGTCGTACGTGCTGGCCGCCGTCGTGCTCGTGCTGCTGGCCGCGGGCACACCGGCTGCCCTGCGGTACCTGCGGCAGCGGTCCCGGCTGCGGGTGGTCGGCCGTCTCGGGCCGGACGCGGCGACGGCGGCGTGGGCCGAGCTGATGGCGGAGTCGGTCGACCGCGGCGCCCCGGTGCCGTCGGCGGAGACGGTCAGGACGGCGGCCCGCCGGCTCGCGCGGGAGCACAACCTGGACGAGGCAGGCCGCGACGGGCTGCGGACGATGATCGGCGCGATCGAGCGGGCCTGGTACAGCCCGAACCCGGCGGCGGACCCGGCGCTGCCCGCGGCGCTCACGGCCGTGCGGCAGTCGTTGCGGCAGAACGCGCCGTTGTCGCTGCGGGCGAAGCTGTTCCCGCGGTCGGTGCTGCGGCCCTCGCCCGCGCCGCTGGCCGACGTCCCGGACCAGGAGCCGGTGCCGGCGTAGTCCCCCGCACAACGGATCGGGCCCGTCCCCTTGGTGGGGGCGGGCCCGAGTGGTGTCTGAAGGGTGTGCGCTTACTGCTCCTCGTCGAAGCGACGACGGAAGCGCTCCTCCATCCGTTCGGAGAACGAGCTGCGGCTGCGCGTCGGCTTGCCCTCTTCCTGCGCACCTTCGGCGACCTGGTCACCACGACGCAACGTCGTCAGGGTGATGAGCACGCCGAAGAACATGAGCAGGAAACCGAAAACGCTCACGACCGGAATGCCCGCGACTGCGAGCTGCGAGAAAATCACCCCGGCGATGAGGGCCGCAACACCGGCCACGAACAGCACGATGCCCTGTACACGACGCCGCTTGGACGGCCGCCGCAACTTGGCGCCTCGTACGGTGGATGCGAACTTCGGGTCTTCGGCGTAGAGCGCGCGCTCGATCTGGTCGAGCAGTCGCTGCTCGTGCTCGGAGAGTGGCATCGTTCCTCCTCCGGCACAGCGGTCGCGGGCGCCGGGTGTTCGCGGTTGCCGCCGATCCCGGCGGACGGCCCACCCTGGGGACGTCACCCTCCAGGATACGATCCGCGCGCCCCGGCGACTACCCAGTCGGCCCTCTCATACGGTCGGTTCTGTCACCATCATCCTCCTGGGGCAGTGGTGAGGCCTTCGTGAGGCTTGCCGCGGAGCCAGGAGGAGGCCTTGTGGCCTGCCGTTCACACCCCGTTCGGCCACGCGCTCCGCGGGCGCCACGACCGGTTGGTCGGATCGGGACCATGACCGAACTCATCGTCAACGGTGGCGCCGAGCAGGGCCTGAGCGGCTGGCACACCCTCGCGGGCACGCCGGTGGTGCTGCGCTACGACACCGGGCAGGGGTATCCGGGACCCGGTGATCCCGGGCCCGCGCAGCGCGGTGCGGCGTTCTTCGGCGGCGGCGGGACACAGTTGTCCGCGTTGCGACAGAGGGTGACGCTGCCAGGCCGCCCGTCGGAGTTCTCGATCTCCGCGTGGCTCGGCGGCTACGCATCGCAGCAGGACGGCGCCCGCCTGTCGGTGGAGTTCCTCGACGGCGCGGGCACCCCGCGCGGTCTCGTGGTGCTCGGCCCGCTCACGGCGGAGGAACGCGGCGGCCGCACCGGCCTGTTCGAGCGCACCGCGAGCGGCACCGTCCCGCCCGGCAGCCGCACCGCCGTGGTGACGCTGCAGCTGACCCGCTCCGGCAGCGGGACGTCCAACGACGGCTACGCCGACAACATCTCGTTCACGATCGGAGCCCGCTGATGTTGAACAGGCGTGACCTCCTGCGCGCCGCCGCGGCCGCCGGCGCCCTCGGCACGGCGTGGCCGCTGGCGCAGGGCCTCTCCCCCGCCCAGGCCCGCGCGGCCGCCGAACAGCTCGGCGCCTCCTGGGACGCGGCCCCGTTCACCCTGGGCGTCGGGTCCGGCGACCCGTTGCCCGACAGCGTGCTCCTGTGGACGCGGCTCGCCCCCGAACCGCTCGCGTTCGAGCAGCCGCTGCCCGAGGTCGTCGAGGTCGAGTGGACCGTGGCCACCGACCCGGCGCTGCGCCGGCGCGTCGCGAGCGGCACCGTGGCGGCCTCGAACCTGTTGGGGCACAGCGTGCACGTGCCCGTGCACGGTCTCCGCCCCGGCCAGACCCACTACTACCGGTTCCGCGCTCTCGGCAGGAGCAGCCGCGTCGGCCGCACCCGCACCGCGCCGGTCGGGCCCGTCTCCCGCGTCCGCTTCGCCACCGCGAACTGCCAGGCGTTCCACGACGGCTTCTACGCCGCCCACCGCGGCATCGCCCGCGAGGACGTCGACTTCGTCGTGCACCTCGGCGACTACATCTACGAGCACGGCCAGGTCGGCGGTCAGCACGTCCGCGACCACGAGGGCCCCGCCGTCCTCTCGCTGGCCGACTACCGCCGCCGCCACGCGCTCTACAAGGGCGACCCGTCCCTGCGCGACGCCCACGCCGCACATCCCTTCTACCTGACCTGGGATGATCATGAAGTTGCGAACGACTACAGCGGCTCCGAGGGCGCGGCCCCGTTCGTGAAGCGCCGTGCCGCCGCCTACCAGGCCTGGTACGAACACCTGCCGATCCGCGCGGGCAGCGCACTGGAGCCGCGGATCCACCGGCGCCGCCAGTGGGGCGACCTGCTCGACCTGACGGTGCTCGACCTGCGCCAGTACCGGTCCGCGCAGAACCTCCCCGCGGGCACGATCCTGGGCGCCGAGCAGAAGCAGTGGCTGCTCGACGGCATCTCCGGCGCCCGCGAGGCGTGGCAGGTGTGGATCAACTCGATCATGCTCTCGCAGCTCGCGCGCACCGGCGGCGGCTACTACTTCACCGACCAGTGGGACGGCTTCCGCGCGGAGCGGCGCGAGGTCCTCGGCCACGTCGCGGCCACCGGCATGGAGGACCTGGTGGTGCTCACCGGCGACTGGCACTCGGCGTTCGTCGACGACATCCGCCCCGACTTCGACGACGTGACCTCGCCGGTGATCGGCACCGAGTTCACCGCGCACTCGGTGACCTCCGGGGCGTACTCGCCGGAGTGGAACGCCGTGAACGGGCCGGTGATGGGAGCGGCCAACCCGCACCTGAAGTACTTCGAGGGCAACAGGTACGGCTACGACGTGTACGAGGTGACCCCGCGGCGGTTCAGCACGCACATGCGCGTCATCGCCGACCGCCGCGACGCCGCGTCCCCCGTGTCGACGCTGACGACGTTCCACGTCGACCGCGGGGTGGCGGGCAGCTACGAGGACCCGGCGACGGCCGGATCACCGGCGCAGTACCGCAGGCCCTGACCGGAGGGAGCGCGTCCGGGCGGTCGACCCGGACGCGCTCCCCCGTCCGCTCAGGCGGCGACCCGGTAGGCCGGATGATCGTCACCTCCCCCCGTGCCGCTCGCCGCGTCCATTGTCTTGGCGCGCAGCGAGGCCGTCTTCGCCCAACGCGGAAAGCGCTGTCCCGCCCCGACAGCGCGCCTGCCGCCGGCCGCACGATCACCGGCACCCGGTCACCGGTGACCGGCGTGACCACGTGGTCACGCTCTCCCGTGATACGGCGTTGAGTTCGCTCCCGCCCGTGCTGCACACTTCACTCCTGCTGCCCGCGCAGGCAGCTCCTGGGGGAAGGTCGCTCTACTCATGCGTGCTTCGTTGCGTGCTGCCGGCGCAGTCGCATTGCTCGTCAACTACTACGTGCTGACCATCGGGCTGGTTTGCGCGATCCTCTTCGTCGAGGTCTACGCGTTGATCAACCGCCCGGTCGCCGCGGTCCAGCTCGCGTTCCTCGCACTGCCCGTTGCCTACGCCCTGGTGCACCTCCTCGTCTCACTGGAACGGCGCGGCTACGACGAGGTGCCCGGCGTCCCGGTCACCGCGGCCGAGCAACCCGCGCTGTGGGAGCTCGTCCAGCGCCTGTCCGCCGACCTCGGCACCCGCCCGCCGGACGAGCTCCGCGTCGTCGCCGTGGTGAACTCCGGCATCTCCGAGGACACCCGCTTCCTCGGCCTGAGCGTGCGGCACCGCCGGCTCTTCATCGGTGCCCCGCTGCTCACCACGCTGACCGAGAAGCAGCTCCTCGCCGTGCTCGCCACCGAGCTCGGCTACTACGCCCAGAAGGACAGCCGCCTGGCCGCAGTCGTCATCTCCGCCCGCGGCGCCGTGCTGCGCGCCGGTTCCGCGCTCGCCACCGACAGGTGGTTCAAGCGCCTGGCCACCAAGCTGTTCCGCGGCTACGCCACGCTGTTCCTCCGCTTCTCCCAGCCCGTCGCCCGCGCCCGCCAGCGCGCCGCCGACGCCCACGCCGCCCGCCTGGCCGGCTCCTCCGCCGCGTCCAGCGCACTGCGCGAGCTGCCGGTGATCGACGCCGCCTGGGACCTCTTCACCAACCGCCACCTCACCGTCGCGTGGGACACCGGCTACCTGCCCACGACGTTCTTCGAGGGCTTCGCCCACCTGCGCACCTCCCCCGAGCTGCACGCCGAGCTGGAGGAGCTCCGCCAGCACCCGACCGACCCCGACCGCGGCCCGTACGACCCGTACCCGTCGCTGCCGGACCGCATCGCCGCCATCGACGCCCTGCACGCAGAACCCGAGTCCTGGGGCGACCGCCCGGCACTGGAGCTGCTCGACGACCCGATGCCGCTGCTGGACGCCTCCGTCCTCGACGCCCTGGTCGACGACGCCGGCACCAAGGAACGCGTCGACTGGGCCACCCTCGGCCACATCGGTGCCCGCGCCCGCGTCGTCCGCGGCACCGAACGCCTCCTGACCGCGGCCGCCACCGCCACCGGCGGACCCCCGTCGCTCACCACCGTCCTCGACGCGCTGGACGCCGGTCTGCTCGCCGAGATCGGCCCCGACTCGTCGGTCCCCGGCAGCCCCACCGCCGGCCCCCGCGCCCGCCGCGCGATGGCCCGCACCGAGGTGCACGCGGAGCTCTCCGCCCTGCTCGCCCTAGCCTTCTCCGACGCGGGCCTGGCCCACTGGCAGGTCGACTGGCTCGGCCGCACCACCTTCGTCACCGCGGCGGACGACTTCGACCTGGCCGACCACCTCGACGAGGCCGTCGCCGACCAGGCCGACACCCAGCCCCTGCGCCACGCCCTCGCCTCCGCCGGCATCGCCCTCGACTACCGCCCCACCCGCTGACTGGAGCCCTCCCTCCCGTGGTGTTCTCACTGCTGTTCAAGCCCAAGCAAGCCCTCTCCGTCATCCGCCTGATGCGCGAGGCGAAACGCCGCGGCGTCGAGGTGGAGGAACTGCCCACCGAGCTCGTCGCCGCCTTCCTGCTGCCCAAGACCCGCCCGGAACGCTTCGGCCTCGTCCCCGACGCGGACGTCACCGCCGACCCGCCGGTCGAGGACCCCGCACTGGAGGCCGTGCGCGCCGACGTCCGCGCCGGCCACTGGGAGAACGCCGCCGACCTCACCGCCGCCTCCTACGGCACGTGGGACCGCCGCCAACGCATCGCCTGGGCCCTCGCCGACCTCGCCGCCAAGGACGACGCCTGGCTCACCACCTGGCACACCGCCCGCCCGAACGACCCCCACCGGTCCGTCGTCCACGCCCTGTCCCTGGTGTCCCTCGCCTGGGACATCCGCGGCAGCGCCAGGGCCACCGACACCACTCAAGCCCAGTTCGAGAGCTTCCACCGCACCCTCGCCGAGGCCCGCGCCGCCGCCCGCGCCGCAGCCGCCGTCCTCCCCGACGACCCGACCCCGTGGAGCACCCTCATCACCACGGCCCGCGGCCTCGGCGCGAGCCACGACGACTTCCGCACCCTGTGGTCCGAACTCGTCGCCCGCGACCCGCTACACCACGACGGGCACCAGCAGGCCCTGCAGTACTGGTGCGCGAAGTGGCGCGGCTCCAACGAAATGGCCCTCGGCTTCGCCCTGGACGCCGCGGACACCTCGCCGCGCTTCGCCGCACTGCCGCTGCAGGCGGCGCTGGAGGCCGAGGACACCGACCCCTCCCTGTGGAAGACGCCCGAGGTCGGCCGGGCGCTGGAGGTCGTGCTGGAGCGGCTGGCGGACGAAGGTGCCGACACGGTCGCGGTGCGGGACGACCGGGGGTACGCGATCCTCGCGCTGTTGCGGCTGCGGCGGTTCGACGAGGCCGTGGCGCAGTTCCGGGTTTTGGGCGGGCACGCGGACGCTGCGCCGTGGAACTACTTCGAGATGCCGGTGCTCTCCTTTCTGAGTTTGCGCGGGGATGCCGTGAAAGGGGCCTCGCGGGCGGCTCGGGTTGGGCGAAGTGGGCGGTAGGGCGGGCGGGAGGTAGACGGACGGTAGGGCGGGCGGCGGTAGGGCGGGCGGCGGTAGGGCGGGCGGCGGTAGGGCTGGGCGGCGGTAGGGCTGGGCGGCGGTAGGGCTGGGCGGCGGTAGGGCCGTTCAGGCGGGGTGGCCGGGGGTGGTCTCGGACCGCGTCGCGCGTTGAGGCCGGGCGGGGGTGGGGCCTGGCGAGGTGGGCGTGGTGGCGGACCGGCGGTGGCGGACCGGCGGTGGCGGATCGGTTGCGGTGGAGGGAGCGAGCCGCTGTGTGGTGGCGGGCTGCGGCGGTGGGTCGGCGTTGCGACCACGGCGACAGCAGGCCGGTTTGGCAGCGGGCTGTGCGAGCAACCGGGGCGTGCGCGGATGTCGGGGGCAACAGCACGCGGATGTCCGGGGCGCGGCGGTGGGCGATGCGCGGGATGCCGAGTGCGGCGGCGCGCGGTTCGAGGGTGACGTCGCAGGCTCCTTTCAGCGGGCGGGTGGCGCGCACGGGTGGCGGCGGTGTGGATGGGCGGCGCGGGTAGGCGGCGCGCGTGCGACGGCGGCGCAGGTAGGCGACACGTGCACGGGTGGGCGACGACGCGCGTGGGTGAGTGGCGTCGCGGGTGGGCGGTGCGCGGGAGCGGTGGTCAGGTCAGCTGGCGGGGTGGTTCTTCGGCTGTGTGGCAAGGGATTCGGCGGATCGTGGCCGGTGCGCGGGACGGAGCCGAGCGGGGCCAGGGTGCCGGGTCGGGGCAGCGGGGCGCGGCGGGCAGCGCTGCCGGGGGTGGAACAGCGGGGGTGAGGGAGCGGCGGCGAGGGGCCGTGGGTGAGGGGCGGGACAGGACTGCGTGTTCGAGTTGGCGGATCGGGGAGTCGCCGAGGAGTTTGCGGGCCAGGGCGGTGCCCTTGCGCGGGGCGAAGGCGAGTTCGGTGCGCAGGGCGTGCAGGCCCACCAGGTGGACGGCCTCGTCGAGGATGGCTCGGGTGTCGGCGATGGACTTGGTGCAGCGGACCGCGTCGATCGTGGCGCGGGGCAGTGGGGCGGTGTGGAAGCCGCGGCGGAGCACCGGTGTGGGGATGTGGTCGGTGCGCATCAGGTTCAACGGGCCGAAGCTGACTGCGCGGGAGCAGCGCGGGGTCAGCAGGTGGACCGAGGACGGGACCGGGGCGGACTTCAGGCCGTGCAGGTGCAGGGCGTCGAAGCCGGTGACCATGCCGCGGTCGCCGACGTAGAGCAGGGCGGCCTGCAGCCACTGCTCACGGGTAGGTTTCGCGGCGCCCAGCAACAGGATGCCGGGCAGGAGGCGCTGCCAGGGGGTGCCGTGCCGGCACCGCTGGTCGATGACGGCGCCTGTCAGTCCGATGTGGACCAGGGCGGCCACCGGCGCGATGCGGTGGCGGAACAGGATGTGCAGCGATTCCAGGTCTACGGGGTGGCGCATGGGGTCCAGGTTGCACCGGGGGACCGGGGGTGTGCCACGGGGAAACGGGGGGCTGTGGGTTACTCGCGGGTTGTGGACAGGTCGCGATCACTCGGGCTTCGGCCCGAACTCGGCGGTCCTCTGTGGACCCTTGCCGAGGAGGGAGGCCGGGCGGACGGCGAGTGAGCCGAAGCGGGAACGGGCCTGGTCAGCGGCTTGGTCGGCTTCGCGCCAGCCGTTCTCCGGGGCGTCGAAGATCAGCTGGTGGGCGGAGTCGGAGTTGTCAAGTCCCTCGATCCGGACACCGATGAGGCGGACCGCGCCCGGCGGCACCTGGGTGGTGAGCAGCTCCACGGCGGTGCGGTAGATCTCCTGCGTCACGTCCGTCGACGTGGGCAGCGTGCGCGAGCGGGTGATCGTCGTGAAGTCCGAGAACCTGACCTTGATGGACACTGTCCGACCGTGCAAACCCTTGGCGCGCAACGAGCTCGCCGTCCGCTCGGACAGGCGCAGCAGCTCGCGGCGGAGCACGCCGCGGTCGAGGTGGTCGACCTCGAAGGTCTCCTCCGCGCCGATCGACTTCTCCCGCGACTCCGGCACCACGGCGCGGTCGTCCACGCCCCGCGACAACGCGAAGAGGTGCTCCGCCAGCGCCACGCCGATCTTGCGCCGCAACGTCGCCAGCGGTACCGCGGCGACGTCGCCGACGGTCTCCAGGCCGAGCTGCGACAGGCGCGCGGCGGTCTTCTCCCCCACGCCCCACAGCGCGCCGACCGGCAGCGGGTGCAGGAACTCCAGGACCGAGTCCGCCGGGATCACCATCATCCCGTCCGGCTTGCACATGCCGGACGACAGCTTCGCCAGGAACTTCGTCGGCGCCACCCCGACCGAGCACGTCACGCCGTACGCCTCGAACACCCGCGACCGGACCAGCTCGCCGATCCCGCCGGGCGTGGTGCCCATCCGCCGCAGCGCCCCGCCGACGTCGAGGAACGCCTCGTCCAGCGACAGCGGCTCGACCAGCGGCGTGATGTCGCGGAAGATCGCCATGACCCCGCGCGACACCTCCTGGTAGAGGTCGAACTGCGGTGGCAGGTACACCGCGTGCGGCGCGAGCCGGCGGGCGTGCGCGGTGGGCATCGCGGACCGCACGCCGAACTCGCGTGCGAGGTAGTTGGCCGAGCACACCACACCGCGCCCACCGACGCCACCGACGACGACGGGCACGGAAGCGAGCTCGGGGCGTTCGCGGATCTCGACGGACGCGTAGAAGGCGTCCATGTCCACGTGCAACATCCGGCAGCCCGTGTCATCAGGCCACACGCCGTCGCGCGCACGGAAGCGGTCACGCAGGCCGCGCGGCAGGTTCGCACTGCGACCCATGACAACCCCTCTCGAACCCTTGTTCGACATCCTACAACCGGTACACGCGGGCAGCGTTCTCCGACGCGATGAGCTACGGGTAGTTGTGCAACAACAGCACGGGCACGCCAAGTGAAGCCGTTGCGCGCAGGAACGGCGTCAACAACAACGGTCGCCCCTTGGACAGATCCGCGTCCGAGTCGCCGTGTCCGACGTGGAACTGCAACGGCAGCCCTGCGTCCAACGCCTCCCACACCAGAAACACGATCATTAACCGGGTCGGCCAACCGCCCCGAGCACCCCCGCACGACATCGGCGTCCGCTGGTCGTTGTGCCGACAGCCCGAGCCCGATCCGGTACGCCGCAACGGACTTCGTCCCGATGGCAGTCGTGGAGGCGAGCGCCGACCGCACCGCGGCCACGAAACGCGCCGGCGTCACTGACGGGCGGCCGAGCGCAACGCCTCCTGGGCCGCGATCTCCCTGCGCAACCGGCTCAGGGCGCGGTGCTGCGCGACGCGGACCGCACCCGGCGTCGAGTCGACCGCCTCCGCCGTCTCCTCCGCCGACAACCCCACCACCACGCGCAGCACGAGGATCTCCCGCTGCTTGCCCGGCAGCAACCGCAGGAGTGCGCCCATGCGTTCGGACAGCTCGCCCTGCAGGGCCTGTTGCTCGGGCCCGGCGCCGAGGTCGGTCGTCTCCGGCAGCTCGGCCACGGGTTCCGACCGCAGCCGCGCCGCCGCGCGGTGGGCGTCGGCGACCTTGTGCGCGGCGATGCCGTAGACGAACGCGAGGAACGGCCGCCCCTGGTCCCGGTAGGCCGGCAGCGCGGTGAGCACGGCCAGGCAGACCTCCTGCGCGACGTCGTCCGCCGAGGTGGACGACCGGTCCTGCCCGCCGACCCGCGCACGGCAGTACCGCACGATCAACGGCCGCAGCGTGGCGAGCAGCCTCTCCGCCGCTCCCCGGTCACCGGCGGCGGCCCTGGTCACGTAGGTGTCCGCGGTGTCCGGCCTCCGGGCCAGGTAGGAGGCCGAGGGCGCCTCGACCGGTTCGGCCGGCCCGACCGCCTTCGCGCGTTCGAGCAGCGCGTCGAACCGCGGGCCGTGCGCCCGGTTCGCCAGCTGTCCGGACGTGGCGTCGCCGACCGAGGTGTTCGCCACGGCGGCTTCTGGAACCGTCCGGTGCAGACCGGTGGAGAACTCCATGGCGGTCACCGATTTCCCTTCGACGCCTCGCGGGCGGCCTCTTTCGCGCGCCGCAGCTTCCCCTCGACCGCCCGCGGGGTGATCCGCATGAACTCGGCGATCTCGGCGTGCGAGTAGTTCTGGTCCTTCAGGAACAGCAGCGTGCGCCGGTCCTCGCTGAGCTCGGCGAACACGTCGTCCACCGCCTCGCGGGTCACGACGGCGTCTTCGAGGTCCCCGCCGGCCGCGACGTGCTCCAGGCGCGCCCACGCGTCCAGCAGGTGCCGTTCGTGCCAGGCGTTGTTGCTGGTCCGCCACCTGCGGTAGACGTTGGGGAAGGCCAGCACGCACGCGTTCACGAAGTACTCCTTCAGCGGTCCGTGCTCCTCCGACCACTTGCCGCCGAGCACGCCCTCCTCGCGGAACAGGTTGAACCCGGCCCACACGGCCTCGCTGGCGAGCTCCTCCGCCTCGTGGAAGAACACCTCCTGGCGCGCCACGGACCACCTGCGCCGGTCGACCCGCGCGAACATGGCCCCGGACTTCACGAGGTTCCTGACGATCTCGAAGCCGTACCCGACGACCTTGCCGAGGAAGGCCGACCACAGCGGGTCGGCGCACCCGGTCTCGCGGAAGTGCTGGACGAACACGCGGTCCATGTGCAGCTGGTCGGCCTCGGCGGAGCTGAAGTGGTGCACGACGTCCGCCACGGAGAGCAGCGGTCTGCCCGGTCCGCGCTCATCGGCTGCATCCGGGGTTCGCCCCATGCACTCGGGTCCCTACGTCGGCGGCGGGTTGGTGCCTTTGCCAATGGAGATGTCGTTCGGCCGCACGCACCCCCCGCGATCGGCCCAACTAGTTCCGAAAGCAAATACCGGTCACTCGCCGAGCGAGCCGACCTCCTTGCGCAGCCGGGCCAGGGCGCGGTGCTGCGCCACCCGCACGGCACCGGGCGTCGAGCCGACCGCCTCCGCCGTCTCCTCGGCCGACAGGCCCACGACGACGCGCAGCCGCACGATCTCGCGCTGCTTGTCCGGCAGCACCTCCAGCAGCCGCGCCATCCGCCGGGACAGGTCGCCGTCCACCGCACGCTGCTCCGGTCCCGCCGCCCGGTCGGCCGACTCGGGCAGGTCGGAGGTCGGTTCGGAACGGTTGCGCGCGGCGGCGCGGTGGGCGTCGGCCACCTTGTGGGAGGCGATGCCGTAGACGAACGCCAGGAACGGGCGGCCCTGGTCGCGGTACGAGGGCAGCGAGGTCAGGACGGCCAGGCACACCTCCTGGGCGACGTCGTCGGCCGACGTGGTGCCCCGGACGCGGGACCGGCAGTAGCGGACGATCATCGGGCGGATCGCCTCCAGCAGCTTCGCCACGGCGCCGCGGTCGC
The DNA here is from genome assembly GCF_055607425.1 of Lentzea sp. NPDC037011. Lineage (NCBI taxonomy): Bacteria > Bacillati > Actinomycetota > Actinomycetes > Pseudonocardiales > Pseudonocardiaceae > Lentzea > Lentzea sp. NPDC037011. Next base: position 355,780 of record NZ_JBVJRT010000010.1, on the reverse strand, counting down.
CGGCCAGTGCGCCGGCGACGTGCTCGTCGGCTGTCTCCTGCCTCCCCATCAGATCAGGACGCTGGCCTCGGCGACCTCCCTGCGCAGCCGGCCCAGGGCACGGTGCTGCGCCACGCGCACGGCGCCGGGGGTCGACCCGACCGCGTCGGCCGTCTCCTCGGCCGACAGACCCACGACCACGCGCAGCAGGAGGATCTCGCGTTGCTTCTCGGGCAGCACGCGCAGCAGCTTCGCCAGCGCGCCGTTCAGCTCGCCCTGGAGGGCGAAGTCCTCGGGACCGGCGCCGCGCGAGACCTGGTCCGGCACCTCCGCCGTGGGCTCCGCCCGGTTGCGGGCGAGCGCGCGGTGGGCGTCGGCCACCTTGTGCGCCGCGATGCCGTAGACGAAGGCCAGGAAGGGGCGACCTTGGTCACGGTAGTTCGGCAGCGCTGTCAGCACGGCCAGGCACACGTCCTGCGCGACGTCGTCCGCCGTCGTGGCCGAGCGGCCCACGCGCGCGCGGCAGTACTTGACCACCAGCGGTCGCAAGTAGCGAAGCAGCAGGTCAGTGGCCCTGCGATCCCCGTTCACCGCTGCACTGACCACCTCAGCGGGTAATGCCGAACTTTCCATCCGAGCGTCCCCTCGTCCTCGTCCCGCAGAGGAGACGTGCGGATCGTCACTCCTTATGCGGAAAGTAGGGGCAACTTCTGAACGTCACTCGTTTGGAGCAATGAACAACGACTCGTGGAACGCGGAGAGGAACGACTGAAGGCAACCGGAACCTTCCGGTTCCGCCGTTCCAGTGAGTTCGTCACGAGCAATCACCCGATGCCGTGCCTTGCCCACGACGGTCCGCCACGGCTCTCGCGTAACGCGATGAGCACGTCCCCGCGATCAGCAGAGGAGCAGCGCCCGGTCAGATGAGCTCCTCGACCCCCACCGACGACCGCAGCTTCGCGAGCGCGCGGTGCTGCGCCACCCGCACCGCACCCGGCGTCGACCCGACCGCCTCCGCCGTCTCCTCGGCCGACAGGCCCACGACCACGCGCAGCACCAGGATCTCGCGCTGCTTGTCCGGCAGCGCCGCCAGCAGCCGGCCCAGCCGCACCGACAGCGACCCGAGCAGCGCGTGCTGCTCAGGGCCGGGCACGGTGGACGGCCCGTCCGGGACCTCGGCGACCGGCTCCGCGCGGTTGCGAGCGGCGGCGCGGTGGGCGTCCGCGACCTTGTGGGCGGCGATGCCGTAGACGAACGCCAGGAACGGCCGGCCCTGCTCGCGGTAGGTCGGCAGCGCCGTCAGCACGGCCAGGCAGACCTCCTGGGCCACGTCGTCGGCCGACGTCTGCGCCCGTTCGCCGTGCCCGACGCGCGCCCGGCAGTACCGGGTCACGAGCGGGCGGACGGAGGCCAGCAGCCGCTCGACGGCAGGCCGGTCACCCGCGACGGCCTCGTTGACCAACGAGGCCAGCAGGTCGGAACTCTCCATGGCGCGGGTCCCTACGTCGACTGGCGAAGACTACTATCTTTCGCCGCGGAGTCGTTTGGGGCCACTCCCCGGGACTGCATTCGTCCCGAAAGCAAAGGCTCAGTGCGTGCGGCGGGCGAGCACGTGCAGCCGGGCCGCCACGTCTCGCAGGGGAGACCGCCGCGCGGCGGCCAGCTCGAGCTCCGCCAGTGCGTCGGCCGCACCCGGATTCGCATCCAGCACGACGCCGGGCACCAGGTCGGACACCACGCCGTGGCCCTGCAGCAACTCGACCGACAACCCGGCTTCGAGGACGAGCTTCTCGAGGCCCGCCACGTCGAACCGGCGCTGCAGCGGGTCGCGCGTGCCCGCCAGCTGACCGGCGTCGTCGTCCAGCAACCGGCGCGCGTCGACGATCCGCCCGGCGATCGCGCGGTGCAGGATCGCCGCGAACCGGTTCGCCACCAGCACCGACACCGCGCCGCCCGGCGTCACCGCGGCGGCCAGCGCCGTGAGCGCGGCGGACGCGTCGTCCACGACCTCCAGCACCCCGTGCGCGAGCACCACGTCGGCCTCACCGGCGGGAACGCCCAGCGCGTCGGTGTCGCCCTGCACCGCGTTGATCTTCACGCCGGCCTCGCGCGCACGGGTGTGCAGGGTGGCCAGTGCGTTCGGCGAGGGCTCCACGACCGTGACGGCACAGCCCGCGGCGGCGAGGGGCACGGCCCACACGCCGCTGCCGCCGCCGACGTCGAGGACGCGGGGCGGTTCGCCGCCCCTGCGCTCCCGCGCGGCGGTCAGTTCGGCGTCGAGCACCCTGTGTACGGCGTCCGGTCGCATGGCACACAGCGTAGGAGACCCTAGAGTAGGTCTGTGCATACGGTGTCCGTGCTCAGCCTCAAGGGAGGCGTCGGCAAGACGACGGTGGTGCTCGGCCTGGCCTCTGCCGCCCTCCGCCGTGGTGTCCGCACTCTGGTGATCGACCTCGATCCGCAGTGCAACGCCACGTCGACGCTGGAGCCCGAGGATCCGAAGGCCAGCATCTACGACGTCCTGAAGGACCCGTCGGAGGAGAACCTGGAACAGGCGATCCGCCCCAGCAGGTGGGGTGACGGCATCGACGTCCTGTCCGGGTCGGAGGACGCCGAGCTGCTCAACCACCCCGACCCCAACGAGTCGCGCCTGCACCGGCTCAAGACCGCGCTGCGCACGTTGCGCGACATGTACGACGAGTTCCCCTACCAGCTCGTGCTGCTCGACTGCCCGCCCTCACTGGGCCAGCTGACCCGCTCCGCGCTGGTCGCGGCCGATCGCGCACTGCTGGTGACCGAGCCCACCATGTTCGCCGTGGCGGGCGTGCAGCGCGCGTTCGAGGCGGTGCAGAACGAACGTGAGAAGAACAACACCGACCTGCAGCCGCTGGGCGTGGTGGTGAACCGGGTGCGGCCGCGCTCGCACGAGCACCAGTTCCGCATCGACGAGCTGCGCGACATCTTCGGCCCGCTGGTGATGCCGGTGGCGCTGCCGGACCGGCTCGCGGTGCAGCAGGCGCAGGGCGCGTGCATGCCGATCCACGAGTGGGGTACTCCGGGCGCACGTGAGGTGGCGCTGGCGTTCAACCTGCTGCTGGCCCGGATCCAGCGCATCTCCCGCAGCCGCCGCCGCGCGGTGCACCACGACTTCGACGACGACGAGATCCAAGAGGCGGTGGATGCCTGAAGGCGACACCGTCTTCCTGGCCGGCCATCGGATGAACGATGCGCTCGCCGGGAAGACGCTGGTGCGCGGCGAGCTGCGGCACCCGAGGCTGGCCGCGGTGGACCTGGCCGGGCTCGACGTGCTCGGTGTGCGCACGTACGGCAAGCACATGTTCACCCGGTTCTCCGACGGCAACAGCCTGCGCAGCCACTTCCGCATGGACGGCGCGTGGCACCTGTACCGGCCGGGCGAGCGCTGGAAGCGGCCGGGGCACCAGGCGCGGGCGGTGCTGGAGGTCGACGACCGGCAGGCCATCGGGTTCGCGTTGCACGACATGGAGCTCCTGCCGACGGCACGCGAGGACGAGCTCATCTCCCACCTCGGGCCCGATCTGCTCAACCCCGGCTTCGACGCCGCCGAGGCGGTGCGGCGGTTGACCGCGGACCCCGACCGGGCCATCGGCATCGCGTTGCTGGACCAGCGCGTGATGGCCGGTGTCGGCAACCTCTACCGCGCGGAGGTCTGCTTCCTGCTGCGCGTCCTCCCGACGGCGCCGGTGTCCGCGGTGGACCCGGCCCGAGCGGTCGCGCTGTCGCGGAAGCTGTTGCAGGCCAACCAGTGGCGGCCGGAGCAGTCCACGACGGGCGACCTGCGCGTGCAGCACTACGTCTTCGAACGCACCGGCAGACCGTGCCTGCGGTGCCGCACCAGGGTCCGATCGGGCGAGCTCGACGGCAGGTTCGTCTACTTCTGCCCAAAATGCCAGTCCGGTTGAACCGAAGGGCTCGTCCGGCCGTGTCCTTCGACATGGCGGTAAATCTGGATGCGCTGCGCCCGGGCTTCACCGACGACCCGTACCCGGTGCTGACGAGCCTGCGCGAAGCGGGTCCCGTGCACCGGGTCGAGAACTTCGGCGCGCCGATGTGGCTCGTGACCCGCTACCCCGACGTGCGGGCCGCACTGGACCACCCGCTGCTGTCCTCGCACGGCTCCGCGCTCGCCGAGCCCCTGCGCGGGCACCCGCACTTCGCGTCGTGGTGGTTCGGCGACCTGTCGGACCACATGATGAACAGCGACGCCCCCGACCACACCCGCCTGCGCCGCGCGGTGTCGAGCGAGCTGACCCCGCGCCGCATCGCCGCGCTGCGCCCGCGTGCCGAGCAGCTCGCGACGACGCTGGTCGAGGGGTTCCTCGACGCCGGGCGCTGCGACCTGGTCGCGGACTTCGCGGCGCCGCTGCCGATCACGCTGCTGGTGGAACTGCTCGGCGTGCCCGCGGTGGACCAGGAGAACTTCCGGTACTGGGCGGACGTGGTCACCGGGCTCGCCGACGGTGACGCCGCCTCCGCCCGCGAGGAGGCCTCGGGCTACCTGCTCGACCTGGTGGCGCACAAGCGGACCTCCGGCGACGACGACCTGATCGGCGGGCTGGCCCGTGCGAGCGGCGAGGCCGCGCTGTCCGACCGCGAGCTCGCCTCGCTGGCGTTCCTGCTGCTCGTAGCGGGGTACACGACCGCGGTCGACCTCGTCGGCAACGGCGCGCTGGCGTTGCTGCGCCACCCGGAACAGCTGGAGCTGCTGCAACGCTCGTCGTCGCTGCTGCCGGGCGCGATCGAGGAGTTCCTGCGGTTCGACGGCCCTGCCTCGCACCTGCTGCGGTTCGCGAGCGGGGACCTGACGATCGGCGGCGTGCGAATCCCCGCCGGTGACGTGGTGCTGCTGTCGCTGGCCTCCGCCGACCGCGACACCACCCGCTACCCGCGGGCCGACCAGCTCAACATCGAGCGGGCGGACCGGCAGCACCTGGCGTTCGGGCACGGCATGCACTTCTGCCTCGGCGCGCCGATGGCCCGGCTGGAGGGCGACGTGGCGTTCCGCGCGCTGCTGGGCCGCTGCACGGGGCTCGCCCTGGACACCGCACGACCGCTGGGCTGGCGGGTGTCGCTGGGCAGCCGGGGGCTGCGGTCGCTGCCGGTGCGGTTCCTGGCCAGGCCGGCCGTGCCGCTCGACGAGCAGGCGACGGTGAAGGTGCCCAGGCCGTCCTGACCGGCGCTGGCGGACGAGAGCCGGTGCGCCCGTTCTGAACTGGCGTTATAGGGTGGGCGCGTGGTCTACAAGCAGGTGGTTCGCAAGGCGTTGTTCTCGATGCACGGTGGCGACGCGGAGCGGGTCCACGAGACCACGCTCGCCGCCATGGCCCGGCTCAGCCCGCTGGCCAGGTTCGCGCGGGGCCAGAACAACCCGCGCACCGTGTTCGGCGTCCGGTTCCCCAACCCGGTCGGGCTCGCCGCCGGTCTCGACAAGGACGGCAGGGCGCTGCCGGCGTGGGCCACGCTGGGCTTCGGGTTCGTGGAGGTCGGCACGGTCACGTGGCACCCGCAGCCGGGCAACCCCAAGCCGCGGCTGTTCCGCCTGCGCGAGGACGAGGCGATCATCAACCGGATGGGCTTCAACAACGCCGGAGCGCGCGCGCTCGCGCAGAAGCTCGACAAGACCACCCTCAGGGCGCCGCTGGGCATCAGCCTGGGCAAGTCGAAGGTCACCCCGGTCGAACACGCCGTCGAGGACTACCTGAACTCGCTGAGCGCCCTTCAGGACCACGGTGACTACTACGCGATCAACGTCAGCTCGCCCAACACCCCCGGCCTGCGCAGCCTGCAGGACAAGGGCGCGCTCACCGAGCTCGTCGCGGCGATGACGCGGGCCACCGAGAAGCCGATGCTCGTCAAGATCGCGCCCGACCTCACCGACGACGCCATCGCCGAGGTCATCCAGGTGTGCGTGGACCACGGCATCAAGGGCCTCATCGCCACGAACACCACCCTCGGCCGCGAGGGCCTCAGGAGCCCCCACAGGGACGAGACGGGCGGTCTGAGCGGCAGGCCGCTCACCCAGCGGGCGAACGACGTCGTCCGGTTCATCACGAAGAACAGCGACCTGCCGGTGATCGGCGTCGGCGGCATCGCGACGCCCGACGACGCCCTGCGCATGATCGACGCGGGCGCGAGCCTGGTGCAGCTCTACACCGGGTTCATCTACGAGGGTCCCGGCCTGGTGAGCCGGATCAACGAGGCGCTACGCGGGGTGCCGGGCGGCGCGTAGCCAGCGCATCACCGGGTGCAGGATCACGACCAGCAGCGACCCCCACACCAGGCCGCCCATCTTCAGCGAGCCGATCTCGATGGTCAGGTCGCCGACGCCGGCGACCAGCGCCGCCCCGCCGACCATGGCGTTGACCGGGTTGGTGAGGTCGACGCCGCGGTCCATCCAGATCCGCACGCCGATGAGCACGATCAGGCCGTAGAGCACCAGCGTGCACCCGCCCAGCACACCGGGCGGCATGGTGCCGAACAGCGCGATGGCCTTCGGGGAGAACGCGAGCAGCACGGAGAGCACCCCGGCGACCGCGAACGCCGCCGTGGTGTAGATCCGGGTCACGGCCATGACGCCGATGTTCTCGGAGTACGTCGTCGTGCCCACGCCCCCGCCCAGGCCCGAGAGCGCCGTGGACAGGCCGTTGGCGATGATCGCGTCGCCCGCGCTGCCGTCGAGGTTGCGGCCGGTCAGCGCGGCCACCGCCTTGACGTGGCCGACGACCTCCGCGACCAGGACGATCACCACCGGCAGCATCAGCAGCACGACGGACGGGCGCAGCTCCGGCTGGTGCAGCTGCGGCAGCCCCACCCAGGACGCCTCGCGCAACGCCGTGAACCGCGCCGGCGGCACGGCACCGGCCAGCACCCCGCCGGCCCAGACGCCGACGAACCCGACCAGCACCGAGAACCGGACCAGCAGCCCGCGGCCGAGGACACCGGCCAGCAGGACCACGCCGGTCGTGATCGCGGCCAGCGCCGGCTGCTCCGCGAAGTGCGAGGTGGCCTGGTGCGAGAGGTTCAGGCCGATGATGACCACGACGGCACCGGTGACGACCGGCGGCATGACCGACTCCAGCAGCCGCACGCCGAGCGCCTTCACGGCGATGCCGACGACGATCACGAGCAGACCGGCGGCGACCACCCCGCCGAGCTGCGCGGCGATGCCCTGTTCACGGGCGGCCACCAGCGGCGCGACGAACGCGAAGGACGAGCCGAGGTAGCTGGGGACCCGGTTCTTGGTGATCAGCAGGAACAGCAGCGTGCCGAGGCCGGAGAACAGCAGCGTCGTGGCGACCGGCAGGCCGGTCGCGGTGGGGACCAGCACCGTCGCGCCGAACATGGCGACCAAGTGCTGCACGCCGAACCCGATGGTGAGCGGCCAGCTCGCCCGCTCCTGCGGTGCGACGGCCTCACCGTCGGTGACCCGACCGTCCCCGTGCACGGTCCACAACGCCAACGCACTGCCTCCCGGCAACCCACCCGGACTTCCCGCTGCCCGGCCCCGGAATCCTGCCACGCCTGGTAGTGGCCACGGCTAGATAACGGTCTGATAATCACACGATTGCCGTAAATATCTCCAGCAATCCACGCCGATAGACGCACGTGATTACCCAGGGTGACGATTAATACGCTGAATAGCCTGTCACGTCCCGCATTGCGGACGCGAGACCGGCCATGTGGTCGGTGGCGTCGTCCAGCACCATGCGCGGGTCCTGGAACGCGGTGCTCGCCGCGAGCGCCTGGCCCGCCGCGGCCACCAGCGCACAGTAGCGGTCCACGCCGTCGGCCAGCTGGATCCGCAGCACCCGCACACCCTCGACGAGCGAGCCGCGCTCCAGGTGCGGCGCGGTGTCGCGGGCCCGTTCGACGGCTTGGAGCTGCGCGGACACCGAACGGATGGCGGCCGACGCCTCCTGGGCGGTCTGCCGGGCGTGCTGGATCGACTCCGTCGGCAACGAGGTGAGCGCCGGCGAGTCGAGCTGCTTCAGCAGCTCGGTCATCGTGTCCTCGGCGCTGTGCAGCTTCTCCATCGGCACCCGTGCCGCGGAGATGTGCGCGGGCAGCGGCGGCCGGGGCGGTGGCGGCGGGCTGAGCGCGAGCCGCTGCCGGGCCGCGCCGATCTCGCGCAGCTTGAAGCCGCTGCGCACGGCGAGGACCGCGGGCACTGCCGCGCCGACCGTGCCGGCGACGGCGGCCCAGGTGCCCAGCACGCCGGTGAAGCCGAAGACGGCCAGCGTGCCGAGCATCGTGATCAGGATCGCCCAGAACGTGAGCACGGCGTTGGTGCGCTTGCGCCTGCGTTCGAGCTTCGCGACCGGGTCGTTCCACCTCTGGAGGCGGTAGCGCGCCTGCTCGGCCAGCGGGTGGCCCTGGAGCGACGCACCCAACTCGCCGACGACCTTGCGGACGATCTCGTTGTTGGGACGGTTTCTCCAGGGCTCCATGATCACCTGCTGACTCCTCCTGCCCCGCTCAGTTCTGAGCCGGCGGGACCTGCTGCTGCGTGGTCTTCTGCTCGTGCTGCACGCGCTGCGCGATCTCGGCCTGGATCTGCGCCGCCGCGCTGTTGCCCTGGGTGACCTGCTGCGGCGTGTTCGCCTGGCCACCGTGCATGGACGCGCGGATCTGCTCCAGCCGCGACGAACCGGCGAGCTGGGTGGTCGAGGCCTGCACCTCGAGCATCCGGCCCTGCACCGAGTTCTGGGCGAGCTCGGCGGACCCGAGCGCGGTGGAGTAGCGCTTCTCGATCTTGTCGCGGACCTCTTCCAGCGACGGCACGTTGCCGGGCGCGGCGAGCTCGCTCATCTGGTTCAGCGACGCGGAGACCTGCTCCTGCATCTTCGCCTGCTCCAGCTGGCTGAGCAGCTTCGTGCGCTCGGCGAGCTTCTGCTGCAACATCATCGAGTTGCGCTCGACGGCCTGCTTGGCCTGTGCGGCGGCCTGCAGCGACTGGTCGTGCAGCGTCTTGAGGTCCTCGATGCCCTGCTCCGCGGTCACGAGCTGGGTGGCGAAGCCCTGCGCCGCGTTCTCGAACTGCTGCGCCTTCTGCTCGTCGCCCTTCGCGCGCGCCTCGTCGGCGAGCACGAGCGCCTGGCGCGCGGAGGCCTGCAGCTTCTCCACGTCGCCGAGCTGGCGGTTGAGCTTCATCTCCAACTGCCGCTGGTTGCCGATGACGGCCGCGGCCTGCTGAGAGAGCGCCTGGTGCTGACGCTGCGCCTCCTCGATGGCCTGCTGGATCTGCACCTTCGGGTCAGCGTGCTCGTCGATCTTGGACGAGAACGATGCCATCAGGTACTTCCAGAACTTCACGAACGGACTGGCCATCTCCTACGCCTGCCTTCTCGGTGCCGGTGTTGGATCCATCGTCTCAATTGTGCGTCGGCGTATCCACCGACACGGGGAGATATCCGGGAACACCCTGACCCCACCCCGGGACTGAGGAGAACACGCCTGACGACGTGCAATCCTGCCCGCACCCGCGTCCTGGGACGCGGTGACCCCACCCGCTGTGGCCAAGCCGTTGTCTCCCGTTCAGCCGACGGGGGTCGTTGTCAGTTGAACGCACGAGCGCACGATGTTGTTGCAGCGAGTCACGTGGCGGCGGCCACAGCGGCTCTCAGCGCCCTCTCAGCTCACCAGAACGCCAGCGGCCCCGCTCACCAGGGGGCGAACGGGGCCGAGAACGACATGGGTGGTTATGCGGCGGCCACTGCCTTGGGCGGCTCGCCGATCTTGCTGGTGAGCCGGTGGCTGAGCATCGGCTGCAACCGCAGGTCGGACAGGTCGTCCGAGAGCGTCGTGGGCAGCACGCGGCCACCCTCCAGCTTGCCGCGCCCGTGGTCCGCACGACCGCTCTGAACGGTGTCCGGCACCGTGTCCGGCGTCTGCTGGACGGCGCCGATGTCGGAGGCGACGTGGTGCAGGAGCTCGGACAGCGGCAGTTCCAGTGCCTCGCAGATGGCCGCGAGGAGCTCGCTGGACGCCTCTTTGCGGCCGCGCTCCACCTCGGACAGGTACCCCAGGCTCACGCGGGCGGTCCGAGAGACCTCGCGCAGCGTGCGGCGTTGGTTGGTGCGGGCATGGCGAAGCCGATCACCGATCGCTTCGCGCAGCAGCACGGTCATCGCGCGCCTCCTTCCGGCCGGCCGTGTCCCTACGTTACCGATCGACACCGACAACGGGCAGTGACTTCCGAACACGTCCGCCCAGGGCGAACGAACGGTTGGTCGTCATTTGTTCCCGTCCGCGGTGCCCAGCAGCTCGTCCGAGAGCAGGACCAGGGCTTTTTCCACCGCTGTGAGACGGACCGCTTTTCGGTCGCCACTCACGGTGATGGTCCGCACCGTGGACACTCCAGGCCCGCTCAAGCCGATGTGGACCGTGCCTGGAGCGACGCCGTCCTGCGGGTCCGGTCCGGCGACCCCGGTGAGCCCGATCCCCCAGTCCGCCCCGCACCTGGTCCGGGCACCGCCGGCCAGCTGGAGGGCCACCTCGGGGTGCACGGCACCGTGCTCGTCGAGCAGCTGCTGGTCCACGCCTGCGAGCTCGTGCTTGAGCTCGGTGGCGTAGACGATCAACCCACCGCGGACCACGGCACTCGCCCCCGGTGTGTCGACGATCGTCGCGCACAGCAGACCCGCGGTGAGCGACTCGGCCGTGGCGACGGTCTGGTTCCTCGCCTTGAGCAGATCGACCACGTTCGTCATGCGACGGCCCGATCTGCCCTTGCTTTCATCTTGAACGCCCTGATGACGTAATCGATTCCCGTCACCACGGTGAGCACCAGCGCCAGTGCCATGATCGCCCACGCGACCAGCTCCAGCACGTCGTTCCCCGGCAGCACGAACAACCCGATCGCGATGACCTGCGCGAGCGTCTTGGCCTTGCCGCCGCGGCTGGCCGGGATGACGCCGTAGCGGATCACCCAGAACCGCAGCAGCGTGATGCCGACCTCGCGCACGGCGATGGTGATCGTGATCCACCACGGCAGCACGTCGAGGATGCTCAGCCCGACCAGCGCGGACCCGGTGAGCGCCTTGTCCGCGATCGGGTCGGCGATCTTGCCGAAGTCGGTGATCAGGCCGTGCTTGCGGGCGAGCGTGCCGTCGATGTGGTCGGTGAAGCTCGCGACGGCGAACACGCCGAACGCGATCAGCCGCCAGGTCGTGTCGAAACCGCCAGCTTCGAACAGGGAGAACAGGAAGACCGGAACGAGGACCAGCCGCGCCATCGTCAGGATGTTCGCGACGTTGAGCAGCGGGACCTTCCGGGCCTCGGTCATGTGCCCACTACCCCGATCGGCTCGACCACGAGGTCGACGCCCTCGGAGTCGACGACCCGGCAGCGGACGAGGTCACCGCGCTTGAGGTCCTCGGCTTCGAGCACGATGCACTCGCCGTCGACCTCGGGCGCCTGGTGCTCGGCGCGCCCGACGCAGTCGCTCTCCTCGTCCTCCTCGTGCTCGATGAGCACGACGACCTCGGTGCCCACCCGGTCCTCGGCGCGCTGGCTGGTGAGCTCCTCGACGAGGTTGCCGATCCGGGTGACCCGCTCGGCGATGGTGTCGGCGTCGAGCTTGCCGTCGAGGTCCTCGGCCTCGGTGCCGTCCTCGTCGGAGTAGCCGAAGATGCCGACCGCGTCCAGGCGCGCCTCGGTGAGGAACCGCTCCAGCTCGGCCAGGTCCTCCTCGGTCTCACCGGGGAAGCCGACGATGAAGTTGCTGCGGATGCCCGCCTCGGGCGCGTGCTCGCGGATCTGCCACACGAGCTTGAGGAAGCTGTCGGTGTCGCCGAACCGGCGCATGCGCCGCAGCACGTTCTCGCTGGAGTGCTGGAACGACATGTCGAAGTAGTTCGCGACCTTGTCGGTCTTCGCGATGGCGGCCACCAGGCTCGGCTTGGTCTCGGCCGGCTGCAGGTAGCTCACCCGCACCCGCTCGACGCCCGGGATGCCCGCGAGACGCGGCAGGAGCTGTTCGAGCGCACCCTGCTCCCGCGGCAGGTCCTTGCCGTAGCTCGTGGAGTTCTCGCTGACGAGGAAGAGCTCCTTGACGCCGTTCTCGGCGAGCCACATGGCCTCGGACACGACCTCGTCGGGGTGCCGCGACACGAACGCGCCGCGGAAGCTCGGGATGGCGCAGAAGCTGCACCGCCGGTCACACCCGGATGCGATCTTCAACGGCGCCACGGGCGCGTCGTCGAGCCGCTTGCGCTGGACCTTCGTCGGCCCCCAGCCGTGGCCGGGCACCTGCACCGCGTCCTTGGCCTCCTGGCGCTTGACCGGCGTGATCGGCAGCAGCGTGCGCCGGTCCACCGGCACGTGCGACTCGACCGGCTTGCCGTGCAGCACGTCCTGCAGCCGCTCGGCCAGGTCGTTGTACTGGTCGAACCCCAGGACCGCGGCCGCCTCGGGGAGGCTGTCCGCGAGCTCCTTGCCGTACCGCTCGGCCATGCACCCGACCGCGACGACCTTGGCGCCGGTGTCGGACGCGGCGAGCAACGTGTCGACCGAGTCCTTCTTGGCCTGCTCGACGAAGCCGCACGTGTTGACGACGACGACGTCCGCGCCCTCGTCCACCAGCTCCCAGCCGCCCTCGCCGAGCCGTCCGGCGAGCTCTTCGGAGTCGACCTCGTTGCGGGCGCAGCCCAGGGTCAGCAGCGACACGCGTCGCGGAGTGGTGGGAGAAGACACGGCGCTCAGCGTAACCGCCCCGGGTGCCGACGCTTGAATCGCGCTGCCGGGACGTCCGGGCCCGGAGTGCGCGAGGCGACGTATCCACAATCTGTCCACTTCTCGCTACTTCCGTGAGTGCACTCTTCGGCACGTGCTCGTCGAGGCGTTGAGGTCGGGGTATGCGGTGCCCGCGCTGCTGCTGGTGTTCGCGCTGGTCAGCCGACCTGTCTGGGTGGAGTTGGCGCGGACGTTCCGCGAATGGGTGCGATCGGCCGCTGTCCGGCGTCGCGCCGACCTGGAGGAGAAAGTGGTCAACCACGCCCTGCACAGCCGGTCCGAGAACCAGCGCAGGCACTCCGTGGAGATGCTCCGCCTGCTCCTCAACGCGCCCGAGCCCTCTCCTGGGGAGCTACCGCCTCCCGATCCCGAACCGGTCGAGAACCCCGACGAGGGCGCGGCCCATACTTGACGGTTGTGACCAGTGGGGTAGTCGTGCGGCGCGCCCGCACCAGCGACGTGCGCGCCATGAAGGCGTTGATCGACGGGTATGCCGGCAAGGTCCTGCTCTCCAAACCCCTGGTCACGCTGTACGAGGCGGTCCAGGAGTTCTGGGTCGCCGAGGAGGACGGCGAGCTGCTCGGGTGCGGCGCCCTGCACGTGATGTGGGAGGACCTGGCCGAGATCCGCTCCGTCGCCGTGTCCCCCGTCGCGCTGGGCCGCGGGGTCGGGCACCGGATCGTCGCCCAGCTCATCGCCACCGCGAAGGAGCTGCAGCTCGCGCGGATCTTCGTGCTCACGTTCGAGACGCGGTTTTTCAGCAAGCACGGGTTCGTGGAGATCGAGGGCACGCCGGTGAGCCCGGAGGTCTACGAGGAGATCATGCGGTCGGTGGACGAGGGTGTCGCCGAGTTCCTCGACCTGAGCTATGTGAAGCCGAACACGTTGGGCAACAGCCGGATGCTCCTGGAGCTGTAACCCTTCGAGTATTCACTCGAAGAGTCTTGACTCGACTAACGCGGGCCCACCAAGCTCGTAACCGTGCCCGAATCGCTCACCATCGACGAGCTCGCCGCCCGTGTCGCGCTGCCCAGCAGCACCATTCGGATGTACCAGACGAAAGGTGTGCTGCACGCGCCGAGACGGCAGGGGCGCGTGGCGTACTACGACGCCTCGCACGTCGAGCGGCTGACGTTGGTGCAGCGGTTGCAGCAGCGGGGGTTCTCGCTGCCCGCGATCGCCGAGCTCATCGCCGCGCGCGAGAAGGGTGAAAGCGTCGCCACGGTCCTCGGCATGGGTGAAACCGAGGGGCCGGACGACTGGGTGCGGATCAAGGTGCGCGACATCAAGCACCTCGTGCCCATGGGTGAGGTCCAGCCGCGTCTCCTCCTCCGGGCAATGCGGCTGGGTCTCGTCCGCTGGAAGTACGGCTGGCCGCACGCGCGCAGGTGGGCCCTCGAGGCCGGTGGGCGGCTCGCGGGGCTGAGGGTGCCCAGCGACGACGTGATGGACAGCTTCACCCGGCTCCGCGCGGCCACGGACTCCATCGCGGCGGACTTCGTGCGGTTGTTCGAGCAGCGGTTCTGGCCGGAGCTGGCCCGCAAGGCCGGTGACGACAACCAGTTGGAGAACGTCCGCTCGCTGCTCGTCGAGCTGACCTTCACCGCGGAGACCGCGGTGGTCGGCACGCTGCGGGAGTCCATCCGGGACGCGGCGGAGGAGTTCGCGGCGCGGCACGGGTTGTTGCCCAGCGACGACTTCCAGCCCGCGTGGGCCGAGCAGCCGTTGCCGCCGATCGCCGAGAACATCGTCGATCCGGCCGGTGACCTGCCGAGCGAGCAGGAGATCGAGAACTTCCTGCGCAGAGGGGACGAGGACGAGCCTGGTCGCTGACCCGGCCTGGTGCTCGTCGTGCGCACCACGCAGTCTGTCCGATGTGGACCCCGAGAGCTGAGCGGCGGTTCAGCAGTGGCGGCACGAACCGCGGTGCGGTCACCTGACGTTCACCGGATCGTGTCTACCGGCACCTGTGGATCACCGGCTACAACGGAACGAGACCCCGCTCACACACAGAGGAGCCCGTCATGTCGAAGACCGTGCGCTCGGCATTCGTGGGTGTCGCCGCGTCCGTGGCCCTGATCTTCACCGGCGCGCCCGCCCAGGCCGTGGACATCGTCGCGGTCACCGACGACTACGTGTTCACGAAGACCGTCGGCCAGTTCACAACACTGCGTGCCCAGCAGCCCTACGCGGACCAGCTCGACTGGTCGTCCGACGGCTGCTCGTACTCGCCGGACAGCCCCTTTGGCTTCAAGTTCCAGCCCGCCTGCCACCGCCACGACTTCGGCTACCGCAACTTCAAGCGGCAGTCGCGCTTCACCGATGCGAACCGGCTGCGCATCGACAACCGCTTCAAGTCCGACATGTACGGCATCTGCGCCGGCAACTGGGCGTGCAACCGCACGGCCGACGTGTACTACGCGGCCGTGCGCCAGTTCGGTGGCAGCGGCTCGTCGACGGCGGCCACTCTGCAGCAGGCCGGGCTGCGGTAGGTCGCCCGGCACTGTCAGACCCGCTGAGTACGTTGAAACGCAGGGGTCCCCGATCAGGGGGACCCCTGCGTCAGCATTCGACGGGAGAGGAACGGGCGCGGCCGGACCTCGCCGAGCCGGACCTCGCCAGGCCAAATCTCGCCAGGCCAGACTTCGCCGAGCTGGACCCAGCCAAGCCGGACCCAGCCAAGCCGACCTCGCCAAGCCAGTCCTCACGCCCCCAAGCCCGCCCCATCACACCGGGCCCGTCAGCCCGCCCGAGGCCCGAACGGCCTCAGACGCCCTAGTCCTCTTCGGCCGGCCCGCCACCGCGCATCAGGTAGATCACCGACTCCAGCTCGTCCGGCTTGATCAGCACCTCCCGCGCCTTCGACCCCTCCGACGGCCCGACCACGCCCCGCGTCTCCAGCAGGTCCATCAACCGGCCGGCCTTCGCGAAGCCCACCCGCAGCTTGCGCTGCAGCATCGAGGTCGAGCCGAACTGCGAGGTCACGATCAGCTCGGTGGCCTGGACGAGCAGTTCGAGGTCGTCGCCGATGTCGGCGTCGATCTCCTTCTTCTCGCCGGCCTTGGCCGCGGTGACGCCGTCGGTGTACTCGGGCTGTGCCTGGTTCTTGGTGAAGTCGACGATCTGGGCGATCTCCTCGTCGCCCACGAACGCGCCCTGGATGCGCACCGGCTTGCCCGCGCCCATCGGCAGGTACAGGCCGTCGCCCATGCCGATCAGCTTCTCGGCGCCGGGCTGGTCGAGGATGACCCGCGAGTCGGTCAGCGAGGAGGTCGCGAACGCCAGCCGTGACGGCACGTTCGTCTTGATCAGGCCGGTCACGACGTCGACCGACGGGCGCTGCGTCGCCAGCACCAGGTGGATGCCCGCGGCACGCGCCTTCTGCGTGATGCGGACGATGGCGTCCTCCACGTCGCGCGGCGCGGTCATCATCAGGTCGGCGAGCTCGTCGACGATCGCCATGATGTACGGGTACGGGCGGTACACGCGTTCGGAACCGGGGGGTGCGCTGATCTCGCCGGACTTCACCTTGCGGTTGAAGTCGTCGATGTGGCGCACCCGGTTGACCTGCATGTCCTGGTAGCGCTGCTCCATCTCCTCGACGAGCCACGCCAGTGCCGCCGCGGCCTTCTTCGGCTGCGTGATGATCGGCGTGATCAGGTGCGGGATGCCCTCGTACGGCGTCAGCTCGACCATCTTCGGGTCGATGAGGATCATCCTGACCTCGTCGGGCGTCGCGCGGGCCAGCAGCGAGACCAGCATCGAGTTCACGAACGACGACTTGCCGGAACCCGTGGAGCCCGCGACCAGCAGGTGCGGCATCTTCGTCAGGTTCGCGGTGACCATGTGGCCCTCGATGTCCTTGCCGAGGCCGATCACCATCGGGTGCGTGTCCTTGACCGTCGAGCCGGCGCGCAGCACGTCGCCGAGGCGCACCATCTCGCGGTCGCTGTTCGGGACCTCGATGCCGACCGCGGACTTGCCGGGGATCGGTGCGAGCAGCCGGACGTTGTCGGTCGCGACCGCGTAGGCGATGTTCTTGGTCAGCGCGGTGATCTTCTCGACCTTCACGCCGGGGCCGAGCTCGACCTCGTAGCGCGTGACCGTCGGGCCGCGGGTGAAGCCGGTGACCTGGGCGTCGATCGAGAACTGGTCGAGGACGCCGGTGATGGCCTCGATCATCTGGTCGTTGGCCTTGCTGCGGGCCTTGGGCGCGTCGCCGTCCTTGAGGATGGTCGGCGGCGGCAGCTGGTAGTCGCCCTCGACGGCCCGCACGGCCATCGCCGGTGCGGGTGCCTTCTTCGCGGACTCCTTCGGCGCGGGCTTCGGCGCCGGTTCCGGTTCCGGTTCCTCCAGCGGCAGCTCGATCTCCGGTTCCGGCTCCACCGGCGCCACGGCCTGGCGGCGGCGCGACGGACGCCGCAGCTTGACCGGCTTCGGCTCCTCCTCCGGCAGCTCGTCGTCCTCGTCCGCGAACACGTCGGTCTTCTGCCGCGGGTGCAGCAGGGACCGGATCCGCTCGGGCGCCTGGCGGATCGGCGTGTGCGTCACGACCAGCAGGCCGTAGGAGAAGATCAGGAACAGCAACGGTCCCGCGACCCAGGACGTGAGGCCCTGCGCCAGGAACCCGCCGGCCAGGTAGCCGAGGGCGCCACCGGCGTCGCGGCGGGCGACGGGGTCCATCGGCAGGCCGCCGATGAGGTGGAACATGCCGAGCACGCCGATCATCATCAGCAGCGAGCCGATGATCAGCCGCGGCCGCGCGTCGGGCACGGCGTCGGTGCGCATCAACGTGATGCCGATGCCCAGCAACACCACCGGCACGATCACCGCGGGGAACCCGACGGAGCTGCGCACGGCGACGTCCACCCATTGGCCGACGGGACCACCCGCCTGCCACCACACACCGGCACCGGTGATGAACGCCAGTGCGATCAGCAGCAGCCCGAGCCCGTCACGGCGGTGCTCGGGATCGAGGTCCTTGGTGCGGCTCACCGTGCGCACCACACTGCCGACGCCCCGTCCCACGCCGCCCCACACGGCGCTGACGGCGCCGCCGCTCTTGCGCGCGGGGGGCTTTCTGGACGCGGTGGACCGCGCCCGTGGCTTCGCTGGTGCTTTGCCGCGTGACGTGGTCTTTCTCGAAGTCCCTGTGCGCCCGGCCATGTGTACAAGGTAGTCCCTTGCGCCTCACCAGCCTCGTTCGCAACTGGGACGCGCGCGAAACCCCATCGTTCACCTGTTCGTGCACGAAGACGATCCGACACGCCGTACGCTGCCCCGCGTGTCCACACCGCTCTTCTGGCGCGTGCTCATGGTGGTCGACCGCGGCCTCGTCGCGCTGACCGGCAAGCTCGAGGTTTCCGGTGACGTGCCACCGGATCTGCTCGGCAAGCCGTTGCTGCTCGCCTCGAACCACATCGGCAACCTCGACCCGTTCGTGCTGATCGCCGCGTGCCGCAAGGTCGGGATCAACCCGCGGTTCATGCTCGCCGGCGGCCTGCTCGACGCCCCGGTCATGGGCCCGGCCCTGAAGGCGTGCGGTCACCTGCGCGTCGACCGCGCGTCGGCGAACGCCGGTGAGGCCATGCACCGCGCCGTCGCGGCGTTGCGCAACGGCGGCGACCCGATCGCCGTCTACCCCGAGGGCAAGATCACCCTCGACCCCGGCATGTGGCCCGAGCGCGGCAAGACCGGTGTCGCCCGCATGGCGCTGGGCGGCGACATCCCGGTGATCCCCATCAGCCAGTGGGGCGCGCACGAGGCGGTGTACTGGGGCAACCTGCACGTCAACGGGTGGCGGGACCTCCTGCCGTACCTGACGTCGTGGTTCTCCGCGGTCCGCAAGCGCCCGACCTTCAAGGTGCACTTCGGCAAGCCGGTCGAGCTCGGTGACCTGTCCGCGGACACGATGGGCGACGCCCGCCGCGCGCACGAGCGCATCATGCGCGCCATCACCGAGAACCTGGTGCCGCTGCGCCTGGACGAGCCCGACCTGCCGCGCTTCCAGGACCCGACCCGCCCGACCACCGGCGTCTCCCCCTGGCGGCCCGCCTGACCGCGTAGGCGATCACCGTGACCAGCATGAGGAACGGCGCCGGGCTGCCCGCCCAGAGCCCGATCGCCAAGTCTGCCGCGGGCACGACCAGCGCCAGCGCGAACGCCTTCGCGCTCGCCGCGGGCAGCTTGACCCCCGGGTCCGCCCACGGCGTGCGCCCCCAGGGCTTCGCGACGCTGAGCCACGTCTGGAACGAGAACGCGCTGATCATGCACGCCGTCCCGACCGGCAGCCACGGCGTGACGTGCCCGCTGGCCGCCGCTTCGAGGTTGTCGCTCAGGATGAAGATCCCCGCGTAGAGCTGCACGACGGTGATCGCGAACTTCGCGGTCACCCACCAGTGCCGGAAGAACCCCCATGGCGTCGTGGCGCTGAGCATCATGCCGGTGAACGCACTGGCCGCCCCCATGAACGCCAGCACCCGGTGGTCCAGCACCCGCGCCATGCGAAAAGCGCTGCCGTCACCGGTCTTCAGGCCGTAGAGCACCAACGCCAGCAACGCGACGGCCTGGCTGAGCCAGCCCACCGACGTCACGACGTGCAGCCACACCACCAACGTCCTCAACCGCTTCGCCATGACGTGTAGTGTGCCTACACATCGGCTCGCTACGCATCAGGGATCTCCCCCAGGTGCTCCTAGGCCAGCTCGTGCAACCGGGCCCGGACCTCCGCCGTCAACGGGTGGTCGTAGTCCTCGTAGATCGTCAGCGCTTCCAGCAGGTGCGTGCGCGCCACCTCGGGCTGCCCGGAGCTGGTCTCCCCCAGGCCGTGCAGCGCCTCCGCCAGGCTCTTGCGGTCCCCCAGCACCCGCAGGGCCTCGACGGCGGTGCGGAACGAGTCGCGGGCCTCGGCGCGTGCGCCGAGGCGGAGCTGGGCGCGGCCGATGCTCACCAGCGCCATCGCCTTGCCGTGCACGGCGCTGTGGGAGTCCATCAGGTCGTAGGCCATCCGTGCGGACGCGAGCGACGCTTCGAACTGGCAGGCGGACCGCAGGATGTCGCTCAGGAACAGCCGCGTGCCGCCCTCGCCGAACCACGAGCCGACCGCGGCGTGCTGGTCGAGGGCGAGGCGGAAGCGGTCGACGGCGAGGTCGAACTGGCGCAGGCCGCCGTAGGCCATGCCGAGGCCCGTCAGGCTCCAGGCGGCGCCGACGCGGTCATCGATGTCGCGGCGGAGTGCGAGGGCCCGGTCGAAGAGCTCCAGCGCGTCGGCGAAGCGCTGGCCGCGGCAGGCGGCGAGGCCCAGGCCGTGCACCGCCCAGGCGCGGGCGGCCTGGTTGCCGTCGACGGCGGCGGCGCGTTCGGCGACGCGGTAGGTGCGGGTCCACTCGTCGAGCGCGCTGGAGACGATGAAGTAGTTCCACAGCGCGACGGGGATCTGCCAGGCGGTGGAGGAGTGCGCGTCCTCGGCGAGGCGGGTCACGGCGAGCAGGTTCGCGGACTCCGCGCGGCACCAGCCGAAGGCGTCGTCGTGCGACGTGAAGTCCTGAGTGGACAGCGGCGGCAACAGGAACGCCGGGTGGTCGGGCGGGGAGATGGCGAGACCGGCGGCGTTCGCGGTGTCGGCGTACCACCGCAGCAGGCGGGTCACGGCCTCGGAGCGGCCGGTGCCGGACTCCTCGGTGGCGCTGAGCTCGGTGGCGTACAGGCGCAGCAGGTCGTGCAGGCGGAAACGGCCGCGGGCGACCTCCTCCAGCATGTGGCCGCCGGCCAGCACGTCGAGCAGGGTCCGCGCGCGCGACGAGGGGACTCCGGCCAGCGCGGCGGCCGCGGCGAGGCTGATCTCGGCACCGGGGTGCAGGCCGATGAGCCGGAACATCCGCGCCGCGTCGGGTTTGAGGGCCAGGTAGGACCACGAGAACGCGGCGCGCACGGCGGTGTCCTCGTCGTCGCCGGTCGCGAGGACGTTGAGGCGGTCGCGTTCGTCGGCGAGGTCGCCGGCCAGGTCGGCCAGGGTCAGGTGCGGGCGGGTGACGACGCGCTCGGCCGCGATCCGCACCGCCAGCGGCAGGTGACCGCACAGCTCGACGAGCCGCGCGGCCGCCTCGGGCTCGGCGGCGACGCGGTCGGGGCCGACGGCGGAGGTCAGCAGCGCCAGCGCCTCGTCACGGGTCAGCGTCGACAGCGTCACCGGGTGCGCGCCGTCGCGGGCGACGAGACCGCCGAGGTGGTTGCGGGAGGTCACCAGCACCATCGACGACGACCGGCCGGGCAGCAGCGGGCGGACCTGCTCGGCCAGCCGCGCGTTGTCGAGCAGCACCAGCACGCGCTTGCCCGCCAGCACGCTGCGGTACAGCGCGGACTTCGCGGGCAGGTCCTCCGGAATGCGCTCAGGCGGCACGCCGAGGCTCTGCAACAGCTGGTGCAGCGCGGCGGCGGGCTGCACCGGCGGCGACGAGGCGTCGAACCCGCGCAGGTCGACGTGCAGCTGCCCGTCCGGGAACCGCTCGGCGACCTGGTGCGCGAACCGCACGGCCAGCGCGGTCTTGCCGACACCGCCGGTGCCGGTGATGGCGACGAGCGCCGGGTTGTGGTCGTGCGGCACGACCTCGGCGAGCTTCGCGAGCTCCTTCGCACGGCCGGTGAAGTCGCGGATCTCGTGCGGCAGCTGGACCGGCACCAGCGCGGGGGCGACCGGTTCCGGCTGCGGCTCGTGCCGGCCGACCAGCAGCTGCTCGTGCAGCTGCCGCAGCTCGGGACCGGGCTCGATGCCGAGCTCCTCGACCAGCAGCCGGCGCAGGTCCGCGAAGACCGCCAGCGCCTCGGCCTGCCGGCCACCGCGGTACAGCGCGGACATCAGCAGGCCGTGCAGCCTCTCCCGCAGCGGGTGTGCGTTGATCAACGTCGTCAGCTCCGCCGCCACCTCCGCCTCACGCCCGACGGACAGCATCAGCGCCGCACGCTGTTCCACGGCCGTGAGCCGCAGTTCGGTCAGGCGCGCGCGTTCGACCGCGGCGAACGGCCCGGGCACACCCTCCAGGGCAACGCCGCGCCACAGCCCGAGGGCGGCGTCGAACGCTCTGATGGCGGCCGCCGGCTCACGGCGCAACCGCCCGGCCTCGTCCAGGTGGGCGCGGAACATCGCGACGTCGTTCGCGTCGGCGGGCAGCCTCAGCAGGTACCCGGTGTCCGTGGAGAGCAGCACCGAGCTCGGCGCGCGCGAGGCCCTGCCCGGCTCGAAGAGGCGCCGCAGACCGGCGACGTAGGTGTGGATGCCGTTGTCGGCGCTGGCCGGCGGCTCGTCACCCCAGACCGCGTCGATCAGCTCACTGCGGGACACGACGTGGTTGGCGCGCAACGCGAGCACCGCCAGCACGGCGCGCTGCCTGGGCGGCCCGAGGGTGAGCTCCTGGCCGGCCACGGTCGCCGCGAGCGCGCCCAGCAGACTGACGCGCAACTCGTTCTGCACCCTTTGTCCCACTTCGTCGCTGTCCGCAGTCAGCTAGCAACCTACCGTCAGGGTTCGTCCAGAAGCCATCCAGAGTCCGTGCAGAGCCCTTCTCCACACTTCACATCAGGTGGATTGGGCCGAAATGAGGGGGGCGGGGATGAACGCGGCCGAGGTGTTCGACACGCTGGGGCTGGAGTACCAACGAGCATGGTCGCACCAGCCGGCCCTGCACGGCACCCTCGCCTGGTTCGCGGCGACCCAGCCGGCCGGCTCGCGCGTGCTCGACATCGGGTGCGGCACCGGCGTTCCGGTCGCCCGCACGCTCGCCAAGGCGGGCATGAGGGTCACCGGTCTGGACGTCTCGCCCGTCATGGTCGACCTCGCCACCGAGCAGGTCCCCGACGCGACGTTCCACAAGATCGACATCCGCGACTTCGAGTCGCCGCCCGGTTCCTGGGACGTCATCTGCGCCGTCTTCTCGCTGCTGCAGATGACGCAGGCGGAGATCATCGACACCCTCGGCCGCGTCTCGACCTGGTTGCGGCCCGGTGGCCACTTCTTCCTGGCCACCGTGGCGATCGACGTCGAACAGGTCAGGCTGCCCTGGATGGGGCAGGAGATCGAGGTGTCCTCGTTCTCCGAGGAGAACTTCGAGGCGCACCTCGGCGAGGTCGGCCTGCGGGTCGTGCGCCGGAGCCGGCCGGTGTTCACCCCGTCCTACCCCGGCGCCATGCCCGAGGAGTCGCTGCACCTGGTGTGCCAGCGCCCCTAGCGGCTCAGTGGTGCGCGGCGAGCGCGCGGCCGATGTAGTGCGCCGACAGCGTGGCGAAGATGTACGCCTGGAGCACCTGGATCAACGCTTCCAGGAACACGATCGCGATGGCGAGCGCGAACCCGAGCAATGACACCGGCTTGAGCCACACGTTGGTTTGCAGCAACAGGAACTCGCTGCCGAGGGTGAACACGAGCACCAGCAGGTGGCCCGCGAACATCGCCGCGAACACCCGGATCGCGAGGTTCACCGGGTCGAAGAAGAACTTGAGGATGACCTCGGTCGGGATCAGCAGGCCCCACAGCACCGGCTTCGGCACGCCCTCGATGACGAACTGGTTGCGCAGGTAGCCGCGCAGCCCGAACTTCCTGATGCCCACGAAGTGGTAGAGCGGGAAGACGATGAGCAGCGCCACCGCCACCGGGAACCCGAAGTGCGTCATCGTCGGGAACTGGACCAGCGGCACCAGCCCGTAGAGGTTGTTCACCAGCACGAAGCAGAAGATGCTGACGATCAACGGCACGTACGGCGCGAACTCCTTCGCGCCGATCTGCTCCCGTGCGATGTTGTTGCGCCCGAAGTCGTAGATCGACTCGGCGGCGAACTGCCAGCGGCCGGGCACGACCGTCAACTTCCTCGTCGTGGCCAGGAAGAAGACCGTGATGATCACGATCGACAGCACCAGCAGCACCATCGGCTTGGTGATCTCGACGGCGAACGGCAGCCCGAACGGGTCGTGCCAGGTGAAGATCGGCGGCAGGTAGATGTCCGGCTTGCCGGGTGGGTTGAAGACGATGTCTGCGGCCATGGGCGTCCCCCTCGTCCAAGGTCTGGGACCAAACTTTATCGGACGAGGGGGACGCAGGTCACAGCAGGGTCACGGAAATCGGACCGATGATCAGACGGGGATGACGGTCGGCACGATCATCGGCCGGCGCCGGTAGGCCTCCGCGACCCAGCGCCCGACCACGCGGCGCACGGCCTGCGCGATCCGGTGGGTGTCGGTGATGCCCTCGGCCTCGGTGCGCGCCAGCTCCATCTCCACCAGCGGGACGACCGCCTCCAGCGCCTTCGGGTCGTCGGAGAACCCGCGCCCGGAGATCGTCGGCGCCGTGACGGCCCTGCCGGTCGTCCGGTCGATCGCGACGGAGATCGAGATGAACCCGCCCTCGCCCAGCACCAGCCGGTCCGACAGCGTCGACTCGCCCACATCGCCCACGGACAGGCCGTCGACGTACACGTGACCGACGACGACACGTCCGCTCACGGCCGCCTTGCCGTCCACGAGGTCGACGACGACACCGTCCTCGGCGATCACGACGTGGTCCTCGGCCACACCGGTCGCCACGGCCAGAGCGGCGTTCGCGCGCAGGTGGCGCCACTCGCCGTGCACCGGCATGACGTTCGACGGGCGCACCGCGTTGTAGAGGAACAGCAGCTCACCCGCGGGCGAGTGGCCGGAGACGTGGACCTTGGCGTTGCCCTGGTGCACCACGGTGGCGCCGAGCTTCGCGAGGCCGTTGACGACGTTGAAGACCGCGTTCTCGTTGCCGGGGATCAGCGACGACGCGAGGATCACCGTGTCGCCCTCGCGGATCGAGATCTGCCGGTGCTCACCGCGGGCCATGCGCGACAGCGCCGACAGCGGCTCGCCCTGCGACCCGGTGGAGACGAAGAGGACCTCGTCCTCCTCCATCCGCATGGCCACGTCGAGGTCGACGAACAGGCCGTCCGGCACGTTCAGGAAGCCCAGCTCGGACGCGATGCCCATGTTGCGGACCATCGACCGGCCCACGAAGGCGACCTTGCGCTTGTACTGCACGGCCACGTCGAGGACCTGCTGGACGCGGTGCACGTGCGAGGCGAAGCAGGCGACGATGACCCGCTGGTCCGCCTTGCGGATCACGTTCTCGAGCACCGGGCCGATCTCGCGCTCGGGCACCACGAAACCGGGCACCTCGGCGTTCGTCGAGTCGACGAGGAACAGGTCCACGCCCTCGTCGCCCAGCCGCGAGAACCCGGCGAGGTCGGTCAGCCTGCCGTCGAGCGGCAGCTGGTCGAGCTTGATGTCACCGGTGTGCAGCACCAGGCCCGCGGCGGTGCGGATGGCGACGGCCAGCGCGTCCGGGATCGAGTGGTTGACGGCGAAGAACTCCAGCTCGAACGGGCCGAAGGGGTGGCGTTCGCCCTCCTTCACCTCGACGAGCCGCGGGTTCTGGCGGTGCTCCTTGCACTTGGCGGCGAGCAGCGCCAGCGTGAAGCGCGAGCCGACCACGGGCACGTCGGGGCGCAGCTTCAGCAGGAACGGCACGGCACCGATGTGGTCCTCGTGACCGTGCGTCAGGACGATCGCGTCGATGTCGTCGAGCCGGTCCTCGATGGCGCGGAAGTCGGGCAGGATCAGGTCCACGCCCGGCTGGTCGTCCTCGGGGAACAGAACGCCGCAGTCGACCACGAGCAGCCGGCCGGCGTGCTCGAAGACGGTCATGTTGCGGCCGACCTCGCCAATTCCGCCGAGTGCGACGACGCGGAGGCCGCCTTCCGGCAGTGCGGGTGGCAGTTCGGTCGAGTGGGTCACGCGTTGACTCCCAGTTCGGCCGCGATGGCCTCGATGTCCTCGGCGGCGGCCGGCACGAGCGGAAGACGCGGGTCACCCACGTCGAGTCCGCGCAGGCGCAGCGCCGCCTTCGTGTACGTAACGCCGGGAACCCGGCGGAAGGGTCGCAGCAGCGGCAGCAGCGACTCGTGGAGCTCCCTCGCCCTGACCACGTCCCCGCTCTCGTAGGCGTCGGCCATGTCGCGGAGGCGGTCTGCGGCGAGGTGGCCGATGACGCTCACGAACCCGACCGCGCCCACGGCGAGCCACGGCAGGTTCAGCGGGTCATCGCCCGAGTAGTAGGCGAGGTCGGTGCTCGCGATCACCCGGCTGCCCGCGTGCAGGTCGCCCTTGGCGTCCTTCACGGCGAGGATCCGCGGGTGCTCGGCGAGCCGCAGGATCGTGTCGACCTCGATCGGCACCACCGCGCGCGGCGGGATGTCGTAGAGCATGACCGGCAGCCCGGCCGCGTCCGCCACGGCCGTGAAGTGGGCCAGCAGCCCCTCCTGCGGCGGCCGCGAGTAGTACGGCGTCACCACCAGTGCCCCGTCCGCGCCCGCCTTCTCGGCCTGCTGCACGAGGTGGATGCTGTGCGCCGTGTCATAAGTGCCCGCACCCGCCACCACGGTCGCCCGGTCGCCGACGGCCTCGACGACCGCCGTGATCAGCGCGGCCTTCTCCCGGTCGGTGGTCGTCGGGCTCTCCCCCGTGGTCCCGTTGACGACCAGACCGTCGTTGCCGGAGTCCACCAGGTGTTTCGCCAGCTCCTGCGCCTTGGCGAGGTCGACCTCGCCACGCGTGTCGAAGGGCGTGACCATGGCGGTGAGAACGCGGCCGAACGGGCGGTTCGGCCCAGCGTACGGGCTTCCGGACATGCGCGGAACGTTACCCGAGGTCACACACTTCGGTTCACCGACCGCACGCGTGCCACGGCGGCGGCGTCACCGCTGTACTCGACGCGCGCCTGGTCGCGCCCGAACGCCAGCAGGACCAGCTCGGCCACCTCACCGGTGATCACCACGCCGTTCGCGCCCGGCTTGGCCACGACGTGCTCGCCGTCGGGCCGCACCAAAGTCACCCCGTCGGGCGACGAGCGGTAGGTCATGCGCGCGGTGAGCGGCAGCAGCTTCCACAGCGCGCGTTCACGAGAGGCGTCGTACGGGCGTGGCTCCCAGTCGGGCTGTGCGCGGCGCACGTCCTCGTGGTGCACGAAGTACTCGCCGGCG
Organism: Lentzea sp. NPDC037011; assembly: GCF_055607425.1. Lineage (NCBI taxonomy): Bacteria > Bacillati > Actinomycetota > Actinomycetes > Pseudonocardiales > Pseudonocardiaceae > Lentzea > Lentzea sp. NPDC037011. The sequence goes on along the minus strand of NZ_JBVJRT010000010.1, from coordinate 328,988 downwards.
TTGATCAGCTCGTCGACCGGCTGGATCCAGAACGGCGGTGTGCGCACGAGGTCGAGCAGCTCGCTCCACGCCTTGTGCGCGTACTCGCCCTGGACCTTCTCCGTCCACTTGGCGAACGCGGGCACGAGGATGCCCGGCGCGGTGTCCGGGCGGCGCTCGCGGATCGCCAGATGGGCGGCGAGGTCCCTGGCCAGCCAGGGGCTGCACAGGGTCGGCGCGTCCGGGCCGAGCTCGGTCATCAGGTCGACGAGCGCTTTGCGTTCGTCGCGGGCTAGACCCACGTCATGTCCTCCTGGCCGGGCTCAGCGCAACGCCTCCATTGCACCACAGCCGGGTCAGGGCTCGTTCGGCCTGTAGCAGCCGGTGAAGCCCGCCGGCTTGGCCGAGCCGCCGGCCAGCAGGGACACGGTCTGGGCGCGGGTGAGGTTCTCCGGGTAGTCGGGCCAGTCCGGTTCCTGGCCGTTGACGTGCAGCTCGTCCAGCCAGTAGCCGGACTGGCCGGAGGTCTTGGCGAACTCCAGGTCGCAGCCCTTCACCCGGACGACGACCTCGATGGTCTTCTCCGAGGACTTGACCGTGCGCTTGCCGATCTTCTTGGTCTTCTTCTCCTTCTCCGTGCTGGGCTCGCCGGGGTTGGTGAAACCGGCGGCCTTGAGCTCGGAGACGAACCTGTCCTCGTTGTTCGCGCACGCGGGCAACGTGGCCGCGCAGCCGAGGACCAGCAACAACGAGATGACCCGTCTTTTCACCGTCAGCTGTCCTTCTTCGCGCTGATGCTGCCGTCGAGCTTGCTGCCGTCCTTGGTGCCGGCGACGCAGAAGACCTTGCGCTGGGCGCTGCCGCTCTTGTCCTTCTCCCACGCCGACTGCGAGGGCACCAGGACGGACATCTTCAGCTTCGAGCCGTCCTTGATCCACTGCGAGTCGAGCACGAGCTGGCAGCGCGGGATGCCGACGTCCTTCAGCGCCTCGACGCCAGGGTAGGCCGCGTCCGGGAGGCTCGACGACACCGGCAGCAGGTCGATCGCGTCGAACACCTCGAAGTCGTGCGGCTTGTCGCACTCCTCGCGGGCGTCGGAGTCGAGCTGCTTGGTGGGCGCGACCTCACCGACGCCGCAGTAGTTCTCGTACAGGGCGAACACCGGCACCTCGCCGCCCTCGCCGTAGGTCATGGCGCTGGTGCCGCCGCTCGTGGGCGAGGTGAACCAGCTGTGCGTGTAGATGCCGCCGACGAACGCCGCGACGGCGATGGCCGCGGCCGCCACCGACGCGATGATGCGGGTGCGCTTCTTCTTCGCCGGGTCCACGGCCGCGGTGTTCTGCTGGTACTGCTGCGTCGCGACCGGCGGGATGCCGGTGGGCGGCGTGGGCTGGTTGCCGATGCTGGAGAGCATGGCGCGGGCCTGCGGGCCGGACAGGCGGGCGTTCGGGTCGGCGATCAGCAGACCGGTGATCACCGCGCCGAGCACGCCGGTGGCCCTGGTCAGGCGCGGGGTCTCGCTCATGATCGCGTGCAGCGTGGAGGCCGTGGAGGAGCGCTCGAACGGGCTCCAGCCCTCGACGGCGTAGCAGAGCGTCGCGCCCAGCGCCCACAGGTCGGACGCGGGGCCGGCCTCGTGGCCGTGGATGCGTTCCGGTGCCATGTAGGCGGGCGAGCCGATGAGGCTGCCGCTGGTGGTGAGGCGCGGGTCGTCGACGGCCTGGGCGATGCCGAAGTCGGTGAGCTTGAGCTTGCCGTCCGGGCGGACCATCAGGTTGCCGGGCTTGACGTCGCGGTGCACGATCTTCGCCTGGTGCGCGGTCTCCAGCGCGGACAACGCCTGCAGCGCGATCGACACGACCTGGTTCGGCGGCATCGGGCCGTGCGTGCTGATCAACGTCGAGAGCGTGGCCGCCTCGACCAGCTCCATGACGATGTACGTCGTGCCGTTCTCGTTGATCGCGTCGTAGACGGTCACGATGCCGGGATCGTTCAACTTGCCGGCCGTGCGCGCTTCACGCAGAGCGCGCTCTTCGAGCACACGGCGTTCCTCGTGCGCGAGGCCGTCCGGCAGGTGCAGTTCCTTGATGGCGACGAAACGCCCGATGTGACGGTCCTGTGCGCGCCACACGATGCCCATGCCACCGCGGCCGAGCTCGGCCACCAGGGCGTACCTGCCCGCGATGACGCGCGGTTCGACAGCCTGTCCGTGCAACGTGCGCTCCTACGACCTCGGAACCGGGGGGCGTTGACGGTACTTCAGACCCGCCGACTGGAGGATCGGTTCCTACGCTTCCGGCGCTACAACCAGTTCGTGACCTGCGGCACGCAGCGCGACGACAGCGCGGTCGAGGTCGCTCTGCTTCACCAGCAGGTGGTCGGTGTCGTAAGTGGACAGCGCGAACAACGGGACGCCCGCCGCCGCCAGCTCACCGGCCAGCGCGGCCATGATGCCGGTCAGGGTGAACTCCAGCGGCCCGCGCACGGTGAGCAGCCGCCAGCCCTCCTCGGCGGTGTCTGCGGGCAGCTCGAACGACGACGGCGCGATGACCGACACCTCGTCCGGGGTCCTGGTCACGGACACCAGGACGTCGGTCAGGTCCAGCAGCCCTGCGGGCAGCGGGGTGCCGGGTGCCAGGCGCGTGACGGTGTACCCGCCGGGGCGGACGTCCACGATGAGCCGCTTCATGACCGTCAGCCTTCAACGACCAGCGGGCTGGAGGCAACTTCGGTGCCGTCCGGGAGTGTCGAGACGACGAAGTCGGCGAACGCGTTCGGCGCGGCCTTCGTCAGCTCGCGCAGGCACGCCACGGCCAGTTCGCGCAGCTCCACGTTGATGTGCTCGGTGGCGCGCATCGCGATGAAGTGCCGCCACGAGCGGTAGTTGCCCGTGACGACGATCTCGGTGCCGGTCGCGTTCGGCAGCACGGACCGGGCGATCTGCCGCGCGCGCCGGCCGTTGACGGTCTTCTCCAGGCTGTGCACCAGGTCCTCGTAGGCGCGCAGGCTGGCGTCGGTGGCCGCGACGAACCGCGCGTGCAGCTCGGGGTCCGCCGCGATCAGCGCGGGCTCGACGACGTCGGTCGGGTCGGTGCGCTGGGAGAGCTGCGAGTACGAGAAGTGCCGGTGCCGGATCAGCTCGTGGGTGAGCGAGCGGGGCAGCTCGGTCAGGTAGAGGGTGGCGCTGCCGTGCTCGAACGCGGCCAGGTGCCCGACGTCGAGCAGGTGGTGCAGGAACGTCGCGTTCGTGTTCGTCATGGGGTTGGACCGGTCCCAGGACTGGTAGCAGGCCCGTCCGGCGAACTCGACGAGCGCCGCGCCGCCGTCCGCGTCGGTCGTCCACGGCACGTCGTCCGGCGGGATGAACTCGGTTTTCGCCACCAAACGCACTCTCGGCATGGTGCCGACACTAGCCGGTGCTTGCGCGACACCACGAGTGACGTCATAGTGGTGTCATGGATCTGTCGCCCTACATCGCGTCACTGCGCGAGGACCTGGCGACGGCCGCATCTGCGGGGGACGAAAGCACCCGTCGAACGGCCGCCGCGTTGTCCGCAGCGCTCGAGCCAGCCGCGCGACTGGCAATCATGAACGCACTGTCGGACCTGGCAGCCGAGGTCACCGCCTCGCTGGACGGCCAGGTCGTGGAGGTCAGGCTGGCCGGCCGCGACGTCCAGGTGGTCGTCACCGGTTCGGCCCCCGAGCAGGACAGCGGGCCGCAGCAGGACGTGCCACCACCGTACGTCGCCGGTGACGCCACCGGTGACATCAGCCGCATCACGCTGCGGATGATCAACGAGCTGAAGGCGAAGGCCGAGCAGGCCGCGGCCGCCCAGGGCGTGTCGCTGAACTCGTTCATCCAGCAGGCCGTCGGCGGTGCCATCCAGGGCAAGCACCGCGAGCACTGGAAGCAGCAGCACAAGGGGCCGAGCGGACAGGGCGGCTCCGGCTCGCGCGTCCGCGGATGGGTGCAGGGGTGAGCGGGATGACCGATCCGTCGAGTGGGCCGACCGCCGTCGTGCGGCAGCAGAGCTTCGAGTTCGCGGGTGTCGCGGAGATCGACATCTCGCTGCTCAGCGGCCGGGTGCAGGTGCACCTGGTCAACGAGCCGGGCGTGCACGTCGAGGTGCGCCACGACCCGGCGGCGGGCAACACCTGGACCGAGGGCCTGTCGAGCGTGCTCAGCTGGGTCAGCGGCCAGTTCGGTTCCGACCGGGGCACCCCGGTCGCCGGGCCGGAGGAGGCCGTGCGGGACGCCCGCGTGGAGCTGCTGGGCAACCGGCTGCGCATCGAGTCGTCGAAGGCGCTGCCGTTGCGCGCGGTGCCGCTGTCGGTCGTCGTGACGGCACCGGCGGGCTCGCACGTGCAGTCCAAGACCGGTGCCGCCGACGTGTCGGTGACCGGTGAGGCCGGCCGGGTCGACCTGAACACCGGCACCGGCGCGGTGAACGTCGACCGCGCGACCGGTGAGGCAAAGATCAACTCGGGGTCGGGCACGGTCCGCCTCGGCACGATGCTCGCCCGCCTCAAGGCCAAGACCGGCAGCGGTGACGTCGAGGTGTCGTCCGTGGGCGACAACGCCGTGCTCATCACCGGTACCGGCGACGTGTGGCTGGGCGCGGTGCAGGGTGACGTCATGGTGCGCACCGGCAGCGGTGACCTGACCGTGGCCGACGCCGCCGCGGGCGACATCCAGCTCGGCACCGGCTCGGGCAACATCCGCGTCGGCATCCGCTCCGGCACGCTGGCCAAGATCGACCTGGTGTCCACGTCCGGTGCGGCGCGCAGCGACCTCGACGTCTCCGCGGAGCCGCTGGGCGAGGCCGCGCTGTCCGTCACCGGCCGCACCGGCAGCGGCACCGCCCTGGTAACCGCCGCAACAAGCTGACCCCAGGGGAACGCAGGGGCCCCGCGTTCCCCCAAGGGAAACGCGGGACTCCCGCGTGACTTCCGTTGCGGCGGACCGCACGCGGGGACCTCCCGTGCTCCAGTGGAGTACGAAAGCTCCCCGCGTGCACTTCGGGCTAGGGCTCCTGGAACGGTTTTGAGCCGCCGGGGACGTCGTCCGGGAAGATCGGGCAGCGGATCTCCCCGGTCAGGAACTTCCGCACGAACGACGAGAACGTGCCGTCGTAGGACCAGCTCTGCCGCAGGTCGGTGATCACGACGGTCCACTCGTCCGGCTCGCCGGCGGTGTACCAGAGGCAGTGGTCGCCGCCCAGCGTCGTGCCCCACGGCAGCAGCCCCGGCTGCTCCGGGTGGGCCCGCAGCCCCGGCTGGCGTCGCACCGCCCGCAGGACCTTGGGCGCCTGCGACATCCAGTTCATGAACCCCGCACGTGCCGTGGGGTGCAGGATGCGGACGTAGCCGCCCACGATGAGCGGCGGGTACGCCTCCGCGAGGTGCACGTAGTCGGTCGGCAGGGGTGTGCCCAGCCGTGCCCGGACCGCGTCCCAGTCAACCGGGTCCGGACGCCGCTCGGGCGCTCCCAGCAGGTCGATCCACTCGTCAGGCGGCACCGCTCACCTCCGTGACCCTCAAGCATCGCCTGCGGAACTCGGACCTCGGTTGTACCGCAGTCCAGCGATCACCAGGGAGACGACGGCGTCGAACGCGGCCTGAATGTGAGGATCCCCCCACTCGGGCGCGTGGCTCGGGTGGTGGAACCGGTCCGTCGCGTCCCACACCGCCTGTGCCGTCACAGCGACGTCGTCCGCCATGAACTCCTGGGTTTCCACTCCCGCGCGGATGATGCGTGCGAGCAGCTCCACCATGTGCCCGACGTGGTACTCCGGGATGCTGTCGCTCTCCTTGACCAGCACCTGGAACGTCTCGAACAGCTCGGGTTCCTCCAGGTGCGCGCGCCGCTTGCGGTCGAACAGCTCCTGCAGCCACGCGCGCAGCCGGTCGGACGCGCTGCCCCCGTGGTCCGACATCGCGGCGAACTCCCGGTGGGTGTGGTCGAGCCACCGGCGCGTCACGGCCTCCCGCAGCGCCGCCTTGGTCGGGAAGTGGCGGTAGACGCTGCCGTGGCTCACCCCGAGCGCCTTGGCGACGTCGACCACCGTCGCCTTGGCCGGCCCGTACCTGCGCAGGACCTCTTCGGTCGCCACGAGGATCGCCTCCCCGGTCAACGCCTCCGCCACGTCCTCACCTCTCGCTGTCCAGCATCGCCATCTGCTCGGCGGCGTACCGCGTGCCCGCGGCCGCCCCGACCGGGACGACGGTGTCGATCTCCCGCAGCTCCTGCTCGGTGAGCTCGACGTCGAGCGCGCCGATCGCCTCGCCCAGCCTCGCACGCTTCGTCGTGCCGATCAGCGGCACCACGGTGTCGCCCTTCGCCAGCACCCACGCGATGGCCAGCTGGGCCACCGTGACGCCCTTGTCGGCGGCGATCCCGGCGAGCTTCTCGACCAGGCCGAGGTTGTGGGTGAGGTTGTCGCCCTGGAACCGCGGCGTGTGGCTGCGCCAGTCGTTCGCCGCGAACTCCTTGCTCGGCGTGGCCGAGATGAGCCCGCGCGACAGCACCCCGTACGCGGTGATGCCGATGCCCAGCTCCCGGGCCGTGGGCAGGATCTCCGCCTCGATGCCCCTGCTGAGCACGCCGTACTCGATCTGCAGGTCCGTGATCGGGTGCACGGCGTGCGCCCGGCGCAGCGTCTCCGCGCCCACCTCCGACAACCCGATGTGCCGCACCCACCCCTTCTCGATCTGCTCGGCGATCGCGCCGACCGTCTCCTCGATCGGCACGGCCGGGTCGAGCCGCGCCGGCCGGTAGACGTCCACGTAGTCCGTGCCGAGCCGCTCCAGCGAGTAGGCCAGGAAGTTGGCCACCGCCGCGGGCCGGGTGTCGAACCCGATGAACGCCCCCGCGCGGTCTCGCATGCCGCCGAACTTGACGCTGAGCTGGACCTCGTCGCGGCGGCCCTTGATCGCCTCGCGGATCAGCAGCTCGTTGTGGCCCTGACCGTAGAAGTCACCGGTGTCGAGCAGCGTGACCTCGGCGTCCAGGGCGGCGTGGATCGTGGCGATGCTCTCGTCCCGATCGGCCGGTCCGTACGCGTTGGACATGCCCATGCAGCCCAACCCGAGCGCGGACACGACCGGGCCGGTGCTGCCGAGCTGACGCTTCTGCATGACGAACTCCTCCTCTGTGGCTGAGGTCGACTATGCACCTTGGACTGACAGATTTCAACATCTGTCAGCCGTTATTTGTACGCTCCGCGCTTCACGCCTGCGCGGCCGCCAGTTCGCCTGCCAGATCTCCCTTCGGCACGACCAGCACGTCCTCCAGGCCCAGCCACTCCGCCATGTGCGCGAGCTCGGCCGCCAGCTCCGCCGCCACGCGCGGCCGGTCCACCTCCGGTTCCGCGAACGCCGACTGCACCCGCAGCACCCCCGCCGCCCGGTCCGCCTTGAGGTCGACCCGCGCCACCAGCCGGCCGTCCAGCAGGAACGGGAACACGTAGTAGCCGTGCACCCGCCGCGGCTCCGGCACGTAGATCTCGATGCGGTACCGGAAGCCGAAGATCCGCTCGGTGCGGGCCCGTTCCCAGATCAGCGGGTCGAACGGGCACAGCAGCGCCCGCCCGGTCACCCGGCGCGGCGCCTTCGCCTCGACGTGCCGGTAGGCAGGACCGCGCCAGCCGTCGACCGCCACCGGCTCCAGCACGCCCTCCTGCGCCAGCTCGGCCACCGCCGCCTGCGAGCGCCGCGGGTCGAGCCGGTAGTAGTCGCGCAGGTCCGGTTCCGTGGCGACGCCCAGCGCCACCGCCGCCCGCGTGACCAGCTCACGCGCGCCCTCCTCCGGACTCAGCCGCCGCGCCAGCACGTCCGGCGGGATGACCCGCTCGGTGAGGTCGTAGAGCCGTTCGAAGCCGCGCCGCGTGCCCGTCGTCAGCACGCCGACGCCGAACAGCACCTCGCAGATCCGCTTGACCTCCGACCAGTCCCACCACGGACCCTTCGCCCGGCCCGTGTCGCCCATCAGCGCCTTCTCCAGCGCGCCTGCGCCGATCGGGCCGAGCTCCTTGACCGCCGCCAGCACCTCGTCCACGAGCTGGGGCGAACGGTCCACGATCGTCTGGTAGTTCTGCCACCAGCCGCGCTTCTTCGCCCCGGAGTGGAACAGCGGCCAGTCGGCCACCGGCACCAGCGACGCCTCGTGCGCCCACGTCTCCACCAGCATCCGCGGCCTGCGCGCCGAATGCGTCCACGCCGCGTCGTCCAGCAGCACCGGTTCGTACGCACCCAGTCGCGAGAACAACGGCATGTAGTGCGCGCGCACCGCCACGTTCACCGAGTCGATCTGCAACAGCTGCACCCGCGACAGCACGCGCTGCAGGTGCCTGCGCGTGGCCGCTGACGGCCGCCCGTCCGTGAAACCCTGCGCCCCCAGGGCGATCCGCCGGGCGACGTCCGCACTCATCCTCTGCACCCCGTCGATGCTGCCACGCACCCCTGACAATTCTCCGGGGGACGGCCGATAAGGTGCGGCAATGGCCGACGCCGGCGTGCACACCGCCACCGCGAACGACGTTCCGGAGATCATCCGCATCCACCGCGAGACCTGGCGCCTCGCCTACGCGCAACTGCTGCCGGAAGACGTGCTGAGCACGCTCGACACGGACGAGGCGTGGTCGCTGGCCGTGCAGAACGGCGCCGTGCTCGTGGCGACTGAGGGCGAATGGACCGTCGGTTTCGCCGTGGCGACCAAGGCCCCGGACGACGAGGTCGCCAGGGCGGACGGGTCGCTGCCCGAGGACGCCGCGACGACCGCGTTGCTGAGCGTGCTCACCGAACCCCGCTGGGGCCGCCGCGGCCACGGCACCCGGCTCGTCGCCGAAGCGTGCCGCGAGCTTGCGAAAGCAGGCGCCACCAGGGGGATCGCGTGGGTCCCCGAGGCCGACAAGGCGTCGCGGAACTTCTACGAGCGACTGGGCTGGACGGGTGACGGCACGGTGCGCACCCTGGACGCGGGCGGTCGTCCGTTGCGCGAGGTGCGGCTGTCCGGTCCGCTCGAGGTCCGACTCGGCGACTGAGAACTGTGTAGCCTCGGGCGGGTGTTCGGCTTGGTGGGCCTCACCTTCGGCATCGCTCTCGGCTCCGCGCTCCTCCCCTTCATCAGCATCGAAGCGTGGGTGGTGGGGCTTGGCGCGCGCTGGCCGGGCCTCCCGTTCTGGGTGGTCGGGCTCGTCGTCGCCGTCGGCCAGGTGCTGGGCAAGCTGGTGTACTTCTACGCGGCGCGCGGTGACATCCAGCTGCCGAAGTGGTTGCACCGCAAGAAGAAAGAGCGCACGAAGCCAACGCTGGCGCAGCGCTGGTTCGGCGAGGGCACCCGCATGCACCGGTGGGGCGACTGGATCCACGTGAAGTGCCGGGCGCACCCGAACTGGATGGCCGGCACCCACGCTGTCAGCTCGCTGGTGGGTCTGCCGCCGTTCATGGCGACGAGCGTCCTCGCCGGCCTCGCCGGGATGTCCACGCTGGTCTTCGTGGTCACCGGGCTGGTCGGCCGGTTCGCCAGGTTCAGCCTCCTGTGCGCCTCACCCGGCCTGATCATGGCGTGGCTCTAGCCGAACACGATCGACACCGCCACCGAGAACGCGATCACGAGCGCGGCGAACACAACACGGGTCTCCTTCAGCACGTGCCTCAAACTAGCGAGCCCGCACCGGACAAAGCCACGTGCAAACGGGTGAGAGCCGGATGATCCAGCTCTCACCCGCCGTTTCACGCCCGATCATTCGAGCACGAGCACGCCATCCGGCAGTCCCGGCACCTCCACGGAGTGCCACATCGGCTTCCAGTCCGGGATCTCCAGCATCCGCCGCAGGTCCGCGAACCCGCTGAGCCAGCCCATCCACGACCCGTACGGCGGCCGCTCCGGATCGAACCCGCTCTGCACGAACGTCAGGTGCGTCTTCCCGCCCGACTCGGCGAGCTCCCACGACGACACCATCCCGTCCGGGAACTCGATCGCGAACCGGTTCTCGTCGAGCGCGAGGACCTTGCCGGGGTTCGGTTCGTCGTCGAAGCTCCCCATGGCCCACCGGCCGCCGACGTGCGGCTCGATGGACGCCCGCGCCCCGAACCACCGCTGGAACTTCTCCATGTCGGTCAACGCGTCGATGATCCGCGCGGCCGGCGCCGCGATGTCGACCTCGAACCGCTGCTCGGACGTCGAGAAGTCGCAGAACCCGAACACCTCGCGCCCTTCGACGTGCTCGACGAGGTTCGCGAGCATGAACGACCAGAACGTCTGCTCGACCCCGGCGTGCACCTCGTCCACGATCGCCTCGCCCCACTCCGGGTACGGCGACTGCGCGGCGGCGACAACGGTCTCCCCGTCCCGTTCCTCGACGGACAGCTCCACCGTGTGCTCCTCGCCGTGCAGGAACCACGAGAACCGCACCGACCGCTCGTCGAACCCGAGCAGCTTCTGCCGACCCCGCTCCCCCTCCGGCGTGAACCGCCCCCAGAACTCGAAGACGCCGCGCTCCAGGTCCACCTCGGCGTGCTCCGCCAGCCACACGCGCAGCTCGCCGGCCCTCATCAACGCCTCCCGCACGCGCTTGACCGAAGCCCGTGCCCGAACGCGCACCACTCCCGTGCTCATCGGTTGTCTCCCTTCGGATAGCAGGCGAGGGCAACGCGGAACGCATCACCCTCGTCCCCGCCATAACGGGTGAACAGCTCCTGCAACGTCGTCTGCAGCTCGGCCAGGAACCGCTGCCGGTCCTCCGGCCGCACGCGGATCTCCCCCGACACCCCGACCGACGGCAGCTCCCCGTCCCGGTCGAGCGCCGCGATGTCCGACTGCACCTGCTCGGCCAGGTCCACGAGGTGCCCCAGCGCCAGCTCGTCCCTGGTCCCGATCCGCCCCACCAGCGCGGGCGACAGCCAGTACGACCGCGCCACCGCCTGGTAGAGCCCCTCGTGCACCCCGCGCACCTTGCGTTCGGCGACCTGAACGGCCAACCCGGCCTTGACCAGCTGCTTCACGTGGTAGTGCACCCGCTGCGGCGTCTGCTCCAGCACCTCGGCGACCTCGGTGCACGACCGCGGCGCGGCGAGCTGCCGCAGCACTTCGATCCGCTGCGGCTTGAGCAGGGTCTCGGCCTGCTCCATCCGGTCCAGGTAGATGACGTCTCTCATCGCAAAAACAACTTTGAACGTTCAAAGCTTTTTTGTCAATTGTGCACGTGCCTGCTCGCCGGTCGAGGGCCGCTTTCACCCGCACAAACGAACGCAGGGGTCCCCGTTGCGGGAACCCCTGCGTCTCACCGTGTCCAGCACCCCGACGAGGTCAGGAGTGCAGCTGGATCGCCTTCTTCATCGTCTCCCGGGCCCGGCCGCGGTCCCCGGCGACGTCGTACGCGTACGCCAGCCGGAACCAGGCGCGCCAGTCGTCGGGCGAGGTCTCGACCTCACCGCGCCGCTCCTCGAACCACGCGTCCGCGGCATCCCGGTCGACCCGCCCGGACGGACGGCGCGGCAGGTGCGAGACGTCCGGCAGCAGCCCGTCCGCGTCGAGCTCGCGGGCCATCCTCTCGGTCTCCCACCCGAACCGCAGGTTCGAGTACACGAGCCACACACCGAGCAGCGGCAGGATCAGCACGCCGACGCCGAGCAGCACCGCCACCACGTCACCGGTGCGCAGCAACGCCACGGCACGGCCGGCCAGCAGCACGAAGTACACCGCGAGGGCCGCGATCAGCAGCCCCACGGTGATCCGGGTCTTCACAGGTCCAGGTACTTGTCGAGACCGACCGCGAGCCCCGGCCGCGAGACGATCTCCCGCACCCCGAGCACCACCCCCGGCATGAACGACGTGCGGTGCAACGAGTCCTGGCGCAGCGTCAGCGTCTCGCTCTCGCCGCCGAACACGACCTCCTGGTGCGCGATCATGCCGGAGATGCGCAGCGAGTGGACGCGCACGCCGTCGACGACGGCGCCACGGGCACCCGGCTCCTCCTGCGTGGTCGCGTCGGGCATCGGGTCCATGCCCTCGCGGGCCGCCGCGATCAGCCGGGCCGTGTGCGCGGCCGTGCCCGAAGGCGCGTCGGCCTTGCGCGGGTGGTGCAGCTCGATGATCTCCGCCGACTCGTAGTAGCGGGCCGCGATCTCCGAGAAGCGCATCAGCAGCACCGCGCCGATGCCGAAGTTCGGCGCGATCAGCACACCGACCGACGGCTGGTCGGCGAGCAGTGCCGCCACGGCGTCCAAACGGGACTGGTCGAAGCCGGAAGTGCCGACGACGCAGTGGATTCCGGCGCCGATGCAGAACTCCAGGTTCCCCAGCACGACGTCCGGGTGCGTGAAGTCGACGACGACCTGAGCGCCCGCGTCCACCAGGGCCGGCAACGGGTCGTCGGCGTCGAGTGCCGCCACGACCTCCATGTCCTTCGCCGCTTCGACGGCGCGGACCACCTCGGAGCCCATGCGGCCCCGCGCGCCGAGAACACCGACGCGAATCATGCAATCACCTCGTGTACCTGGTCCGGCAGATCGTCGGCATGATCGTAGGGACCGACCACCGCGGCGGCGACCGGTCGGCGCAGCAGATCACGTGCGAGCAGCGCCACTTCCTCGGCGGTGACCGCGTCGATCCGCGCGAGCGTCGCCTCGACGCTCAGGTGGTCGCCGTAGTTCAGCTCGGACTTGCCGATCCGCGACATGCGCGAGCTCGTGTCCTCCAGGCCCAGCACCAGCCCGCCGCGCAGCTGGCCCTTGCCACGGGCCACCTCGGCGTCGGACAGGCCACCGCGCGCCACGTCCACCAGCACCTCGCGGATCACGCCGGCGACGTCGCCGAGGCGGTCCGGCTGGCAGCCCGCGTACACGGCGAACGTGCCCGTGTCGGCGTACATGCCGACCGACGAGTACACCTGGTAGGCGAGGCCGCGGCGTTCGCGGACCTCCTGGAACAGCCGCGAGCTCATGCCGCCGCCGACCGCCGCGTTCAGCACGTTCAACGCGAACCGGCGCTCGTCGTGGCGGTCGAGGCCCTTCATGCCGAGCATAAGGTGCGCCTGCTCGGTGTCGTCGGTGTGCAGCACCAGCTTGCGGGCGTCGGCGATGCGCGCCCGGCCCGCCCGCGGTGCGACCGCGCTGCCCTCCCGCGACAGCCGGTCACCGATCGCCTTGCGCACCAGGCGCATGACGTGCGCGTGCTCGATGTTGCCCGCGACGGCGAACACCATGCGCGGCAACGTGTAGTTCTTCTTGTAGAACGAGTACAGGTTGTCCCGTTCCATGTCCTGGATGGACTTCTCGGTGCCCAGCACCGGACGGCCCAGCGCGTGCCCGCCGAACAACGCTTCGATGAACGCGTCGTGCAGCAGGTCCTCGGGGTCGTCGTCGCGCATCGCGATCTCTTCGAGCACGACACCGCGTTCGGTCTCGAAGTCCCGCGGCGCGCACAACGCCTCGAACACCACGTCCGCCACCAGGTCCACCGCCAGCGGCAGGTCCTCGTCGAGGACGTGCGCGTAGTAGCAGGTGTGCTCCTTGGCGGTGAACGCGTTCAGCTCGCCACCGACCGCGTCGATCTCCTCCGCGATCGCCGCCGCCGAACGCCGCGCCGTTCCCTTGAACAGCAGGTGTTCCAGGTAGTGCGCCGCGCCCGCGACCGCCGGGCGCTCGTCGCGCGACCCGACCTGCACCCACAGCCCGACCGAGGCGGACCGCACGCCGGGGATGCGTTCGGTGATGACCCGCAGCCCCGAGGGCAGCATGCTGCGCCGCACCTCGGAGCCCGCGGAGGTCTCGAGCACCCGCGTGCTGCCCGGCTTCTGCAGGTGCCCCAGCGCTGGAGTACGCGGACGGCCGCGGGTGGATGCACCCGCGGCCGTCACGTTGTTGTCAGTCGTGCTCACTGCGCGGGAGCCGCCTCAGCGGCCTCGGTGGCAGCGGGCGCCTCGGTGGCGTCGGACGCGGGCGCCTCGGCGGCGTCCTCGTTCACGACCACCAGGCTGATCTTGCCGCGCTGGTCGATGTCGGCGATCTCGACGCGGAGCTTGTCGCCGACCTTGACGACGTCTTCCACCTTCGCGATGCGCTTGCCGTTGCCCAGCTTCGAGATGTGGACGAGGCCGTCCTTGCCGGGCAGCAGCGAGACGAACGCGCCGAACGCCGCGGTCTTCACCACGGTGCCCAGGAAGCGCTCGCCGACCTTCGGCAGCTGCGGGTTCGCGATCGCGTTGATCATGTCGATCGCGGCCTCGGCCGAGGGGCCGTCCGCCGCACCGACGTAGATCGTGCCGTCGTCCTCGATGGAGATGTCGGCACCGGTCTGCTCGGTGATCGAGTTGATCATCTTGCCCTTCGGGCCGATGACCTCGCCGATCTTGTCGGTCGGAATCTTGACCGACGTGACGCGCGGAGCGAAGGCGCTCATCTCGTCCGGGTCGGAGATGGCCTCGGCCATGACCTCCAGGATGGTGTAGCGCGCGTCGCGGGCCTGGCCCAGCGCCGCCGCCAGCACCTCGGACGGGATGCCGTCGAGCTTCGTGTCGAGCTGCAGCGCCGTCACGAACTCCTTGGTGCCCGCGACCTTGAAGTCCATGTCGCCGAACGCGTCCTCGGCACCGAGGATGTCGGTCAGCGCCACGTAGCGGGTCTCACCGTCGACCTCGTCGGACACGAGGCCCATCGCGATGCCGGAGACCGGGGCCTTCAGCGGGACACCGGCGTTGAGCAGCGACAGCGTCGAGGCGCAGACCGAGCCCATGGACGTCGAGCCGTTGGAGCCCAGCGCCTCGGACACCTGGCGGATCGCGTAGGGGAACTCGTCCCGCTTCGGCAGCACCGGCATGAGCGCGCGCTCGGCCAGTGCGCCGTGGCCGATCTCGCGGCGCTTCGGCGAGCCCACGCGGCCGGTCTCACCGGTCGAGTAGGGCGGGAAGTTGTAGTGGTGCAGGTAGCGCTTGTGCGTCTCGGGGGACAGCGAGTCGATCTGCTGCTCCATGCGCAGCATGTTCAGCGTGGTGACACCCAGGATCTGGGTCTCGCCGCGCTCGAACAGCGCCGAGCCGTGCGTCCTCGGGATCACGGCGACCTCGGCACCCAGGTCGCGGATGTCGGTGACACCGCGGCCGTCGATGCGCACCTGGTCGCGCAGGATCCGCTGGCGGACCAGCTTCTTGGTGAGCGAGCGGAACGCCGCGCCGATCTCCTTCTCGCGGCCCTCGAACTGCTCGGCCAGCTTGTCCAGCGTGGCGGCCTTGATCTCGTCGAGCTTGTTCTCGCGCTCGGCCTTGCCCGCGATGGTCAGCGCCTGGGCGAGCTCGCCGGAGGCGGCCGACTCGACGGCCTCGAACGCGTCGGCCTGGTAGGCCGGGAACGTCGGGTACTCACCGGTCTCCTTGGCGGCGACCTGCGCGAGCTGCGCCTGCGCCTCGCAGAGGACCTTGATGAACGGCTTCGCGGCCTCGAGGCCAGCGGCCACGACCTCCTCGGTGGGGGCGACGGCGCCCTCGCCGATCAGGTCGATCACGTTCTCGGTGGCCTCCGCCTCGACCATCATGATCGCGACGTCGCCGGAGTCGACCACGCGGCCCGCGACGACCATGTCGAACACGGCCTTCTCGAGCTGCTCGTGGGTCGGGAACGCCACCCACTGGCCCTCGATCAGAGCGACGCGGACGCCACCGATCGGGCCGGAGAACGGCAGGCCGGCGAGCTGCGTCGACGCGGACGCGGCGTTGATCGCCACGACGTCGTACAGGTCGGCCGGGTTGAGGCTCATGACCGTGATGACGACCTGGATCTCGTTGCGCAGACCGTCCACGAAGGACGGGCGCAGCGGACGGTCGATCAGGCGGCAGGTCAGGATGGCGTCCGTGCTCGGACGGCCCTCACGCCGGAAGAACGAGCCGGGGATGCGGCCCGCGGCGTACATGCGCTCCTCGACGTCCACCGTGAGGGGGAAGAAGTCGAAGTGCTCCTTCGGCTGCTTCGACGCCGTGGTGGCGGAGAGCAGCATCGTGTCGTCGTCCAGGTACGCGACCACGCTGCCCGCGGCCTGGCGCGCCAGGCGCCCGGTCTCGAAGCGGATCGTGCGCGAGCCGAACTTGCCGTTGTCGATCACGGCAGTCGCCTCGTGAACTTCGATGTCCGTCATATAAGTGTTTCTCCTCGTCTTTTGGGACACCGCAACACGCGTTCTGACGAGGCCGGTCTTCGATCGAAGTCCTCTGGGGCGTTCCACCAGAGGGCCACTACCGAGGACCGGCGATAACTGCTTCGCGCGATGCGGGCCCTGTTTTGTTCCTCTTTGCAACCAGGGGTCTGTATACACCCGGTTGTGCGCCGAGGGGGAGCGACCGGCCGGTCACTCCCCCTCGGCGGGTATCACCTGCGCAGACCGAGGCGCTGGATCAGCGCGCGGTAGCGGTTGATGTCCACCTTGGTCAGGTAGTTCAGCAGACGGCGGCGACGGCCGACCATCAGCAGAAGACCACGGCGGGAGTGGTGGTCGTGCTTGTGCTGCTTGAGGTGCTCCGTGAGGTCGGCGATGCGCTTGCTCAGGAGCGCGACCTGCGCCTCGGTCGAGCCGGTGTCGCTGTCGTGCAGACCGTACTCACCGAGGATGGTCTTCTTCTGCTCCGTGGACAGTGCCACTGGGTGGTTCTCCTACTTGTTCAGGTCCGTGCGGCCCCACGCCCGCCGAATTGCTGGCCGGGGTAGCCGGTACTGGCCGCCACGGACCGCAGCCAGACCCAACTGCGAAGGTTATCAGGCACACCGCTCAACGGCGCGTTGACGTGCGCAACCCCACCCGTGCCACGGGCGAGTAGACGCCGTCTGCGCTGCTCACGAGCACCGCCTCGGCCGGCGTCCACGGGCTGCTCTCGAAGGCCGGCATCGGCTGGCCCCGATACCCGTAGGCCAACGTCAGGTGCGCTTTCCAATTGTCGTCCGCGCCCGCCGCCCGTGCCAACCCATTTAAGTCGCCGTCGATTCCCGCCCACAGGACCGTGCCGCGGAAGTCGCCGAAGCCCTTCACCCGCAGTTGCGGCGCGGGATGTCCCGCGAGTGCCCGGAAACGTTCCTCATCAGCGCTTTCGCCGTGAAAGCAGAGCGTGATGTGCCATTTCCCGGAGTTCGTCCACCCGATGTCGAGCGAACGGTCCAGCACGGCGTCGAGCTCGTCGACCACGTGCCGGGGCGGGAAGAGGGCGGTGAAGAACCTCACCGGGGCCCGGCGGCCCGGATGGCGCGGCGGAACAGCTCGGCGATCGCGGGGAAGTCCTCGTGCAGGAGGTCGGCTGCCTGCTGCAGCTCGACCCGGTCGGCGACGCGGCGCAGCACCGGGTACGCGACGCTCTCGTCGCCGTTGACCGGCAGCGAGTCGCGCGACACGGTCGGCTTGGAGTCGCGCACGTCGTCGAGCGCGCGCTGCAACGCCTCCGGCGCCCCGGTCGCCACGTCCGGCGTGAGCACCTTGCGCTCCAGCATGATCATCCGCGCGAGCACGGCCGGGTTGCCGATCTTGGCCCGCCGCCCGCTCATGACCTGGCTGAGCATGGGCGCGCTGATCCCCAGCACGTCGGCCAGCTGCGCCTGCGACACGTTGAAGGCCACGACCAAGCGCCTCACCCGGTCTCCCAGGGGTTCCCCGTACCACTCCCGCTGGAGGGCGAGGTTGCGCTGAACGATCTTGTGGTCCTCCACCTTGGCCTCTCCCGTAGCCTGCTTCGACCCGCATCCTGCCAGCACGAAGGCCGTCATATGCGCTCTTCGTGCCATCTGACGGTCACGACTCGGTGAGCAGTTCCCTCGTTCGGTCTACATCCCGGTGCATCTGCTCCAGGAGCGCCTCGACGGAGTCGTACTTCTCCATCTCGCGGAGCCGTTCCACGAAGTCCACGGCGACCCGCTGGCCGTAGTAGTCCTCGTCCACGTCCAGCACGAACGCCTCGACCCGCCGTTCCCGTCCCGAGAACGTCGGGTTCGTGCCGACCGAGACGGCGGCCTTGAGCGTCCGTCCCTTGGCGTCGGTGAACCAGCAGGCGTAGATCCCGTCCGCGGGCACGGCCGCGAACCGGGGTGTCGACAGGTTCGCGGTGGGGAACCCCAGGTCCTTGCCCCGCCCGTCGCCCTTGACGACGATCCCCTCCAGCCGGTGCGGCCGCCCCAGCGCCTCCGCGGCGGCCTTCACGTCACCGGCGTCGATGCACGCGCGGATGTAGGTCGACGAGTAGGTCACGTCGTCAGCGGACACCAGATCAGCCCCCTCGGTCACAAAGCCGAACCGCTGCCCCAGCTGGCGCAGCATCGCGACGTTACCCGCCGCCCTGTGCCCGAAGGTGAAGTTCTCACCCACCACGACAGCCGCCGCGTGCAGCTTCTCGACCAGCACCTCGTGCACGAACTCGTCCGCCGGCATCCGGCTGGTCTCCAGGCTGAACGGCACCACCACGAAGTGGTCGACCCCGAGCTCCTCGACCAGCTGGGCCCTGCGCCGCAGCGTCGTGAGCTGGGCGGGGTGGCTGCCCGGCCGGACCACTTCGGACGGATGGGGGTCGAACGTCATGAGGACACCCGGCAGCCCCCGCTCCCGCGCGAGCTCGACGGCCCGGCCGATGAGCGCCTGATGCCCCCTGTGGACCCCGTCGAACACACCGATGGTGACCACGCAGCGGCCCCAGCCGCCGGGGAGGTGATCCAGTCCGCGCCAGCGTTGCACGGTGATCAGCCTACGACGACGGCCGGTGCCGCTGCCCGCCTACCTCGCCAGGTCCTCCGTCACCACTTCTGCATCGTCCTGACCACCACGGCCTCGACGTCTTCCCCACGCATCGAGGCCGACAGGACCCGGCGCAGCAGTGCGCCCGCCTGTTCGAAGGCGAACGCCGACGAGTTCATCTCGTCGAAGCCTGCCTGGTCGACCACCAGCGTTCCGGCGGGCAGCTCCGCCCCACCGGAGAGAACGCCTTTCAAGGCCCCTTCCGGGAAGTCCTCCGGCAGGCCCACCTCGAACGGGTTCTTCCACAGCCGGGACGCGCAGGTGATTTCGCCGCCGGCCGACGTGGCGGCGCGGGGCACCCGCACCTCCAGCACACCCGCCGACGCCTCTGCACCGAGTGGTGTGTAGGTCGCTCCGAGCAACGCCCTCGGAGCGACGCCGCCGAACCGCCGCAACAGCTCCACGGTCACGACGGTGCTGCCCGCCGCACCGGTGGCGGTCGCGGAGGAACGGTCGATGAGCCAGTCGTCCGCCAGCAGTGGAGCGCTCATCCGGCCGAACTCCACCGCGACCACACCGCGGCCCTGGATATCTACTTCGATCATGCCGACATCTCACTTCCTCGGCGGCAGGCCGTTCTGCTTGCGCCACCACAGGCCGAACGACGGGTCGTTGTCGATGATGTCAACGTCGTAGTTCTTACCGGGGTCGTGGGTCTTGAGCGCCAGCTCGTGCGCGTCTTCGTACTTCATGCCCTGCTGCATGAGTCCGGACTCCGTGAGCTCGTGCCGCATGAAGTTCGTCTGGCTCTGCGGAAGCGGCCTTCCCGCCTGGAGGTTGCCCCTGATTCGGCCGATCATGAGGTCGTTGCTCGGCAAGTGGTCGAGCTTGCCGAGGTGCGCGGCGACCTCGTCCAAGTCCGTGAGCGTCGGGCTCGCAGCCCGTTCCAGCGGACTCAGCCGCACCACACCGCTGCCGGCGCGTTTGAAGATCTTCCCCCACGGTATGACGGCGAGGACCACACCTGCGGCGGCGAGACCGCATGCCCAGGTGACGCCGGGGTCCTGCACGCAGGCGGCTGTGGCCTCGATCTCACCTCCGAAGAGGTCCCACATCGTGAAGCCGCCTTGCCCGCAAAGCTCCGGCTTGTTGGCCTTGGTGTTCGAGTCGCAGCCGGCGAGCGGGTCCGGCGGCGTCGGCGGCACGGAGCCGGCAGGGCACAGGTCGTTGTGGTTGAGGTAGGTGTCGGGGTCGCACTCCTTGGGCGGCCGCACGCCGTCGGGATCGCGGTCGCGGTCCTGACGCCAGTGCACCGACGTCATCTCGCCTGGGCCGGACGACGCGAGCGACACCGAGCCGATCAGGGCGTTCGAGGGCACCACGAGCAGCATTTCGAGCTTGCGGTAGCTGTTGTTCACGTCGTTGACCGGGTTCGAGTACGTGCTCGCGACTTCCGAACGCCGGTCGGGCGCCGACGACACCGGCGGCTTGCGGTCACCGCTGAACGACGGCTGGGTCATCGCCTCCGGCACCGGCAACGGGTTGCGGCGGCCGTAGTCCTGGGCCTGCTTGCGGGCGTTGACCGACGGGTCGGTCTGCTGCTGGGTCCTGCGCTGGTTCGAGTTGTTGTTCTTCCTGTTGTTGCTCGGGTTGCTGCTGCCCTGGTTGCTGCTGGACTGGTTGCTGCCACCGACACCGGGGTCCTCGTGGGTGCCACCGCCGGGGAACCACGAGCACAGCATCGGCATGAGGATGCAGAGACCGCCACCGCTGTCGTCGCCGCACGGGTTGCCGCCGCCGAAGCCCTTGCACGGGTAGTGGCCCGTCGGATCGACGTGGTTCACCGGCGACCCGAGCCCGTAGGAGTAGCGGTTGGCCATGCCGGACGGAGCGGCCGGCAGGGTCCACGAGTCGCGTGACTCGAAGCCGCCGCTGCCCGGGTTGTACCAGCGCGCGGCCATGTTGACCGTGCCGGAGGCCGGGTCGGTCCACTCGCCCTGGAAACCGACCGCGCGCTTGGCGCCGGAGGTGACCACGCCGAACGGGTCGTAGGCGGTCGAGTCGGCCAGCGACGTCATGGTGCCGGCCGGGTCGAGGGTGCCGACGACGTCGCCGTGCCGGTCGGAGACGGCGAGCTTCTTGTCGGTGCCCTGGCCGATGGCGAGGACCGAGCCGGAGGCGTCGCGGCCGTAGACCGCGGTGCCGTCCGACACGACCGCGCTGGACGTGCCGCTGTACTGGAACGACTTGTCGTTGCGCTTGGTCACGCGGTCCAACGCGTCGTACGTGTACGTCTGCGCGCCTTGGCTCACCATGCGGTCGAAGGCGTCGAACGAGGCCGTGACACCCGCACGGGAGGTCACGCCGCCGCGCGCGTTGTGGGAGACCACCGCTCCGTTCTCGGTGCGGAGGCGGTTGCGTTCGTCGTAGGTCGACTGGGCGTCGCCCGCGCGGGTGCGGTTGCCCGCGGCGTCCCAGCCGTACGAGACCGTTCCGGCCGGTGAGGTCCAGGACTTCAGGCGGCCCGAGTGGTCGTAGTCGTAGGTCTGCTGACCGGCGGCCGTCGTGCCGGTCGAGGTCTTCGTGAGCACCCGGTCGGCGCGGTCGTAGGTGTAGGCGACGGACGCGGCGCCGGCGACGGTGTCCTTGGCCAGGCGGCCGCCGTCGTCGTAGTCGTAGGTGCGCGTGCGGCCGTTGCCCATGTCGAGCGTCTTCAGCAGGCCTGCGGTGTCGTAGCCGAAGGTCTGCGTCAGACCGGTCACGCCGTCCTGCACGGACTGGGTCCGCCCGAGCAGGTAGGTGAACCGGGAGGTGCCCGATGCGTCGGTGCGCGCGGTCAGGTTGCCGTCGTCGTCGTACTCGCGCGACGCGGTGCCGCCCGGTCCGGACGACGTCAGCAGCAGGCCGCGGTCGTTGTAGGTGAACGTGTCGGTGCCGCCCGCGCTGGACGAGCCGACCAGGCGGCCCAGCGCGTCGTAGTCGTAGCCGCGGTCGGTGGTGGCCGCCTCGGCGCCCGAGCCGGTCTCCTTCGTCAGCCGGCCCAGCGGGTCGAACGTGCGGGTGCGGACGACACCGCCCGGCGCGCGTTCGGACACGGGGTCGCCGGCCGCGTTGTAGGTCGTGGTCCACGTGCGGTCGGCCGGAGCGGGGTGCTCCGCCGTCGCCGCCTCGATCGTGGACTCCGGCAGGCCGAGCGTGTTGTAGGTGTAGGCGGTGCGGTTGCCGCGGCCGTCGACGAACCGCGTGCGGTTGCCGGCCGAGTCGTAGCCGGAGGACGTGGTGATCGACTCGGTGTCGGAGACCGGCTCGACCTGGCCGACGGTGCGGTTCAGCGCGTCGTGGGCGTAGGTGGTCTTGCGGCCCAGCGGGTCGGTGGCGGTGGTCAGGTTGCCGGCGGCGTCGTGGACGAACGTCGAACGGCTGACCAGCCCGCCGGACGCACTGAGGCGGCGGACCGACTCGACCCGGCCCGCCTGGTCGTACCCGGTGAACGTGGCGCGGCCGGCGCCGTCGGCCACCTTGATCCGGCGGCCCGCGAGGTCGTAGCCGAAGGAGTTGACGACACCGGCGGGGTCGGTGCTGCGGACGAGCGAGCCGAGCACGTCGTACTCCAGCTTCGACTCGGCGCCCAGCGGCGACCTGACCTTCTCCAGGCGGTTGGCCGCGTTGTAGGAGTAGGTGCTCGTCAGGGTCTTGGCGGGCGACCGCTCCAGCACGGTGCTCGTGGCGAGGCGGCCGAACACGTCGTAGGTCGACTCGGTGCGCGCACCGCTCTCGTCCACGGTGGACAGCAGCTCGCCGGTCCTGGTGTAGGTCCGCACGACGCTGCCGGCCGGGCCGGTGGTCTTCACCACGCGGCCCATCTGGTCGTACTCGAACGTCGTCGACGCACCGCGCGCGTCGACGGTCTCCAGCACGTTGCCGTTGCCGTCGTACCGCGCCGTGGAGAAGCCCTCGACCGGCTGCGACGCACCGGGCGGTGTGTAGGAGGGCGCGGAGGACTTGACGGTCCGGCCCAGCCGGTCGACCTCGGAGCGGTGCACGACGCCGTTGGCGTCCTGCGCCTGCTGCGACTCGCCGAACGCGTTGTAGCCGATCTTCGTCACGGGCCGCACGGTCGCGGGGTCGTTCTCGGCGGTCACGACGGAGACGGCGGGCGAGGTCGTGCCGACCAGGCGGCCGGCCTCGTCGTAGGTCAGGTCGGTCGTGAACGCGGCGGCGCTGGCGCCCGGTTCGTTGCCGCGCGGTGGCACGACCTTGCGCACGAGACCGCGCTGGTCGTACTCCCACGTGGTGCGCAGTCGGCCGGTGTTCAGGCGCACGTCCTCCGACGTGCGCCGGCCGAAGGCGTCGTAGCCGTAGTCGACGACCTCCGCGGTGCCGCTCTGCAGCTGCCCCGCGTTGGAGGTGTTGCCGGTGCGGGTGACCTGGGTGATGCCGCCGTTCAGGTTGTAGGCGAACGCGGTGCGCCGGTCCAGGCCGCCGGGGTCGTCCACGGTGGTGAGCGTGCGGCCGACGGCGTCGTAGGTGTACTTCGTGACGAGGTTGCCGGGCTGGCGGCGTTCGACGAGGTTGCCGGCGCCGTCGTAGGAGTTCGTCTCCAGGTCGATCTTCGGCGGTGCGCCGGTCCCCGTGCCCGCTCCCAGCAGCTTGCGGGAGAACAGCAGGTCGTCGCCGTAGTAGTCGCGCACCTCGGTGCGGTTCATGGCGTCGGTGGTGCGGGTGAGCCGGCCGGCCCGGTCGTAGCTGTTGCGCTGCACCACGAGGTAGCCGTTGGGCAGCGCCGGCGCGCCCTCGGGGTCGCCGTTCCAGCCGCGCAGCCGCACCTCGGACACCGCGTTGCGGGCGGTGTAGGCGAACTCGGTGCGCACGCCGTCCGCGTTGACGACGAACGTGGTGTTGCCGAAGGAGTCGTACCCCAGCGAGATCTCCCCGCCCTCGGCGTCGACCACCCGCTCGACCCGGCCGCGCGAGTCGTAGTGGGTGAACGTCTCCCGGGTCGGGTCGCCGCCGGTGAGGTCGGCGCGCGACACCCTCGTCTGGTTGCCGTCGGCGTCGTACTCCAGGGACGTCTGCAGGACGTGCGTCTTGCCGGTGAGCACGTTCACGACACCGGGTGCCGTGACGCGCACGAGCCGAGAACGCTCGTCGTACCTGTACGTCGTCAGCAGCCCGTTGGGGTAGGCGTCGGAGATGGTCTTGCCGGTGACCTTGCGGCCCAGCGCGTCGTACGTCGAGACCTGCCGCAGACCGCTCGGCGACCGGACCTCGGCCACGTCACCGTTGCGGTGGTACAGGTACGTCGTGACGGCGCCCATCGGGTCGCGGCTGGTCTTCACCAGTCCGGCCGGTTCGTTGCCGCCGCCGACGGCCGCGGAGCTGCCATCGGTGTAGGTGTGCTTCACGGACGCGTTGTCCGCGGTCACCTGCTCCAGCAGCCGGCCCTTGGGGTCGTAGGAGTACCGGGTGAGGTAGGTGTTGTCGGTCGCGCCGGCCGACCGCCCGTCGCGGTGCTCGATCACCTTGTCGTTGCGCGGGTCGGTCAGGTCGGCCGGGTTGAGGTAGTAGGTGTAGTGGGCGACCTGGCAGTCCGCGGCACGGCGGCAGGTCTTGCGGGACTTGACGTTGCCGCGGGGGTCGTGCGCCAGGACGACCTGGTTGCCGACCTCGTCGGTGATCGTCGTCTGGAACCCGGCCTCGTCGTAGGAGAAGTTCCGCACGCCCTGGAACTCGACGTTCACGAAACCACCGCCACCGGTGACCGGGACGTCGCAGAAGCTGCCGTCCGGCTGCGGCGCGCAGGTGGGCTCACCGGGTGCCGGTGCCGTGGAGCCCGGCGGGCGGTCCTCCTTGCGGGTCTCCATGCCGAGCGGCGAGAGGTAGCGCAGGATGCGTCCGCGCAGCGGGTCGAAGTCGTAGAAGTGGTGGCGGTTCCCGGGGTCGGTGACCCGGACCGTGCGCACCGGGTTCTGCTCGTTGCCGGTGAACGCGGGCGCGCCGAACCGCCACGAGCCGCCGTTGCGGTCGATCTGCTCGCTGACCCGGTCGCGGACCGTGTCGTAGCGGACCTCGCCCGCGACCCGGCCGCTCGGCAACGTCACCCGCGCCACCTGGGCGCCGGGCATCTTCGCGGCCTGCACGTGGGCGTTGACCTCGTTGAGCCCCAACGGGTGCGCGTAGACGGCGACCTCGTCGACCTCGCCCTGGAAGAACCACTGCGGCGCACCCCACGCGGGGCCGGAGCTGTTGCCCGCGCCGAGCTGGCCGTGCTTCAGCGCCGCCGTCTGCACGTCACCGGCGATCTCGCCGACCTTGGCGCCGTCGAGGTAGAGGACCTGCGTGGCGACGTCCGCGCTGAGCACGACGTGGTGCCACTGGCCGTCGTTGACGGTGCCCGTGGTGGTGATCGGCGCCGGCTGGGTGGCCGCGGTGGTGGTGAACCGGGCGCGCAGCTTGCCGTCCGTGCCGACGTACATGCCGTTGAACGCGGAGTTCTCGGTGAACGGCTTGTCGGCGAACGCGGCGAGCGGACCGGACTTCGTGGTCTTGAACCACAGCTCGACGGCGACGCTGCGGTTCTTGCGGATGGCGTTGTCCGGCAACGTGACCCGCGACTTGGTGCCGTCGAACGACACCGCGCTGTCCGGTGAGCCCTGGGCCACACCGGTCACACCGCGGGTCACGTCGGTGTACGTGGCCGCGTCGTTGCCCAGGTTGAGGCCGATCTGGCTGTGCGCCTTGGCGGAGCCGTCGGTCTCGCCCAGCGTCCAGTAGGACTCGGGCCGGGTGTCGAGGACCGTGCTGCGGTAGTGCGAGCCCCAGCCGTAGGAGTAGGTGGTGCAGCCGCCCTTCGGGTCGCAGACCTCCTCCAGCCGCCGCCCGCGTTCGGGCAGGTCGGTGGAGTAGGTGTAGGCCCACTTCAGCTCGGTGCCGTCGACGGTCGCGCTGACCTGCGTGACGACGTCGCCGGTCCAGGTGAAGGTCAGCGCGCGACCGGAGGCGGGGTTGCCGGCGGAGGTGAGCCGGCCCGTGGTGGCGTCGTAGGTGAAGTCGATGAAGCGACCGCTGTTGTCGGCGATCCTGGCCAGCTTGCCGTCGGGGCGGAAGAAGTAGCCGGTCGAGTTCTTGTCGACGAGCGTCCAGCCGCTGTCGTTGCGGAAGAACGTGGCGTAGCGGCCGGGCGGGGGCGAGTAGGTGCCGCCGCCGTTGTGGCCGAAGCGGACCTGCTGGCCGTCCGGGTAGGTGACCACGGCGTTGCCGGAGCCGTCGGTGTCCTCGACGACCCGCATGTCGAACTGGGTGCTCCAACCGGCGCCGAACGTCAGGTTCCGGCGCGGGTCGAGGCTGTTGTAGGTGCGGGACACGCCGAGCGCGGGCCCGACACCGCCGACCGACAGGTCCACCGCGCTGGTGCGGTAGTTGCCGACCTGCGCGTCCACCTCACCGGTGCTGCCGCTGTAGGGCGCGTTGCCCAGGTGTGAGGTGATCTCCGGCTGCGGCACGGCGGTGAGCAGCGCGCTGCCCTGGACCGGCTGGCTCTCCGCGCCACCGGAGTCCTTCACGAACGCGTTCCACAGGTAGGTCTTGCTCCACCGCAACGCGCCTGCCGGCACGGTCCACGACTGGTTCGCGCTGTACCCGGAGTCCACACAGGACGAAGCGTTGTCCTTGTCGCAGACCTTGAACCGGTACTGCAGGCCGGCACCGCCGTTGTCGATGTCGATGCCGCCGGCCCACAGCGTGGGGCGCAGCGTCGGTGCCGAGTAGCCGTTCGGCGGGTACTGCTCCTGCAACGCCGGCGGCACGTTCTGCATCTCGAGGTTGAGCACCGCGGGCGGGATCTGCTCGTCGACGAAGTACGCGTGTCCCTTGCGGTGCATGGAGAACTCGAACGTGTACTCGCCCCAGTCCGCGGGCGGGAAGATCTTCGCCTCCAGCGCGACCGTCTGCCCGCGGCCGACGTCACCGGTGAGCGTCGCGGAGTCGTTCACCTGCACCATGGGCGCACCGCTGGCGGCGAACTGGCGGTACGACAGCACGTACTCGCCCGGGGTCCACGTGGTGGCGCCCCGGTTCGTCACGCTGATGCCGATCGTGCCGGGCACACCGCCCTTGAGCAGCGCGGGCTTGGGCACCGGGCGGTCGAAGCGGTACTCGGCGTCGTACGGGGTGTGCGTGATCGAGAGCTTCGGCTTGTTCGCCGTCGCGTGACCGTAGAACTTCTTCCAGCCGTAGACGTCGGTCTCGGAGGCGCGGACCGTGAGGCCGTAGTTGGCCTGCTGGCCGGTCACCCAGCGCTGCACGAGGTCGCGACCGGCGGCGCCGAGGTCGATCGCGGCGGTGGCCTGCGGGCAGTTCGACCGCGAGCTGCCCGGCGCGATGTAGCCGTAGGCGAACGACGAGCTCGCCAGCTCACCACCGTAGGCGGGGCCGGGGTAGGGGTACGTGCCGGCGAACGCGTTCCAGCCCTGCGTGACCGGGTGCACCGACACCGGCCGGGCGCCGCAGGAGTACGACCACTCGTTGGTGAGGCCGAGGGTGGCGCCGAAGATCCGGTGGTTGCGCAGGGTGTTCTCGATGCCGGAGAAGTCGAGGTAGGTGGCGGCGTTGATCCGCGTGCCGTTGTCGACCACGGTGCCCGCGCGCAGCTGGGCCCCGTCGGAGTAGCTGGTGTTCGACGAGCTGCCGACGCGCTGCACGTACATGGTGTGGCCGGACTCCGGCGTGGTCACCGTCGGGTCGACCACGACCGGGTACTTGCGCGCCGGGTCTCGGAGCCACGCGTCGTCGAGCGTGACCCGCAGCACCTGTCCGGCCAGCTCGTACCGCACGCCCTTCGACTGGACGCCACCGGCGGGGCCGTCGTGGGCGTCGACCATGAACCCGGCGGGCACGACGGCGGCGACCTTCCCGTCACGGCCGGTGAGCTCCAGCTTGCCGTTGCTGATGCGCGGCGTGAGTCCCTTGAGGTGCAACGGGAAGTCGAACGTCCGCGGCGTGTCCGCGGAGTGCAGGACGATGGACTCCTTGACCGTGCCCGCGCTGACGTCGAACCTGAGGTCGACCCGCGGCTGGACGGCGGGGTAGGTCACCGAGGAGCCGCTCACCTGCCCGGCGGACGCGGCGGACCCGCGCAGGGAGAAGCCGAGCTCGTGGTCGCCGTCGAGGGCGTACCGCACGAGCGGCGTGGCGTCGGCCGCGGCGGCGAGCCTGATGTCGACGCTGTCCGAGGCGTTGCGCCAGCCGCCGCCCGCGGCCACCAGGCTCGGGTCGACCGGTGCCCAGCTGCCGTCCGGCCCGCGGTGGTTGATCGGCTCCTGGCTGACCTCGGTGGTCTCGGTGCCGTCGGCGTTGCCGAACGTGCGGCTCGTCTCGGTTCGCCGGTCGGCGAGCTCCTTGCTCGTGGCGGCGTCGAACCCGCGGACGGCGCCGCGTTCCCTCGTGACGACCTCGGTGGGGTTGTCCTTCGCGGACGGTGTGTCCTGGCCCTTCACGGGCTGGTACTCCGCCTGCAACGACCGGGGGTCTGCCCTGTTCGCCGCCGGGTCGCCGTTCGCGGCGGCCGCGTCACCCCACTGCTGTCCGGGCCCGGACGCCGGGCCCATCGCGGCGATGGTGCGCTGCAACGCCTCCGGGAAGACCTCCGCGAGCGCGGGACCGGCGATGGTGAGCACCAACACACCCACGAGTCCGGCCAGACCGGCACGCCGGCCGCGGCTGCCCGGCGCCCGTTTTCCGGGCATGCTGAAGAACCGCGGTTCGGCCACGTCGAATCCCCCCATGTGTCCACCCAGGCCGCCTTGCCCGGCACCTCCCCAGGTCGGACACGACGCAGCGCACAGGATGCGTTCCGGCGCCGCGGAAAGCAAGCCCCTTGCGGTGGGCGGGGTGCGCGCCGCATGCTTCGTGCGCGGTGCACGGGCCAAGGGAGGGGCGCGGGCCATCGCCCAACTTCACACATGCCCTGGGGGGATCGATGCGACCTGAGCTGTCGCGAAGAAGAAGCACGTCCATCGCCGTCGCGCTGGCGGCGGTGCTCGGCACCGTCGTGGCACCGGGCACGTCCG
Source organism: Lentzea sp. NPDC037011 (assembly GCF_055607425.1). Lineage (NCBI taxonomy): Bacteria > Bacillati > Actinomycetota > Actinomycetes > Pseudonocardiales > Pseudonocardiaceae > Lentzea > Lentzea sp. NPDC037011. The sequence continues at coordinate 300,248 of NZ_JBVJRT010000010.1, read as the reverse complement.
TCGTCGCCCACGCGGCCGACGACTACCTGAGGTGCAACTCCGAGGCGCTGATCTTCACCGTCTACCCGGACGGCAACCTGTGGCTCTACCCGCACCAGGAACCGGAAACCGGTGCCGCGCAGTGGAACCAGTGGAACCAGGTCGGCTCCGGCTGGGCGTCGCGGGCGTTCGGCGGCCCCGACCGCCGGGTCTACGACGTCAAGGAGAACGGGGAGCTCTGGCGCTTCCGGCTGGACCCGAACACCGGCTGGGAGGACGGCGGCAGCGGGCGCAAGATCGCCGACGACTGGCAGGACCACGCCGACGCGAACTTCAAGAACAGGGTCACGGTCGACCCGCTCGGCCACTTCTACGACGTGGACAAGGCAGGCAACCTGCGCTGGCGCTCGTACGACGAGTCGGGCGGCGCCTGGGCCGCCGCGGTCATCGACACCGGCTGGGAGCAGTACGACCTCATCACGGCCGCGGGCAACGGTGTGGTCTACGCCCGCAAGGCCGGTTCCGCCGGTGAGCTGTTCCGCTTCCGCTACCACGCGCCGTCGCAGCGCTGGCTCGAGTACGCGAAGCCGGTCGGCTTCGGCTGGCAGATGTTCAGCCGCGTCTTCTCCCCCGGCGGCGACGTGCTGTACGGCACGCGACCGGACACCGGCCAGCTGCTCTGGTACCGCTACGACGAGACGAACGGCACCTGGCAGGGCGACCCGGTCACCGGCTTCGGCCGGGAGGTCGGCAACGGCTGGCACGACGACCTGTCCGTGTTCGCGCTGACCGACAACTGCGTCCGCACCCCGGAGCCGAACCCGGACCGCCCGGTCGTGCCGCGGAACCGGCTGGCCGCCGCGGCGCTCACCAAGACGTCCAACGGCTACCTGCAGTACGCCTACGTCGCGAAGGACGGCATGCTCGTCCACGCCGAGGTGCGCAGCCTCTCCGGCGGCCCCAACGGCTTCGAGACGTTCCCCGGTGTCACGAACCTCACCGGTGTTCCGTCCATCGTGGACAACCAGGACCAGTCGCTGCGGATCGCGGCGCACACCGAGGACTCCGACGCCCGCGGCGCCTTCCAGGCCCAGCCGGGGGCCTCGTTCGGCGGTCTCGCCGACCTGGGCGGCCGGATGCAGTCGCCGCCGCAGCTCGTGCGCATCAACGGCCTCGTCTCGTACGTGGCCGTGGACAAGGACGGCTTCCTCTGGACGCGGTCGCAGAAGACCGCGAACGGCGACCTGCTCCCGTGGTCGCGGGTGAAGGGCCAGTCGTTCCAGACCGGCGAACCCCGCCCGACCGGTCAGCTCACCGTGCTGGCGGTCGACAACACGATCAAGGTCGTCGCGTTGCGCACCGACGGCACGTACGGCACCACGGCGCTGACGCCGACCACGGAAACCGTTGTGTGGCAGAACATCGGCGGCACGGGCAACACCGGTCCCGCCGCCGCGGTCGCGCTGGACGGCGGCGTCCTGCAACTGTTCGCCCGCAGGACAGACGGCAAGGTCTACACCCACAGCTCCGCGGCCAACGGCACGTGGACGCCGGTCCTCGGTGAGCTCTCGCCGGGCGTCACGGCGGCGGGCCCGCCCAGCGCCGTCCTGGCACCCACCTCCGGCACGCTGGAGGTGGCCGTCCGCGGCACCGACGGCTTCACCTACCGCACCGGTCAGCAGGCCCACGCCTCGACCGCGTGGTGGCCGTGGCACGAGATCACCGCCTACGCCGACGAGACGGAGGTGGACCCGACGCTGTCGCTCGCCGAGAACACCTGGGTCATCGCCTACCGGACGCCGGCGGGCCTCCCGAAGCTGCGCTCCTTCGTCCCGGCGCCGTCGACGACGAGTGCCACGGCCCGGTCCGCGGCACCGACGGGCAACGGCTCGTTCGTGGACGTTCCGCTGAGCCGCTGACGAGGTCGTGCTCCAGCGCTGACCACCCGCCGGGAAGGCCGCCTTCCCGGCGCACCGCACTTCACCTTCCACCTCTGGGGAGATCCCATGCGACCACAGCTGTCGCGCAGAAGAACGCTGCCCGCGGTCATGGCCGTCCTCGCCGCGACGGGCGTCCTGACCGCCGCACCGGCGGTGACGGACGCGGTACGACCGGCCGTGGCCGCCGACGAGTTCACCTGCCAGCAGACGGCCCGCCTCTGGGCGGTGCGCGCCACCACCAAGCTGCACCTGCACGAGCACCACGCGCCGGCGACCGGTGCCGACGCGTGGAGCAACGGCTCGGAGGTGAGCTCGGGCTGGCCGGCGGCGAGCTGGGCGGGCCCGGACGGCCGCATGTACTACCTGAACGCGGCCGACGGCACGTTGCAGCGGCACCGCTGGCTCGGCACCGGCTCGCCGTCCTGGGAGAACGGCGGCACCAGCAAGCCCATCCGCGAAGGCATGGGCTACTACGCCGATCCCGCCGGCGCCAGGAAGCTCACGATCGACAGCACCGGCGCGTTCTACATGGTCGACGGCAACGGCGGGCTGTGGCGCCGCACCTACGACGAGGCCACCGGTGTCTGGGACGAGCTGGCGATCGACAGCGGCTGGGACCGGTACGACCTGATCTTCGCGGCCGGTGACGGCGTGCTGTGGGCCCGCCAGCCGAACGGCGCGATGTTCCGCTACCGCTTCCACGCCGGCTCGCAGCGCTGGCTCACGCCCGCGCCCGTCGCGATCCCCGGCATCCCGTGGGAGCAGTACCAGAACCTGACCTCGCCCGGCGCGGACGTCATCTACGGCATCCGCGACAACAAGGTCTACTGGTTCCGCTACTCCGAGACCGCCCACCACATCACCTCCGGCGTGCAGGCGGGCACGTGGTGGACCGACGGCGTCACCGCGCTCGCCGCGCCGGACGCGTGCACCCTCGTCACCGAACCGGGTCCGGCCCGCCCGAGCGTCCCGCTCACGGCGTACGCCAAGCCCGCGCTGCTCAAGACCTCCGACGGCCACCTCCAGTTCGCCTACGTCAACGGCAACAGCGACGTCGTCCACTCGGACATCGCCGACGTGCGGGTCGGGCCCCACCCGTTCAGCGCTCTCCCGGACACCGCCGTCGACTTCCGCGGCACGCCCGCGCTCGCCGAGAACACCGACGGCAGCACCAGGATCTGGGCCCGCGCCACCGACGCCGACGCGCGCGTCTTCGACCGGCAGGCGATCAACTCCTGGAAGGCGCCGGTCAACCACTTCGGCCGGATGCTCACCGCGCCGCAGGCCGTCCGCACCTCGGACGGCAAGGTCGGCTACGTCGCGCTCTCGGCCGACGGCCACGTCTGGGCGAAGCAGTACGGGTCGAACGGCACGCTGTACCCGTGGCGCAGGCTGACCGCGCAGCCGATCAGCGCGACCGGGCACGTCACCGCCGTCACGACGGGCACCTCCATCCACGTGGTCGCCCTGCGCACCGGCGGTGACTACTGCAAGCTCACGGTCACGCCCACCGCGGTCGGCGACTGGTCGTGCGGCGGCTCCGGCGGCACGGACGCGGCGGCCGTGGTCCCCTTGGCGGACAACACCCTCCAGCTGTACGCGCGGCGGGCCGACGGCAGGGTCTACACGACCCGCACCACCGCGAGCGACACCCTGACCGGCGCGTGGACCGCGGTGCCGGTCGACCTGCCGGGGGGCGCTCTGGTGGTGGGCGACCCCGCTGCGCTGAGAGCACCCGACGGCACCGTCCAGCTGTCCGTGCGCGGCAGCGACGGCTGGATCTACCGCACCGGTCAGCAGGCCCCCGCCAGCACGGCGTGGTGGCCGTGGACGGAGATCACGAACTACTCCGACGAGGCAGGTTCCGACCCGGCCATGTCGCTCGCCAACGACACCTGGCTGATCGCGTTCCGCACCCCCGACGGCGTGCCGAAGATGCAGTTCTGGGTGCCGAGCACGACCGCGGCGCGCACGGGCGGCGCTCCTGTCGCCGACCAGGGCTCGTTCACGTCCACCGGCGACTGACACGCCGCTCTTCTGCTCAGAAAGGCTTGAACCGCATGAACTTCCGAAGATTCGCCCTGCCCGCGGTCGTCGCCACCGCGGTGGCGGTGCTGCCCGCCGCGGTCACCGCTCCCACTGCCGCCGCGGTGGACTCGTTCACGTGCAAGACGACCGCGCCGATCTTCGAAGCGCGGACGGGTGGCGGGTTGCACATCCACTACCACGAGGAGCCGGAGACCGGTCAGAACGTCTGGGGCAACAACGCCGGCATCGGCAACGGGTGGCCCGCCTCGACGTACGCCGGGCCCGGCGGCAAGGTGTACTACATCAACTCGGCCGGCGAGGTGCACCAGCAGATCTGGCTGGGCACCGGCTGGGACAAGAACGGCGAGTCGACGAAGATCGACACGTCGGACAGCTGGAAGATCTACAACACGGACCCGGCCTACCGGCAGCGCCTGACCATCGACGCGCGCGGCGACTTCTACTACGTCGACGCCGCCGGGGCGCTGCGGATGAAGCGGTACAACCAGACCTCGAACAGCTGGGCCGAGTGGTACCTCGACGGCGGGTGGAACCAGTACGACGCGATCGTCGCCGCCGGCGAGGGCGTGCTGTGGGCCCGCACCCCGGCCGGTGACGTGTACCGGTTCCGCTACCACGCCCCGTCCCAGCGGTGGGTGTCGCGCAGCGGCAAGCTTGCTACGGGGTGGAACGCGCACAGCACGCTGTTCTCCCCCGGCGGCGACATCGTCTACGGCATCCACGCCCAGTACCGGACCGTGTGGTGGTACCGGTGGATCGACTCCGAGCAGCGCTTCGCCACGGGCAGCGGTGCCCAGCCCGCCGGCACGAACTGGGCGGCGGACAGCGCGACGACGACGGCGGCACCGGACACCTGCGCGGTGACCGGTGTGACGAACCCGGCGATCCCCGCGGCCGCGTCCGAGCCGACGACCAAGCCGTCGTTGCTGAGGTCCACCACCACGGGCAACCTCCACTACAGCTACGTCGACAACGCGAAGTCGTTGGTGCACGGGGAGATCACCGACCTGTCGGGGACGACCCCCAACGGGTTCGAGACGCGCACCGGCTACTCGTCCTTCACCGGTGCGCTGACGACGGGTGAGAACGAGAACGGCATGATCCGCGTCTACGGGCCGGGTACCGACTCGAACGTGCACGGCTTCCTGCGCAACTCGCCCGGTGTGTGGAACCCGCACGCCGACTTCGGCGGGTACATGGTCAGCGCCCCGCAGTTCGTGCGGACCGCGAACAAGATCCAGACGATGGTGGCGATCGACTCCTCCGGTGCGCTCTGGCTGCGCCAGCAGCGCGTGCTCAACGGCGGTTTCCCGTCGTGGCGCAGGCCGGGTGGCGCGGCACCGGTGGCACCGGGCAGCAAGGACTTCACCGCGTACGCTCAGGGCGACACGATCGTGCTGGTCGTCCGCAACGCCGACGGCCGCCAGTGCAAGGCGGGCATCACCGACCTGGTGCAGACGGCGTGGCAGTGCACCACCACCAACGGGTTCACCAGCGCGGCCGCGGTCGTCGCCCTGCCCAACAACGTCGTGCAGCTGTTCGCGCGCAAGTCGGACGGCACCGTCCACACCGTCCAGACGACGTCGAGCGGCACGATCCCGGACACCTGGACCGCGGTGCCCGGCTCGTTGCCCAGCGGCGTGACGGCGGTCGGCGCTCCGTCCGCGCTCTTGGCTCCGCAGGGGACGGTGCAGCTCGCGGTGCGCGGTGACGACGGGTTCGTCTACCGCACCGGGCAGGTCGCGTCGGCGGGCACGGCGTGGCACCCGTGGACCGAGGTCACGAACTACGCCGACGAGACCGTGGTCGACCCGGCCGTGTCGCCGGCCGGTGACACCTGGGTCATCGCGTTCCGGACCCCCGGCGGTGTGCCGAAGCTGCTGCGCTGGGTGGCGGCTGCCTCGGCGGCGGCCAGGTCCGCCACGGCGACCGACGGCGCCGGCGAGTTCGTGGACGTGCCGTTGCAGGGCTGAAGAAGTGGTGCGGCGCAGGCCTTGCGGGGTCTGCGCCGCACCTCCGGGGTCATCCGGCCGGGCTGAGCACCACCACGGGCTTGGCCTGGCCGTCCTCGTCCTTGGCCAGCGCGATCACGTGGCCGTCGGGTCCGAACACGCCGTAGGTGCCGTCGAACCCGCCGGCGCTCAGGCGCTGGCCGTGGGACAGCGCCGCGGCCTCCAGCGGGTCGATCTCGCGGCGCGGGAACGCCGTGCCGACCGCCGCGTCGAGGTCGAGCGACAGGCCGGGGGTCTCCTCCAGCTGCTGCAGCGTGCGGGCCACGCGCAGGTCGAACGGGCCGACCCTGGTGCGGCGCAGCGCGCCGAGGTGGCCGCCGACGCCCAGTGCGGCGCCGAGGTCGCGGGCCAGGGCGCGGACGTAGGTGCCCGACGAGCACTCGACCATGACGTCGAGCAGCACCTTCTCGTCCTCGCGGCGGCTGAACAGCACGTCGAAGCGGTGCACGGTGACCGGGCGGGCGGGGATGTCGACCTGCTCACCGGCGCGGACCCGTGCGTAGGCGCGCTTGCCGTCGATCTTCACCGCGCTGACCGCGGACGGGACCTGCTGGATCGGGCCGGTGAGCTTCGCGATCTCGGCCGTGATCGCGGCGTCCTCGACGTGGCTCGCGTCCGCGGTGGACAGCACCTCGCCCTCGGCGTCGTCGGTCGTGGTGGCCGCGCCGAGCACGATCGTGGCGAGGTAGGCCTTGCTGTCGAGCGCGAGGTGGCCGAGCAGCTTCGTCGCGCGTTCGATGCCGAGCACGAGGACACCGGTCGCCATCGGGTCGAGCGTGCCGGCGTGCCCGACCTTGCGGGTGCCGAGGATCCTGCGCACCCGTGCCACCACGTCGTGCGAGGTCATGCCGTCCGGCTTGTCGACGACGACCAGGCCAGGTGCAACAGAACTTTTCACGGCCGCTGATCCTAAGCGACGCGCAGAGCGTCCCAACGCCGACGCCGCAACTGCACCGGCACCGTCTCGCCGCGCGCCTCCGCCGCGAACACCGCGGCCCGTGCGCGCCGCCACCAGACCAGCATCCGCCAGGCGCCCAACGCGAGCACCACGACGAGGAAGCCGAACGCGACGCGGAAGGCGTTCTGCGGGCTCAGCACGTTCTCGAGCAGGTCCAGCAGGACACCGACGCCGAGCGCCGCCACCGTGACGGCGAGGAAGCCGCCGACGTTGACCAGGCCGCTGGCCGTGGACTGCCGGTGCGACGGGTTGTAGTCACGCGCCAACGCGAACGCCACGCCCGAGATGGGTCCACCGATCGTGAGCACGAGGAACACGACCGCGATGACCGGCGACGGCACGTGACCGCCCGGCCACAACAAGAGCACGCCCCACCCGATGAACGCGAACGCCAGGAACCAGCCCGCGATCGGCATGCGCCACTCCGGGTTGCGCGAGAACAACGCGCCGATGATCGGACTCGTCACGATCGCGCCGATGACCAGCAGTCCGAGCGTGGACGACGCCGCCTTCGGTGACATGCCCTGCGCCTGCACGAGGTACGGGAAGCCCCACAGCAGGCCGAGCACAGCGGGCGTGGACATGGTGCTGAAGTGCGCCCAGAACCCGAGCCGGGTGCCCGGGACGCTCCACGCCTGCCGGACCTTCGGCCAGATCCTGCGGAACGGCACGACCTCCGGCTTCGGCGTGACGGTTCCCGGCGGCACGTCGCGGACCTTCAGGAACGCCACCGACGCGTACAGAGCGGTCGCGCCGCCCGCGATGAGGAACGCCCACGTCCAGCCGATGCTGCCGAGCATGAGCGTGAGGGGCACCGTCGCGACGAGGTTCCCCACGCCCCCAAGCGCGGCCGTGATCGCGACGACCAACGAGTACTTCCGTGGTGAGAAGTGCGCCGCGACGAGCCGGATCACGCTGATGAACGTCATCGCGTCACCCATGCCCAGCACCGCGCGCGCGACAAGCCCGAGGGGATATGACTCGGCTATCGCGAAGAGGAGCTGCCCCGTGCCCATGAGCAACGCGGCGGCGGTGAGGACCTTCCTCGGCCCGTAGCGGTCCACGAGCAGACCGGTGGGAATCTGCATGAGGGCGTACACCCCCACCTGCAACACGGTGAACACACCGAGCTGCGCGGGCCCGAGCCCGAAGCGCTCACTCGCTTCCAGCCCGGCCACGCCGAGCGTGCTGCGGTGGAAGACGGCGGCGAAGTAGACGAGTACGGCGGTGGTCCAGATCAGCCACGCGGCACGAGCAGCATCTCGATCTTGGCGGACGACCGGCAAGGCGACACTCTCCCCAGGTCGGAGACGGGCGAACATTAGTTACATCGCCTAAACAACCTTCTTGGTAACGATTCCATGCCGTGAACTCGGCCACAGCCCACCCTGCGGGACGGCCGTCACCGAACGGCGCCCTCGACCGCCCACTCCCCGGTCCGCGTCCGCCACACCACCGCGACCAGCCGCAGGACCATGAACGCCGACAACCCGGTCCAGATCCCGGCGAGCCCCCACTCGAACGCGTACGAGGCCCACACCAGCGGCAGGAACCCGACCACCGCCGACCCGAGCGTCGCTGTCCGCATGAACTTCACGTCCCCCGCCCCGAGCAACACCCCGTCGAGCGCGAACACCACGCCCGCGATCGGTTGCAGCGCAACGAAGAACCACCACGCGTTCGGCACCTCCGCGAGCACCCCGGCGTCCGAGGTGAACGCCCTCGGCAACACCGACGCCACCGCGGCGAACACCAGCCCGAGCCCGATCCCGAACACCAGCCCGTACCGCGTCACCTGCCAGGCGAGCCGCTCAGCCCGCCGGCGCCGCGACGCCCCCAGCGCCGCCCCGACAAGCGACTGCGCCGCAATCGCCAACGAGTCCAGCACCAACGCCAGGAACGTCCACAGCTGCAACACGACCTGATGCGCTCCCACAGCCGCAATAGACGTCCGCGCCGCAACTGACGCCGCACTGATGAAGCACGCCTGGAACGCCAAACTCCGCAGCACCAAATCGCGCCCCATGCCGAGCTGCGCGCGCATAGCCGCCCAATGCGGCCGCAACGGCACCCGCTCCGCAACCAACGCCTTGAAGAACAACCCCGCCGACAACACCTGCGCGACGACGTTGGCGATCGCCGACCCCTCCAGCCCCCACCCCGCGCCGTACACGAGCGCAGGGCAGAGCACGGCACTGATCCCGTTGCCGATCAAGATGTACCGCAACGGCCGCCGCGTGTCCTGCACCCCGCGCATCCACCCGTTGCCCGCCATCGTGACCAAGATGAACGGCGCCCCGAACAACGCGATCCGCACCCACTCGACCGCCGCATCCGCAACCGCCCCACCTCCGGCGAGCACCTCCGCCAACGGCCGCGCGAACACCTGCCCCAGCAACACCACGAGCACACCCGCGGCCAACGCCAGCCACGTCGCCTGCACCCCTTCGGCAACGGCATCCCCCCGCCGCCCCGCACCGTGCAACCGCGCCGTGCGCGCAGTCGTGCCGTACGACAGGAACGTCAGCTGCGTCGACACCTGCGTCAGCAGCACACCCCCCAGGGCGAGGCCGGCCAACGGCAACGCACCCAGGTGGCCCACCACGGCGGTGTCGACGAGGACGTACAGCGGTTCCGCGGCCAGGACGCCCAGTGCGGGCACAGCCAGGCCGATGACGCGACGGGCGGGCACGTGGTCGCCGTCGTCGTCGTCGTTGTCGGTGCCGGTGGCGTGGTCGGCACCGGCTGGCGCGCCGGCGCGAACGGCATTCACCCCCGCACCCGCGGCGCCTGCTCCATCCACGGTCCCTGCCGAGGCCGCAGCATCCCGGCCCGCAGCATCCCGGCCCGCAGCATCCCGGCCCGCAGCATCCCGGCCCGCAGCATCCCGGCCCGCAGCATCCCGGCCCGCATCACTCCGGCCCGCAGCGCCCCGGTCCACGTCCGAGCCCTGCCCACCGACCCCTAGCCCCTGTTCCTCCACACACCGAACCTAGGCGCTCAAGCCGCACGACCGAACTACTTAGCGATGGAAAGCACTCCCGCCCCACCTCGTTCCCGCACCCCCGCGCGCTTCCTCCCCAGCGAGGGAGCCGAGCGACGAGATCCGGACATCCACCAGCCCACATCCACCCGTTCGAGTGAAGGAGCAGGGATGGGAGCACGAACCCGCTCAGGCCCGCTGCGGCAGCCCGAACACCTGCTCCCGCGCCACGGCCAGCGCCGAGTGCAGGGCCCCGGACCGGACCGGGTTCGCGGTGATCTGGGCGAGCTGCACCGAGGTGCGGGGGACGACCAGCTTCAGCAGTTCCTCCGACACCAGCTCGCACAGGGTCTCGCCGCCGGCCTGCGCGACTCCGCCGGACAGCAGCACCAGTTCCGGGTCGAGCACGCACACCACGTTCGCCAACCCGTGAGCGATCCTACGGGCGAGGTCCGACAAGAACTCGCGGCCGGAAGCGCCGGCCTCCAACGCGGCGGAAACGGCCTCCACGCCGGAAGTGGCGGTGATGCCGTGCGAGGCGGCGAGGGCCACGATCGCCTCGTTGTCCACCTGGTCGCCGTAGCGGCCGCCGGGGATCTGCATCGAGTCGACCTCGCCGGCGCCGCCGGTCACGCCGCGCAGCAGGGTGCCGTTGACGACGATGGCCGAGCCGATCTCGTCGGCGGGCCAGAAGAGGACGAAGTTGCGGACGCCGACGGCCTTGCCGGTGCTCATCTCCTCCAGGGCGGCGAGGTTGATGTCGTTCTCGATCGACACCGAGGTGCCCAGCAGGGTGCGCAGGGTCGAGGGGAGGTCCACCTCGACGAGGCCGGGGAGGTGCGGGGCGAAGCCGAGGAAGCCGGTGGCCGGGTCGACGGCGCCGGGGGTGCCGACGACGACGTGGGACAGGGCGTCCAGGCGCAGGCCGGCGAGAGCGGCGGCCTTCTGGACCGCGGTGCGGAAGGCCTGGAGGGTGTCGGTGGCGGGCATCGGGGTGCTGTGCTCGGCGAGCAGGGTGCCGGTGATGTCGGCGATCACCACGTCGATCAGCTCGGGCGTCAGCGCCACGGCGGCCACGTGGCCGACGGCGCCGTTCACGGCCCACATCTGGGCGCGCGGGCCGCGGCCGCCGCCGCGCAGGCCGGTGCGGACGACCATGCCGTCCTCTTCGAGGCGTGCGAGGAGCTGCGCGGTCGCCGGCTTGGAGAGGCCGATGACCTCCTCCAGCTCGGCGCGGGTCATGGCGCCGCTGCGCAGCAACGTCTCGATGGCCGCGCGGTCGTTGATCTCCCGCAGCAGGCGCGGGCTTCCGGTTCTCGTCATGACTCCACCCGCTCCAACGCGCCCTTGAGCGCGGCGACGACCTCCGCCGGTGCGCCCTCGAACGTGAACCCGGCGGCCAGGCGGTGGCCGCCGCCACCGAGCACCTGGGCCACCTCGCGCACGTCCACCCGGCTCACCGCGCGCAACGACACCGACCAGCGGCCGGGGCGCAGTTCCTTCAGCACAGCGGCGACCTCGGCCTCGGAGGTCGAGCGCACCACGTCGATCACGCTCTCCACCTCCTCGCTGCGAACGCCCTGCGCGTCGTCCAGCCCGACGACCGCGTGCACCAACCCGAGACCGCCCGCCGCGGCCGGGTCCAGCTCGGCGCGGGCGAGCACGCGCGACAGCATGCCCAGGTACGCGAACGGGTGGGCGTCCATCAACGGCCGCGTCACCCGGTAGGCGTCCACTCCGGTCTCCAGCAGCCGCGCGGCCGTCCGGTGCGCGGCGGGTCCGGCGTTGCGGAAGCCACCGGTGTCGGTCACGAGGCCCGCGTAGATGCAGCGCGCGATCGGCTCGTCGAGCTCGACGTCCATCTCGTCGAGGAGCTTCAACGCGATCAGCACCGTCGCCTCCGCGTGTTCGTCGACGCAGTGAACGGTGCCGTAGCGCGTGTTCGACACGTGGTGGTCGACGACGATCACGGGTCCGCGGGCGCCGGCGACGCGATCTGCCAAGGGCCCCAACCGCTGCAGGCTCGCGGTGTCCAGGACGACCAGCAGCTCGGGGTGGGCGGGCACCTCGTCGCGGTGCACCAGCAGTCCGGCGGTGTCCAACGCCCGCAACGACTCCGGCACGACCTCGGGGTCACCGAACGCCACCCGCACCCGCGCACCGCGCCGGTGCAACGCCAGACCGACCGCCAGCGCGCTGCCCAGCGTGTCCGCGTCGGGGTTGATGTGCGCCAGCAGGGTCACGTCACAGGCATCTGCCAACAACCGTGCGGCCTCGGCGATGGTGGTGCTCAGGTCGTCTGCCACAGGGAGACGTTAACCGCTCGTGGTCCGGCTGTGTGACAAGGCACCCATTCCTGTGCGGCTTTCCGGCGACGGAGCTGGCAGGAGCGGTGCGAAGTGGACGGTCCCCGGCGTGTGCCGGAGACCGTCCCGATTCGTCAGTCCTCGTCCTCGTCGGCCCGCGGCGCCTTGTACGGGTCGGCCTCACCGGCGGGTGAGGCACCCGCGGCGAGACGGGCGACCTCGGCGTCGGCGGCCTGTGCCTGGGCGAGCAGCTCGTCCATCTTCCGCGCCGTGTCGGGCACGGTGTCGGTCATGAACGTCAGCGTCGGCGTGAACCGGACGCCCGTCTGCTGCCCGACCATGGAGCGCAGCACGCCCTTGGCCTTCTCCAGTGCCGCGGCGGCACCGGCGTAGTCGGGCTCGGAGTCGAGACGCTCGCCCAGGACCGTGTAGTAGACGGTCGCGTCGTGCAGGTCGCCGGTCACCTTCGTGTCGGTGATGGTGACGCGGGCCAGGCGCGGGTCCTTGACCTCGTGCTCCAGCGCGGAGGCGACGATCTGCGAGATCCGCTTGGCGAGCTTGCGGGCACGTGCCGTGTCGGCCACGAGCCTCCCCTTCCTAGTCGTCCTCCGGCCCCACGAGTCGTGTGCGGGCGGAGAGCAATTCCAGTTCGGGACGTCCGGCGACGAGCCTTTCACAGCTGTCGAGCACGTCCCTGACGTGCGCAGCGTCGGCAGCAACCACTGCTACGCCGATCAAAGCGCGTCGGTGCAGGTCTTGATGGCCGGCCTCGGCGGCCGCCACCTCGAAGCGCTTGCGCAGCTCCGCCACGACCGGGCGGACCAGCGAGCGCTTCTCCTTCAACGAGTGGACGTCGCCCAGGAGCACGTCCAGTTCCAAAGCCCCCACGTACATGGGCAAGATCCTCCAGAAGAAAGGGGTGCGGAGCCACTGGTTAAAGCGGCTCCGCACCCCCTCATCGGCCGACTAGGCGCGCGGCTTCTCGCGCATCTCGAAGGTCTCGATGATGTCTTCCAGCTTGAGGTCGCTGTAGTTGCCGAGCGTGAGACCACACTCGAAACCTTCGCGGACCTCGGTGGCGTCGTCCTTGAACCGCTTGAGCGAGCTGATCGGGAGGTTCTCCGCGATCACCTTGCCGTCACGGAGCAGGCGAGCACGCGCGTTGCGGCGGATCTCGCCCGACAGGACCATGCAACCCGCGATCGTGCCGACCTTGGAGGACTTGAAGACGTCGCGGATCTCGGCGCGGCCGAGCTGGACCTCTTCGTACTCCGGCTTGAGGAGACCCTTGAGGGCCGCCTCGATCTCGTCGATCGCCTGGTAGATGACCGTGTAGTACCGGACGTCCACGCCTTCGCGGTTCGCGAGCTCGGTCGCCTTGCCCTCGGCCCGGACGTTGAAGCCCAGGACGATGGCGGAACCGGCCACGGCGAGGTTGATGTCGCCTTCGGTGATGCCACCGACACCGCGGTGGATCACGCGCAGCTCGACGTCGTCGCCGACCTCGATCTTCATGAGCGCGTCCTCGAGGGCCTCGACGGTACCCGAGTTGTCACCCTTGATGATCAAGGTGAGAGCGCTGGTTTCCTTGAGCGCGGCGTCCAGGTCCTCCAGGCTGACGCGCTTGCGCTTCGCCGCGTTGGCGGCGTTGCGGGTGCGTGCCTGGCGGCGCTCGGCGATCTGCCGTGCGACCCGGTCTTCCTCCACCACGAGGAACGTGTCGCCGGCGCGGGGCACCGACGTCAGACCGATGACCTGCACCGGACGCGACGGGGTCGCGACGGTGACGTCGTCGCCGTGCTCGTCGACCATGCGGCGGACGCGACCGTACGCGTCACCCGCGACGATCGAGGAGCCGACGCGCAGCGAACCGCGCTGCACGAGCACCGTGGCGACCGGACCGCGACCGCGGTCGAGGTGCGCCTCGATCGCGACACCCTGGGCCTCCATGTCCGGGTTGGCCCGGAGGTCCAGCGAAGCGTCGGCGGTCAACAGGATGGCCTCGAGGAGGCTGTCGATGTTGATGCCCTGCTTCGCGGAGATGTCGACGAACATCGTGTCGCCGCCGTACTCCTCGGCGACCAGTCCGTACTCGGTGAGCTGCTGGCGGATCTTGGAGGGGTTCGCACCCTCCTTGTCGATCTTGTTGACCGCGACCACGATCGGCGCCTGAGCGGCCTGCGCGTGGTTGATCGCCTCCACGGTCTGCGGCATCACGCCGTCGTCAGCGGCGACGACGATGACCGCGATGTCGGTCGCGTTCGCACCACGGGCACGCATGGCGGTGAACGCCTCGTGGCCCGGGGTGTCGATGAAGGTGATGAGCCGCGGGTTGCCCTCGAGCTCGGTCTGCACCTGGTACGCGCCGATGTGCTGGGTGATGCCACCGGCCTCGCCCTCGTGCACCTTCGCCTTGCGGATGGTGTCGAGCAGGCGGGTCTTGCCGTGGTCGACGTGACCCATGACGGTCACGACCGGCGGGCGGACCTGCAGGTCGTCCTCGTCACCGGCGTCCTCGCCGTAGGTGATGTCGAACGTCTCGAGCAGCTCGCGGTCCTCCTCCTCGGGGGACACGACCTGCACGACGTAGTTCATCTCGGAGCCGAGCAGCTCCAGGATCTCGTCGGACACCGACTGGGTCGCCGTGACCATCTCGCCCAGGTGGAAGAGCACCTGCACGAGCGACGCCGGGTTGGCGTTGATCTTGTCGGCGAAGTCGGTCAGCGAGGCACCGCGCGGCAGGCGGATCGTCTCGCCGCTGCCCTTGGGCAGGCGGACGCCACCGACCGAAGGCGCCTGCATGTTGTCCATGTACTCCTGGCGCTTCTGCCGCTTGGACTTGCGTCCACGGCGCGCCGGACCACCCGGACGACCGAAGGCACCAGCGGTTCCACCGCGACCGGCACCGCCACCGCCGCCGGGACGACCGCGGAAACCGCCGCCACCAGCGGGCGCGCCGCCGCCGCCACCGGCACCGCCGGGACGGAAACCGCCGCCGCCGCCACCGCCGCCACCGGGACGGAAGCCACCGCCACCGCCACCGCCGCCACCGGGACGGAAGCCACCGCCACCGCCACCGCCGCCACCGCCGCGGAAGCCGCCACCGCCGCCGCCCCCACCGGGACGACCGCCGCCACCGCCACCGCCGCCGGGACGGCCACCGCCGCCACCAGGACCAGGACGGTTACCGGCCGGACGGTTGCCCGGCATCATGCCGGGGTTCGGCCGCGGGGGCATGTTGCCCGGGTTGGGACGGGGACCGCCCTGACCCGGCGCCGGGCGAGGACCGCCCTGACCGGGGCCGGGACGACCGCCACCCTGTGCGGCCGCGGGACGCGGACCACCCTGACCGGGCGCACCGCTCGGACGGGGGTTCGCCGGACGCGGGTCACCGGGCTTCGGACCACCGGCGGGGCGGTCGCCGCCCTGCTCGGGCCGAGGGCCGGGACGGGGTCCAGGACGCGGCGAGGGAGCGTTGCCGCCACCGACGCCGAAGGGGTTGTTGCCCGGACGCGGGGCGCGCGGGCCGGCAGGCTTGGGAGACTGCGGGCGCGGCGGGACCACGGACGGGGACTGCCCACCAGCCGACGCGGCCGGGGCCTGCGGCTGCTGCTGGGGCTGTTGCTGCTGGGTCTGCTGCGGAGCCGGGCGGGGGCCCGGACGCGGGCCACCCGGCTTGGAGCCGGGAGCCGGGGCAGCCTTGGGGGCGGCCGGAGCCGACGCGGCGGGTGCCGGTGCGGCGGCCGGGGCCTGGGGCTGTGCGGGCGCGGCGGGAGCCGGGGCCTGCGCGGCAGGAGCTGCCGGAGCGGGCTTGGGCGCCGCCGGGCGCGGTGCCGCCGGACGCGGACCGGGCATGGCCTTCGGCGCGGCGGGCTTGGTGTCGGACGCTGCCGGCCTGGACTCCGCCGGTGCGGCGGGCGCTGCGGCAGCAGCGGGTGCGGGTGCCTTCGGCTTCGGAGCGGACGGCTTGGGAGCCGGCTTCGAGGACTTGGCTTCGTAGGCGTCGCGAAGTCGCCGGGCCACCGGGGCCTCGACGGTCGACGACGCGGACTTCACGTACTCGCCCTGTTCGGCGAGCTTGTTGAGAACTTCCTTGCTCGTAACACCGAGCTCTTTCGCGAGCTCATGCACGCGGGCCTTGCCTGCCACTGCTCTCCTAGGTCGTGAGGCCGGCGGGCAAGTCCCATCGACCTCGTCTTAACGTCGCGCGTTCATGTCTTCAGCTTCACGGCTGACTCATGACGGGTCGACCTGCTTCCTTGTTGCTTGCTGGCCCTGGGGCTGTCCCGAGGCCAAGTTCCCGTGCTGCTCGACGTGCTCGCGCAGCGAAGCGACGTCGAGTGCTCCCTGGACCTTGAAGGCCCGCGAGAACGCTCGTCGCCGCTCGGCGTTGCGGAGACATTCGAGATCGAAATGCAACCAAGCACCCCGACCCGGAAGCCGCCGACGGACGTCCGGGACCACCGAACCGTCCACCGCGACCACTCGCAGCAGCTCAGAGGGCAACGTCCGAACTCGGCACCCGACACACGTGCGAACAGGGCCGATGTGCTGGGAAACCGATCCCGACGTTGATCCGTTGATAATTCTATCCCCTGGAGCTCATTCAGCCGAACTGGATGTGACCGCTCCGGCAGCCGGAGCCTCCGCGTCGCTGCGGATGTCGATGCGCCAGCCGGTCAGGCGGGCGGCCAGACGGGCGTTCTGCCCCTCCTTGCCGATCGCCAGCGAGAGCTGGAAGTCGGGCACCACGACACGGGCCGTCTTGGCCCGTTCGTCGAGCACCCGCACGGACACAACCTTCGCTGGTGACAGGGCATTCCCGACGAAGGTGGCCGAGTCGTCCGAGTGGTCGATGATGTCGATCTTCTCGCCACCGAGCTCGTGCATGACGTTGCGCACACGGGCTCCCATCGGGCCGATGCAGGCGCCCTTGGCGTTCACCCCGGAGACCGTCGACTTCACCGCGATCTTCGAGCGGTGACCTGCCTCACGTGCCACCGCGGCGATCTCCACGGTGCCGTCCGCGATCTCCGGGACCTCGAGGGCGAACAGCCGCCGCACGAGGTTCGGGTGCGTGCGCGAGAGGGCGATCTGCGGGCCGCGGGCGCCACGGGAGACGCTCACGACGTAGCACTTGATCCGCTCGCCGTGGTTGTACTGCTCGCCCGGCACCTGCTCGGCCGGCGGCAGCACGCCCTCGGTGTCCCCCACCTGGACGACGACCATGCCGCGGGCGTTCGCGCGGGCGTCGCGCTGCACGACGCCGGCGATGATCTCGCCCTCCTTGGTGGAGAACTCGCCGAAGGTGCGCTCGTGCTCGGCGTCGCGCAGGCGCTGCAGGATGACCTGGCGCGCCGTGGTGGCCGCGATCCGGCCGAAGCCCTCCGGGGTGTCGTCCCACTCCTCCTGGACCACGCCGTCCGGGCCGAGCTCCTGCGCGAGCACGCGCACGACCCCGGTCTTGCGGTCGATCTCCACCCGCGAGTGCGAGTGGTGCCCTTCGGTGTGCTTGTAGGCGGTCAGCAGTGCTGACTCGATCGCCTCCAGGACCGTCTCGAAGGGGATGTCCTTTTCACGTTCGATCGCCCTCAGGGCGGCGATGTCGACGTTCACCTCGGCTCCTCCTCCGGTGCTTTCCGAGTGAGCCGAGCCAGTTCCTCGACCGGCGGCTGCTTGAACTCGATCTCCATTACCGCGCGTTCGACGTCGCGGTACTCCACGCGCTTCAGCTCGCCCTGGTGCAGCAGCTCGACGCCGCTCTCGTCGCACTCGCCGACACGGCCGAACCACTCGACCCGGTCCGGCTGCTTGACCTTCACGAGGCGCAGGTGCGCGCGCTTCCAGTGGCGCGGGTGCGTGAGGGGCCGGTCGACACCCGGCGAGGTGACCTCGAGGGTGTACGGCCCGTTGATCAGGTGGTCGTGCGCGTCGAGCGCGGCGGACACCACGCGACTCGCCTCGGCGACCTCGTCGAGCCCGATGCCGTCCTCGCCGTCCACGACGACCTTGACCAGACGGCGGCGCCCAGCCTGATTCACGTCGAGTGCGTCGAGGTCGAAGCCGGCGGCTTCGAGCGCTTCCCGCACAACGGGTGCTAGCTGCGCGGCAAGCTCTCCGCGCGGCGGGCTGGACACGTGGTGTCTCCTTCAGTTCGAACGCATGAAAACCCCGGCCGACGGTGTTTCGGCGGCCGTGGGCGCCCAGGGTATCTCGTTCGCCCGCCTGCCACCGCCCCACCGTCCGCTGGCAAGATTGGTTCGCGTGATCTCCGAATCGGTCAGCCGCCGCCGCGTGCTGCTCGCGGTGGCCGCCGCACCTCTGGCCGTTGCGTGCACCACAGAACCTCCCCCGCCTCCGCCGCCGGACCCGTTGTCGGCGCTCGCGGCGCAGGCGCGTTCGGACGCGGCGCTGGCGACGTTGCTGACAGCGGTGCCGGCCGCCGCGGAGGTCGCGAAGGCCCGTGCGGCGCACGCGCAGCTGTTGCAGGCGGAGGTGGACCGCGAGCGCCCGCCGCTGTCGTCTGCGGTGCCGCCCGTTCCCCCGACCCCGCCGCAGCCGCCGAACCCGGTCGCGGCGCTGCGCTCGGCGCTGGACGAGTCGGTGCGCGCCGCGTCGGAGGCCGTGGCTACGTTGCCGTCCTACCGCGCGGGCCTGGTCGGGTCGGTGGCGGCGGGCTGCGCCTCGCTGCGGGAGGTGCTGGCGTGAGCACGGAGGCGGTGCAGACCGCGCTGGGCACCGAGCACGCCGCGGTGTGGACCTACGGGCTCGTATCGGCGTTCCTGGACAACCCGGCGGTCGCCGAGGGCGCGAACGCGCACCGCGCGCGCCGGGACACCACGGAGCGATGGCTGAAGGACCACAACGCGACGCCGAACCCGCCCGCCGCGGCATACCTGCCGCCGTCGCCGGTGTCGGACGGGCCGTCGGCGATCGCGGCCCTCGTCGCGGTCGAGCAGGACGCGTGCGCGGCCTGGCGCGGGGTGCTGGAGCGGACCGACGACGCGGCGCTGCGCACGAGTGCGCTGGACGCGTTGACGACGGCGGCGGTGCGGGCGACGCGGTGGCGCAAGGCCGCGGGGACCACTCCGGCGTCGATCACGATGCCGGGCGTGGCCTCCGGCTAGCTCCCGCTAGTTCCCGATGGAGGACGCGAGGCGGAGCGCGTCCTGGGAGACCTTCTTCATCTCCTTGTTGTGCGCGAGCGCGTCCTGGCCCTTCGTCAGCGCGTCCGACTCGACGATCACGACCTCGCGGTCGCGCACCTCGGAGGCGTACCCGCCGTTGGCCAGCGTCGTCAGCGGCGGGACGCTCACGGCCTTGTCGAGCACCAGGTCCTTGATGTTGCCGGTGCCGTTCTGCTCGGTGAGCTCCTTGAGCTTCCTGGCCTCTTCCGCGGTCTTCATCCGCACGACGGACACCGAGGAGTACACGGTGCGCCCGTCGGGCAGCTTGGCCGTGTAGAACGCCCGCGTCAGCTGGACGCACGGGGTCGCCTTCAGGAACTCCTGCGTCTTGGTGGTGGCGTGTGCGGCGCAGTCGCTGTCCTTCACCGGCTCCGGCAGCTGCGGCGAGGTGGTGAACTCGAACTCGCCCGCGGTCTTCTGCGGGGCCGCCGCCGGCTTGTCGACCGGGTCGGTGGGTTGCAGCACCCACCACACGAAGCCGGACACCACCGCCACGCCGACCAGTGCGAGCGCCCTGCCGAACCAGATCCGCTTCGGCGTCTGCGCCGGCCGCTGCTGTTGTTGCTGCTGCTGCTGCGGGGGCAGCTCACCGCGGCGGCTGTCCATGATCGACTGCAGCTTCACGAGCTCGTCGGCCGGGTAGAGCGGAGCGGTGTCGGTCGGCCTCGGTGGGAAGCGAGGCAGGTTCTGGGTCACCTCTTCGGGTGATTCGCGTGGTTCCGACACAAGGACCCACGGTAACGGACGGCGTTCAGCTCAGCGCTGCGAGCACCCGATCAACGTCTTCGGCCGTGTTGTATAGGTGGCACGCATATCGGGTCCTACCTGCGCGAACGGACGAAACGACGCCTTCGGCGGCCGGCTCCCCCACTGAGACGATCGCCGAGCCGGTGGGCGGCAGACCCATTCCGGTGAGGAGCCGATCCGTCAGACCGACACAGTGCGCACGCACGGCCGTGAGGTCCAGCGAGGCCACCCACGGCAACGCGACCGCCGCACCGATGTGCGCGAACCACGTCGGTGACAGGTCGAACCGCCGTGCGTCCGGGCGCAGCAGCAGATCGGTGCCGTAGTTCTTACCCGTGCTGTACCAGTTCGCCGCCACGGGCCGCAGCGACTCGAGCCGGTCCGGCCGCACCGCCAGCCACGCGGCACCGCGGGGTGACATCAGCCACTTGTAGGCCACGCCGACGACGAAGTCGGCCCACTCCAGCGACAGCGGCATCCAGCCGGCCGCCTGCGACACGTCCAGCAGCACCGGTTTGCCCGACGCCCGCAGCGCGCCGAGGTCCGCGACCGCGCCGTCGGCCGACTGCACCACGCTGACCGCGACGAGGTCGCACTCGTCGATGGAGGCGGCGATCCGGTGGCCGGCCGCGACGAACGGCAGCGAGACGCTGGTGAACTCGCCCGGTCCGACGTACACCCTCGACCCGGCCGGCAGCGACTGGGCGACCAGTGACGCGAACTGCGAGACGGTGGCGCCGCACGCGACCGACGTCGCGGGCACGCCCACGAGCTGCCCGAAGGCCGCACGGGAGGTCTCGACCGCGTCGGTGAACGACGAGGACGTGTCCTGCCCGCGCCGCCAGCGTTCGTGGGCGGCGGCCACCGCGTCGGCGACGTGCCGCGGTGGCACGCCGATGGACGCCGTGTTCAGGTACCCCGGCTCGACGTCGAAGACCGCCCCGAACGCCTCACGCATGGACGAGCTTCTTGCCGCGCTTGCGCCGCGCGTACACCTGCTTGCGCACCTTCGCGATCACGGTCCCATCCTGCCCGACCACGTCGGTGTCGAACCAGAGCAACGCCTTCGCGCCGGACGACGTCTGCTCCAGAACCTCGGACACGTGCTCGTCGGTCAGCCGGAACTCGGCGCGCACGGTGCCGCGGCCGGGTGCGACGAACTCGATCTCACCGGCCCGGTCCCACACCACGTGCTCGCCCTTGAGCTGGTTGAACAGCAGCAGCACCCAGAACGGGTCGGTCATCGCGAACAGCGAGCCGCCGAAGTGGGTGCCGAAGAAGTTGCGGTTCCACGGGCGCAGACGCATGCGCACGCGCGCATACCGGTAGTCCGGCGAGATCTCCTCGACGTGGACACCGGCGAACAGGAACGGCGGCCACAGGTTCATCCCGCGGCGCAGGCGGCTTGCCTTCATAAAAAACAGTGTTACACAACGTTCGCCAGACTGTCCGCAACTTCCTCCGGCGACGGCATGTGACGTATCTCCCGGGCGATCTGACCAGCGGCTTCCCGGTACCGGCCGTCCGTCAGCAGCAGCCGCGCGCAGTCCGCGATCGGCCCCGCGCTGAACGCCTGCGGCCGCACCGCAGCACCGGCCGCGACGAGGGCGGTCGCGTTGGCGGACTGGTCGGCGCCCTGCGGCAGCACCACCTGAGGCACCCCGGCGACCAGCGCGCCCAGCATCGTGCCGCTGCCGCCGTGGTGGACGACGACGTCGGCGTACCGGAGCACCTCGGCCTGCGGCAGCCACGGGTGCACCGTCACGTTCGGCGGCACGTCGGTGAGCTCGACCCGCGGCGCGGCGACCACCACCTGGACGTCGGAGAGCTTGCCGAGCCCGACGACCGCCTCGGCGAGCAGCTCGCGCGTGCCGAACGCGGTGCCGAGCGTCAGGTAGACGAGCTTGCCCGCCGTGCGCACCGGGACCTCGCCGGGCGGCGCGAACGGCACCGGCCGCAGCGGGATGCGGTCCTGCTCCAGGAAAGCCGGGTCCTGCAACGAGGGCGGGCAGATGTCGACGTGCCGCCCGCCCTCCGGCCGCACCAGCCCGATGCCGTCCGGGAACATCCGACCGAACCCGTGCCACACGGCGGGGAACCCGCGCCGCCGCGCCTCCGACACCACCTCGGGCACCGCCCAGCCGCCGACCACGAGGTCGGGCAGCAGCCGTTCCAGCTCCTGGGCGATGTCCTCGGCGTAGATCTCCCCGAACACCAGGCCCGGCCGGAACGGCCGCAGCCCGAGCTTGCCCAGCACCGGGTGCATCTCCTCGCCGACGGCGAAGTGCACCTCATGGCCGGCATCGCGCAGTGCGACCGCCAACGGGATCAACGGATAGGTGTGGCCGACGGCGGCCATGCTGGCGAACAGCACACGCATGCCGTGACGATACTGAGTCCCCATGGGAACCAACCGCGACAAGATGATCAACGGCGAGCCGTACCTGCCCGCTGACCCCGAGCTGGACGCGGACCGGCGGCGCGGCTGGCGGGAGATGGCCCGGTTCAACGCGCACGACCCGGAGGACCTCGACGGGATGTACGCGATCCTCAAGGGCTTCGTCGCGGAGATCGGCGAGGGCACGACGTTCATGCAGCGCCTGCAGATCGAGTACGGCTACAACACCCGCGTCGGCGCCAACAGCTTCATGAACTACGGGGGCGTCATCCTCGACTGCGGCCCGGTCACCATCGGCGACCACGTGATGATGGGCCCGAACGTGCAGCTGCTGACCGCGTTGCACCCGATCGAGGACCACGACGCGCGCATCGCGGGGTGGGAGACGACCGCCCCGATCGTCATCGGCGACAAGGTGTGGTTCGGCGGCGGTGTGATCGTGTGCCCGGGAGTGACCATCGGCAACAACACGGTCGTGGGCGCGGGCAGTGTCGTGACGCGTGATTTGCCTGCTCACGTGCTCGCGGTCGGCAACCC
The DNA here is from genome assembly GCF_055607425.1 of Lentzea sp. NPDC037011. Taxonomy (NCBI): domain Bacteria; kingdom Bacillati; phylum Actinomycetota; class Actinomycetes; order Pseudonocardiales; family Pseudonocardiaceae; genus Lentzea; species Lentzea sp. NPDC037011. Next base: position 277,152 of record NZ_JBVJRT010000010.1, on the reverse strand, counting down.
CGCGCGGGTGGTTCGTAAGATCTGAGGTCATGCGCAGCGAGGAGATCCAGGTCCGCACCGGTGCCGAGGAGGTCGTGCACGACCTCACCCGCGAGTGCGAGCGGTTCCTCCAGGAGGAGAACGGCGACGGCCTGCTGCACGTGTGGGTGCCGCACGCCACCGCCGGCGTCGCGATCATCGAGACGGGCGCGGGCAGCGACGACGACCTGCTGACGGCGCTGGAGCACGTCCTGCCCCGCGACGTGAGGTGGCGGCACCGGCACGGCACCCCGGGCCACGGCCGTGACCACGTGCTGCCCGCGCTGGTGCCGCCCTACGCGACGATCCCGGTCCTAGGCGGCGTGCTGGCGCTCGGCACCTGGCAGTCGGTCTGCCTGGTCGACACCAACGTCGACAACCCCGTCCGGACGGTCCGGCTGAGCTTCCTGGCCGGCTAGCACCAGCACCAGCCCGGCCAGCGCGATCCCGGCGAACACCCACCACGCCGTGCCCGCCGAGCCGTCGTGCCGCACCGCCCGCAGGCCCTCGGTGGCGAACCGGAACGGCGTCCACGACCACAGCGCCACCCGGTAGACGGGGTTCAGCAGCTCCGGCACCTGACCGGCCACCGCGGGCGCCATCAGGTAGAGCACGCCGAGGACGCCCATCGCGCGGATGCCGAGGTGCTTGAACAACCCGGCCTGCAGCAGCGCGAACGCACCGGCGACGGCGAAGAGGAACGCCAGCGCGCCACCGGTGAGGCCCACGCCCCACCACGCGAGCAGACCGGTTACGGACCCGACGGTGAGCACGGCGGCGGTCACCGCGGACAGGAGCCGGAACCGGGTGCCCCTGAGCAGCACGAACAGCACGCCAGCGACCATCCCGCCGATCCACAGGAGACGGCGGGTGCCTCGACCCGCACCGGCAGTCCGGCGCCCTGGGCCACCCCGGTCAGCACCTGCTGCGCGACCTGCGTGCCGGACGGGTTGACCGCGGGGTCGAGCCGGACCACGGCCTGGCCGGGCGTGATCTCCAGGACGCCGTAGACCTCCCGGCCGGCCAGCAGCGCCCGCGCCTCGGCGGCGATGACCAGCGCGGTGCGCATCGCGACCTCCATAGTTCATCATGTGTTGAATTCGATGGCCGCGACGGTACGCCGGTCACGATCTGGAAGTCAGCGCTTGATGAATTAAGGGCTGTCGGGGTCACGAGGTACGGTTTCCCCGTGACTTACCCAGGTGGCGGCGGCGGGCAGGGCGGCTGGAACGAGCAGCCCGGTTGGGGTCAGCAGCAGGGCGACTACCCGACCGGTGGCTACCAGGGCAGCGGCGCCTACCCCCAGCAGGAGGGCCACGCGCAGCCGGTCGGCTACCCGCAGACCGGTGGCTTCCCGCAGCAGCACCAGGGCTACAACAGCGGGTACGGCGGCCTGGGCGTCTACGGCGGGGGCGGGTTCGACCAGCAACCGCCGAAGAAGAGCAAAACAACGTTGTGGGTGGTGCTCAGCGCGGTCGTCCTCGTGCTGCTGGTGGGCGGCGGTGTCACGACGTACCTGCTCATGAACAAGTCCGGCGACTCCGGCGCGCAGCCGACGACGTCGGCCTCGGCGTCGTCGACCCCGCCGACCACGTCCCAGCAACCCAACGGCGCCGGCACGTGCAAGGACGAGAGCTGGCAGTGCGTCCAGACCACGCTCGGCTACACCTACCAGGTGCCGAAGGACTGGACCCAGGTCGACGACCGGGTCCCGGTCGAGGGCTTCGAGGGCGTTGCGCTGTCCAGCGTGACCTCGTACGGCGACTACAAGTGCGAGGAACGCTCCTACACCAAGGGCACCAACGGCGGCGCGTTGCTGGACAAGGGCGACATCAACGCGGTCGCCACGAACTTCACCAAGGCCGTCGCCACCCAGTACTACTCGTCGGGCGGCGCCCCGCAGGTCGCGCTGACCGAGCCCAAGCCCGTGAAGATCCAGCACACCCAGAAGGACGGCAAGAAGATCGTCGTCGAGGGCGTGCAGGTCGACGCCACGGTCACGCAGACCGCGAACAAGTGCCTGGCGTCCAAGGGCATGGTCAAGGTCCTGCTGCTCAACGGCACCGGCAAGCTGCACGCGCTGGTGGTGAACGGCGACCTCGAAGGCGGGGGTGGCGGCGACAAGCCACCGCTGCTCAAGGAGACCGACCTGCAGAAGATGATCGACTCGCTGCAGCCGAACACCTGACCCCTACTGCTCGCGCGTGAACCCGTGGCTGCGCTCCACCTTCGCGACGTGCAGCGTGTAGCTCTGGTACCAGTCGTCCCGTCCGCGTTGCTGTGCCGCGCGGTGTTCGGCGTTGGTCCGCCACTGCGTGAGCGCTTCGGCGTCGCGGAAGTAGCCGACGGTGATGCCCAGCCCGCCGGGGTTCTGCGCGTGGTCGATGCCGAGGAACCCGGGAACCTCCCTGACCAGTTCCTCCATGCGCGCGTTCGTGTCGCGGTAGCCGCTCTGCTCCTGCGTGCGCACGGTGGTGAAGACCGCCACGTAGTAGGGCGGTTCGAAGGCCTGCACCGGGACCGGCGGCTGATCGCTCATGGCGTCACCGTAGGGCGGGGACACCCTGCGATCCACCGACTTTTCGCGACGTCCAGAACGCGGGAACGCCGGGCCGCGCGGTGTTCCCGCGCAGACCCGGCGTCCAGTCGTCCGACTAGCCCCTGACGACGGCCACGAGGTGGTCGACGGCCTCGGCCACCGGCACCTCGACGCGCTCGCCGGAGCGGCGGTCCTTGACCTCGACGACCCCGTTCTGCAGGCCGCGGCCGATCACGAGGATCGTCGGGATGCCGATCAGCTCGGCGTCGGCGAACTTCACGCCGGGGCTCGCCTTGCGGTCGTCCAGGAGCACCTTCACGCCCTTGGCGTCGAGCTGCCGCGCGAAGTCCTCGCCGGCCGCGGTCAGCGCCTCGTCCTTGCCGGCGATGACGACGTGCACGTCGGCGGGCGCGACGTTGCGGGGCCAGATCAGGCCGCGGTCGTCGTGCGACTGCTCGGCGATCGCCGCGACCAGGCGCGAGACGCCGACGCCGTACGAACCCATGGTGATGCGGACGGGCTTCGAGTCCGGGCCCAGCGCGTCCAGCGAGAACGCGTCGGCGTACTTGCGGCCCAGCTGGAAGATGTGGCCGATCTCGATGCCGCGCGCGGCGACCAGCACGCCCTTGCCGTCGGGCGACGGGTCGCCCTCGCGGACCTCGGCGACGTCGATGACGCCGTCGGGGGTGAAGTCGCGGCCCGCGACCAGGTCGACGACGTGGTGGTCGGCCTTGTCCGCACCCGTCACCCAGGCGGTGCCGGTGACGACGCGGGGGTCGGCGAGGTAGCGCACGCCGTTGTCCTGCAGCGCCTTCGGGCCGATGTACCCCTTGACCAGGAAGGCGTTCTTCGCGAAGTCGCCCTCCTCCAGCATCGCGACCTCGGCGGGCTCCAGCGCGGCCTCGAGGCGCTTGAAGTCGACCTCGCGGTCACCGGGGACGGCGACGGCGAGCAGCTCCCACTCCTTCGTGCCCGGCTGGCGGGTCTTGATGAGAACGTTCTTCAACGTGTCCGCCGCGGTGAACTTGCGGTCGGTGCTGGCGTTGAGGAAGTCCACCAGGCTGTCGATGGTGGGCGTGTTCGGCGTGTGGTGCACCTGCGCGGCGGGCTTGTCATCGACCGGCTGCGCGGGGGGCACGGGCGTCCGCACGGCCTCGACGTTGGCCGCGTACCCCGACTCGGTGGACTTGACGAAGGTGTCCTCACCCGTCTCGGCGACCGCGAGGAACTCCTCCGACGCCGAGCCGCCCATCGCACCGGACGTGGCGGAGACGATCACGTACTCCAGGCCCAGCCGGTCGAAGATGCGGATGTAGGCGTCGCGGTGGTCGCGGTAGGACTGGGTGAGGCCCTCGTCGGTGAGGTCGAACGAGTACGAGTCCTTCATCAGGAACTCGCGCCCGCGCAGGATGCCCGCACGGGGCCGCGCCTCGTCCCGGTACTTCGTCTGGATCTGGTACAGCGTGACCGGGTAGTCCTTGTACGAGCTGTACTCGCCCTTCACGGTGAGCGTGAACAGCTCCTCGTGCGTGGGGCCGAGCAGGAAGTCGGCGCCCTTGCGGTCCTTGAGCCGGAACAGGTTGGGGCCGTACTCCTCCCACCGGTTCGTCGCCTCGTAGGGCTCCTTGGGCAGCAGCGCGGGGAACTGGATCTCCTGCGCTCCGAAGGCGTCCATCTCCTCGCGGACGACGGCCTCGATGTTGCGCAGGACCTTGAGCCCCAGCGGCAGCCAGGAGTACCCGCCCGGCGCGACGCGGCGGACGTAGCCTGCGCGCACCAGCAGCTTGTGGCTGGGCACTTCGGCGTCCGCCGGATCCTCGCGAAGGGTGCGCAGGAACAACGACGACATCCTGGTGATCACGGTGGGTACTCCTCGTTCACGGGCTGTTGGAGCAGCCTACTGGTTGGTGCGCGCACGAACGTGCACGCGGTGCTTCCCACGGGCCCTGAGCTGCACGGACCCGAAACTGTCAGACCCGCTGAGTAGCGTTCCTGCCATGTCCCTGACCATCGCCATGATCACGATCGACACCGGCGACGCGCGCAAGCTCGCCGACTTCTGGACCGCCGCCCTGGGCACCGCGGTGCAGAACGACTGGGGCGAGTTCATCGTCCTCGCCCCGACCGCGGAGGGCGCCCCCGCACTCGCCCTCCAGCAGGTGCCGGACGTCACGCCGGGCAAGAACCGCGTCCACCTCGACTCCCACGTCCCCGACCGCCTGGCCGAGGTCGCGCGTCTGGTCTCCCTCGGCGCCACCGAGATCGGGGTGCACAGCGTCCCCGGCCTCGTCTGGTCGGTGCTGACGGACCCGGACGGCAACCAGTTCTGCGTCGGCCAGCCCGGCGAGGAGCTGTAGGCGCCACGGACGTCTCGGCGCCCGGCCCGGGCTGTGAAGCCGGCCTGGGTCTGGAGCCGTCCCGGCCAGCGTCACCTCGAACCCGCTGCGCTCGCGCACGCCGAGCGCTCCGGGGTCGAGCCGGCCGCGCACCACCCCGGACCCGTGCGTTCACACGCCGAACGCCCAGGTCCGAACCGGTCGTGTCCCGCCCAGGCAGCCCTGCCGCGTCCAAGCCAGTACCCGGCTCACCCGCGCAGCCCTGCCCGCCCTGGTCCCCCGCTCCAGCCGATCCGGACCCGCCCAGCAGCCCTGCGCGCCCAAGCCGACACCCGGCCACCCGCGCAACCCTGCCCGGCCCGGTCCCGCACTCCACCCGATCCGGACCCGCCCAGCAGCCCTGCCGCGCCCAAGCCGACGACCGACCCACCCGCGCCCAGCCCTGCTCACCCGGTCCGACAAGCCGAGCCTGATCCGTCCGACCAGGCCACTCAGCCCGTCCAGCTCAGCCCAGCCCGTCCCGCCCGACCCCGTCCGTCAGACGAGCTCGACCGGCACGCCGTAGTCGACCCACGTCCGCGCCACCCGGAACCCGGCCCGCTCGTACACGCCGAGCGCCCCGGTCGAGTTGGCCGTGTCGACCGACAGCCCCGCCCGCTGGTACCCCTGCGTCCGCGCCTGAGTCAACGTCCAGCTCAGCAACGCCGACGCCAGGCCACGACCGCGGTGCGCGCTGAGGGTTCCGACGTCGCCGATCCAGAGTTCGCGGACGCCGGTCTGCTCCTCGACGGCCGGGTAGTGGCGGGCCAGCACGAAACCGACGACCGCGCCGGAACCGTTGTCCAGTGCGAGGAAGGAGGTGTCCGGCACGAACCTCTTGCTGTCCGTGAAGGACGCCGCCCACTCCTGCGGGGTGCGCTCGGTCGAGCCCCAGTGCTCGGCGAAGGTCGTGTTCACGACCCGACGGGTCTCTTCGGAGCGGTCGGGGGTGAACGGGACGACCGAGTAGCCCGGCGGGACCGGGAGCTGGGCGAGTGACTCGCCCAGTGCCACCTCCATCTCGTGGAAGTGGCGGTCCGCGGTGAAGCCGAGCGACGCGCACAGTGCGACGTGGCCGGCCGAGCGGCTCTCGACCATCGTGGTCGCCACCAGCGGTACGGCCGGGTGGGTGGCCAGGTGCAGCGTCCGGGCCATGGACACCATGCGCGGCAACAGCTCCCGGCCGATGCCGCGGCGGCGGAACGACGGGTGGACCATCCCGTCGATCCGCAGGCGGTGGACGTCGGCGGGCTTCGCGCGCGGCTCGAGCAGGCCGTAGGCGACGAGCTCGGAGCCGGCCAGCACGGCGAGCGAGGTCGTCGGCAGGTCCGCCTTGGCGAACGACTGGGCGAAGTCCTCTTCGGACAGCAGTTCGCCGGTGTCGTCGGCGGCTTCCGCTGCCGTGCACAGCGCGGTGACCGCGGGGATGTCCGCGGTGGTGAGCGCGCGCCACACGAGTTCCACGACGGTCGAAGCTACGCGGAGGTGATGCCCTCAACAACTGAATAACGCGTTGCCCGGCAGCCGCTGCGGGGCCATGCTGCCCGACGATGACGACTCCAGAGATCACGCCGCTGTACGACGACGTCACGTTCCACGGACCGCTGTCCGCGGACAGGGCCGCGCGCCTGGTCGACTCGCTGCTGCCGCTCGACGGCGGGCACGTGCTCGACCTCGGGTGCGGGTGGGCGGAGCTCCTGCTGCGCACGCTCGAGGCCGCGCCCACCGCCACCGGCACCGGTGTCGACCTCAAGGAGGACGACATCGCGCACGGCCGCGCCAACGCCGAACGGCGCGGGCTGTCCGGGCGGGTGAGCCTGCACGTCGCGGACGTGGCCCGGTGGCAGCCGGACCGCCCGGCCGACGCCGTGATCGTCAACGGCGCCACCCAGGCGTGGGGCGGAGACCCGTTGCAGCACACCGAGAACGCGCTCGTCGCGGCCAAGGGACTGCTGCGCCCTGGCGGGAGGTTGTTGCTGGGCGAGGGTTTCTGGGAGCGGGAACCGACGAGCGCGCAGCTCGCCGCCATGCCGGTTCCGCGCGACCAGTACCGCTCGCTGGCCGGGCTGGTCGACCACGCGCTCGGCCACGGTTACCGGCTGCTCGCGGCGGAGCAGGCGAGCCTCGACGAGTGGGACGTCTTCGAGAACGGCCACGGGCTGGCCTGGGAACGCTGGTTGCGCGCCAACCCGGACTCCCCGCACGCCGAGGAGGTCAGGGCCAGGGCCGACCGGCAGCGCACCTACCGGCTGCACGGCTGGCGGGGCGTGCTCGGCCTCGCCTACCTGACGCTGCAGGCACCCTAGGCGGCCGGCGGGCCGACGAAGCCGCGCCGCACACGCCCGGCGGGCCGACGGAGCCGCGCCGCACACGCCGGGACCGGCCGAAGCCGCGCCGCACGCACCGTGACCAGGTCGGCCGCGTCCCAACGGGCCCGACCGTCCACGCCGTCCGGAGGCACCACGCAGGTCCGGCGGTTCCACGGCGTTGGCTTAGGCTTGCGAACCGTGCTGGTGCTGCTTCCCCCGTCGGAGACCAAGGCGATCGGCGGCGACGGCGCGCCGCTCGACCTCGACGCGCTGTCGTTCCCCGAGCTCAACCCGGTGCGCGACAAGCTGGTGTCCGCGCTGGCTGATCTCGCGGCGGACGTCCCGGCGAGCCTCAAGGCGCTCGACATCTCCGAGCGGCAGGTCGACGAGGTGCACCGCAACGCGTCCCTGCGCACGTCGGGAACCACGCCCGCACTGCTGCGCTACACCGGCGTGCTCTACGACAACCTCGACTTCCCCTCGCTCCGCAAGGCCGAGAGGGGACGCGCCTGTCAGCGGCTCGCGGTCGCGTCCGCGCTGTTCGGGGCGGTGCGCGGCGGTGACCCGGTGCCCGCGTACCGGTTGTCCGGCGGCAGCGCCCTGCCCGACCACGGCAGCCTGCGCACGCTGTGGAAGCCCTCGCTGGAGCCGGTGCTGAGGGAGGCGGACGAGTTCGTCGTCGACCTCCGCTCCGGCGCGTACTCCAGCCTCGCGAAGATCCCGCACGCCGTCGTCGTCCGGGTGGTCACGAGCGAGGGCAAGGTCGTCAGCCACTTCAACAAGGCGCACAAGGGGCTGCTCGCGCGCGCCATCGCGAAGTCCAACGCGGAGCCGGCGGACCTGAAAGGCCTGGTCAAGCTCGCGCGGAAGGCCGGGTTGGCCATGGTGCCGACGGGCGAGAAGACGGCCGACCTGATCACGGCGTAATTCGGTTGCGGGCACCGGGCCCGCACGGCAGAATCTTCCCGGAAGCGTGACAACGGAGCTGGATCGAGGAGGTGCGACATGTCAGAGCCTGTCTTTGGGCGCGGCACCGCACTCGCGACCCGTCCAGCCGCCCTTCGCGCCTGATCAGCACCGTTTGATCGCAGAGCGCCAGTGGGGCGGTCACCTTCAGCTCTTGGGAGACCCCACCGTGCGCGAGCACGATCTCTACGAACGTTACGAGTCTGCTTTCGAAGGCGCCGACGACACCATGCGGCGCAAGGGAAAGCGCACCACCAAGCGCGGCGACGACGCGGAGCCCACCCGTCGCGGCCGCATGACCGAGGCCGAGAAGGTGCGCGTCGCGCGAGTGCGCGAGGACCAGCTCAGCACGGCCGACACCCCCGAGGACGGCGACCGCTGGTCCACGTGGGGCGACGCCGAGCAGGGCCCGAAGCCGCACCCGAGCTGGCTCATCACCGAGCTGGCCGCGGTGGACCGCGAGCTCGGCATCGTGAAGACCGGCAAGGAGGCGGACGTCTTCCTGCTGGAACGCGCGATCGGCGAGCGGTCGAGCCTGCTCGCCGCCAAGCGCTACCGCAGCAACGACCACCGGATGTTCCACCGCGACGCGGGATATCTGGAGGGGCGCCGGATGAAGAAGTCCCGCGAGATGCGGGCGATCCAGAACCGCACCGCGTTCGGGCGCAACCTGATCGCGGAGCAGTGGGCGGTCGCGGAGTTCGCCGCGCTCACCCAGCTGTGGCAGATCGGCGCGCCCGTGCCGTACCCGGTGCAGCGCAGCGGTACCGAGCTGCTGCTGGAGTTCATCGGGGACGCCGAGGGCAACGCCGCGCCGCGGCTCGCCCAGGCGCGCCCGGACGAGGACGAGCTGCTCGACCTGTGGCGGCAGCTGGTCGCGACGCTGATGACGCTCGCGGAGGCGGGCCTGACGCACGGCGACCTGTCCGCGTTCAACCTGATGGTCCACGACGGCCGGTTGATCATGATCGACCTGCCGCAGGTGGTGGACCTGGTCGCGAACCCCCGCGGCGTGGAGTTCCTCGACCGCGACGTCCGCAACATCTGCGGCTGGTTCGCCGCGCGCGGCCTGCCACCGGAGATCGGTGAGCCGTCCGCGCTGGTGGCGACGCTGCTGGACGTGGCGGGTATGGGGTGACTCACCTTGCGCGCCCGGCCGTGTCCAACGACACTGCCGGGCGCGCCGGTCACTCGCACTGATCAGCTAGACTGTAAGAGCACCGATGCAGGCTTGACCGCCGTTGACCGGTGCGTCCACCTACTCATTCAGGCGTGCACACCACGCCGGGCTCGTCCTTGTGAACTGGCACCGCGACAAGCGCGGGGCAGCCTTGAGACGTGCCATGTCTCGGAGGTTTGTTTTGCCATCAATGTCCGAAGGCCGTTCCGAGCGCGCACAGAGCCGCAGGTCACCGCGGCGCCGCTCGGGTCGCCAGGGCAACTCCTCACGCCCGCAGCAGCGGGTCGAGGAACCGATCGTCGCCGAGCACTTCGAGAGCACGCTGCCGGAAGGCCCGCTGCCCTCGTTCGCCGAGCTCGGCCTGGCTGACGCGCTGATCAAGTCGCTCGTCGCCAACGACATCACCGCACCGTTCCCCATCCAGGCCGCCACCCTGCCCGACGCGATGTCGGGCCGGGACATCCTCGGCCGTGGCCAGACGGGCTCCGGCAAGACGCTGGCGTTCGGCCTCGCCATGCTGACCCGCCTCGCGGGCGGCCGCTCCACGCCGCACAAGCCGCGTGGGCTGATCCTCGTCCCGACCCGCGAGCTCGCGATGCAGGTGGAGACGGCGCTCATGCCGCACGCCCGCGCGCTCAACATGTGGTGCCGCGTGGTCGTCGGCGGCACGTCGTTCCCGCGCCAGATCGACCACCTGCGCCGCGGCGTCGACCTGCTGATCGCCACGCCGGGCCGGCTGTCCGACCACGTCCGCCAGGGGACCTGCGACCTGTCCCAGGTCGAGATCACCGCGCTGGACGAGGCCGACCAGATGGCCGACATGGGCTTCATGCCCCAGGTCCGCGCGATCATGGACCTGACCCCGCAGGACGGCCAGCGCCTGCTGTTCTCCGCGACGCTCGACGGCGACGTGGACAAGCTGGTCCGCCAGTACCTGCACAACCCGGTGACGCACTCGGTGGCCCCGGCCACCGCGAGCGTCACGACGATGGACCACCACCTGCTGTTCGTGTCCGCCGAGGACAAGCAGAACGTGGTGACCGAGGTGGCCGCGCGCGAGGGCCGCACGATCATGTTCGTGCGCACCAAGCACCACGTCGACCGCCTGGCCAAGAAGCTGCGCTCGGTCGGCGTCCACGCCGGCGCGCTGCACGGCGGCAAGGCTCAGAGCGCCCGCACCCGCGTGCTCGGCGAGTTCCGCGAGGGCACCACGCCGGTCCTGATCGCGACGGACGTGGCCGCCCGCGGCATCCACGTGGACGACGTCTCGCTCGTCGTGCACGTCGACCCGCCGGCCGACCCGAAGGACTACCTGCACCGCGCGGGCCGCACCGCGCGCGCCGGCCAGTCCGGCACGGTCGTCACGCTGGTCACCCACGACCAGCGCCGCGCCGTCCAGGGCATGGCCGCTCGCGCGGGCATCCGCCCGGAGAGCACGAAGGTCCGTCCCGGTGACGAGGACCTGATCCGCATCACCGGTGCCCGCCTCCCCAGCGGCGAGCCGGTCGTCGAACGCGAGAAGCCCGCCCGCCGCTCCGGCGGCAGCGGCCGTCGCTTCGGCGCCCCCGCGGCCGGTGGCCGCGGCGAGTTCCGCGGCGGCTCCGGTCGCCGCTCCGAGGGCGGCGAGTTCCGCAGCGGCCCGCGCCGCCCAGCCGGCGAAGGCGGCGGTCCCCGCCGCGGCGGCAGCACCACCGGGCGCCCGCGCCGGGCGCCGCAGCACTGATCGACTGATCTGATGAGGGCCGCTTCCCCGGGTTGGGGAGGCGGCCTTCGTCGTCGGCGGTCAGCTCGCCCGGGCTGGCTGCCGCGGACGTGGCACCGCAGCTCCGGTCGGAGGGCTGTTCTTGGCGTTGACGGGCAGTCGTTCGTGTCCGCCCTGCCGACCTGTTGGTTCGACGAGGGCCGCCTCTCCGGTCGGGAAGGCGGCCCTCGTCGCGTGCCGAGTTGTCCACAGATCGCCGAACGGTGGGTTGACACGGCCGGATCTTGGTTAGGTTGAGTGGAGGTGGGTGGTCTGCCCCCAGGGAGGGCGGGGCCCTGCCCTGCGCGAGTTTTGACTTGCGGGACCTTGCTTGCGCGGTCACCGGGCTACAGGCCTGGCTCGCGCCGTCACCGGGCTGAGAGCCTGGCTCGCGCGGTCTTGAGCTGCGGGCCCGACTCGCGCCGTCACCGGGCCGCAGGCCAGATTCGAGCCATCGCTGAGCTGCGGGCCCGACTCGCGCCGTCACCGGGCCGCAGGCCAGATTCGAGCCATCGCTGAGCTGCGAGTCCGACTCGCGCCGTCACCGGGCTACGGGCCAACTCGCGCCGTCACCAGGCCGCAGGCCCGACTTACGCCGTCACCAGGCCGCAGGCCCGACTTACGCCGTCACCAGGCCGCAGGCCCGACTTACGCCGTCACCAGGCCGCAGGCCCGACCTGCGCGGTCGCGCCGCCGGATCAGCAGTGCGCAGACGCTGGCCACCCAGCCGTGTTCAGCCGGTCGGCGCGCTGACGGACGGGGTGGTCGCGAGCGAATTCGAAAGTGACCGGCGCCGTGGGCCGTGGCGGCGCAGGAACCGGTGGACCTGCGGGGCCCACCGGTCGAGCGGCGTCGAGCGGCGTCGAGCGAGAACCCGGCTAGGCGGGCGCGATGCCGGCCACCGGGCCGACCACGATGATCGCCGGCGGGCGCACTCCCCAGGCCACGACGTCCGCGCCCAAGGTTTCCAGAGTGGACCGGTACACGCGCTGTGCGGAGGTGCTGCCCTCCTGCACGACGGCGACGGGCGTGCTGCCGGGGCGGCCTTCCATCAGCGCCGTGGCGAACGCACCCGCGCGTTCGACGGCCATCATCAGCACGACTGTGCCCTGCAGCCGTGCGATGGCGGGCCAGTCGACGAGGGAGCGCGGGTCGTCCGGTGCCACGTGACCGGAGACGACGACTACCTCGTGTGCCACCCCTCGGTGCGTCACGGGTACACCGGCCAACGCGGGCACACCGAACGCCGACGTCACGCCGGGTACCACGGTCACCGGGATGCCGGCCTCGGCGCACGCGAGCAGCTCCTCGAAGCCGCGGCCGAAGACGTACGGGTCGCCGCCCTTCAGGCGGACGACGAACTTGCCCTCCTTGGCGCGGTCGACGAGCGTCTGGTTGATGAAGTCCTGCGTCGCCGCGCGACCGTAGGGGATTTTGGCCGCGTCCACGACCTCGACGTGCGAGGGCAGTTCCTCCAGCAGTTCGCGGGGGGCGAGGCGGTCCGCGACCACCACGTCCGCCTGGGCCAGCAAGCGCTTGCCCTGCACCGTGATCAGCTCGGGGTCGCCGGGGCCGCCGCCGACCAGGGCGACGCCGACCGGCGGGGTGGACTGGTCGGCGATCCGGCCGTCGCGCAACGCCGCCACGACGCCGTCTCGCACCGCTGCCGAACGACGGTGCTCACCGCCGGCGAGCACGCCGAGCACCATGCCGTCGTGCGAGCCCACGGCCGGTGTGACCGCCGTGCCCTCCACGGCGATGTCCGCGCGCACGCAGAACACGCGCTGTGCGAGCGCCTCTTCGCCGATCTGGGCGTTCACCTCGATGTCCGACGTGCACGCCAGCACGTACCAGGCGCCTTCGACGTCTCCCGGCTCGAACAGCCGCTCGTGCCACGTCAGCTCCCCCGCGTCGACCATGCCCTGCACGGCGGGGGTCACGACGGGCGAGACGAGCTCGACGACGGCGCCGGAGGCGATCAGGCGGGGCAGGCGCCGCTGGGCGACGGTGCCTCCGCCGACCACGAGGACGCGCCGGCCCCGGAGATCGAGGCCAACCAGGTAGTGCTGTTCAACGGGCATGCGTAGAAGCATCCACACGAGACCGGCCGTGTCCAGCCGAAGGGAACATGGTCACAGGCGCAACAGCTCGAAAGACGTCGCCAGGACGCCGCCGAACCGCTGGCCGACGGCCTCCGCCATGCCGCGCAGGAACGGTTCCGGCTCGGCCATGTCCCCGCTCAGCGCATCGAGATACGCCTTGTGGGCGCGCAAGGACTCCACGGAAGCGTCGAACGAGCCGGTGATGTCCACGGCGTGCGTGGCCATCGGCGAGGACGCCGCCGCCACGTACCGGACACCGTTCCACGGCTCGATGTCCAGATCCCGGAACACCCACCGGTTGCCCGCGTCGCGCACGGCGTCGACGGCGGCCCGGCCGACCGCGATGTGGTCGGCCATGTTGAGGTTTCCGCTCGGCCACGTTTCGCGGAAGTTACCGGTGATCACGAACTCCGGCCGGTGCCGGCGGATCGCGGCCGCGATGTCGCGCCGCAGCGGCAGCCCGTACTCGATCATGCCGTCCGCGTGGTCGAGGAACTCGACCTCGGTCACGCCGACGGCCGCGCAGGACGCGATCTGCTCCTCGACCCGCAACGGCGCGCACTCCTGCGGTGAGAGCGAGTCGATGCCCGCCTCACCGCGGCACGCGAGCAGGTACGCGACCTTCTTGCCCTGGGCGGTCCACCGCGCGATGGCGCCCGCACCGCCGTACTCCATGTCATCGGGGTGGGCGACGACGACCAGCGCGCTCGCCCAGTCCTCCGGCATTGCTTCCAGATCCGTCATCCGGGCAGCATACGACCGCGCACCCCGGGTCCACTGTGGACGCGGGGTGCGCGGTGGCGAAGTGCTTACAGCTGAGCGGTGATCACCGAGTTGTACGGCGCGATCCGCGCGTACACGCCGGGGTAGCCGGCGCCGGCGCAGCCGCGGCCCCAGGACGTGGCACCGATGAGCTTGCCGCCGTAGACCAGCGGGCCACCGGAGTCGCCCTGGCAGGTGTCGACGCCGCCCTGCGGGAAGCCCGCGCACACCATGGAGGTGTTGCTGTACTGCGAGTACGCGGTCTTGCAGGTCGAGTCGGACGTCAGCGGCACGTTCGCCTGCAGCAGGTAGCGCGACGCCGAGCCACCGGAGGACGTGGTGCCCCAGCCGAGGATCAGCGCGGAGTTGCCCGCGGCGTACAGCGCGGTGTCGGACGGCGTGGCGAGCGGCAGGGTCGCCGAGCTGATGTTGCGGTCCAGCGTCAGCACGGCCACGTCGTAGCCGGCGGTCGCGGTGGTGTAGCTCGGGTGCGACCAGATGCGGGTCACGTTCGCGACGGTGCCCGCGGTGCTCTGCTTGTCGTCACGGCCGTGCACCACGCGGGTGCTGGAGGCCGAGCGGCCGGCGACGCAGTGGGCGGCGGTGACGACCTTGTTGGCCTTCACCAGGGTTCCGCCGCAGAACTGCGAACCGGTGGTGGAAGCGAGGTAGACGACCCACGGGTAGGTCGCCGTGCTGGCGCGCGTACCACCGACGATCATCGGCGAGACGTCGTCGGCGTTGGCTGCGGGAGCCGTGAAGAAGATGCTCGCGAGAGCGGAGACCACGACAGACAAGATCAGGCGACGCAGGGTTTTCGCCATGTTGCCAGTCCTTCCCGATGACGCTGTGTGTGCAGGGTGTCCAGCGGCGGCACACACAGCGTCACGCCCGGGATCGAAGTGGCACAACCGCCACTAGTCGGACATGTCCGGCTTCACAGTTGACTCACGCGATGCCGCGCGCGGTGAACGCGGCCTGGACGGTGGCGGCGTCCTTGTCGCCGTAGAGCTTCTTCGCCGCGGCGACCGTCGCCTTGGCAGCGGCCGCGAACGTCGTCGAGGGGGCGTAGGAGAACTGGCCCTCCAGCACGATCTTCGCCGCCTTGTCGCGGCCGAACGCCTTGTAGACGTCGAACAGCGCCCGCGACCAGATCTGGCCGTCGAAGTGGACCTCGCCCTTGCGGTCGGCGTACTTCAGCTCGGTGTCGGTGCGGCGCAGGCAATGCGGCGTCTCGGTCGTGTACGCCGTGGCGTCCCAGTCCATGATGCACGCGAGCGGCGTCGTGGCCGTGTCCTTCGCGTCGCGCGAGGACATGATCAACGCCCACCAGTCGCCGAAGCCCTCACCGATCGAGCCCGCCTCCGTGGTGGAACCGAAGCCGGGCACCTGGGCGTCCTGGATCGCGTGGCCGAGCTCGTGCCACACCACCTCGACGTCCTCGGCGTCGTCCACACCGCCGGTGCCGAACGTGATCTGGTCCTTCGACGGGTCGTAGAACGAGTTGTCCTCGGTGAGGCCGATCGTGGTGATCTTCTGCGCCTCGTTGTTGACGTTCGTGAACCCGAGGCCCTGGATGTACTTCTGCGCCTCGGTCACGCCCCAGTACGCGTTGACCTGTTCGAAGAGGTCGTTGGCGCGCGTGTACTCGAACTTGTTCGCCTTGCTGTAGGCCAGCTTGCTCTTCGGCCCGGTCAGCGTCGCGTACTTGCCCCTGAGGTAGCCGGAACCGTCCAGGTGGGACAGCGTCACCGACCGGTAGGCCGCGGCGGGCACGGCGGAGTCCGCGTCGTCGGCGTCGGTCAGGTTCTGGTTCTGCAGCGCGGAGACGGGGTTCGGGCTGAACACCTTGCCGGTGCCGTCCGCGTGCTTGACCAGGCTCTCGGTCCGCACGACCGCGCCGGTCTCCGCGTGCACCAGCGTGCGCTCGGACCCCTTGCCGTTGTCCGAGATCACCTCGTAGACCAGGCCCGTCCCCGGCAGGACGGTCAGCTTCGCCGTCTCGGGCACACCGGCGGACCTCGTCCGCGCGTCCTCGGCGGTGACGGCGGGCGTGAGGTCGACGGCACCCACGGCGATGCGGCCGTCGTCCACGGTCTTCGCGCCGGTCGCCTTGTCGACGTGCTCGACGTAGTAGGCGCCCAGCACCGGTTTGCCGTCGAAGGTCTGCTCGTACCAGGTGTGCGTGGCGGTCAGCGAGTCGCGCACGGCGAGCAGGCGCAGGCCGTCCTTCGGGGTAGCGGCGGCGGCGTTGATCGTGAGCATGGACAGGGCGACACCTGCTGTGCAGGCGACCGCGACGAGACGACGGGCTCTCATGTCGCTCTCCAGTGCATCCGGGCCCGGCAGGGTGGGCCGTGTGCATGGCGACGCTAATCCGCAAATCTTCTGGGTAGACCCTACGAAAGAAGGAAAAACGCTACCGTTCCCACACTCCGGGAACAACAACCACGTCGGCTTCGACCGGATTGTCCAGCGTTGGTCCAGTTCCGAACGCGACGTGCGCGACCGCCGCGCCACCCTCCGCGAGCTCCGGCGCACCATCGGCACGCGTCTGGGTGCCCGGCCGCAGCAGAGCGGCCACCGCGTGCACGGCCTCGGGCGTGCCCACGACGACCGCGGCCCGCCGGATCTCGGCCTCCGCACGCGGCGTGCGCTGCTCGGCGCCGCCGGGACCGAGGCCGACGAGCGCGAGCCGGCCGCGCGGCAGCACCCGTGCCGCGGCCACGGTCACGTTGTCCCGCTTGAACTTCTCCGCGGCGAGCTCGACCGGTGCGCCGTGCGCGACCTGCCGTGCGCCGCACAGCGCCGCCGCCTCCGCCACGCTCGCGGTGCCCAGCGAGTTGCGCACCACCGAGCTCGGGTTCGGCACGCCGACCGCGTTGAGCTCCTCGGCGCTGAACGTGATCAGGTCGGCCGTGTCGCCGTGCCAGAAACCCCAGTCCTCCACCGCGTCCACGATGCCGGGCTCGTCCGCCTTGACGTCGACCGTCGCGAACGCCTTGATGGCGCGCAGGTCCAGGCCGCCCTGCGCGTCCAGCTCGGCCAGCGCGGCACCCACGCTCGTGGCCGACGCACCCCGCGTCGACCCCACACCCACGACGAGCGTGCGCGGCACGATCCGCAGCACGTTGTCCTTCGGCGCGGCGGCGCGGTCGTCGATGACGATCACCCACGCGGCGTCCTCGTCGGCCGACACCACGTTCGCCGACAGCGCGGGCAGCGGGAAGCTCAACGGGTTGCGCAGCACCACCTTCTCGCCCGACTCGATGGCCGCCGCGCACGCGGCGACGTCGCCGTCGGCCGTGGCGTCGAGCTGCTCGACGAGCTCGTCCAGCACCGAGTCGATCGACGGGCCGGTCGTGACGACGGCGGTGCGGTTCAACGCGTCCGCGACGCGCCACGCCAGGTCGTTCGCGGCACCGGCGAGCGCCACCGCGAACCCGGCGTCCACGCACACCACCGCGGGGTCGGTCCGCTTGTCCCGCAACAGGGGCGCGATCAACCGGACAGCGGTTCCCGCGTCGAGGAACAGCACGAGCGCGTCGAGCCGGTCCCACAGCCGGTGCACAGCGGGCCGGATCGGCCCGTCCGGCACCACGGCGTCCGAGCCCAGCACCCCGGCGAGGTCGGCCGCGTCACCGCGCTGGACCGTCCCCGCGAACACACCGATCACGGCCGGACTCCCCGCACCACGACACCGCCGCCCACCCACGACATCACTTCTTGGTTCCCCACACCACGGTCACCGGCGCCGCGGCGCCGAAGCCGGAGTCGAGCAGGCGGGAGGCGGTCAGCTGCACGCCCTCCACCTCGTACCCGGCCGCCCGCAACGCGTCCCGCGTCGGCACGACCTCGTCCACCCGCTCGGCGACCACGACCACGCGCCGCGCGTTCACCGCCGCGCACGCCCTCACCTCGGGCAGCGACCCGCGGCCGACGAACACCGCCTCCGGGCGCGGTAACGCCGTCGTGTCCAGCCCGGCCTCCTCCACGCGCACGTCCACGCCGTGCGCGGAGGCGTTCGCGATGATCCGCACGCACTCCACCGGGTCCGGTTCCACCGCCACGACCGCGGCACCGAGCCGTGCGCACTCCACGCCGACCGCGCCGGAGCCCGCGAGCACGTCCCACACCAGCACACCGGGCCTGGGCGCGAGCACGGCCAGCACGAACGCGCGGACCTCGGCGCCCAGCACCTGCGTCCTGGTGGAGAACGCGTCCTCGGGCAGCGCCCACCCGGTGCCGCGCAGGAACTCGGTGTCCGCCAGGCACAGCACGGCCTCCGGTGCGATCCAGCGCCGGGTGACCGCATCCTTCGGGTCCACTGTGGACAGCTCACCGACGTCGGCGACCACGAGCGTGCGCCGCCAGCCGGCCAGTCCCGCACCGATCTCGGCCGGACCGGCGCCGGCCGCCACCTTCACGATGACGGCGGACCGGGCGCGGCACAGGTTCAGCGCGGGCCGCAGGCCGTCGGCGGCGTCCACGACCTCGACGCCGGGCCGGCCCGCCGCTTCCCGCAGCTCCTCGACGAGGGCTGACATCAGTTGGCGCGCTTGGGCTTGCGGGCGGTGGACCGGCGCTTGGGCGGGTTCGAGGTCGAGGCCTGCACCGTCGGCGGCTTCGGCGTCGCGGCAGCGACCACGGTCAGCTTCGGCTTGGGCTTCTGCGAGGACTCCTCAGCCTGCTTGCGCACGGACTGCTGGAGCTCCTCCACCGCGTTCCAGGCCGGGTTCGGCTCGGCGGAGGTCGCGGGGGCGACCGGGACGGCGGGAGCGGGCACCGGCTCGTCCGCACGCGTCGCGATGCGCGAGGCGGCCCTGCGCGACCAGCGGGTCGGGCGGGCGGTGCGGGCCGGTTCGTCGGCGGCGGCCGCGATCGCGGACTGGCGGCGGGCCGGTGCGGCCTTCACCGCGGCGCCGACCAGGAAGAGCGTCGGGCGGTACAGCTTGTGCTGCTTCACCACCGCCTCCAGCTCGCCGACCGTGGTGTGCACGACCAGCTCGTCGGCCTGGCTCACCTTGTACGCGACGACGACCGGCGTCTCGGCGGTGTAGCCGCCCTCCAGCAGCTGCTCCACGAACTGGCCGGTGCGCGCACCGGAGACCGTGGCCGCCATCGTGGTCTGCAGTGCGGCGAACTCGCGGACGCCCTCGCTGCCCTCCGGCGCGAGGAACACCGCGGAGGAGGCCTCGGTCAGCGTGATCTCGCGGCCGATCCGCGCGGCAGCGGCGGCGACGACCGACACGCCCGGCACGACCTCGACCTCCAGGCCGAGGCGCTGGCACAGGTCGTGCTGCTCCTGCACTCCGCCACCGGTCGCGGCGTCGCCCGCGTGCAGCCGCACGACCTTCAGCCGCGCGGCGGCGGCACGGCGGTACAGGTCGGTGATCTCCTCCGCGGTGACGCGGGAGAAGTCGACCAGGTCGGCACCCTCGCGCGCGTGCTCGCGGACGCACTCGGCCTCGACCGCACTGGGAGCCCAGACGACGACGTCGGCCTCGGCGATGCGGCGCGCGCCGCGGAGGGTGATGAGGTCGGCGGCACCCGGACCGGCGCCGACGAAGGAAACCCGACCGGTCGTCGTCACGACAGCTCCACAGGGGTTGGACGAAAGGCTTAGGCGAAGACCGTACCGCCTGCCGAACCCGCCACGAACGGGTGGCAGGCCCGCACGAACCTGGCCACCGCCTCCGGGTCGCCGGCCGGGTGCGTGTGCAGGTACGAGGCGTGCACACCGCCGACGACGAACCCCTCGGCCACCGGCCGGTTCTCGACGCCGCGCCAGTGCCACGCGGGCGGCAGCGAGTGCGGTGTGGACAGCTGGGTGCGGTGGAACTCGTGGCCGGTCACGCGACCGCCCGGCGGGTGCAGCGACGAGCCGGTGGCCGCGACGGCGTCGCGGTAGCCCAGGGTCAGCTTCGGCGTCATGAAGCCCTCCGCGTCGAGCACGCCGCACATCTCGTGCCCGTCGAGCGAGCGCGCGAGGTACAGCAGCCCGCCGCACTCGGCGTGCACCGGCGCGCCCGAGCGGGCGAACCGCGCGACCGCCTCGCGCAGCGGCGCGTTGGCCGACAACGCCTCCGCGTGCTGCTCGGGAAAACCACCCGGCAGCACCAGACCGGCGGTGCCCTCGGGCAACCGGTCGTCGCGCAATGGGTCGACGACGGCGACAGCGGCACCGGCCGCCGCCAGCACCTCGGCGTGCTCCGCGTAGCCGAACGTGAACGCCGCCCCGCCGGCCACCGCGATCACCGGTTCCCCGCGGACGGCCTCGACCTGCGGTTCCCACGGTGCCACGGCCATCGCCGGCACCGATGACGCCAGCGCGCGCACCGCGTCCAGGTCGACGTGTTTGGCCACCGCGGCGGCGATCGCGTCGACCGCGGAGACCGCCTCGCTGCCGTGCTCGGCCGCCGTCACGAGCCCCAGGTGCCGTGAGGGCAACGAGAACTGCGCGTCGCGCGGCAGCACGCCGAGCACGTCCAGGCCGACCTCGTCGCACGCCGACCGCAGCACCTGCTCGTGGCGCTCCGACCCGACCTGGTTGAGGATCACGCCGCCGAGCCGCACGGTCGGGTCGTAGCCGCGGAAGCCGTGCAGCAGCGCCGCGAGCGACCGGCTCTGCCCCCGCGCGTCGACCACGAACAGCACGGGCGCGCCGATCAGCTTGGCCACGTGCGCGGTCGAGCCGATGCCCGCGGTGTCGACGCGGCCGTCGAACAGGCCCATCACGCCCTCGACCACGGCGAGGTCGCAGCCCCTCGACCCGTGCGCGAACAGGCCGGCGATGCGGTGCTCGCCGACCAGCACGGGGTCGAGGTTGCGGCCGGGCCGCCCGGTCGCGAGCCCGTGGTAGCCGGGGTCGATGTAGTCGGGTCCCACCTTGAACGGCGCGACCCGCGACCCGGCCCTGCGCAGTGCGGCCATCAGGCCCGTCGCCACCGTGGTCTTGCCACTGCCCGACGCGGGTGCGGCGACGACCAGCCGGTTCACCACTCGATCCCCCGCTGGCCCTTCTGCCCCGCGTCCATCGGGTGCTTGACCTTGGTCATCTCGGTCACCAGGTCGGCGGCGTCCACCAGCTGCTGCGGCGCGTACCGGCCGGTGATCACGACGTGCTGGTGGCCCGGCCGGTTGACCAGCGCCTCCACCACCTCGTCGACGTCGATCCAGCCCCAGTGCAGCGGGTAGGTGAACTCGTCGAGCACGTAGAGGCCGTGGCGTTCGGTCTCCAGCCGGCGGCGGATCTCCTGCCAGCCCTCCAGCGCGGCGGCGGAGTGGTCCTCCTCGGTGCCCTGCTTGCGGGACCACGACCAGCCCTCGCCCATCTTGTGCCACTCGACCGCGCCGCCCTCGCCGGTCTCGTCGTGCAGCCGGCCGAGCGCCTTGAACGCGTTCTCCTCGCCGACCTTCCACTTGGCGGACTTCACGAACTGGAACACGCCGATGTCCCAGCCCTGGTTCCAGCCGCGCAACGCCAGGCCGAACGCCGCCGTCGACTTCCCCTTCATCTCACCGGTGTGCACCATCAGCAACGGCCGGTTGCGCCGCTGTCGCGTGGTGAGGCCGTCCTGCGGCACCGCGGTGGGTTGTCCCTGTGGCATTGGGTCTCCTCCCTAGGCGGCGCGGACGACGCCGGCGAGGTGGTCGGCGCTGAGCTGGTCGAGGCGGACGCAGGTGCCCCGCAGGGCGTCGGCGACCTTGGCCGCGAGCCCGAGCCTGATGTGGCCCTGTTCGCAGTCCACGACGACGACAGCGGTCTGTTCGAGCAGCGCGGCGGCCTTGAGCGCGTCCTTCGTGGGGTCGCCGCCGAGACCGGACGACGTGGCGCGGCCGTCGGTCAGCAGCACCACGAGCGGGCGCTTGCGGGGGTCGCGCAGCCGTTCGATCTCAAGAAGCTTGTGCGCCTTCAGCAGTCCGTCCGCGAGCGGGGTGCGGCCGCCGGTGCGCATCTTCTTGAGACGCGTCGCGGCGGCGTCGACCGAGGTGGTCGGCGGCAGCGCCACCTCGGCCTGGTTGCCGCGGAACGTCACCACGCCGACCTTGTCGCGGCGCTGGTAGGCGTCGCGCAGCAACGAGATCACCGCGCCGCTGACCGCCGACATCCGCTTCTGCGCGGCCATCGAACCCGAGGCGTCCACGACGAACAGGACGAGGTTCGACTCCTTGCCCTCGCGGACGGCCTTGCGCAGGTCGCCCGGCACCAGCTTGAGGCCGGCACCGGTGCGCCCGCGGTCGTGCTGGTGCGGTGCCGCGGTGGCGAGGGTGTCGACGAGGTGCAGCCCGCTTCCGTCCACTGTGGAGGAACGCACGACCCGGCCGGTGCGCGCGCGTGCCCGCGACCGCTTGCCAGGAGCGCCTTCGCCGACGCCGGGCACCTCCAGCAGCCGGGCCTTGAACGCGGGCGACGGCTCGGGTGCGGGCCGGTCGCCCTGCGCGTTCCCGTTCCCCTTGGGACCGTCCTGCGGTTCGGGCAGCTCGCCGCCGCCGGGGCCGTCGTCGTCGGGGCCGTCGGTGGGATCGGGTTCCTGGTCCTCTGGCTCTCGGGCGTGCTCGGCCGCCTGCCGCATGGCGTCCTCGAGCTGCTGCTCCTCGATGCCCGGCTCGTCGAACGGGTCGCGCCGGCGCCGGTGCGGCAGCGCGAGCCGCACGGCGACCTCGACGTCGGTCTCCTCGACCTCGGCGGCACCGCGCCAGGCCGCGTGGGCGGTGGCGGTGCGGGCGACCACGAGGTCCGCGCGCATGCCGTCCACCTCGAACGCCGCGCAGACGGCGGCGATCCGGCGCAGCTCGCCGTCGGGGAGGGACACGGTTTTCAGGGCGGCGCGGGCGTTGGTGATCTGCTGCTTGAGCCGGGCGTCCTCGTCGGCCCAGCGACCGGCGAACGTCTCCGGGTCGGCCTCGTAGGCGAGCCGGCGCCGGATCACCTCGGTGCGCACGGCCACGTCCCGCGCGGCCTTCACCGACACCGTGAGCCCGAACCGGTCGAGCAGCTGCGGACGCAGCTCGCCCTCCTCCGGGTTCATCGTGCCCACCAGCAGGAACTGCGACGGGTGCGCCACCGAGACGCCCTCGCGCTCCACGTGCGCCCGCCCCATCGCCGCCGCGTCGAGCAGCAGGTCGACCAGGTGGTCGTGCAGCAGGTTGACCTCGTCGACGTAGAGCACGCCCCGGTGCGCCGCCGCGAGCAGGCCGGGCTGGAACGCCCGCACGCCCTCGGTCAGCGCCTTCTCCAGGTCGAGCGAGCCGATCAGGCGGTCCTCGGTGGCGCCCACGGGCAGCTCGACCAGCCGGGCGGGCCTGCGCTCGCTCCCGGCGTGCGGTGCGTCCGGGCAGTCCGTGCTGCCGGGCACGCAGCCGAACCGGCAGTCGCGCGACACGTCGAGCTCGGGCAGCAGGGCGGCGAGGGCCCGCACGACGGTCGACTTCGCGGTCCCCTTCTCGCCGCGCACGAGCACGCCGCCGATGCCGGGGTGCACCGCGTTCAGCAACAGGGCGAGCCGGAGGTCGTCGTGTCCGACGACGGCCGAAAACGGGAACATGCTCCAGCGAGTCCTTCCTCGGGTGTCCACGCCCGGGTCCGGTCGGGTAAGAGGGGGACGAGTTCCTGACTCCCGACGCGCGTCGGTCACAGTCGCGGGACGGCGCCGGATTCGCACCGGCTTCCTCGCGCTCCCCTCACAGCCCCGAGATCGTCGCACCTCGCACCGGCAGGACCAACCCCGCGGTCAGGTGGCCTTCACGACAGGGCGCTCCCCTGCCGCGCTCACCACGACGACCACCAGCGTGATACCGACGCCGACGAGGACCGCCGCGGAAGCGCTGAACGCCTCCATCGCCACCGCCGAGATGCCCGCCGACGCGCTGTACCCCACCCCGGCCGCGGCGTACATCACCGAGTAGGCGGGTGCGTGCGCGTAGGACGGCAGGCGTTCGCGCAGGGCCAGGCTGCGCGACACCATCGCACCGGACTGGAACAGGCCGGCCACCAGCAACCCGGCGGCGATGCCTGCCACCCCTGGCAACACGGCCACCAGCGCGATCGACCCGGACATGGCCACCAGCAGCACCAGGCACTGCACCCGCAGCGAGCCCGGCCACGTGCGCAGCCCGTACAGCACCGCGCCCCCGGCGCAGGCCAGCGCGAACCAGGCGAGCAACGGCCCGGCCCAGCCCACCGCGATCCCGCGCTGCTCCAGCAACGCCGGCAGCATCAGCTCGGTGGCCGCGAACACCGCGTTCGAGGCGGTGCCGGTGAGGTAGATCGGCCAGGCCCGCCACAGCGACCGGCTGATCGGCGCTGTGACCGGTTCCGGGGCGGGCAGCCAGCGCAGCCCCAGCGCGCCGACCAGGAAGAACGCCGCCGCGAGCACCAGCGGCACACCGGGGTGGACCTGCAGCGCGAGGAACACCACCAGCGCGGGTGCCGCCGCCCAGACGACCTGCGACAACACGGCCTCGCCGCTCAGCGCCCGCGCCGCCCGCGACTCGGGCACCAGCGAGGTGAGGATCGCGCGGGTGCCACCCGGAGCCGCGGCGGGTGCCGCGCCTGCCACGAACACGACCGCGAGCAGCACCGGCCCGTCGACGAACGGCAGCACCGCGAACGCCAGCGCACCGACGACCATCCCCGCCGGCAGCTGCCCGCGCGACCGGCCGAGCCGCGCGCCGAGCACCGCCGACCCGGCGATCTCGCCGACCACGTACAGCGCCGCCGCCCCTGCGCCGAGCGCGTAACCGCCGGAGGTCGACCGCCCCAGGAACACCAGCGCGAGCGGCGCCATCGCCACCGGCAACCGGCTGCCGGCCGCGACGAGCCCCCACAGCAGGAGCGGACGGCTCACAGCGACCCGCGGAACTGCCGCCACGCCTCCCTGACCTCGTCCGCCGTCCACTCCAGCGCCGGCTCGGCGACGGTGACCTCGGTCTTCGCCAGCTGCCCCGACCGCCAGAACCGGCCGAGGAACTTCCCGCTCAGCTCGGTCAGCCGCGCCGGATCACCCGGCAGGTGCAGCGCGAACTGGTGCGTGTCCGGTTCCGGCAGGTCCATCGCCGCCGCCACGACCTTGGCGTGCTCGACGTAGCGGCCCAGCCGCGGCAGCACGGTGTCGAGGCCGTGCAACGCCGACAGCGCCGCCGGCCACTGCTGGAACAGCATCCCGCCGTACCGGTGCCGCCACACCCGCGCCTGTTCGACGAAGTCGGCGGACCCGGCGAGCGCCGCGCCGGAGATGCCCTCCAGCGACTTGTAGAACGACACGTAGACCGAGTCGAAGAGGCCGGCGACCTCGTCCAGCGGCTTGCCCAGCCCGTGCACGGCCTCCCACAGCCGCGCGCCGTCGAGGTGCACGACCGCGTCCCGTTCGCGGGCGGCGTCCACGGTCGCCACGAGCTCGTCCCAGGTGGGCAGCACGAACCCGGCTTCGCGGTCGGGCACCTCGACCAGCAGCGTGCCGAACGGTTCCGGGCACGCCGCCACCTCGTCGTTCGCCACGCGGACCGGGCGCAGGCCGGACAGCGCGGTCAGCGCGTCGTCCTCGTGGTGCAGCGGGTGGGCCTGCGGGTGCATCGCGACGATCGGGTTGTGCGTGCGGTCGGCCCAGCAGCGCAACGCGATCTGCTGCGCCATCGTGCCGGTCGGCACGAACAGCGCCGCCTCGGTGCCCAGCAGCCGGGCGACCCGCGTCTCCAGCTCCTCGACCGGGCCGCCGTCGCCGTAGCGGTCCGGGGCGGCGTCCGGCACCGGGCCGAGCGACTCCAGCAGCGTCTTCTTGCGGACTCCCGAGAGCTGGCGGTTCATCACCCCGGCATCAAACACCGGCCGCGAGCGACTCCGCGAGCGGGATGTCCCCGTCCCGCAGCTGTTCACCGAGCACCAGCGGCGAGATCGCCGGGCTCATCGCGCGACCGTGACGGACCTGGGCGCGCGGAACGACAGGAGGTTCAGCCACTCCGGCTCGTCACCGGCGAGCCGGAGCGAGGGCTCGTGCTCGGCCACGGTCCGCAGCACCACCGCGGCCTCCAGCCGGGCCAGCCCCGCGCCCAGGCAGAAGTGCCGCCCGTACCCGAACGCCAGGTGCCTGGGGTCGTCCTCCTCGCCGCTCAGCACCAGCACGAGCTCCGCACCGGCCGGGACGCGCACACCGGACAGCACGACCTCCCGTGCGGTGAGCCGCCGCCACGTCACCACGGGCGTCTCGGTGCGCAGCACGTCCTCCACGAACGCCTCCGCGACACCGGGCAGCGGCAGCCGTTCCCACACCGAGCGGTCCCGCAACGCCCGCCGCAACGCCGTGGACAGCAGCTGCGTCGTCGTCTCCTGACCGGCGATCAGCAGGAAGTAGCAGAGCCCGGCGGAGTCCTCCGCGGACACACCGGCGTCGGCCAGCGCGCAGAACAACGCCCCGTCCCGGGCCTCGTACCGCTTGACCAGCCACTGGTGGAACGCGCCGACGTCGTCGACCAGCTCCAGCTGCCGGTCACGCGTGATGTCGCCCCAGAAGAACTCCAGCGACGCCGTGCTCCACCGCTTGAGCGTCGGGATGTCCACGTCGTCGAGCCCGAGGAGGTCCATCAGCACGATCGCCGGCAGGTCCCACGCCAGCGACCGCACGAGATCTGAGCCACCAAGCCGTTCCACGGCGAGTGCGCGGATGCGGGGCTCCGCGGCGGCGACCCGTGCCGGGGTGAAGAACGACGCGACCAGCCGCCGCAACCCGGCGTGCGAGTCAGACCCGTTGTTCGCGAGCGTCGGCGGCAACGAGAACCGGGCCCTGACCAGGGACCGGAGCGCTGCCGGCGCCACCGGCGTGACCGCGGTCAGCGCGTTGTCCGGCAGGTAGGTCACCGGGTCGGCGAGCACCGCGCGCACGTCGGCGCAGGACGACACCACCCAGCGGCCGTCGCAGAACTGGACCGGCGAGGTCAGCTCGGCGCGCGTGAAGGTGAACAGGTCCACGAGCGGCACGCTAGTCGGCGGATGGGAGACTCAGTCGGTGAGCGTGAGCACAACTGAGGCGTCGTCCAGCGGTGGTGAGGCGACGTTCGACTGGATCGACGTCAGGGCCCAGGCGCGCGCCAAGGCGGGTCTGTCCCGGCGCCTGCGGCCGCGCCAGGCCGACTCGGCGGACCTCGACCTCGCGAGCAACGACTACCTGGGGCTCGCGCGGGACAAGCGGGTCGCAGGGGCGGCCGCCGCGGCGACGCTCAAGTGGGGTGCGGGGTCGACGGGATCGCGCCTGGTCTCGGGGTCGACGGAGCTGCACGCCGAGCTGGAGTACGAGCTCGCGAACTTCTGCGGCAGCCAGTCGGCGCTGGTGTTCTCCTCCGGCTACGCGGCGAACCTCGGCGCGGTCACCGCGCTCACCGGCCCCGGCACGGCGATCGTCGCCGACCAGCACATCCACGCCTCGCTGATCGACGGCACGCGGCTGTCCAAGGCCGACGTCGTGGTCGCGGAGCACTGCAACGTGGGCAAGGTCCGGCACGCGCTGGAGACCCGCGGCAAGCGGCGCGCGATCGTGGTGACCGACTCGGTGTTCTCCGTGGACGGCGACATCGCCCCGCTCGCCGAGCTGCACGAGGCCTGCCGCGCGAACGGTGCCGGGCTCGTGGTCGACGACGCGCACGGCCTCGGCGTCGTGGGCCCCGGCGGGCGCGGCGCGGTCGCGGAGGCCGGGCTCGTGCGGGCACCGGACGTGGTCACGACGCTGACGCTCAGCAAGTCGCTGGGCGCCCAGGGCGGTGCGGTGCTCGGACCGAGCCGGGTGATCAAGCACCTCGTCGACACCGCGCGCACGTTCATCTTCGACACCGGTCTCGCCCCGGCCAGCGCCGCCGCCGCACTGGCCGCCATCAAGATCCTGCGCGAGGAGCCGGACCGCCCCGAGCGCGCGCTGACCGTGGCGCACGACCTGAGCTTCCGCCTGAAGGAGGCCGGGTTCCAGGTCAGCACGCCGACCGCGGCGGTGGTGAGCGTGCGGGCCCCTTCGCCGGATCAGGCGTTCCGGTGGGCCGAGGCGTGCCGCACCAACGGCGTGGTCGTCGGCTGCTTCCGCCCGCCGTCGGTGCCGGACCAGATCTCGCGCCTGCGGCTCACCGCGCGCGCCGACCTGACCGAGGCCGACATCGAGCGCGCGGTGCGCGTGATCACGGAGTGCGCCGCATCCGCAGGTGTGGAATCCCGTCCTCGATGAACTCGGCGCCCTCGGGCACGAAGCCGAACGAGGCGTAGAAGTCGGTGACGTAGGTCTGCGCGTCCAGCACGCACGGCGCGGTACCGACGTCGACCAGCGCCGCCTGCACGAGCCGGCGGCTGAACCCGCGGCCGCGGGCCATCCGGCCGGTCACGACGCGGCCGATGCGGAACGTGCCGCCGGGTTCCTCGGTGAGCCGCAGGTACGCCAGCGGCTCGTGCGTCGCGTCCGCCTCCAGCCAGAAGTGCCGGGTGCCCTGCTCCAGGTCGCGGCCGTCCACGTCGGCGTAGACGCAGTTCTGCTCGACGACGAACACGTCCTGGCGCAGCCGCAGGATCGCGTAGAGCTGGGCGGGGCTCAGGTCGAGCCCCCACTGCCGGCGCAGGGTGGCCGGGAACGGTGTGGTTCGCACCGGACCTTGGATATCAGAAGCCGACCGTGGACCGGTAGTGAGCCAGCCGCGTGTAGACGCCCGGCTCGTCCGGCCGCGCACACCCGCGCCCGTACGACACGACACCGGCGAGCCTGCCCTTGACGACCAGCGGCCCGCCCGAGTCGCCGGTGCACGCGTCCTTGCCACCGCGCCCGGCGCACAGCATCGCCCCCGGCCGGTAGTCCGGCTCCTTCGCCGCGCACTCGCCGTCCGGCAGGATCGGCACCGTCACCTTGCGCAGCGACATCGCGGGCTTGTCGAGCTCCGCGGTGCGGCCCCAGCCGAGCACGACACCGCTCTCACCCGCGTCGCCCAGCGCGATCGTCCGGTACGGCAGCTCCCGGTCCAGCGTCAGCACCGCCACGTCGTCGCCCTGCGTGACGTCCTTGAAGTCGGGGTGGCGCCACACGTTCGTCACCGCCGCCTCGGCACCCTCGGTAGTGCGCAGGTCCGTGCGGCCCGCGATCACCCGCATGTGCTCGACCGGGCGCTGGGTGCGGCCCGCGAGGCCCTTCACCGTGGCGCAGTGGGCCGCCGTCACGACCTTGTCCGGGGCGACGAGCGCGCCACCGCAGATCAGTTGCCCGTCCGGGGTGGTGATCGCCACAACCCAGGGCGTGTCGGCCGCCCGCGCGGGTGTCCCCCCGACGATCGCGTTCGCCGTCGCTGCCCCGCTGACCAGCGGGACAACGGCGGCGAGCACGGCAAACCGCTTACCCCTCACGGGTCACTCCTCGTTGCGCCAGGTGGACGATTGGTCACCAACGGTAGCGAGCACGTTAGGACGGCGTCAAAACCGGAGAATTTGGTGTTAGTGTTCCATCTGGCCGGAGATTTTACGGTCAGTGTCGTAGATCACGGGGGTATGTGCGGTGTTGTTCGACTTCGGCCAGGTTCCGGCCTTCCTCATCGCGTGTGCGGTCGTCATCGTGACCCCCGGTGTCGACGCGTTCCTGCTGCTGCGCACGTCGCTGCGGTCGGGAGTGCGGTCGGGGCTGCTCGCGCTGGCCGGCATCCACACGGCCGCCGCGGTCCAGGTGGCGCTGGTGATCTCGGGCCTGGGAGTGGTGCTCGCCCGGTACCCGGCGGTGCTCGTCGCGTTGCGCTGGATCGGTGCCGGGTACCTGCTCTACCTCGCGGTTTCCATCGCGCGCGGGCTGCTGAAGCGCGGTGTGCAGGAGCCGGAGGAGGTCGTCGGCGACCGGCCGTTCCGGCAGGGCTTCCTGACCAACATCACGAACCCGAAGATGATCCTGTTCGCGCTGGCGTTCCTGCCGCAGTTCATCGGATCGGGTGAACCGGCAGCGCAGCTCACGATGCTCGCGGCGGTGTTCCTCGGCCTGGCCGCGGTGTGGGAGCTGATGATCGTGCTGGCGGCGAGCAGCGTCGCAGGACGGCTGCGCCGGCCCGGGGTCACGAAGGCGCTGGACGTGGTGTGCGCGACCGTGTTCTTCACGATGTCCGTCGGCCTCGTGGTCTGAGACGGCTCACCGCGGCGGCCGGTCCGGGGACGGGCCGTCAGGACGTCCGCACGCGCAGCCGGGGCAGCACCCGGCCGGGGATGGAGCCCGACGGCGACTCACCGATGCGTTCGGCGCCCATCCGCAGGTAGAACCCCTCGGCGTACGGGTCGGCATCGATGTCGAGGTGGTCGTAGCCGGCGGCGGACGCCACGGCGTGGTCCCACAGCGCACGACCGAGCCCGGTGCCGATCGCGGCCGGCTCCACCCACAGGTCGGTGAGCTCACCCGCCGGCGGCGTCCCGCCGATGCCGTACCAGCCCAGCACGACGCCGTCCCGTTCGGCGACCACGTGCAGCCGCCGCTCCACGTCCTCCGGCCGGACGGTGAGCTCGGCGCGCACGGCCTCCAGGAACGCCGCGTTGTAGGGCCAGTGCGCCTTGGCCGCCAGCGCCAGCTCGGTCAGCACGCCCGCCTCGTCCGGCCGGGCCCGTCGCAGCACCACCACGGGCCCAGGCTGGCACAGCGCCGGGCCCGCGGCGATCGGGTTTCACGGCCGGACCGGGCGGGTCCTCATGCCGGGGGCTCCTCCGCGGGAGGCTCCTCCGCCGGGGGTTCCACGACGCCCACGACCGGCTGGAGGTCCTTCGCGTACCGGGCGACCCGGACGTACACGCCGGGCTTGCCCCTGCGCGCGCAGCCCTCGCCCCACGACGTGACGCCGACGAGCCTGCCCGCCGCCACGACCGGGCCGCCGGAGTCGCCCTGGCAGGTGTCGACCTTGCCCTCGGGGTAGCCGGCGCAGAACATGTCCGCCCGCACGAACTGCGGGTAGGAGCCCGCGCAGTCGGCGTCGGGCAGCACCGGCACCGTCGCCCCCATCAGGTAGCGGGAGGTCCTGCCGTTCTCGCTGGTGCGGCCCCAGCCGAGCGCCCGCAGCGGGGTGCCGGGCCGGTAGAGGTCGGCGTCGGCCTGCCCGGCGATCGGCAGCGGGGTGAACGGCAGCGGCGTGGCCATGGTCAGCACGGCGAGGTCCTCGCCCCGGTCGGCGGCCACGTACTGCCGGTGGACCCAGACCTCGACCGGCGTGGCGACCACGCCCTCCGAGCTCTTCTTGTCCTCGCGGCCCGCGACGACGCGGAACTGGGAGGCGGGCCGGCCGACCGCGCAGTGCGCCGCCGTCAGGACCTTCGTCGGGGCGACGATCGTGCCGCCGCAGAACTGGTAGCCGTTCGGGTCGGTCAGGTAGACGACCCACGGGGTCGTGGCGATGGGGACCCGTTCACCGCCGACGACCTGTTCGTCGGCGGCAGCGGTGCCCGCCGTCAGGAGCAGAGCCAGGACCACAACAGCGAGTCGTCTCATGACTCCAGATGGTAGCTACTCCGCTGGTCCATTTGGAGCAACTTTGCTCCACATCTTTCCCGCGGCACCCATCACGGTCTCGCCGATGTCGTTGATCGTCTTGATCAGCGGGTCCGCTGAGCTGCTCGCCGACTCCCGGTAGGACCGCGCCGCGCTCTTGACGTCGTCGGTGAGGTTGCTCGTCGGGTGGTCGTCCTCGCGGCGCGGGTAGACGCCGGTGAGGATCTCCCGGTACTCCTCGCCCGCGGCCCAGCGCTGCAGCTGCGCGGCCCTGACCACGGCCAGCGGGTGCGAGCGGCGCTCGTTGTCCATCAGCTTCAGGATGCTGTCGCGGATGTCCTCGCCCTCGTACTCCTTCGCCTGTTCGAGGAACGCCGCGATGTCGACCTGGCCGCCGATGTCGCCCGCGAACGCGAGGTGCACGCGCAGCGCGGCCTGCGGGTCCTGGCAGGCGAGCAGCCCGGCCCGGTCGCAGGACAGCTCGGTCTTGCGCTGCCACTCGTAGAGGGCGGCAATGACCGCGCGCAGGGCGAACGCGCCCGCCGGCATCCAGCCGAACGCGTACTGCAGGTTGAGCAGGCGTTCCAGGATGGTGTTGTAGAGCCCGTGGCCGGACATCGCGTGGCCGGTCTCGTGCCCGAGGACGAACCGCAGCTCCTCGCGGTCGAACCGCTCGACCAGCGCGGAGTTCAGCACGATGAACGGCTTGTCGATGCCCCGCGTGAACGCGTTGACCTCCGGAGAGTGCCGGACGAAGACCTCCGGCGCCTCCTCCAGGTCGAACGCGGCGGCGACCTCGTTCTGGATGCGGTGCAGGTCCGGGTACTGCTTCGGGCCCACCCGCACCGAGGAGGCGACCTGGACCAGGCGTTCCCCGCGTTCGGAGAACGCCGACGCGACCGCCTTGACGATCGGTGCCACGGCCGGCACGGCGCGGAGCACGGCGAGCGCGCCCCGGTCGGCTGGGTGTTCGTAGGCGCGCGAGCTGATCCCCGGGAAGCGCACCCTCGACGACTGTTCGATGTCCCCCGTCATCGGTCCAGGTTAGACACGATCCGGACAAGGGTGCGCGGAATCGCCGGTTTTCGGGAGCAGACTGGCGCCGTGAGCGACGAAGACACCACGGTCCTGCCGTTGCGCGGCGGGGCCACCGCGACCCTGGTCCGCAGGCGGGCCGCGCAGGCCGACCGCGGCGCGATCCTCTACGTGCACGGGTTCGCCGACTACTTCTTCCAAGAGCACGTCGCCGAGCACTACAACGCTCAGGGCTACGACTTCTACGCCGTGGACCTGCGCGGCTACGGGCGGTCGTTGCGCGACGGCGAGGTGCCGAACTACACGACCGACATGGCCGTGTACTTCGAGGAGATCGACGCGGCCGTCGCCGTCGTCCGCGCCGAGCACTCGCGGGTCGTGCTGATGGGCCACTCGACCGGGGGGCTCACGACGTCGCTGTGGGCGCACGAACGGCGCTCGGAGGACCTGATCGACGCCCTCGTGCTCAACAGCCCGTGGCTGGACGTCGTCGAACCGCCGCTCCTGCGGCGGGTGGTGAAGCTGCTCGGGAAGGTCGCGCCCTCGGTGAAGGTCCGCGGCGGGCTGGGCGACGCGTACGGCGCCTCGATCCACTCCTCGCGCAACGGCGAGTGGGACTTCGACCTGAGGTGGAAGCCGCTCGACGGGTTCCCGGTGCTGGCCGGGTGGATCCGCGCGGTGCTCGTGGCGCAGGAGAAGGTGCACGCCGGGCTCGACGTGCGCGTGCCCGTGCTGGTGCTGCACTCCGACCGCAGCACGCTCGGCGCCCGCGAGTGGAACGAGGACGTGGCGAAGGCCGACGCGGTGCTCGACGTCGAGGGCATGCGCAGGTGGGGACCGAAGCTCGGCACGTCCGTGAAGGTCGTGGAGATCAAGGCCGGCCTGCACGACCTGTTCCTGTCGCCGGAACCGGTGCGCGCGGCGGCGCTGGCGGAGGTCGACGCGTTCTTGAAAACGGCTTGACCTCGACTCAGCTGGAGGTCGCAGACTGGGCGTCGTGAACATCGACTTCAACGCCTGGTACGCGCTCGAAAGCGCGATGCAGGACAAGGAGAACCGCCGCGTCAGCCGGGCGACGTTGAAGCGCGTCGCCCGGTTCGCCCGCCCGCAGCGGCCTGCGGTGCTGGCCCTGCTCGCCACCAGCGCGGTGGCCGCGGTGCTGGCGGTGGCGAGCCCGGTCCTGGCCGGCCGCGTGGTCGACACGATCATCGGCGGCCGCGACCTGGACCTGGTGGTGTGGCTGGCACTCGCGATCGCCGGCGTCGCCGTGCTGGAGGCCGGTTTCTCGCTGGCCGAGCGCTGGCAGTCCGCCCGCGTCGGCGAGGACCTGATCCTGCGGCTGCGGCAGTCCGTCTTCGACCACGTGCAGCGCATGCCGATCGCGTTCTTCACCCGCACCCGCACCGGCGCCCTGGTCTCCCGGCTCAACAACGACGTGATCGCCGCGCAGCGGGCGTTCTCCGAGACGATCTCCGGTGTCGTCACGAACCTGATCGCGCTGGTGCTCACGCTGGTCGTGATGCTGACGCTGTCGTGGCAGGTCACCGTTCTCGCGATGGCGCTGCTGCCGGTGTTCCTGATCCCGGCGCGGCGCATGGGCAGGCGCCTGGCGTCCATGCACCGCGAGGCCGCGAACCTCGACTCGGCCATGACGACCCAGATGACCGAGCGGTTCTCCGCTCCCGGCGCGACCCTGATCAAGCTCTTCGGCCGTCCCGCCCTGGAAAGCGCGGAGTTCGGTGCGCGCGCTCGGCGTGTGCGTGACATCGGTGTGCGCACGGCCGTTGCGCAGTGGCTGTTCCTGGTGGCGTTGACGTTGGTGTCGTCGCTGGCCCTTGCGTTGGTCTACGGCCTCGGCGGCTACTTCGCGTTCATGGGTCAGATGGCACCCGGCACGATCGTGACGCTGGCGCTGCTGCTGACGCGCCTCTACGCCCCGTTGACCGCCTTGGCCGGTGCGCGTGTGGACGTGATGACGGCGCTGGTGTCGTTCGAGCGCGTCTTCGAGGTGCTCGACCTGCCGCCGCTGATCAAGGAGGAGCCCGACGCGGTCTCCGTGCCCGACGGCCCGGTCTCGGTGGAGTTCGACGACGTCCACTTCGCCTACCCGGCCGCGGACAAGGTCTCCCTGGCCTCGCTGGAGGAGGTCGCCACCCTCGACACGCGCGGCGGTGACGCGGTCCTGCGCGGCATCTCCTTCACGGCCGCGCCGGGCTCGCTGATCGCACTGGTCGGCGCCTCGGGTGCGGGCAAGTCGACGATCGCCTCCCTGCTCCCCCGCCTGTACGACGCCGACTCCGGCGCCGTCCGGCTGTCCGGTGTGGACGTCCGCACGCTGTCGTTCGACTCGTTGCGCGAGACCGTCGGCATGGTGACGCAGGACGGCCACCTGTTCCACGAGTCGATCGGCGCCAACCTGCGCCTCGCCGCACCGGCCGCCACCGACGAGGAGCTGTGGGACGCCCTGCGCCGCGCGCGCCTCGCCGACCTGGTGTTGTCGTTGCCCGACCAGCTCGACACGGTCGTCGGCGAACGCGGCTACCGCCTGTCCGGCGGCGAGCGCCAGCGCCTCACCATCGCCCGCCTGCTGCTCGCCAAGCCCCGCGTCGTGATCCTGGACGAGGCCACCGCGCACCTGGACTCCCGCTCCGAGGCGGCCGTGCAGGAGGCACTGGTGGAAGCCCTCGCCGGCCGCACCTCGCTGGTGATCGCCCACCGCCTGTCCACCGTCCGCGCCGCCGACCAGATCCTCGTCGTCGACGCCGGCCAGGTCGTCGAACGCGGCACCCACGAGTCCCTGCTGGCTCTCGGCGGCCACTACGCCAAGCTGTACCGCACCCAGTTCAGCGAAGAGCCGATCGGAGCGCCGTGACCATCCCCTCGCCCGACAACCTCTACCCGTTGCCGGACATGCCCCGCACCGTGCTCCTCAAGCCGTTGGTCAAGAACCCGCAGATCGAGATCGGCGAGTACACCTACTACGACGACCCGCACCACGCCATGGAGTTCGAGCACCGCAACGTGCTCTACAACTTCGGCCCCGAGAAGCTGGTCATCGGCCGCTACTGCGCGCTGGCAGAAGGGGTGCGGTTCATCATGTCCGGCGCCAACCACGGCATGTCCGGCGTGTCGGCGTTCCCGTTCACGATCTTCGGCGGGGCCTGGGCGGAGAAGACGCTGGACATCGCGCTGGGGGCGCCGTCGCGCGGGGACACGGTGGTGGGCAACGACGTGTGGCTCGGGTACCGGTCGGTGGTCATGCCCGGCGTGCGGATCGGTGACGGGGCGATCGTGGCCGCCGGGTCGGTGGTGGTCGGGGACGTGCCCGCGTACGGGATCGTCGGCGGCAACCCGGCCCGGCTGCTGCGGACGCGGTACAGCGACGAGGAGGTCGCCGTGCTGCAACGGGTCGCGTGGTGGGAGTGGCCCGTGGAGAAGGTGACGGAGCACGTGCGGGTGATCATGGCGGGGACACCGGCCGAGCTGGCCGCGGTCGCGGCGGCGGAAGGCTTGCAGGACCCGCCGGCAGCACGGGACGGGACCGGTTCGGTGGCGTCTGAGTGAACATCGCTGACGGACCGTGGTGATCGCGCGACCATGGGCACATGGAGTACGACCGCTACTGCGACCTGACGATGCGCGGCGGCACGACCAGCGGAGTCGTGTACCCGCTGGCTGTCGCGTCGCTGGCACGCCACTACGAGTTCCGGCAGATCGGCGGCGCGTCGGCGGGGGCGATCGCCGCGGCGTTCGCCGCCGCCGCCGAGAAGGGGCGCGGCAGCGGCGGGTTCGAGAAGCTCGCGGGGCTGGTCGACTGGTTCGCCGGCGGCACCGGGGCGGACCGGTGGCGGCTGGCGCAGCTGTTCCAGCCGAACGCCAAGACGCGCGCGCTGTACCGGATCGTCGTCGCCACCATGCAGCAGCGGGCGACGACCGGGCGCAGTGCGGTGTCGTGCCTGTTCTTCGCGTTGCTCGGCGCGGTCGGGTTGCGGGCGAAGGCCGTGCTCGGGCTGATGGCGCTGCTGTGGCTGACCGGGCCGGTGCTGTGGTCGGCCTGGCTGGCGCCGCGGGAGTACCTGCCGTGGCTCGCGATAGCGCTCACGGTCGTGGCGGTGGCATGTGTGCCGTTGGTGTTGTGGCCGTTGCGGAACAGCTTGCCTTGGCAGGCATGGGTGTTCATGGCGGTGCCGCTGGTGCTCGGCATGGTGTTCGCCCGGCACTACGGCACGGCGGCGGTCGTGTTGCTGGTGTGGCTGGTGTTGACGCTGGCGATGGTCAGCGCGTTGATCGCCACGTACGCGTATGCGATGCAGCGGTATATGAAGAACAACGCCCGCGCCGTCCACTTCGGACTCGTGCCGGGCACGGGTGACTTCCGGCCGTCGTGGCTCGACCGGTTGGCGGGGGTGCCGAAGTCGACCGGGGTGCCGCCGCTCGCGGACTGGCTGGCGGACCGGCTCGACGAGCTCGCGGGCACCGAACGCGCGTTGACGTTCGGGGATCTGGGCGAGGTCAACCTCGTGCTGATGACCACCGACCTGTCCGAGGGGCGGCCGTACCGGTTGCCGCTCAGCGAGGAGTGGCAGTACTGCGAGGAGTGCCTGGGGTACGTGCTGCCGCGACGGGTCGTGGAGCAGCTGGACGGCGTACCGGCGGACGGCCGGTGCCCGCTGCACGAGCACATGCCGTTGCGGCAGCTGCCGGGCCGGGAGCGGTTGCCGGTGGTGGTGGCGGTGCGGATGAGCCTGTCGTTCCCCGGCCTGATCGCGGCGGTGCCGCTGTGCCGCGGCGGGAAGGTGCACTGGTTCTCCGACGGCGGGATCACCAGCAACTTCCCGATCCACTTCTTCGACGCGCTGCTGCCGCGGTGGCCCACGTTCGGGCTGAGCCTGCAGTCCTACCCCGACGGCGACACGGCTGAGGTGTGGCTGCCCGAGCAGGACGCGTCGGACAGCGGGACGCCCTACCGGCAGCTCACGTCGATGCCGGGGTTCCTGATGTCCATCCTGGACACGTTCCTCGACTGGCGGGACACGATGCAGTCGGCGCTGCCCGGCTACCGCGGCCGCATCGCGCACGTGCGCCAGGCGGAGGACGAGGGCGGCACGAACCTGTTCATGACGCCCGAGACCATCCGCACGCTGGCGTTGCGCGGGCAGAAGGCCGGCGATCTGCTGCGCGAGCGGTTCACGCAGCAGCAGAACACCGACCGCTACCGCTGGATCCGGCTGCGCATGGCGTTGCGCGAGTACCAGGAGCTCGGCGTGCAGGCCGAGGACCGTGAGGCGCTCTACGACGCCGTGCTCGCCCGGTTCGAGATCCCCGAGGCGCTGCACGAGTGGTTCCGCACCCCACCGGCGGACGGCGACCCGTACCGCGACGCGATCGAGGTCGCGCTGGACGACGTGGGCCGGCTCGCGGAGGGCGGTCCGTTCGACGGGGTACCGCCGGTGGACCCGGATCTGCGGCTGACACCGCCCGAGTGAGCGCGCTACCCTCGTGGACATGACGCGCCGATTCAGCCACCCCCGACCCGCGGCGGTGGCGCGCGCCTGAACCACCTTCCCGTCGGTCGGGGGACCTCGCACCAGCACCCCACGCCGAGAACGGGAAGAACCCATGTACCGCACCGATGAACTCGTGCGCGCCCTGAAGGTCCGCGACCTCACCGATCCCGCCCAGGGCCCGCACGCGATGCAACTGCTGATCGCCGACCTCAAGGCAGCGTTGCCGGACACGAGAGAAGTGCGCCACCATCCGCTCGTACCGGTGGAGCACAACTACGAGCACCTCGGCTATCCCGCCGACGCCATCACGCGCGATGCCCGCTACACGAGGTACGTCAGCGAGACGTGCATGTTGCGCAGCCACACGACGGCGATGATCCCGCCCGCTCTCAAGGACGCGCGGCCCGACGTCACGCTCCTGTGCCCCGGTCTGGTCTACCGCCGTGACACGGTCGACAGGCTGCACACGGGCACACCGCACCAGCTCGACCTCTGGCGCATAACGCACGGAGCCGAACCGCTCGAAGACCTGATCCACGTGGTCGTGAGCACGGTTCTCCCCGGCAAGCGCTACCGCACGATCGACGCCGAACACCCGTACACCACGCACGGCAAGCAGATCGACGTGTGGCACGACGGCCAGTGGGTGGAGATCGGCGAGTGCGGGTACGCGGCGCGGCACGTCCTCAAGGACCACCCGCACGGGCTTGCGATGGGGCTGGGCCTCGACCGGTTGGTGATGCTGCGCAAGGGCGTTCCCGACATCCGCCTGCTGCGCAACGGGGACGCGCGCATCGCGGAGCAGATGCGGGACCTGGCCGAGTACCGCCCGATCTCCCGGCACCCGGCCGCGACCAGGGACATCTCGATCGTGGCCGACGGGCACGAGGACGCCGAGACGCTCGGTGACCGGATTCGCGCGCTGGACCCGCAGGACCTGGTCGAGGAGATCGCGGTTCTCAGCGAGACACCGGCCGAGGAGCTGCCCGCGCACGTCCGGGAGCGCCTCGATGCCCGGCCGGGGCAGAAGAACGTGCTCATCCGCGTGACGATGAGGGCGCCGGAGCGCACCCTCACCGACCGCGAGACGAACGAGCTGAGGGACCGGCTGCTTCAGCGCTTGCGGGCGACCGCGCCGTAGATGCTGATGCGGTCCTCGTAGGAGTCCGGGCGCCACTCGTTCACCGGGACGACGCCCGGCTCCAGCACGTCCATGCCGTCGAAGAAGCGGACGACCTCGGCGTGCGAGCGGACGCTGATCGCGTTGTCGGTGCTGCGGTACACCGCCATGACCTGCGCGGCCTCCTCCTGTTCCTGCGGCGTGAGGCCGTCGTGGGTGGCGTGCGTGATCGCCAGGTACGAGCCGGAGGGGAACGCGGCCATGTACTCGGCGGCGGCGCCGTACGGGTCGTCGGAGTCGGGCACGAAGTGCAGGGCCGCGATGATCAGCACCGCGACCGGCCGGTCGAAGTCGAGGACGTCGCGGGCGGCGTGCAGCACCTTCGCGGGCGCGCGCAGGTCGGCCTGCAACGCCGTGGCGTGCGGGTTGTCGGCGAGCAGCGCGGTGCTGTGGGCCACGGCGACGGGCTCGAAGTCCACGTAGACCACGCGTGCCGACGGGTTGTCCTGCTGGGCGATCTCGTGGACGTTGCCCACGGTCGGGATGCCGGAGCCCAGGTCGAGGAACTGGTCGACGCCCTCCGCGACCAGGTGGCGCACGGCCCTGCGCAGGAACGAGCGGTTGGCGCCCGCGCTGTGGGCGATGCCGGGGAAGATCTTCTCCACCTGCTTGGCGGCGGCGCGGTCGGCTTCGAAGTTGTGCGAGCCGCCCAGGTAGTAGTCGTACATCCGCGCGACGCTCGGACGCGTGACGTCGACCGTGGACGGGACCCACTTCAGCTCTTCCTTCACGCGAAGATCCTCGCTAATCGCCGCACGGGTGTCCACCGCCACACGCCCGGTCGCCCGCCGTGTCACCCGCTTCCCCGCTCGCTCACAGCGAACGGACCGGGGGAACACCACCCCGCTGAAGTTGGTTGAGCGGTACAGACTCAACTTTGGAGGGTGATGGAGATGGGCGAGACGTTGGCCCTGCCGGTGCTGCCGCTGGACGACGTTGTGGTGCTGCCCGGCATGGTGGTGCCGATCCGCATCTCCGGTGCGGACGCCAGCGCGGAGGCCCGTGCCGCCGTGGACGCCGCCACGACGGCGGCGAACCACCAGGTTCTGCTGGTACCACGGCTGGACGGGAAGTACGCGGCGGTCGGCACACTGGCCGAGATCGAGCAGGTGGGACGCCTGCCGGGCGG
The DNA here is from genome assembly GCF_055607425.1 of Lentzea sp. NPDC037011. Classification (NCBI taxonomy): domain Bacteria; kingdom Bacillati; phylum Actinomycetota; class Actinomycetes; order Pseudonocardiales; family Pseudonocardiaceae; genus Lentzea; species Lentzea sp. NPDC037011. The sequence continues at coordinate 236,850 of NZ_JBVJRT010000010.1, read as the reverse complement.
TGAGCGCGCGGCGGTCGTGCGCGGTACCAAGCGCGTGCGGATCGGGACGGGGACCACGGGACCGGGTGCGGCGCTGTGGGTGAACGCGACCGTCACCGACGAGTCGCCGGTCACCGACCGGACGCGGGAGCTGGCCCGCGAGTACCGGGCCATCGTCACGAACGTCCTGCAGACGCGGGGTGCGTGGCAGATGGTCGACTCGGTGCAGCAGATCACCGACCCGTCCGCGCTCGCCGACCTCGCCGGCTACGCGCCCTACCTCGACGAGAAGCAGAAGATCTGGCTGCTGGAGACGAGCGACGTCACCGCGCGGCTGGAGAAGCTGGTCGAGTGGGGACAGGCGCACCTGACCGAGCTCGACGTCAACGAGACGATCGCGAAGGACGTCAAGGAAGGCGTCGAGAAGCAGCAGCGGGAGTTCCTGCTGCGCCAGCAGATGGCCGCGATCCGCAAGGAGCTGGCCGAGCTCGACGGCAAGCCGGCGTCCGAGGAGGCCGACTACCGGGCCCGCGTCGAGGCCGCGAGCCTGCCGGAGAAGGTCGAGAAGGCGGCGCTCGCCGAGGTCGAGAAGATGGAGCGCACCTCGGAGCAGTCGCCGGAGGTGGGCTGGATCCGGACGTGGCTCGACACCGTCCTCGAACTGCCGTGGAACGAGCGGACCGAGGACTCGTACGACATCAAGGCCGCGCGTGAGGTGCTCGACGCCGATCACGCGGGTCTGGACGACGTGAAGCAGCGCATCACCGAGTACCTGGCCGTGCGCAAGCGCCGGGCCGATCGCGGTCTTGGTGTCGTGGGCGGTCGTCGTTCCGGTGCGGTGCTCGCGCTCGTCGGTCCCCCCGGTGTCGGCAAGACGTCGCTGGGCGAGTCCGTGGCGCGCGCCATGGGGCGGAAGTTCGTGCGGGTCGCTCTGGGCGGCGTGCGCGACGAGGCCGAGATCCGCGGTCACCGCCGCACGTACGTCGGCGCGTTGCCGGGCCGGATCGTCCGCGCGATCAGCGAGGCCGGTTCGATGAACCCGGTCGTGCTGCTCGACGAGATCGACAAGGTCGGCTCCGACTACCGCGGCGACCCGACGGCGGCGTTGCTGGAGGTGCTGGACCCGGCGCAGAACCACACGTTCCGCGACCACTACCTGGAGGTCGAGCTCGACCTCTCGGACGTGGTGTTCCTCGCGACCGCGAACGTGCTGGAGTCGATCCCGGCGCCGCTGCTCGACCGCATGGAGCTCGTGCAGCTCGACGGCTACACCGAGGACGAGAAGGTCACGATCGCCCGCGACCACCTGCTGCCGCGCCAGCTCGACCGGGCCGGTCTCACGGCGCAGGACGTCGCGATCGACGAAGCCGCCCTGCACCAGCTCGCGAGCGAGTACACGCGGGAAGCCGGTGTGCGGCAGCTGGAACGGTCCCTCGCGCGGATTCTGCGCAAGGTGACCGCGAAGGTCGCGCTGGGCGAGCGGGAGCTGCCGATCGAGGTCGACCGGCCGTCGCTCAAGTCGTACCTGGGCAGCCCGAAGAACACGCCCGAGTCGGCGGAGCGGACCTCGGTGCCCGGTGTGGCAACGGGTCTGGCCGTCACGGGCGTCGGCGGTGACGTGCTGTTCATCGAGGCCTCGCTGGCCCCGAAGGACACCGGGTCGACCGGCGTCACGCTCACCGGCCAGCTCGGCGACGTGATGAAGGAGTCGGCGCAGATCGCGTTGTCCTACCTGCGTTCGCACGACGACAAGGCCGCGGCGCTGGCCGACCGGGGTGTGCACGTCCACGTCCCGGCGGGTGCGGTGCCGAAGGACGGGCCGTCCGCGGGCGTGACGATGACGACGGCGCTGGCCTCGCTGCTGTCCGGCCGCCCGGTGCGCTCGGACGTGGCGATGACCGGTGAGATCTCGCTGACCGGCCGGGTGCTGCCGATCGGCGGCGTGAAGCAGAAGCTGCTCGCCGCCCACCGCGCCGGCATCACGACCGTGCTGCTGCCCCAGCGCAACGAGCCGGACCTGGACGACGTGCCGGAGTCGGTGCGCGAGCAGCTGACCGTGCACTTCGTCTCGGACGTGTCCGAGGTGCTGCGGCACGCGCTGTCGGCGGAGACGGCCCAGGAGACCGTTGCGGCGTAACGGTCTCCGGTAGACCCCCCGTGGGGGCAGCAGCGGCGACTGCTGCCCCCGCGGGGCTTTTCAGTGACCGATGTCGATGACGAGCCGGTTCGGACCCGTCAGCGTGAACACCCGGTGCCACGACGCGGCGTCGCCGTACCCGACGGCGATGCCCAGCGTGGCCTCGAAGTCACAGGTGAGCGCGACCCCGCGGACGTTCTCCAGACCGGGCGTCGGGAAGTTGCGCGACCCGGTGTAGGTCGGGTTCCCGGCGTCGTCGTGCGCGGCCGCACCGATCAGCGTGACCTCCAGGACCTCGTTCCCGGGAACGGCGACCGGCAGCCCCGACCCGCAGTTCGAAACAGCGGTGACCTCGCGGACCCGGTGCTCGGCCGGCAGGCCGGACAGGTCCAGCACCACCCGGTCGAACCCGGTGTTGCGGCCGGTCCTGATGTCGGACAGCGTCGGTGTGCTCTGCGCCGACGCCGTCGGGACGACTGTGCCGACCGCGAGCACCGCCACCAGCACCGCGGTGAGACGTGTGTTCATCTTCGGCCCCCTCTCAAGGCTCGTTCGATGACCTGAAGACGTGTGAGCCGGGCCACAGTTGCGTCGCCGCCGCGGGTGGGTGTCGATGACGACCGCGGGTGCGCGGTCAGGCGAGGAAGTCCTCCAGCGGCACCGGCGTCAGCCCGTCGTGCTTCGCCCGCTCCAGGAACGCGGTGAAGTCCTCCACGAACGTGGTGCGGAAGTGCATGAGCACGATGTCCCCCGGCCGCAGCCGGTCGCCCACCTGGAACTGCACCCGGCCGTCGTTGACCGCGGCGGTCCAGTTGACCAGCGCCTTGAACCCGCAGCCGGCAGCCGCCCTGCGGGTGTTCGCGTCGTAGTTGCCGAACGGCGGGCGGAACAACGTGGGCCGCTTGCCGTACTCGGCCGCGAGGAAGTCGGCGTTGCCGCAGATCTCCTGCCGCTGGAGCTCGTAGCCCTTGCCCTGCAGGTTCGGGTGGTTCGTGGTGTGGCTGTGGACCGTGACGGGCATGTGCTTGAAGTAGTCCTTGTGCCCCTCGGCGTACTTGGTGTTGAGGAACAGCGACGGCCACACGCCCGCGTTCTCCATCAGCTCGCGCGCCTTCGGGTGCTGCACCGCGCCGTCGTCGATCGTGATGAACACGTACGGCTTGGCGGTTTCGATGCGCGTGACGACGGGCACCATGCCGTCGTGGACCGCCGGCGCGTGCGCCTGCACCGTGCCGTACGTGTACGGCGGCTCGAACATCCGCTTCGGCTGCTCGGTCGTGGCGGTGGTCGTCTGCGGCGCCGTCGTGAGCACCAGCTCGCCCGGCTGCGCGTCGGGTTGCCGCGCACATGCGACCAACACCACGACCAGCACAAAGGCAGCACAAAGCCGCAACTTGGACATCATTTCCCCCTCCACGCGGAAGACGCCGCGCAGGCACTCATGGTTGCACGGGGATAAGGTCGAAATGATCACAAAGAGGAGGAGTTCCGATGAGCCTTGAGCGTCCAGTCGCTCCCGACCCCTACGCCCTGCTCCCCGCGGTCGGCACGTTCTCCGTCACGTCCGCGGACGTCCGCGACGGCGAACAGCTCCCCGACGCCCAGGTGTTCGAGGGCGGCAACACCTCGCCGCAGCTCTCCTGGTCCGGTTTCCCGGCCGAGACCCGCAGCTTCGTCGTCACCTGCTTCGACCCGGACGCCCCGACCCCGTCGGGTTTCTGGCACTGGGTGGCCGTCAACCTCCCTGCCTCGACCACCTCGCTGGACACCGGCGCCGGCGAGTCCGACGCCACGCTGCCCGGTGACGCGTTCCACGTCCGCTCCGACTACGGCACCCGCGCGTTCGGCGGTGCCGCCCCGCCCAAGGGCGACCACCCGCACCGCTACTTCTTCGTGGTGCACGCGGTCGACGTCGACGCCCTCGACGTGGACTCCGACGCCTCCCCCGCGGTGGTGAGCTTCAACCTCGCGTTCCACACGCTGGCGCGCGCGATCATCACGCCCACCTACCAGCACTGACCTGGTCCGGCCGTGCCCGGTGCGCCCGCGGGCGGGCCGGGCACCGTCGTGCGGCGGGCCCCGTCTCGGGAACACCGGTCCCCGAACAATGGTTGGATCGTCACGTGAGGCACTTCGACCTGGTCATCATCGGCACCGGCTCCGGCAACTCGATCCCGAACGACGCCATGGCGGACTGGCAGATCGCCATCCTCGAAAAGGGCACGTTCGGCGGCACCTGCCTGAACGTCGGCTGCATCCCGACGAAGATGTTCGTCCACACCGCCGACCAGGCCGCGGCGCCTGCCAACGCGAAGAAGCTCGGCGTGGACGCGCACCTGGACGCCGTGCACTGGCCGGAGATCCGCGACCGGATCTTCGGCCGGATCGACCCGATCTCGCAGGGCGGCCGGAACTGGCGGGCCAACGAGAACGCCAACGTCACCGTCTACGAGGGCACGGCGCGGTTCATCGACGCGCACACGATCGACACCGGCACCGGCGAGACCATCACCGCCGACCGGATCGTCATCGCGGCGGGGTCGCGGCCCACCACCCCCGACATCGCGGACCTCGACACGACCGGGTTCCACACCAGCGACACCGTCATGCGGCTGGACGAGCTGCCCGAGAGCCTCATCATCGTGGGCAGCGGGTTCATCGCCTCCGAGTTCGCGCACGTCTTCAGCAGCTTCGGCGTGCGGGTCACGGTGATCGCGCGGAGCAACCTGCTGCTGCGGCACGAGGACCTGGAGGTCGCCGAGCGGTTCACCGAGGTCGCGAAGACCAAGTGGGACGTGCGGTTGCAGCGCAAGACCACGCGCGCCGAGAAGACCGCCACCGGGGTGCGGCTGCACCTCGAAGGACCCGACGGCGAGGAGACCGTGGAGGCGCAGCAGCTCCTCGTCGCGGTCGGCCGGCAGCCCAACACCGACCTGCTCGACGCGGGCAAGGCGGTCGAGCTGCACGAGGACGGGCGGGTCAAGGTCGACGAGTTCCAGCGCACCAGCCAGCCGCACATCTTGGCGCTGGGCGACATCAGCTCGGACTACCAGCTCAAGCACGTCGCCAACCACGAGGCGAAGGTCGTGCAGCACAACCTGCTGCACCCGGACGAGCCGATCGCGAGCGACCACCGGTTCGTGCCGGCCGCGGTGTTCTCCAGCCCGCAGATCGCGAGCGTCGGGCTCACCGAGGAACAGGCCAAGGCCCGGGGCATCCGGTACGTCACCGCGAGCCAGGCCTACGCGAGCATCGCGTACGGGTGGGCGATGGAGGACCGGACGGGCTTCGCGAAGCTGCTCGCCGACCCGGCCACCGGGCAGTTGCTCGGCGCGCACATCATCGGGCCGCAGGCCTCGACGGTGATCCAGCCGCTCATCCAGGCGATGAGCTTCGGCCTGGACGCGAAGACCATGGCGCGCGGGCAGTACTGGATCCACCCGGCGATGCCGGAGCTCGTGGAAAACGCACTCCTCAACCTGCCTCTGGACTGAGGCAGGCCCTTCCAACGGCGCCGCGCCACGCCGACTCCCCTGCTGCTAACGGCATCTGCAAGTACCAGTACTTGCAGATGCCAGCAGAGCAAGGGGTTAGGACTGTTGGACGCGCACGGTGTTGCCGGCCGGGTCGCGGAACACGCAGTCACGGGCGCCCCAGGGCTGCGAGGTCGGTTCCTGCACCACGTCCGCGCCGCCCGCCTGGAGCTTGTCGAACACACCGTCCAGGTCCGGGGTCGCGAGCGTGATGTACGCGTAGCTCCCCGCCGCCATCATCTCCGCGATCGCGGTGCGGTGGGCGTCGGTGAGGCCGTCGGCCATGGCGGGCGGTTCGAGCACGACCGACGACGCGGAACCGGCGGGTGCGACGGTGATCCAGCGGTGCGCGCCCTGACCGACGTCCAGGCGGACCTCCCAGCCGAGCAGGTCGCGGTAGAACGCGAGCGAGGCGTCCGGGTCGGTGTGCGGCAGGAACGTGGCGTGAATGGTGATGTCCATGCCGGCAACGCTATGAGCAGCGCGAACGCCGTGCTTCTCGATTCCTGACCGAAGCTAGACGTAACGGGGACGGCCGGCGACCCAGCCGAGCGCCGTCAGCGCGGCGAGCAGGACGAGCTGCAGCACCAGCGACACCGTCCACGACCCCGTGGCGTCGCGCAGCAGGCCGAACGCGAACGGCCCGGAGGCCGCGATGAGGTAGCCGAGGCTCTGGGCCATCGCCGACAGCCGCGCGGTGTCCGTCGTTGACTTCGTGCGCAGCGACATCATCAGCAGCGCCAACGGGAACATGCCCATGCCGAACCCGATCAGCACCATCCACAGGCCGGGGGCGGCGGCCGGTGCCACGAGCATCCCGAGGATTCCCGCGAACGACAGCACGCCCAGCACCAGCACCATCGGGCCCTGGCTGGAGAACCGGGCGGCGATCGGCGGCACGAACAGGCTCACCGGCACGCTCAGCAGCATCGAGACCGCGAGCAGCAGGCCGGCGGTGTTCCGGTCCACGCCGGCGTCGACGAGCATCGCGGGCAGCCAGCCCATGACGGTGTAGGCGAACAGCGACTGCAGGCCGAAGAACACGGTGATGACCCACGCGAGCGGGCTGCGCAGCAACGAGCGCTTCTCCGCCGGGGTCGCCGGCTTCACGACCGTGGCGGAGGAACCGTGCCGGGCCGCGGCGGACCAGACGAGCACCGCGCCCAGCGACAGCAGCGCCCACGAGCCGACCGCGAGGCGCCACGAGCCGAGGAGGTCCTCCAGCCGGGGCGTGAGCGCCGCGGCGAGTGCGGCACCCGCGGCGAGCGTTCCGGTGTACACGCCGGTGAGCAGGCCGACGCGGTCCGGGAACGACGCCTTCACCACCACGGGGATCAGCACGTTGGAGACCGCGATGCCCGCGCACGCGATGAAGGTGCCACCCAGCACGACCCACGGGCCGTCGACCACGCGCAGCACCAGGCCGAGCGTGAGCACCCCCAGTGACAGCCCGATCGCGCGGGCCATGCCGAGGCGGCGGCTGAGCCACGGCGCCGCGAACGCCGCGAAGCCGAAGCACAGCGCCGGAACGGCCGTCAGCGCGCTGGTCCACGCGGCGGAAACGCCGAGGGCGGCGCGGACGTCGCCGAGTACCGAGGCCAGACTGGTGACCGCTGGGCGGAGATTCGCCGCCGCGAGGGCGACCCCGACCGCGAGGAGCGTGGACCCGACCAGCGGAACGTGACGATTCTTGACGACCGTCACCCTGCGACCCCGATCGGTGGCAGTCTGTGCGGCACTAGTCGTCTGCTGGATCGTCACGCGCACCACTATCGCAGACATGGGATGTTCGGATGAAAGGATGACGCTGTGCCGTTGGCCACTACCCGACGGACGGGCCTCGTCGACCAGGTGATCGAGCAGATGAGAGGTGCGATCACCAGCGGCGAATGGCCCGTCGGGCAGCGCATCCCGCCCGAGCCCGAGCTGGTCACGGCGCTCGGGGTGGGTCGGAACACGGTTCGCGAGGCCGTGCGGGCGCTGTCGCACGCAGGCCTGCTGGAGGTGCGGCAGGGCGACGGCACGTTCGTCCGCGCCACCAGCGAGATCTCCGGCGCCGTGCGCCGGATGTGCGGAACGGAGCTGAAGGAGGTCCTCCAGGTCCGCAGGACGCTGGAGGTCGAGGGCGCACGATTGGCCGCCAAGCACCGCACCGACGCCGAGCTGGCACAGCTCACCGAGCAGCTGCGCCGGCGCGACGCGGCGATGGAGGCGCAGGAGTGGGCGGAGGTCGTCGAGCACGACACCGCGTTCCACGTGCTGCTCGTGCGGTGCTCGCACAACACGCTTCTAGCCGAGCTCTACCAGGGCTTGACCGAGGCGGTCAAAGCTTCGGTGGCGGCCTCTGTGGACACCAGCCAGCCCGGTCGTGACCAGGTGTCGCACACCGGGCTGCTGCACGCGGTCCGCGACGGCGACCAGGAGAAGGCGGCGATCGAGGCGGGCGGGTTCTTCGAGGAGCTGATCGAGAAGTTCTGCTGAACGCGGACAGCACCTGTCCGCACGAGCTCATAGCGTGGGGGCCATGGAGATCGCGCCGTTCCGACTCGAGATCCCGCAGGCCGAGGTCGACGACCTCCGCTCCCGGCTGGCGAACACCCGCTGGCCGGAGGACGACCTGCCGGGCGTCGGCTGGTCCTACGGCATCCCGCTGAGCTACCTGCGACCGCTCGCCGACTACTGGGCCGACGGGTTCGACTGGCGTGCGCAGGAGGCGCGGATCAACGCCCACCCGCAGTTCACGACGGAGATCAGCGGGCAGCGCATCCACTTCCTGCACGTCCGCTCGCAGAACCCGGACGCGCTGCCGCTGCTGCTGGTGCACGGCTGGCCCGGCTCGTTCGTCGAGTTCCTGGACGTCATCGAGCCGCTCTCGCGGGACTTCCACCTGGTCATCCCCTCCATCCCCGGCTTCGGCTGCTCCGGGCCGGTGAAGAAGCCCGGCTGGAACGTGCTGCGCATCTCGTGGGCGTTCGCGAAGCTCATGGAGGGCCTCGGCTACGACCGCTACGGCACCCAGGGCGGCGACTGGGGCTCCGGCATCGCGCAGGAGATCGGCCGCGTCTTCCCCGAGCAGGTCGTCGGCGTGCACGTGAACATGCTGCAGACCTTCCGGCCGCAGGGCGTCAACGACCTCTCACCGGAGGAGCTCGGGGCGCTGGAGTCGCTCGACCACTACCAGAAGGAGCTCTCCGGCTACATGCACCAGCAGCGCACCCGCCCGCGGACGCTGGCCTACGGCCTGACCGACTCCCCCGTCGGCCAGCTGGCGTGGATCGCCGAGAAGTTCCACGACTGGACCGACAACGACGGCACGCCCGAGAGCGCCGTGGCGCGCGACCACGTCCTCACGAACGTCTCGCTCTACTGGTTCTCCCGCACGGCCGGCAGCTCCGCCGCCCTCTACAAGGAGCAGGCCGCGTCCTGGGGCAACCAGCAACCCACCACGGTGCCGACCGGCGTGGCCGTCTTCCCTCACGACATCAGCCGACCGGTGCGGTCGCTCGCGGAGAAGATGATCCCGACGATCGTGCACTGGACCGAGTTCGACCGCGGCGGGCACTTCGCCGCGATGGAGGAACCGGACCTGCTGGTCCAAGACATCAGGAAGTTCTTCGGCTCACTGTGACCACTCTTTCGAACCGCACGCTCAACCGGACGCTGCTCCAGCGGCAGCTGCTGCTGGAGCGCACCGACATGCCGATCGTGGCCGCCGTCGAGCACCTCGGCGGACTGCAGGCCCAGGCCCCGATCCCGCCCTACCTCGCCCTGTGGACCCGGCTCAAGCCGTACAGGGTCGACGCGCTGAGCAAGCTCATCATCGACCGCTCGCTGGTGCGGATGACGTTGTGGCGCGGCACATTGCACCTGATCTCGGCGGATGACGTCCACCTCATGCGCACGGCGTTGCAGCCGGAGCTGAACAAGTGGGCGAAGATCGTGATGCCGCCCGCCACCCGCGTCGAGATCGACCTCGAGAAGCTGGCCCGCATCACCCGCGAGTACATCGACACCGAACCGCGCACGGTCGCGGAGATCGGTGCCCACCTGGAGGAGCACTTCCCCGAGGCCAGGGCGCGCGAGCTGTCCACCCAGGCGCAGATGCTGGTGCCGATGGTCCAGGTGCCCCCGCGCGGCATCTGGGGCGTCGGCGGGGTGCCGCAGAACGTCGCGATGGCCACCTGGCTCGGCCGGGAGCTGCCCTCGTCGGCCGACGTGCCCGAGCTGATCAAGCGCTACCTGCGCGCGTTCGGCCCGGCGACGCTCGCGGACATGCAGGCGTGGTCGCGGCTGATCGGGCTCAAGGCGCACGCCGCCGGCCTCGACCTCGTGGAGTACGAGAACGAGGACGGCAAGGTCCTCTACGACGTGCCGGACGGCGTGATCGTCCCCGCCGACACCCCCGCGCCCGCCCGGCTGCTGCCCGCGTTCGACAACGTCCTGCTGGGCCACGCCGACCGCACCCGGATCATGAGCGAGGAGGCCCGCTCCCGCTGGGGCGCGGTGCGCAACGGGGTGTTCCCGCCGACGTTCCTGGTCGACGGGTTCCTGCGCGGCACGTGGAACGTGGTGGAGACCAGGGACACCGCGACGCTGACGATCGAGCCGTACTTCAGGACCACCAAGAAGGACCTGGCCGGCGTGGAGCGGGAGGCGAAGGCGGTGCTGAAGGTGATGGCGCCAGGGAAGGAGCACGTCATCGAGCAGCGGCAACCTGCCTGAGCACGTCGAGCGCCGCGGTGATCGCCGGGCGGCGCGAGGCCTGCGTGCGCCAGATCGCGTAGAGCGTGCGGGTGGGGGCGGGCCGCATCGGGACCGCCCGCACGTTCTCCGGCACGACCCCCCTGCCCAGCCGCGGGATCAGCGCGACCCCGATCCCCTTGCTCAGCAACGCGAACTGAGTCTGGTACTCGCTGACCCGGTAGGCCAGCTCCGGTTCGATGCCCGCGCCGTGGAACGTCCGCACCAGCCAGTCGAAGCAGATCGCCCCCTCCGGCTGGCACATCCACCGCTCGCCCGCCAGGTCGGCGGGCACCAGGAACTCCTTGTCCGCCAACGGGTTCGACGCCGGCACCAGCACCTCGGCGAGGTCTTCGCACAGCGCCACCCGCGACAACGAGTCCGGCACCGGCAGCGGCGTGTTCTCCCAGTCGTGCACGACCGCCAGGTCGAGCTCTCCGCGTGCCACGGCCTCGGTCGCGAGCGGCGGGTCGATCTCCTTCATCCGCACGTCCAGCGCGGGGTGCTGCTCGGCGAGACCGACCAGGACGTCCGGCAGCACCCCGCGCGCCGCCGTGGCGAACGCGCCGATGCACAGCCGGCCGACCGCGGCACCGCGGTGCTCCTCCAGCGCCACCTCGGCCTCTTCGACGAGCTTCAGCACCTGCCCGGCCGTGTCGGCCAGCAGCAGCGCGGCGTCCGTCAGCGCCACCCCGCGGCCACGCCGTTCGAGCAACGTCGTGCGCGTCTCGCGTTCGAGCTTCGCGATCTGCTGGGAGACCGCGGACGGCGTGTAGCCGAGCACGTCGGCGGCCTCGCCGACGGTCCCGTAGGTCGCGACGGCGTGCAGGGCCCGCAGGCGTCCGAGATCGAGCATGTAGCGATGCTAAACCCAATACCCCACGACTTGGAACTGGTGCTAAACAGTCGTGCGGCGCACGCTGGGCAGCGTGAACCCACGCCACGTCCTGCTCGCCGTGCTGGTCGCCGCCATCTGGGGCTTCAACTTCGTCGTGCTCAAGGTGGGTCTCGACGAGTTCCCGCCGATCCTGTTCTCCGCGCTGCGCTTCCTCGCCGCGGCGGTGCCGGCGATCTTCTTCGTGGGCCGGCCGAGCGTCGCGTGGAAGTGGGTGGTGGCGGTCGGGCTTGTGCTCGGCGTCGCGAAGTTCAGCTTCCTGTTCATCGGCCTGCACGCGGGCATGCCCGGCGGGTTGTCGAGCCTGGTGCTGCAGAGCCAGGTGATCTTCACGGCGGTGTTCGCGGCGGTCGTGCTGCGCGAGCGGCCCAGACCCGTGCAGGTCACCGGCATCGCGCTCGCGGTGGCGGGCATGGGGATCATCGCGTGGGACTACGGGCTGTCGTCACCGCTGCTCGGGTTCGTGCTGGTGATCGCGGCCGCGGCGTGCTGGGGCGTGTCCAACGTGCTGATGCGCTACGCGCGGCCCGCGGACACGTTGCGGTTCATGGTGTGGGTGAGCGCGGTGGCGGTGCTGCCGCTGTTCGCGCTGTCGGCGCTCACCGAGGACATGAGCGCGCTGGGCCGCATGGACTGGGCGGGCGTGGGCGCGATCGGGTACGTCGCGTGGGTCTCGACGCTGCTCGGGTTCGGGATCTGGGGGTTCCTGCTGCGCCGCTACGAGTCGTCCGTCGTCGCGCCGTTCTCGTTGCTGGTGCCGGTGTTCGGGATGTTCTCGGCGTGGGCGTTCCTGGGCGAGGACCTGACGGCCGTCCGCGCGGCGGCCGGTGGGCTGGTGCTGGCGGGGCTCGCTATCCCGCAGCTGGTGGGGCGCCGGGCGGCACGAACGGCAGTCCCGCCGGAACCCCTCGTTCCAGCAGGTCGGTGACGGCCTTCGTGTCGAGGTGGTCGGCGACCAGGTCGCCCAGCAGGTCGAGCTGGGCCTCGCGGGCGGCCTGGAAGCTCACCTCGCCCGGCACGAAGTCGCGCCCCGACCGGTCCGCCGCCCACCGCAGGAACCGGCGGCGGAACCCGTCGTTCTCCAGCAGGCCGTGCCAGTGCGTGCCCAGGACGCGGTCGGTCTCGGCGCCCTCGTCACCGACGAGCGGGCGTTCCCCGCTGCGCACGACCTGGCCGTGGTGGATCTCGTAGCCCGTGACCGGCTCGCCCCACGCCACGTCCGACGGCCTGGCCAGGGTCTTGCGCGCGGCGAAGCGGACGTCGACGTCGAGCAGGCCGAGCCCGTCGACCGCACCGTCACCGGACTCGACGTCGTCCTCGATGCGCCGGGACAGCATCTGGAACCCGCCGCAGATGCCGAGGACCGGGCCGTCGAACCGCGAGACCGCCTCGGCCAGGCCCGTTTCCCGCAACCAGCGCAGGTCCGACACGGTCGCCTTGGAACCGGGCAGCACCACCAGGTCCGCGTCCGCCAGCCGGGACGGCTCGGTGACGAACCGCACGGACACACCGGGTTCGCAGGCCAGCGCCTCGACGTCGGTGGCGTTCGAGATGCGCGGCAGCCTGACCACCGCGACCCGCAGCCAGTCGCGCACCGGTGGCAGCGGCCGGCCGATCACGCCGTCCGCGGTGTAGGACAGCGAGTCCTCCGCGTCGAGCCACAGCTCCTCCCGCCACGGCAGCACGCCCAGCACCGGCCGCCCGGTGAGGTGGCGGAGCTGGTGCAGCCCGGGTTCGAGCAGGCGCGGGTCGCCGCGGAACTTGTTCACCACGAACCCCGCGACCAGCGCCTGGTCCGCCGCGTCCAGCACCGCCACCGTGCCGAAGAGGTGAGCGAGGACACCACCGCGGTCGATGTCACCGACGACGAGCACGGGCAGTCCGGCGCGGGTGGCCAGGCCCATGTTCGCGATGTCGTTGCGGCGCAGGTTGATCTCGGCCGGTGAACCGGCGCCCTCGCAGACCACGACCTCGTGGTCGCGCCGCAGTCCGTCCAAAGTGGACAGCACGGTGCCGAGCAGCTCCTGCTTGCGCTCGCGGTAGCTCAGCGCCGAGACCTCGCCCCGCGCCTCGCCGAGCACCACCACCTGGGACGTGCGGTCGCTGCCCGGCTTCAGCAGCACGGGGTTGAAGCGCACGCTCGGCTCCTTGAACGCCGCCCGCGCCTGCACCGCCTGCGCACGGCCGATCTCGCCGCCGTCGAGCGTGACGAACGAGTTGTTGGACATGTTCTGCGCCTTGAACGGCACGACGTCGACACCCTGCCGCGCCAGGAACCGGCACAGTCCGGCGACCAGGACGCTCTTGCCCGCGTCCGAGGTCGTCCCACAGATCAACATCGCACCCCGCATGGACGCCAATGCTGCCATCATCACGGGCATGGTCACCGTCGTGCTCATGCACAGCCCTTTCCTAGGCCCGTCGAGCATGCGTCCGCTCGCCGACGAACTGGCCTCAGACGGGGTGGCGGTGCTCCTGGTGGACCTGCAGATGACGGTGAACGAGGCCCCGGTGCACCAGCGGCTGATCGGCGCGTTCGCGGACGCGCTGGAGGACTCGGGTGTCGCCGGACCGCTGGTGCTGGTCGGGCACAGCGGCGCAGGTCCGTTGCTGCCGGGGTTCGCCGACGCGCTGGAGACCGAGGTGGCGGGGCTGGTGTTCCTCGACTCCGACCTGCCGACGCCGGGCAGGGCGTGGCGCGACACCGTCGACCCGGCGCTGGTCAGCCAGGTCAAGGCGTCGGTGCGCGACGGCAAGCTGCCCCGCTGGGACCGCTGGTTCGACACCGACCCGCTGACGCTGGTGCCCGCTGAGCTGCGCGGGGAGATGCGCGACGAGGCGCCCGAGGTGGCGTGGGAGTTCCTGAAGGAGCAGCGGCCGGTCGTGGAGTGGGACGGACCGTGCGGGTACGTGCTGCTGTCGGCGGTCTACGAGGACGCGGCGGACGCGGCCGAGAAGCTCGGCTGGCCGGTCGAGCGCGTCGAGTCGCACCACCTGGCGGCCGCGACGTCGCCCTCGGCGGTCGCGGCCGCGCTCAAGGCCGTCCTCAGCAGACTGTGAGGATCTCCGAGCCGGTCTCGGTGACGACGATGGTGTGCTCGAACTGGGCGGTCCAGCTCTTGTCCTGGGTGGTGACGGTCCAGCCGTCGTCCCACATGTCGTGCTCGAAGCCGCCGAGCGTGATCATCGGCTCGATCGTGAACGTCATGCCCGGTTCGAGCACGGTCTTCATCGACGGCTCGTCGTAGTGCAGCACCACGAGGCCGCTGTGGAAGTCGCGGCCGATGCCGTGGCCGGTGAAGTCGCGGACCACGCCGTAGCCGAAGCGGTTCGCGTACGCCTCGATGACGCGGCCGATGACGTTGATCTCCCGGCCCGGCTTCACGGCCTTGATCGCGCGCATGGTCGCCTCGTGCGTGCGCTCGACGAGCAGCTTGGCCTCCTCGGAGACGTCGCCCGCGAGGAAGGTCGCGTTCGTGTCGCCGTGCACGCCGCCGATGAACGCCGTCACGTCGATGTTCACGATGTCGCCGTCCTCGACCACCGTCGAGTCCGGGATGCCGTGGCAGATGACCTCGTTCAGCGAGGTGCAGCACGACTTCGGGAAGCCCCGGTAGCCCAGCGTCGAGGGGTACGCGCCGTTGTCGCACAGGAACTCGTGCGCCACCGCGTCGATCTCGTCCGTCGTGACGCCGGGGACGACGACCTTGCCGGCCTCCTGCAGCGCCTGGGCGGCGAGCCTGCCCGCGACCCGCATGGCCTCGATGATCTCCGGCGTCTGCACCCACGGGTCGTTGCCGCGCGTCGGCGCGGGCTTGTCGACGTACTCGGGGCGAACGATGCGTGACGGCACCGGACGACGTGGAGATTGCACACCGGGTTGCAGCGGAGCACGAACAGCCATGGTCTCCACCCTACTGGGCGACGACGGAACCGCCTCGGACCTGGTCCTGCACGTGCGGCCACTGCCGTTCCGCGCGGAGCAGGCGTTCCCGCAGCGCGGAGAGGTCGTCAGGGCTCATCACGGCACCGCCTGGAGGAACCGCGCAGCGACGTCCACCGCCGGGGTGGAGGTCTCCCCGCTGAGCACCAGGGTCGCGAACGCGAGATCACCCCGGTACCCCATGAACCACCCGTGTGAGTGCACGCCGTCGCCGAACTGGGCGGTACCGGTCTTGCCCCGCACGTCCCCGTACGGCTTGAGCTGTGGTGCGGTGCCGTAGTCGACGACCTCGCGCATCATCTGCCGCACCGGGTCGAGCGCCGTGGGCGGGGCGGGCTGCTTGTCGGCCTTCGTCTCCTTGCCGCGCACCAGCTGCGGCGTCGGCATGGACCCCTTCACGATGGACGCGGACACCAGCGCCATGCCGAACGGCGAGGCCAGCACCTTGCCCTGGCCGAACGCGTCCTCCGCGCGTTCCACGACGTCCTGCGCCGGCGGCAGCGAGCCGGTGATCGTGGTGAGGCCCTGGATGTCGAAGTCGACGCCCAGGCCGAGCGACAGCGCGGTGTTCGTGAGCAGGTCGGCCGGCATGTCGACGGCGAGCTGCGCGAACGTGGTGTTGCAGGAGAACGCGAACGCCGAGCGCAGCGGGATGGTGCCCTTCTCGAACTCGTTCGAGTTCGGCACGACCCGGCGGCCCGCGATGGTGGTCTTGCCGGGACACGGCAGCGGGGTGTCGGCGGTGGCCTGACCGGACTGGACAGCGGCGAGCGCCGTCACGGCCTTGAACGTCGACCCCGGCGGGAAGCGGCCGGTCAGCGCCAGCGCCCCCTGCGCGTCGGCGGCCTCGTTCTGCGCGACGGCCAGGACGTCACCGGTGGACGGCTGGAGCGCGACGAGCATCGTGGGCTGCTGCAGCGGCTCGACGGCGTCCTCCGCGGCGGTCTGCACGATCCGCGACAGCGCGGTGCCGATCGCCTTCGCCGGCTCGGGTGCCTGCTGGTGCAGCTCGTCGACCTCGGCGCCCTGCGCGTTGACCGTGGCGACGCGGAAGCCGGTGTGGCCCGCGATCTCGTCCTCGACGGCCTTGCGGATCGCGGGCAGCACCTGCGAACCGAACGTGCGGCTGGGTGCGAGCAGTGAGGTCTGCGAGCTGAACCGCACGCCGGGCAGCTCGTAGATCTTCGGCTTCACGGACTGGTAGTCCGGGTCCCGCAGCGCCGCGACCTGGTAGGCCTGCCCCTCCGGCGTCTTGGCCGCGCCGTCGGTGATGGACTGCTGGGTGATCGCCTTGTCGAGCGGGTTCAGCGCCTCCCCCAGCGCCCTCGCGACGGCGGCGACGTCACCGGCCTCCTTGGGCACCAGCAGCACCGACACGACCCGTTCCGGCGAGAGCAGCGGCGTCCCGTCGCGGTCGAGCACCGGCGCGGGGTCGGGCCTGAGCTCGGTGAGCTTGACGGTCTGCTGTGGAGCGAGCTTGGGATGCGGCACCGACGTGGCCCAGCGCACCTTCCAGGCGTCGCCCTCCCGCCGGACCTCGAACTTCGTCGGGTACGACCAGTGCCGCCCCTTGCCGAGGTCCCAGTCGAGCGAGACCGACGCCTCGGCCGCCGTGTCGCCGTTGTTGCGGATCTGGTCGACCTTGCTGGTCAGCTTCTCCGGCTTGAGCGCACCGCGGAACTTCTCCAGGGTCTCCTTGGCGTCGGCGGGGTTGTCGGTCAGGTTCGCCGCGCCCTGCACGTCACCGGAGGCGAGCTTGCCCAGGAAGTCGCCGGTGATCTCCGGAGCGCCGGGTTCGTCCTCGAACAGCCCGCAGCCGCTCACCGCCACCAGGACCGCCGTGGTCATCGCCAGAAGTCGCACGGCCGCGAGTATGCCCGTTTCAGAAGAGGACCGTGGCGTACTGCCCGACCTGTTCGAACCCGATCCGCCGGTAGGCGGCCTGCGCCACGTGGTTGTAGCCGTTGACGTAGAGGCTCGCCGTGCGGTCCAGGTGGTGCACGAGCCGGCTGGCCACCGCCGCCGTTCCCGCCGTTCCGAGCCCCTCACCCCGCCGTTCCGGTCGCACCCAGACCCCCTGGATCTGCCCGACCCGCTTCGACATGGCCCCGATCTCGGCCTTGAAGACGACCTCGCCGCCCTCGAACCGGGCGAACGCCCTCCCCGCCGCGATCAGCTCGCTCACGCGGGCCCGGTAGCCCGCGCCGCCGTCCTCCGCGCACGGGTCGATGCCGACCTCTTCGATGAACATGGCGATCGCGGCCGGCAGGTACCGGTTGAGCTCGCTGGGCCTGACCTGCCGCACCATCGGGTCCGGCGCGACGTCGGGGGTCCGGCTGAGCGCCATCAGCGGCTGGTCACCGCGCACCTCGCGGGCCGGTCCCCAGTCGCTCTGCAGCTCGTCCCACAGCGTCAGCACCTGCTCGGCCGGTCCGACCAGGCTGGAGCACATGCGGCCCCTCCTGCGCGCCCGGTCCGCGAACATGCGGATGGCGCTGGGGCTGCCCCGCAGCGGGATGAGGTTCGGCCCGGAGAAGCACAGGCCGTCGACCTTGCCGCGCATCGGCCGGGCGTCCGACCCCCACATCTCGCCCCCGAGGCGCCACGGGTCGAGACCGGCGGTCTCCACCCTTGCCGCGACCATGCACGCGGCCACGGGGTCGCTGTCGAGCACCCCGCGCACGTCGATCAGGTCGCGCTCGTCGAGCACGCGCGCTCCGGCCAGCCTCAGCACGTCATCCAGCGTGCCAGATTTGCCGCGCGTGTGGGATCAGCCAACAGTGCGGCCTGATCGTGACTGACCGCACTGCGAGTACCCCCAACTCATGATCGTTCCGCTCATGACCACACCCAACTAGTTCGACGATCGCCGAACTGGTTGGGTGCGGTCACGAGCCTGTTGATGTTGAGTTGGGGGTGCTCGCAGACGCCGTCAGCCGACCGTGACCGCCGGAGTGCCGCCCTCGACGGGCTCCATCTCCTCGGCGAGGCGCATCGCCTCCTCGATCAGCGTCTCCACGATCGCGTGCTCGGGCACGGTCTTGATGACCTTGCCCTTCACGAAGATCTGGCCCTTGCCGTTGCCCGACGCGACGCCCAGGTCGGCCTCGCGGGCCTCGCCGGGGCCGTTCACGACGCAGCCCATGACGGCGACGCGCAGGGGGACCTCCATGCCCTCGAGACCGGCCGTGACCTGCTCGGCGAGGGTGTAGACGTCGACCTGGGCGCGGCCGCAGGACGGGCAGGACACGATCTCCAGCTTGCGCGGGCGCAGGTTGAGCGACTGGAGGATCTGGTGGCCGACCTTGATCTCCTCGACCGGCGGTGCGCTCAGCGACACCCGGATCGTGTCGCCGATGCCCTGCCGCAGCAGCGCGCCGAAGGCCACGGCCGACTTGATGGTGCCCTGGAACGCGGGACCGGCCTCCGTCACGCCGAGGTGCAGGGGGTAGTCGCACTGCTCGGCCAGCAGCTCGTAGGCGCGGATCATGACGACCGGGTCGTTGTGCTTGACCGAGATCTTGATGTCGTGGAAGTCGTGCTCCGCGAAGAGCGAGGCCTCCCACATCGCCGACTCAGCCAGCGCCTCCGGGGTCGCCTTGCCGTACTTCTGCAGCAGCCGCGGGTCGAGCGAACCCGCGTTGACGCCGATGCGGATCGGGGTGCCGTGGTCCTTGGCGGCGGCCGCGATCTCCTTCACCTGGTCGTCGAACTTGCGGATGTTGCCGGGGTTGACGCGCACGGCGGCGCACCCGGCCTCGATGGCGGCGAACACGTACTTCGGCTGGAAGTGGATGTCCGCGATCACCGGGATCTGCGACTTCCTGGCGATGGCGGGCAGCGCGTCCGCGTCGTCCTGAGACGGGCAGGCGACGCGCACGATGTCACAGCCGGCCGCGGTGAGCTCAGCGATCTGCTGGAGCGTCGCGTTCACGTCCGACGTGAGCGTCGTCGTCATCGACTGGACGGAGACGGGGAACTCGCTGCCGACACCGACGTTGCCCACCATCAGCTGCCTGGTCTTGCGACGTTCCGACAGCACCGGCGGCGGCAGTGCCGGCATTCCGAGCATCACGCCGTCACTCATGGGTTGTGCACCTTTCCGTAAGTCACTGCAACCTGATCGGGTTGACGATGTCGGCGGTCACGGTCAGCAGCGTGATGGCGCCGCCGAGGAAGATGACCACGTAGGTGAGCGGCAGCAGGCGCATGTAGTTGACCGGGGCGCCGGCGGGTTTCCCGCGCAGCTTCCTCACCCAGTCTCGCACCCGTTCGTAGAGGTTGACGGCGATGTGACCACCGTCAAGCGGCAGCAGCGGCAGGAGGTTGAACACACCCACGAAGAAGTTCAGACCCGCGAGCATGAGCACGAAGAACGCCCACAGCCCGCGCTCGGCCGCGTCACCGCCCAAGCGGGAGGCACCGACGACGGAGATGGGGGTGTCCAGGTCGCGTTCGCCGCCGCCGATGGCCTTGACCACGGCCGGGATGCGCTCGGGGAAGCGCATGAGGCCCTTCCAGGTGTTCACGAACATGTCGCCGGTGAACGCCACGGCCGCCGGGACGGCCTCGACCGGCCCGTAGGTGAACGACTCCTTCGGCAGCACGCCGATCGCGCCGATCTCCTTGGTCTCCTTGCCGCCCTTGCCGTCGGTGAGGGTCCGGGTGACCTTGGCCACGTCGACGGTGACCGTCATCTCCTTGCCGTCGCGCAGGATCTTGAACTCGGTCGGGCCGGTGCGCTCGCGGGTGACCCGCTGCATGTCCGGCCACGTCGGCGTCTGCTGGCCGGCGATCGCGACGATCTCGTCACCGGGCTGCAGGCCGGCGTTCCTGGCGGGTGCGGGCGAGCCGGACGGGCACGAGCCGTCGGTGACGTTCGCGACCGGCACGCACGGCGTGACCTCCTGCAGCACCGGGAGGCCCTTGTTGTTCGGCAGGCCCAGCGACATCGCGAGGACCAGCAGGATGATGAAGCCGAGGATGAAGTGCGTGATGGAGCCCGCCGACAGCACGACGACGCGCTTCCACACCTTCTGGTTGTAGAACGCGCGCTTGCGGTCGTCCGGGTGCACCTCCTCCAGCGCCGTCATGCCGGTGATCTCGCAGAAGCCACCGGCCGGGATCGCCTTCAGGCCGTACTCGGTCTCGCCCTTGCGGAACGAGAAGAGCTTCGGGCCGAACCCGATGAAGTAGCGCGTGACCTTCATGCCGAAGGCCTTGGCGGTCAGCAGGTGCCCGAACTCGTGCAGCGCGATCGAGACCGCGATGCCGAACGCGAACAACAGCACCCCGAGGATGTTGATGAATGTGTTCACGGTGACGTTCAGTTCCTTCCGACCAGCTCGCGGGCGCGTGCGCGTGCCCAGTCCTCGGCGGCGAGGACCTCCGCCACATCGGCGGGGTCACTCTGCCAGTCGCCCGCCTCGCCGACGACTTGGCCGATGGTGTCGACGATGGACAGGAACGACGTCGCACCCGCGACGAAAGCTGCGAGGGCCTCCTCGTTCGCTGCGTTGTAGATCGCGGGCAGACACCCGCCCGCACCGCCCGCCTGCCGCGCGAGCTCGACCGCCGGGAACGTGACGTCGTCCAGCGGCTCGAACGTCCACGAGGTGGCGTTGTCAAAGGTACAGGCGGGTGCGGCACCGGCCACGCGGTCGGGCCAACTGAGACCGAGCGAGATGGGAAGCCGCATGTCAGGCGGCGAGGCCTGCGCGAGTGTAGAGCCGTCTGTGAACGTCACCATCGAGTGAATCACCGACTGCGGGTGCACCACCACGTCGATGCGGTCGTAGGGCACCTTGAACAGCAGGTGCGCCTCGATCAGCTCCAGCCCCTTGTTGACGAGGTTCGCCGAGTTGATCGTGACGACCTGGCCCATCGACCACGTCGGGTGCGCCATCGCCTGCCCGACGCTGACGTCCGCGAGCTCGGCGCGGGTCTTCCCGCGGAACGGCCCGCCGGACGCCGTCAGCACCAGCTTGTGCACCTCGTGCGCCGCGCCACCGCGCAGGCACTGGGCCAGGGCCGAGTGCTCGGAGTCGACGGGGACGATCTGGTCCGGCTTGGCCGCCTTCAGCACGAGGGGCCCGCCCGCGATGAGCGACTCCTTGTTCGCGAGCGCCAGCGTCGCGCCGGACTCCAGCGCCTTCAGCGACGGCTCGAGCCCGCGCGACCCGTCCATCCCGTTGAGGACGACGTCCGCGGGGCACGCCTCGATCAGGTCGACCATGCTGGTCAACGTCTTGACACCGGGCACCTGGGCACCGCTGGCCACCGCCACGACGGGCACGCCGAACTCGGCTGCCTGCTCCGCGAGCAGGTCAAGCTGACGTCCACCCGCACCGAGCCCGACCACCCTGAACTGGTCGCGGTTGCGGCGGATGACGTCGAGCGCCTGGGTGCCGACGGAGCCGGTCGAGCCCAGGATCAGGACAGTGCGTGGAGTACTCATCGCCCCTCATTGTTCCGGAGAGTGCCTGAGAGCCCGGCACAGCCCGCTACTTTGATAACGGAGTGGTTTTGGAGGTGTGAAGTCGCCAGTTCGGGGGCATTCCGTCCGCGTCAGGCAGATGGAAGGAGACTTTCCGTGGGCATCCTTGGATGGATCGTGCTCGGCCTGTTGGCCGGAGCCATCGCGAAGGCCGTCATGCCGGGGAAGGACCCCGGCGGAATCATCATCACGATGCTGCTCGGCATCGTGGGCGCGATCCTCGGTGGATTCATCGGATCGGCGCTCTTCGGGACCGACCTCGGTACGTTCTTCGATCTGCGCACGTGGCTGCTCGCCATCGTCGGATCGTTGATCCTGCTCGGCATCTACCGCCTCGTGACGGGGCGACGAAGCCGCGTGTAGGCGCACATGACGTTTGGGGCCGTTCGGGTGACACCCGAACGGCCCCTTCGTGTTGTTTGGCGCTCGCTTCGCTCGCGCGGCGGGTTCGCCGGGAAGCTGGTCGCGAACCCGCAACCAGGCCGGACTCAGCCGCAATCGCTTGCGCCCGCTCGCGCGGCGTGCCGGGAGCGGACTATCCCGCCAGGCCCGCATCGCGTGCCAGCAGTGCCGCCTGCACCCGGTTCGTCAGCCCCAGCTTGGCCAGCAACCGCGACACGTACGTCTTCACCGTCGCCTCGGACATGTGCAGCTTGGCCCCGACGTCCGCGTTGGACATCCCCTGCCCCAGCAGCGCCAGCACCTCGACCTCGCGCTCGGTCAGCCCCGCGACGGCCTTCTGCGCCTCCTGCCGCTTCGGCTGCCCGGAGGTCGCGACCATGCCGACGACCCGTGACGTGACCATGGGTGACAGATAGGCCTCGCCGTTGTGCACCGCGCGCACGGCGCGCAACAGCTCCTCGGGCGCCGAGTCCTTCAAGAGGAACCCAGCCGCGCCGTCGGACAGCGCGCGCACGATGTTCTCGTCCTCGCCGAAGGTCGTGAGCATGACGACGCGCACGGACGGTGCCACGACGCGCAGTTCGCGCGCGCAGGCAAGGCCGTCCATGCGGGGCATGCGGATGTCGAGCACGGCCACGTCGACGCGGCGTTCGCGCACGATCTGCACGGCCTCGCGGCCGTCGCCGGCCTCCGCCACCAGCTCGATGTCGTCGGCGGTGCCGAGGATGGCCTTGATGCCCGCGCGCATCAACGGCTCGTCGTCGGCGATGAGCACCCGGATCATGGCTCGTTCCTCTGGACGTGGATCTTCTTCTCGACCAGCTTGCCGTCCTTGAAGCAGAAACGCACCACCCGGGTGCCCTTCGCGAGGTACGACTGCTCGTCGGTGATGTGGTAGACGCACCGGGAGCCGGGTGGCTCGGGGGTGGCCTGGGAGCGGCGTTCGCCGTCGCCGACCAGGGGTTCGTCACCCGCGGGCAGCAGGGCCATCACGTCGGGCTCCGGCTGGCCCACCGAGATGCTGTCGAGGGTCTGCTCCGACACGACCTCGGTGACCGGCTGCGCGCCGAGGTAGGTGAAGCCGCCGATGATGACGGACAGCACCAGGGACGCGCCCGCGATGGAGCCGATGCCGGCCCACTTGCGCAGGCGGCCGGGTGACTGGGTCTCCTCCTGCTCGTCCTCGGGGTCGTCGGGGAGCGGGGCTTCCTCGTACGGCAGCACGGCGGCGATGCGGAAGCCACCGGACGGTAGCGCGCCCACGTGCAAGATGCCGCCGGCAACGCGCACGCGTTCGCTGAGACCGATCAGGCCGACGCCCGGCTCACCGGTCGATGAACCGTTGCGGGACGGGTTGTTGCGCACCTCCACGACGAGTGCGTCCGGCTCGTACTTCACCGTCACCTGCACGGCCGCTCCAGGCGCGTGCTTGGCCGCGTTCGTGAGGCCTTCCTGTGCGACGCGATAGGCGGCGTGAGAGACACGGGACGGCAACGGGTGCGCTTGCCCGCCACGGACCAGGCTGACGAGCACGCCTGCCTTGCGCGCGTCGGCCACCAACGAGTCGATGGACTCCGCTGTGCGTGTCGCGGGGTCGTCGTCGGGGCCGTCTTCCGCGCGCAGCACCCCGATGATCGACCGCAGCTCGCCCATTCCGGTCAACGCCGCTGAGCGCAGCACGCCGATCGCCTCGCGCTGCTTCTCCCCCAGCGACGGGTCCAGCGCCAGCGCGCCGGCGTGCACGGAGATCAGCGACAGGCGGTGGCCGAGGCTGTCGTGCATGTCCTGGGCGATGCGGCTGCGTTCGCGCAGGCGCACCTGCCGCGACAGCAACCGGTGTTCGCCGCGCATCCGCGCCTCGCGGTCCTGCATGGCCTGCACGAGCGCCTCGCGCTGGGCGAGGTAGCGGCCGACGAGGAACGGCAGCGCCACGGCCACGCCGAAGATCGTGATCAGGATGAGCATGCCGTAGACGGGTTCGATCTCCAGCGGCCGTGCGTCCCAGTCCCACAGCAGCACCACGACGACGAACGTGATCGCCGTCGACACCACCGCCTTGACCCACGACTCGATCCGGCGGCCGGCCGTGTAGCTCAGCACCACCATCAGCGCCGCCCCGATGAACGGGATCGCCGCGGCCGCGATCATCACCGTCGCGGGCAGCGCGTGCCGCAGCGGCAGGAGCACCAGGTAGACGGCGAAGTAGGCGGCGAGCAGCCAGCCCGTCACCCGCTGCTCGGCCCACGGGCCGGGCCAGAGGTCCAGCAGGACGACGGCGACCGCGACGAGCACGTCCCCGGCGACCCGCACGGGCGTCAGCGCCCTGAACCGCGCCAGGTTGTCGGCGACGAACGCCTCGGCCCTGGCCCGCACAGCAGTAGTCACGCGGTCCAAGCTACGAGACGTCCCACCACCGCGCGGCACGCTGGAGTATCGGTTTCCCGCGACGAAAGTTGACCCTCAGACCAGCTGCGCGGTGGACCCGGCCCTCCGCGCCCGCCACGACGCGAGCACCACACCGATGATCAGCAGCAGGGCCGTGGCCGCCACCATCAACGTCGACAGCGCCACGACCTCCGGCGAGATGCCCCGCTTCGAGGCCTGCGCGTAGACGAACACCGGCAGCGTCGTCGACCCGACACCGGTCAGGTACGACGAGATCACCACGTCGTCGAACGACAGCAGGAACGCGAACGCCGCACCCGCCACCACCGCGGGCGCGACCAGCGGCAGCGTCACGGTCCGGAACGCCACGAACGGCGACGCCCCGAGGTCGGCCGCGGCCTCCTCCAGCCGGACGTCCATCCCGGACACCCGCGACCGCACCACGACGACGACGAAGCTGAGCGAGAACGCCACGTGCGCGAGCAGCAGCGCCCCGAACCCGAGCGGGATTCCGGCAAGCTTCACGAAGAACCCCAGCATCGCCACACCCATGACGACCTCGGGCACCACGAGCGGCAACGACAGCAAGACCGTCCACAGCCCACGACCGGGGAACGCGCGCCGCAACCCGAAGGCCGCCAACGTGCCGATGACCGTCGAGATCACCGCGGACGCCAACGCCAGCTGGAGCGTCAGCTGCAACGACTCCAACACGCGGGTGTCGCGGAACAGCTCCTCGTACCACCGCGTCGACACGCCGCTGATGCGCGACAACGACCGCGAGGAGTTGAACGACGCGATGGCGAGCCACACGATCGGCGCGTACAGGAACACGAACACGAGCAGAGCGACCGCACCGAGCGCCCACGGCCGACGGTTCACAGCACGTCCTCCCCACGCCGCCCGCGCAACACGAGCACGAGCACCACCAGCACGAGCAGCAGCACCGCCATCGCCGACCCCAGCGGCCAGTTGTTACCGCCGCGGAACTGGTCGTCGATCACCGACCCGAACGTCGACTGGTCGACCCCGCCGAGCAGCTTCGGCGTGACGAAGTCGCCCGCCGAGGGCACCAGGACCAGCAACGACCCGGCCAGCACGCCGGTGAGCACGCCCGGCAGCACGATCCGGAAGAACGTCGACACCCGCCCGTGCCCGAGGTCGTACGACGCCTCCACCAGCCGGAAGTCGAACCGCTCGCACGCCACGTAGAGCGGCAGCACCATGAACGGCAGGAACCCGTAGGTGAGCCCGAGGACCACCGCGCCGTGCGTGAGCAGGAAGCCGCCGTCGCGGTCGAGCCCCACCCAGCCGAGCACGGTGTTGACCAGGCCCTCCCCGTCGAGCAGCGCCTTCCACGCGTAGATCCGCGCGAGGTAGCTCGACCAGAACGGGATCAGCACCGCCGCCAGCAACGCCGTCCGGTACCGGCCGCCGTGCCGCGCGATGAACCACGCCAGCGGGAACCCGAGCAGCAGGCACGCGACCGTCGTCGCCACCGCGTAGACCAGCGTCCGCCCGAAGATCGGCAGGAACGCCGGGTCCAGCGCCGTCAGGTAGGCCTGCGTCGTCCACGGCAGCACCGCGCGGGCCACGCCGGTGTCCCGCGTCGCGAAGCTGAACTGGACGACGAGCGCGAGCGGTGCGATCAGGAAAATTCCCAGCCACAGCCCGGTGGGCGTGAGCAGGGCGTTGGCCTTCAGCCAGCGTCGGAGCACGAGCGCACATCCTGCCACGTGCCCGCTCCCGTACCGTGGTGGTCAAGGTTGTCGGCAGGACCACATGCCGCAGTCGCTTCCCGGCAAGGGGGTAAGCGGTGCTGGAGCAGCTGAACGGCCATGAAGACCCGCATCCGATCTACGAACGGATCCGCGCACGGGGACCGCTGACGCGCGACGGCGGCCTGTGGACCACGACCAGCCACTCGCTGGTGAACAAGATCCTGCGCGACCGCCGCTTCGGCGTGCGATACGCCAACGGCACCTATCCGGGCACGCCGAACGTGCTGTCCGGGTCGTTCCTGGAGCTGGACCCGCCCGACCACACCCGGTTGCGCAGGCTGGCCGCGCCCGCGTTCAGCCCGAAGAAGATCGACGGGTACCGGCCGCGGGTCGAGGAGGTCGCCGGCGCGCTGCTCGACCGGGCCGATACCGAGTTCGACCTGATGAGCGACTTCGCGCAACCGCTGCCGATCGCCGTGATCAGCGAGCTGCTCGGCATCCCGGACGCCGACACCGGCGACTTCGCGCACTACGGCCGCCTCGTCGCGGAGTCGTTCGACGGCAGGGTCTCCCCCGAGAAGGACAAGGCCGACGACCGGGTCTTCGCGTTGTTCGAGCGGCTCATCGCCGAACGCAGGACGCGGCCCGGCGACGACGTGATCAGCTCGCTCGTGGCCGCGGAGGCGGAGCAGGAGCTCACCGTGCCGGAGTTGCTGAGCACGCTGGTGCTGTTGCTCATCGCGGGCTTCGAGACGACGGTCAACCTGATCGGCAACGGCGTGCGCGCGTTGCTCGACCACCCGGCGCAGTGGGCGTTCTTCACAGCGCACCCCGGCATCGCGCCCGACGTGGTCGAGGAGACGCTGCGCTGGGCGCCGCCCGTGCAGTTCACCACCCGGCTCGCGCACGAGCCGGTCACGTTGCTGGGTGAGGAGATCGGCGTGGACGAGGGCGTCCACCTGCTCCTCGCCGCCGCGAACCGGGACCCGCGGGTCTACCCGGAGCCGCACCGCTTCGACGTGATGCGGGTGCAGCAGCCGGAGCACCTGGCGTTCTCCAGCGGCCTCCACTACTGCCTGGGCGCGGCGCTCGCGCGGCTGGAGGGCGAGGTCGCGTTCCGCGCGATCGCGCGTGCGGCGCCGGACCTGCGGCTGGCGGGTCCGGCGACGTTCCGCGAGTCGGTGCTGATCAGGGGGATGCTGAGCCAGCCGGTCAGCCGGTCTTGACCTTCGTCCAGGCGTCGGCGTACCGCGCCTCGACGTCACCACCGAGGTCCTTGGTGAACGGCAGCTTCTTCAGCTGCTCCTCCGACGGGTAGACCAGCGGGTCGTCCAGCAGCTCCTTGTCGATCAACGGCTTGGCGGCCGCGTTCGGGCTGCCGTAGCGCACGGCGTTGGACAGCGCGGCGCCGGTCTCGGCACCGAGGATGTAGTCGATGAACCGGTGCGCGTTCTCGGCGTGCGGCGCGTCCTTCGGGATGACCAGCAGGTCCACGTAGGACAGTCCGCCCTCGGACGGGATGGCGTACGCCACGTCCTCGCTGGTCTCACGCGCCTGGAACGCGTCACCGGAGTAGGCCTGCGCCAGCCGCACCTGGCCGGAGGTGAGCGGCTCGATCACGTCGGAGGTGATCTGGCCGAGCTTCTTCTTCAACGACAGCAGGAAGTTCGCCGCGTCGTCGATCTGCTTCGCGTCGGTGGTGTTCGGGTCGTGACCGAGCTTGAGGAGGCCCAGCGCCATGCCGTCGCGCGCTTCGTCGAGGATCGTGCTGCGGCCCTGCGCGTTCGGCAGGTCGTAGGCGGAGAACCCGGTGACGTCGCCGCCGATCTGCGACTTCGAGTACGCGAGACCGGTCGTGCCCCACGCCCACGGCACCGAGTACCTGTTGCCGGCGTCGTAGTCGGCCTCGACGAACCGCTTCTCCAGGTTCTTCAGGTTCGGCAGCGACGAGTGGTCCAGCGGCTGCAGCAGGCCCGAGCGCAGGAACCGGCGCAGGAAGTTGTCCGACGGCACCACCAGGTCGTAGCCCGCGGAGCCGGAAGCGATCTTGGCTTCCATCTCGTCGTTGGTGGAGAAGTTGTCGTAGGTGACCTGGATGCCGGTCGCGGTCTGGAAGCCCGGCAGGGTGTCCTTCGCGATGTAGTCGGTCCAGTTGTAGAAGTTGAGCTTGAGCTCGTCCTTCAGGTTCTTGGCCTTCGCCGCGGCCGAGGTGGCACCGCCGGTCGTCGGCGCCTCACCGACACCGCAGGCGGCCAGCGCGAAGAACGTCATCGAGCCCAGCATCGTGCGCCGGGTCACCCGCGCTGAGTCGTTGTCCCACAGACGGGCGATCCGGACGTTCTTGTCAGTCATCAGCCTTCTCCAGCAGCACGGTGAACTCGGGGTCCCACGCCATCCGCACCGGTTGTCCCGGCGCGCCCGCGTCGTCGATGCGCTGGGCGTTCTGCACGAACGCCACCAGCTCTCCCACCGGGGTGTCCACGACGAACTGGGTCGACACGCCCGTGTAGACGACGTCGTGCACCACGCCCTGGAGCACGCACCAGCCCGTGGGCGGTTCCGCGGTCTCGTTGAACAGGTGCACCTTCTCCGGGCGCACGGTCGCGGCGACCTTCTGCCCGTGGGCGGCGCTGCCGGTCAGCCGCGCGCGCAACCGGGTGGCGCCGGGAGCGGTCAGCTCGGCGAAGCCGCCGTCCACTCCGGACACCTCGGCGTCCAGGATGTTGGACGTGCCGATGAACCCGGCGACGAACCGGGTGGCGGGGCGTTCGTAGACGTCCTCGGGGTAGCCGACCTGCTCGATCTTGCCGGCGTTCATCACGGCGATGCGGTGCGAGAGGACCAGCGCCTCCTCCTGGTCGTGCGTGACGTAGAGGAACGTCGTGCCGACCTCGCGCTGGATGCGCATCAGCTCGATCTGCAGCTCCTTGCGCAGCTTCGCGTCGAGCGCGCCGAGCGGTTCGTCGAGCAGGAGCAGCTGCGGACCGGCCGCCAGCGCCCGCGCGATGGCGACGCGCTGCTGCTGGCCGCCGGAGAGCTGGGCGGGCCTGCGCTGCGCGAACTGCGACAGCCGCACGAGCTCCAGGTGCTCGCCGACGCGCTTGCGCAGCTCCTCGCCGCGCAGCTTCTTGCGCTTGAGGCCGTAGGCGACGTTGTCCCACACGGACATGTGCGGGAACAGCGCGTACGACTGGAAGACGGTGTTGACGTCCCGCCGGTACGGGGGGACGCCCACCATGTCGTTGCCGTCGAGCTCGATGCGGCCCTCGTCCGGGTCGACGAATCCGGCGATCATGCGCAGCACCGTGGTCTTGCCGCAGCCGGACGGGCCGAGCACGGAGAAGAACTCGCCCTCGTGGACGTCGAGCGAGATCCCGTCGACCGCCACCTGGTCGGAGAAGCGCTTGCGCACCCCGTGCAGGCCGATCTCGACGGGGGCGGACGTGTCCGGGGTGGAGCCCTCGGCGGGGGAGAAGCCGGTCAAGTCGGTGGCGCCTTCGCAGGGTGGGACGGGTGGGCCGCGCTAACGGTAACGGTGCACGACCCCGCTGATAAGGCGTGCGCGCGCGACCTCACACATCCGCGCGCGTCCCCGTGTGCGACGATGACCAGGTAACCGGATGAGCAGTGGAGGAAACCGTGGCTTCGTCCTCGGAACTGGACAAGCGTCCTGCCGTCGACCCTCACGAGGAGCCGTCGCACGAGTGGGGCTGGCACGGCACGCTGCCCAAGGGCACCCGGATCGCCGGCTGGCTCTCCGCGATCTTCTGCTTCCTGATGCTGATCGGCAACCACCACGGTCGCATCGAGAACATCTACCTCGTCGCCACCGGCGTGGTGATCATCGCCCTGCTGGTGTGGGACATGGCGCGCCGCAAGACGTCCTGGCGGCGCTAGTCCCCCGTCAGACCTCCAGCACGAGCTTGCCCCGGGTGCGACCCTTCTCGCCCAGGGCATGCGCTTGTCCGGCCTCCTCCAGCGGGAACGTCGCGTCGACGTGCACCCGCAGCGCACCGGACTCGACCAGCGCGGTGATCGCCTCCAGGCCCGCGCGGTCCGGCTCGACGAGGATCGGGCTGGTCCTGATGTCGTCGCGGTGGCCGACGGCGACCCCCGACGGCACGCCGACGAAGAGCCCACCGGGCTTGACCGGTGCCGACGAGCTGCCGCCGACCAGGTCGACGAGCACGTCGACGTCGCGGCCCCCGTACTCGGCGACCGTGTAGTCGACCACCTCGTCCACGCCGAGGTCCTTCAGGAACGCGTGCTTCTGCGCCCGTGCCGTCCCGATCACGTGCGCGCTGCGGGCCTTCGCGATCTGCACCGCGAGGTGCCCCACTCCCCCGGCCGCCGCGGTGACCAGCACCTTCTGCCCCGGCTGGACGTCGGCGGTGTCGGCCAGGACCTGCCACGCGGTGAGCGCGGCGAGCGGCAGCGCGGCCGCCTCGACGTGGGTGAGGCCCTGCGGCTTGCGCGCGAAGTGGCGCGACGGGGCGGTGACGTACTCGGCGTAGCCGCTCGCGGCGTGCGGGAAGCGCGGCATGCCGTAGACCTCGTCACCGGGCTTGAGGGTCGTGACGCCGAAGCCGACCTCCTCGACCACGCCGGACACGTCCCAGCCCAGCACGAGCGGAAACGTCTGCAACCCGGCCATGCCACCGCCGGCGCGGGTCTTCCAGTCGACCGGGTTGATGCCGACCGCGTGCACCCTGACCAGCACCTCCGTCGGAACGGGCGTGGGCTTGGGCAGGTCGATGAGGGTCAGGACCTCTGGTCCGCCGAACTCGGTCTGGCTGATCGCTCGCATGTGCACAAGCTTGCGTGACCTGGTCACCGTTCGCAATCAGGCACTAGTTTGTGCACTAGGTACCTGGTAGAAACTATCCGTGATCAGGAACGTTTACTCGAAGATGTGCCCGTGCCGCGACCTGCTGGACATGGTCGCGTCGAAGTGGACGGCTCTGGCGATCGGCGCGATGGAGAACGGGCCGGTGCGCTTCGGCGAGATGAAGCGCGAACTGGAGGGCATCAGCCAGAAGATGCTCACGCAGACGTTGCGCGCGCTCGAACGCGACGGGCTCGTCACGCGCACGGTGTACCCCACGGTGCCGTTGCGCGTGGAGTACGAGCTCACCGAACTGGGCCGCAGCGTGATCGAACCGCTCGCGGCGCTGCGGGTGTGGGCGCAGCAGAACTACGACTCGGTCGCCGAGGCGCGCGAGACGTTCGACAACACCGCGCCCGTCGGCCTGGAGCCCGCCACCACCCGTTGAGGGGTCAGCAGCCGTCGCGTCCGCGAGGTGGTCTGTCCCCGACCTGATCGGTCTCCGCTCTTTCTGCTGCGGAGCCATTCCCAGCCCATGGGCACTGTTGCAGGTATGCGCATGCGGCAGTTGGCTCATCGACATACGTCCAGGTGAAAGGACCAGATCATGTCGGTGACCGACGAGTTGCTCGCCCACAACGCCACCTACGCCGCCCAGTTCTCCGGCCCTCTGCCCCTACCGCCCTCGAAGCAGGTCGCCGTGGTGGCGTGCATGGACGCGCGCCTCGACGTCTACCGCGTGCTCGGGCTGAACGAGGGCGAGGCGCACGTGATCCGCAACGCCGGCGGCGTCGTGACCGAGGACGAGATCCGCTCGCTCGCGATCAGCCAGCGGCTGCTCGGGACGAGGGAGATCATCCTCATCCACCACACCGACTGCGGCATGCTGACGTTCACCGACGACGACTTCAAGCGCTCGATCCAGCAGGACGTCGGCGTGAAGCCGCCCTGGGCCGCCGAGGCGTTCGCCGACCTGGAGGAGGACGTCCGCCAGTCGATCGCGCGCATCACCGGCAACCCGTTCGTGCCGGTCAAGGACTCCGTACGAGGCTTCGTGTTCGACGTGGCCACCGGGGCCTTGACCGAGGTGGAACCGTAGACCTCCGACGCTGCCGGCCAGGCCCTGGCCGAGACCTCGGTCCGGGCCGAGCGGCGTGCGGGCCGCAGGCCGCGGCGATCTCCTGCCCGCGTGTCTCGCACGGTCAGTCGGCGTCGCGCCACGGGTTCAGCAAGGTGATCCCCGTGTCTGCGAAGTCCTCGATGTTGCGGGTGGCCAAGCACGCCGCGAAGCGGCGGCAGATCGCGGCGATCTGCGCATCCGCCATGCTGATCGGGGAGCCTTGTTCCTCGCGTTCCGCTGCGATCTCGCCGTAGTACGTGGCCGCCACGCCGTCGAACGGCAGGATCTGCCCCTGGAAATCCTCAGCCAGGAGTTCTGAGACCTTGACCGCGAGCGCGGATTTACGTTGACCGTCCGGCATTCGCTCAACGCCGTACGCGAGCTCGGCAGCTGTGACGGCGGTGATGAAGACTTCGTCGGCCGGGTACCGATCCACCCAGCGGACCACCTCGTCGTTCGGAACCTGCCGCATGAGTTCGGAAACGACGTTGGTGTCAAGAACGATCACTCGGGAAACTCCGCCGCTCGCGCCGACTCAGCACGCTGGGGCAGTTCGAACGAGACTTCATCGATATCGGTGAAGCGTTGCCGAATCCTCGTTCCCATACCAGGCCCCGAGTCGGACTTGGTCAACACAGCGGCGAGGATCGCACGCACCTCAGCTTCCATCGATCGGCCGTGTTCAGCCGCACGAATTCTCAGCTTCGCCTTCAGGCTCTCGTCGAAGTCACGGATCGTGAGGACCGCCATGACCCACCTCCAATGCTGTCATTGCAGTCAATGCTAGCACTCAAAGGCTCGTAGTTGCGGTCATGCCCGCCCGACAGGTCAGCCTTCAGCGGCGAGCTGACCGCAGGCCGCCGCGATCTCCTGCCCGCGCGTGTCCCGCACGGTGCACTCGACACCCTGCTCCCGCACCCGCCGCACGAACTCCCGTTCAACCGGCTTCGGCGACGCGTCCCACTTCGAGCCCGGCGTCGGGTTCAGCGGGATCAGGTTCACGTGCACGAGCTGCCCGAGGTGCTTGCGCAGCTTCTTGCCGAGCAGGTCGGCCCGCCAGCCCTGGTCGTTGATGTCGCGGATCAGCGCGTACTCGATGCTGACCCGGCGCCCGGTCTGGTCGGCGTACCCGCGGGCCGCCTCCAGGACCTCGGCCACGTCCCAGCGGGTGTTGACCGGCACCAGCGTGTTGCGCAGCTCGTCGTCCGGCGTGTGCAGCGACACCGCAAGCCTGACCTGCAGCTTCTCCTCGGTCAGCTTCTTGATCGCGGGCACCAGTCCGACCGTCGACACGGTGACGGTGCGCTGCGAGATGCCCAGCCCGTCCGGCGCCGGCGCGGTGATGCGGTGCACGGCCTCGATCACGCGCTTGTAGTTCGCGAGCGGCTCGCCCATGCCCATGAAGACGATGTTCGACAGCCGGCCGGGCCCACCGGGCAGCTCGCCGTCGCGCATCGCCGCGGCACCCAGGCGCACCTGGTCCACGATCTCCGCGGTCGACAGGTTGCGCTGCAGACCGCCCTGACCGGTCGCGCAGAACGGGCAGGCCATGCCGCAGCCGGCCTGCGAGGAGATGCACAGCGTCGCGCGGTCCGGGTAGCGCATGAGGACGCTCTCGATGAGCGTGCCGTCGTGTGCGCGCAGGAGCGTCTTCGCGGTCGTGCCTTCGTCGGTGGTGACCTTGCGGACGACCGTGAACAGCGGCGGCATCAGGTCGGCGACGAGCTTGTCGCGCGTGGCGGCCGGGATGTCGGTCATCTCGGCCGGGTCCACGGTCAGGCGGCTGAAGTAGTGGTTCGACAGCTGCTTGGCGCGGAACGGCTTCTCACCGAGGGCGGACACCGCCTCGGCGCGTTGCGCGGGCGTGAGGTCGACCAGGTGGCGCGGCGGCAGGCCGCGCTTGGGCGCGTCGAAGACGAGGGGAAGCGAGGTCATAGCACATCCAGTGTCCCACGAACTTCGCCAACACAAGACCGTTGCATCGCGATAGCTTCCGATATATCGTTAACGGCATGATGATGAGACCACACCACAGGAACCGCGTTCACAGGCACCGCCACGGCCCGTTCGGGGGCGGCGGCAGGGGCGGTCGCCAACGGCGCGGCAACGTCCGTGCGGCTGTGCTGTCCCTGCTGGCAGAACGCCCGATGCACGGCTACGAGATCATCCAGGAGATCGCCCGGCGCACCGGCGGCGGCTGGAGCCCGAGCCCCGGCTCGGTCTACCCGACGCTGCAGATGCTGGCCGACGAGGGCCTGATCTCCTCCGCAGAAGAAGGAGGCAAGAAGCTGTTCACCCTCACCGAGCACGGCAGGACGGAGCACACGGCCCCGCCCTGGCGCGACATCAACTTCCAGCTCGACCCGGTCGACGGCGAGCTGAGGTCGTCCATCCGGCTCCTCGGCAGCGCTATGGAGCAGATCTCCCACGCCGGCACGCCCGAGCAGAAGGCCCGTGCCGTCGAGCTCTACAACGAGCTGCGGCGCAAGCTCTACGCCATCCTCGCCGAGGAGTGACCTACCACCGGTCGTGCACGTGCGGCCTGATCAGCTCGTCGTACACCGCTTCGACCGCCTTCTGGTCCACTCCGGTCAACTCAGCCGCCGCCGCGTTGGACCGCGCCTGCTCCACGTTGCGCGCACCGGGGATCACCACCGTGACACCGGCCTGGTCCACGATCCACCGCAGCGCGAACTGCGCCATGGACGCGCCCTCGGGCACCAGCGGCCGGAGCCGTTCCACGGCCTCCAGCCCCACCTCGAACGGCACCCCGGAGAAGGTCTCGCCGACGTCGAACGCCTCACCGTTGCGGTTGTAGTTGCGGTGGTCGTCCGCGCCGAACTGCGTGTCCTTGCTGTACTTGCCGGACAACAACCCGGAGGCCAGCGGCACCCGCGCGATGATCGCGACCCCCGCCTCGGCCGCCCTGGGCAGCACCTCTTCGAGCGGCTTGAGCCGGAACGCGTTCAGGATGATCTGCACGCTGGCCACGTTCGGCCGCTTGATCGCCTCGAGCGCTTCCTCGACCTTCTCCACCGACACGCCGTAAGCAGCGATCCGCTGCTGCTCCACCATCTCGTCGAGCGTGTCGTACACCTCGTCCCGGCTGTACACCGGCGTCGGCGGGCAGTGCAGCTGCACCAGGTCGAGCGTGTCCACCCCGAGGTTGCGGCGGCTCCGGTCGTTCCACGCGAGGAAGTTCTCGCGGTTGTACCCCTCCGTGGTCTGCGCCGGCAGCCGCCGCCCCATCTTGGTGGCCACGAAGACGCCGTCGTCCTTGCGCTCCTTGAGGAACCGCCCGACGAGCGTCTCGCTGCGCCCGTCGCCGTACACGTCCGCGGTGTCGAAGAAGTCGACCCCCGTGTCGGCGGCGGCGTGCAGCAGCGCGAGCGCCTCGCTCTCGTCCACCTCGCCCCAGTCGGCGCCGAGCTGCCAGCACCCCAGCCCGACGACGCCGACCTGGCGGTTCAACCTGCCTGCGTTTCGCTTCTCCACGAACCGAAGCCTAGTCCGGATCCGGCGGCTGCCTCGTGTACTCCGTCGGCGGAGCGTCTCCCCGGCGCTCCCGCCAAACCCAGAGCCAGCCGCATGTGGGGCAGTGGATGATCTGATCGTGTGAGCTGGGGAGCCACGCTCCCCAGCTCACACGATCAGCCCGGTCGGCTTGCGCCGCACGTGCAGCCGATACCCCACCGGAAAGCTCAATCCCTCAACGGACGCGATCGCCCGCTCGGCCACCCCGGCGGAGAACTCGATGCGCAACACCGACTCCAAGGCCTCGCGCGACTCGAACCGCCACTCGGCGACGACCCGGCGCAACGAGAACCCGTTGTCCGTGAAGAACTTCTCCACGGCGGCCGGGTCGTACCGCGGCTCGTCCGCGCACAACCACGGCCCGTACGGCGCGGCGGACCCGTCGAGGTCGACGATCGCGATTGCGCCACCCGGCCGCAGCACGCGGTCCGCCTCCCGCAGCCCCGGTTCACATCCGGGACCGAAGAAGTACGCCGTCCGCGCGTGCACCAGGTCGGCCGAGGCGTCGTCGAGCGGCAACCGCTGGGCCGGCCCGGACACGACGCGGGCGTTCGGCAGCCCGGCCACCCGTCGGCCGGCCCGCGCGACGAGCGGCGGGTGGGGTTCCACGCCCACGACCGAACGCGCGGACGCGGCGAAGATCGGCAGGTGGAAACCGTCACCGCAACCGACGTCGACCACGTCGGCCGAGTCGAACGGGCACTCCTCGCGCAGGGCGGCCCAGATCGCGCCGTGCACGTCCTGCGCGCGGTTCTCCACCTCGTAGACCTCGGGCCAATGCCAGATGTTCGGGCTCGGCACCACGTCCACCGGGCGCACCGCCGCCAGCGCCGCCCGCACGAATCCCCTCACGCAGCCACTGTAAGACCTCTATTTGCCGGTGACCGTACGAATTCGTCCACTTACGGCGTAGCGTGACCGCATTCCTTCCCTGCAGGAGGCGGCAGTGTCGATCGCGCCCAACACACCCCAGCTCGCGCCTTTACTCGGAGGCAGCCCGTGCTGGGTCGAACGCTCCGTCGACGACCTCCGGGCGACGATCGAGTTCTACACCGGACTGTTCGGCTGGCACTACGCCGACGACAACGGCTGCACGGTGGCGATGGTCGACGGCGTCCCCGTCGCCGGCTTACCGCAGGGTGAACCGGAGCCGTGGCGGTTGTACCTGGTCACGCCGCACGCGCGGGCCACAGCGGAGAAGGCCCTCCTGCTCGGCGGCTCGGTGCTGCGCGACCCCGAGGACGGGGCCGACCACACCCAGAGCGCCGTGATCAGCGACCCGACCGGCGCCGTCGTCGGGTTCCGGCACGTACCGGAGGACTGGCGGTTCGGCATGAACGGGCACGGCGCCTACGCGTGGGCCGAGCTCAACACCCGCGACGGCGCGGCGGCCGACGAGTTCTTCGGCGAGCTGTGCGGCTTCGACATCACGCAGATCGGCGACGGGCAACGGCTGGACTACGCGTCGTGGTCCATCGAGGGCGTCGAGGTCTTCGGCCGGCAGAAGATGGGCCGCGAGTTCCCCTACGGCGAGCGTTCGCACTGGATGGTGTACTTCAACGCCGCGCCGGAGATCGGCACGGACTCCGTGGCCTACCGCGTGCTGGAGCTCGGCGGACGGGTCACCGTGGAGCCTTACGACACGCCGTTCGGGCGCATCACCGTGGTCGAGGACCACGCGGGAATGGCGTTCTCCGTGATCGACCCGTCCCGCGTCGTCGAGGCCGAGCCGCGCACCGCGGTGGACGACCCGTTCGACGACTAGTGGGGCGTCACTGCACGAACAGATGCAGCAGCAGCCAGGAGGCGACGGCGGACGGCAGCAGCGAGTCCATCCGGTCCATGATGCCGCCGTGGCCGGGCAGCAGCGTGCCCATGTCCTTGATGCCGAGGTCGCGCTTGATCAGCGACTCGACCAGGTCGCCCGCCGTGGACGTGACGACGATCGCGGCACCGAACAGCGCGCCGTGCCACCACTGGCCGTCCAGCAGCGTGGTGACGGTGATCGCGCCACCGACCACGCCGGCGACCAGTGAACCGGCGAAGCCCTCCCAGGACTTCTTCGGGCTGATCGTCGGCGCCATCGGGTGCTTGCCGAGGAACACACCGGCCGCGTACCCGCCCACGTCGGACAGCACCACGCCGATGATGAACGCGAACGCGCGGCCCGCACCGTCGTCGGGGACGACGAGCATGGCCGCGAACGCCGCGAACAGCGGCACGTAGACGACGGTGAACACCGACGCGCTCAGGTCGCGCAGGTAACCGTCGGAACCGCCGCGGAACCGCCAGAACATGCAGACCAGCACGGTGACCACGAGCGTGGTCATCATGCCGTCGCGGCCCAGCGGCCAGGACAGCCAGATGATCGCCTGGCCGCCGATGAGAGCGGGCCACAGGGCGACGTTGATGCCGCCCTTCTTGAAGGCGTTCGCGAGCTCCCACGTCGACACCGCCGCGGCGGCCGCGACGATGCCGATGAAGGTCTCCTTGACGGTCAGCAGCGACGCGATGATCACCGCGCCGAGGCCGACGCCGACCAGGACCGCCGACCTCAGGTCACGTCCCGCCCGCGACGGCTTCGACGCGGGCACGTCCGCGGGACCGCCTGCCACCTGTGCTCCCATCACGACCTCCGCCCGGCCAGGGCAATCACGCCTGCCGCGACTCGGCCGGGCGAACCATCAGGGGGAATCAGACTTCGAGGAGCTCGGCTTCCTTGTGCTTCACGAGCTCGTCGACCTGCGCGGTGTACTTGTGGGTCAGAGCGTCGAGCTCCTTCTCACCACGTGCGCCGTCGTCCTCGCCGACCTCGCCGTCCTTGACGAGCTTGTCGATCTCTTCCTTCGCCTTGCGGCGGACACCGCGGACGGAGACGCGCGCGTCCTCGCCCTTCTGCTTGGCGACCTTCACCATGTCCCGGCGGCGCTCCTCGGAGAGCTGCGGGATGACGATGCGGATGACGGTGCCGTCGTTGCTCGGGTTGACGCCCAGGTCGGAGTCCCGGATCGCCTTCTCGATCGCGTTCAGCTGGCTCGCGTCGTACGGCTTGACGACCGCCATGCGCGCCTCGGGGACCGAGATGCTGGCCATCTGGTTCAGCGGCGTCATCGAGCCGTAGTAGTCGATGTTGATGCGGTTGAACATCGAGGGAGTCGCTCGACCGGTCCGCACGGAGGCGAGGTTCTCCTTCGCCACCGAAACCGCCTTCTCCATCTTCTCCTCGGCGTCGAGGAGGGTCTCGTCGATCACGACTGCTCCTTGCTCTGCGTGTTCGTGCCCTTGTCCCGGTCCAGGTCTGATCCCACCAGGTCTAGAAGGCGGGCCGGCCACCGGGGGTGTTGACCAGGGTGCCGATCTTCTCACCACGGACCGCGCGCGCGATGTTCCCCTCGGTGAGGAGGTTGAAGACGAGGATCGGCATGTTGTTGTCCATGCAGAGGCTGAACGCCGTGGCGTCGGCGACGTTGAGGCCGCGCTCCAGCACCTCGCGGTGGGTGATGTTGTCGAACATCAGCGCGTCCGGGTCGATCTTGGGGTCGGCCGTGTAGACGCCGTCGACGGCCTTGGCCATCAGCACGATCTCGCAGCCGATCTCCAGCGCGCGCTGGGCGGCGGTGGTGTCGGTGGAGAAGTACGGCAGACCCGCGCCGCCACCGAAGATCACGACGCGGCCCTTGTCCAGGTGACGCATCGCGCGGCGGGGGATGTAGGACTCGGCGACCTGCGTCATCTGGATGGAGGTCTGCACGCGGGTGTCGATGCCGTGCTCGCGCTCGAGGAAGTCCTGCAGCGCCAGGCAGTTCATGACCGTGCCGAGCATGCCCATGTAGTCGGCGCGCGAGCGGTCCATGCCGCGCTGCTGCAGCTCCGCGCCGCGGAAGAAGTTGCCACCACCGATGACGACGGCCACCTGCACGCCGGACCGGACGACCGCAGCGATCTGCCGGGCGACTGTCTGGACGACATCGGGATCGACCCCGACGCCACCACCGCCGAACATCTCGCCACCGAGCTTGAGCATCACCCGGTTGTAGCCGTGGCTACCTTCTTCGCTCACAGGTCAGTCCTCCTCAGCGCCATTGGTCAGGACATAGCAAGGGCGGGGTCGCCGTCTTCTCGCAACCCCGCCCTCACCGTGATCAGCTCTGGCC
Source organism: Lentzea sp. NPDC037011 (assembly GCF_055607425.1). NCBI lineage: Bacteria > Bacillati > Actinomycetota > Actinomycetes > Pseudonocardiales > Pseudonocardiaceae > Lentzea > Lentzea sp. NPDC037011. The sequence continues at coordinate 196,986 of NZ_JBVJRT010000010.1, read as the reverse complement.
GACCTCGAACCGAGCGAAACGGGTGACCGTCACGCCGGCCTCGTCCAGCAGGGCCTTGACCGTCTTCTTGCTGTCCGTCACGGAAGCCTGCTCCAGGAGCACGACGTCCTTGAAGAAGCCGTTGACGCGACCCTCGACGATCTTGGGGAGCGCGCCCTCGGGCTTGCCCTCCTCGCGAGCGGTCTCCTCGGCGATGCGGCGCTCGTTGGCGACCAGGTCTTCGGGGACCTCGTCACGGGTGACGAACTTCGGGCGCATCGCGGCGATCTGCATCGCGGCACCCTTGGCGGCCTCGGCGTTGTCGCCGGTGTACTCGACCAGGACGCCCACGGCGGGCGGCAGGTCGGCGGCGCGCTTGTGCAGGTAGGTCGAGACGGCACCGTCGAAGTCGACGGCCTTGGCCAGCTCGAGCTTCTCGCCGATCTTGGCGGAGAACTCCTGGACCAGCGCGTCCACGGTCTTGCCGTCGACCTCGACGGCCTTGAGGGCCTCGACGTCCGCGACCTTGTTGGCCTTGGCGATCGCGACGATCTCGTCCGCCAGCGCGATGAAGTCGGCGTTCTTGGCGACGAAGTCCGTCTCGCAGCGCAGCTCGACCATGGCACCGTCCTTGACGGCGACGAGGCCGTTGGACGTGGTGCGCTCGGCGCGCTTGCCGACGTCCTTGGCGCCCTTGATGCGCAGGATCTCGACGGCCTTCTCGAAGTCGCCGTCAGCCTCGTCCAGGGCCTTCTTGCAGTCCATCATGCCGGCGGCGGTGAGCTCGCGGAGCTTCTTGACGTCCGCGGTGGTGTAGTTCGCCATCGTTTTCCTTCTGCGATGTACGCGCTTGAGTCACGCGGCGCCCGCTGGTGTGCGGGCGCCGCGTGGGAGATCAGGACTGGACGGGCTGCTCTGCCGCGGCCGGGGCCTCGGCGGAGGTGCTGGCCTCGGCAGAAGTGCTGGCCTCGGCGGAGGTGTTGGTGAGGAGCTCCTGCTCCCACTCCGCCAGCGGCTCGTCGACGGCGACCTCGGGCTTGTCCTGGCCCTCGGCGGCGTCGCGACGGGCACCGGAGCGCTGCATGAGACCGGCGGCGGCGGCCTCGGCCACGACCTTGGTCAGCAGGGCGGCGGAACGGATCGCGTCGTCGTTGCCCGGAATCGGGTAGTCGACCTCGTCCGGGTCGCAGTTCGTGTCGAGGATCGCCACGATCGGGATGTTCAGCTTGCGAGCCTCACCGACCGCGATGTGCTCCTTCTTGGTGTCCACGATCCACACGGCGCTGGGCACCTTGGACATGTCGCGGATACCGCCGAGCGTGCGCTCCAGCTTGTCCTTCTCGCGGTTCATCATCAGGATTTCCTTCTTGGTGAAACCCTGGAAACCGCCGGTCTGCTCCATCGACTCGAGCTCCTTGAGGCGCTGGAGCCTCTTGTGGACCGTCGAGAAGTTGGTGAGCATGCCGCCCAGCCAGCGCTGGTTCACGTAGGGCATGCCGACGCGGAGCGCCTCGTTGGCGATGGCCTCCTGCGCCTGCTTCTTGGTGCCGATGAACAGGATCGACCCGCCGTGCGCGACCGTCTCCTTGACGAACTCGAAAGCCCGGTCGATGTAGGTCAGCGTCTGCTGCAGGTCGATGATGTAGATGCCGTTGCGCTCGGTGAAGATGTAGCGCTTCATCTTCGGGTTCCAGCGGCGGGTCTGGTGCCCGAAGTGCACGCCGCTGTCGAGCAGCTGCTTCATGGTTACGACGGCCATGGCCGGTTCGCACCTCATCTGTCGGACGCGCCAGGTCTCACCTTGCGCGTCGGTTCGGTTGACGCCTCCGGCCGGGGTGGCCGTCGGCCCTGGTGCCGTAGCCGTCGCCCGCACCCGCGGAGCATCTCTGCACCGCCAGGACCGTCGGACGTCGTGACTCGACCCAGCTAGCGACAGCAGGTCGGATCTGCGTTGGCACGCGAAGTCGTCCCGCACAGACGGGACGCGCCCGACAGTCTACGCCCCACCCCCGACAAACCTCCAATCGGCAGGTAGCCGGAGGGAGCACTTGTCCACAACCCCCGAGTTGTCCACAGTTCCCAGCTCGCCGGTGGTCCCCGGGACATCCCCTACCCGAAGCTGTCCCCATGCTCCTCCCCACCACCCTGCTCCTGGCGACCCTCCTGACCCCGGCCACCACGCGCTACTCGTGGCCCCTGCCCCCGCCGCACCCCGTGGTGCGCGCGTTCACCGCCCCCGCCACACCGTTCGGCCCCGGCCACCGCGGCGTCGACCTGGCCGCCTCCGCCGGCACACCGGTGCTGGCAGCCGCCGACGGCACCGTCGCCTACGCGGGCGCGGTCGCCGCCAGAACCCTGGTCTCGCTCCAGCACCGCGGCCCCCTGCGCACGACCTACGAACCGATCACGCCCGCGGTCACCGCCGGCAGCACCGTTCGCCGCGGCGAGGTGATCGGCCACCTCCAGCCCGGCCACTGCCCGGCCGCGTGCCTGCACTGGGGCGCCCGCCGCGGCCACGACTACGTCGACCCGCTCCGCCTGCTCTCCTCCGGCCGCGTCCGCCTGCTCCCCACACCCCCGCCGTCCACGGCCCGCAGCCCGTGATCCGCAGCCCGTGACCCGCCCTCCGCTCACCGCCCGCACGGGCCGCTCGCGCACCCCGATTTCACTGCGCAACCGATCGCCACTCGATCGAGTGAATTGCCCCAGACACCCCTCCGGGAGGCCCGATTCACCCTCGTTTCCGAGCCCCACTCACCTCTTCGAGACCTCAAGCCGCCCCTTCGTAGCGCACTCCGACACGACAGGGGGACCACGACTCGGGCACGTTCCGGGCGCGAGGTGGTGAGCCATGGCCCCGATCGGGCGGCGGGTGCGCAGCACGAACCACAGCTCGGTCCGACAGTCCCTGGTGGACCAGCCTGTCCACCAGCCCCGGCCCACCCTGTCCGCAACCCCAGCTCCTCCAGCCCGGTCCAGCGGCTTCGGGTCTACGAGCCTGAGGCCCACCAGCCTCAGTCCACCAGCTCGGTCAGGCGGCCTCAGGCCACCACCCACCCCAGTCGATCAACCGTGGCCCAGCGGTCATGTTCCGGCGGCGAGACCACAGGCGCGTGTCAACGGCAGCCCGGTACGGACCAGGTTGCGACGGAAAGGAGGCGGTCTAGGCCTCAGACTGCTCGTTGAGCTTCGTGCGCAGGCGCAGGACGGCGCGGGTGTGCAGCTGGCAGACGCGGGACTCGGTCACGCCGAGGACCTTGCCGATCTCGGCGAGCGTCAGGTTCTCGAAGTAGTACAGGGTGACGACCACGCGGTCGCGTTCGGCGAGCTGGGCGATGGCGTCGGCGAGCTGCCGGCGGCTGTCCTGGTCGACGAGGCTCGCGACCGGGTCCTCCGCGGCGTCGTCGGGCAGCGACTCGGCGAGCGAGGAGCCGCCCTTGTTCGGCGCGATCAGCTCGTCGAGGGCGACGACGCTGGTGAGCTGCAGCTGGCCGTAGAGCTCGCGCAGTTCGGCCAGCCCGATCTTGAGCTCTGCGGCGAGCTCGCGGTCGGTGGGCGTGCGCTGGAGCTTGGCGCCGAGGCGTTCGAGGGCGCGTTCGACATCGCGGGCGCGGCTGCGGACCGAGCGCGGCACCCAGTCCTGCGAGCGCAGGTCGTCGAGGATCGCACCGCGGATGCGCTGCATGGCGTAGGTCTCGAACTTGAGGCCGCGTTCCGGCTCGAACTTCTCGATGGCGTCGACGAGGCCGAAGATGCCGGACTGGATCAGGTCGGCCACGTCCACGTGCGCGGGCAGGCCGGTTCCGACGCGACCGGCGACGTACTTGACCAGCGGCGCGTAGTGCAGGACGAGGCGGTCGCGCTCGTTCTGGTCGCGCGACCCGCCGTAGCTGCGCCACAGCGCGACGATGCCGGCCTCGACGTCGTCACCGGACCGCACGTCCGCGCGCGTCACCGCGGTCGGAGCGGCCACAGGCGTGCCGTTGACGTGCGTGTCCGCACCGGGTTCTGGGGCCGACCCGGTGCTCACCTCGGTGCGCGGCGCGCCGTTCTGACGGTGACCGTTGCTCGCCTGCTTGGTGGCGGTTGCGGGCACGATGGGTTCAGGGGGCACGGTCGCCGTACGCGATCCTCCCCCTGCGGCGTCAGGAACGGGGGTGGGTTCGGTCATGGATCGCCTTCAGCCGTTCGACAGTGACGTGTGTGTAAAGCTGAGTCGTTGCGAGCGTAGCGTGACCGAGCAGTTCTTGGACGGTGCGCAGGTCCGCTCCTCCTTCCAGCAAATGGGTCGCAGCGGAGTGGCGCAACCCGTGCGGCCCGATGTCCGGTGCGTCCGGCACCACGGCGACGACCTCGTGCACCAGTTGGCGAACGGCCCGCTGGTTGAGCCTGCCGCCGCGGGCGCCGAGGAACAGCGCCGGCGGTGAATCGGCTGCTACCAGGGCATTCCGGCCTTGGTCGAGCCAACGCCGCAATGCTCGCTCGGCCGGAACGCCGAACGGTGCGGTGCGCTCGCGTCCACCTTTGCCAAGAACTCGAATCACCCTTAGGGAGTAGTCGACGTCGTCGAGGTCAAGCCCGCAGAGTTCAGCCACGCGGACACCTGTGGCGTACAGCAACTCCACCACGGCCTGATCACGCAGCGCAACCGGATCGCCCTCGGAAGCGCCAGAGGATACGGCCTCCATCGCGTCCTTCGCCTGATCCGCCCGCAACACCGCCGGCAACGTGCGGTGCGGCCGCGGCGCGGCGAGCCGCGGACCGGGGTCCGCGGCGAGGTGCCCGGCCCGGTGCGCCCAGGCCGTGAACGTCCGCGCCGCCGCCGCACGCCGCGCGAGGGTCGTGCGACTCGACCCTTCCGCGCGTTGAGCAGCCAGCCACGACCGCAGCCCGATCAGGTCGATCCGGCCCACGTCGGCGTTCTCCGGGGTGTCCCCCGCGACGTGTCCGAGCAGCGCGACGACATCTCCCATGTACGCGCGCACCGTGTGCGGCGAGAGATCACGCTCCAACGTGAGGTGCCGTTCGTACTGCCGCAACGCCTCCGCGACGTTGGTCGGCAGTTTTTCGCGCAGGCGAACGAGATCGACACGGCGTGTCCGACCATGCGGCGGCGGGGACATAGGCCAAGACGCTGCGCCAGTCGGGGCGTTTGGTCAAGTCTCGCCACACCCCCACGCCGTCTGGGAGCGCTCTCATGATCGTTCAGCCGGTAACGTTCCCACTCCCCGTGACGACAATCGGCACAACAACGGCCACGGATCACCTTTCGGAGTAGCGCTCACGGTTAGCACGACCACCCAATCAGCCGAAGGTCCACCTCCTTCCCCCTCGACGTGGAATGAAGTCCCAGCACCAGAACCGCCGACAGATTTGCTTTGACTCCACAATGGACATATGAGAAGCGCAGGTCATAAGGTCACCTGATCACCGTGGCACCTCCACCCGCCGCCAGCCGCCGTCGGCCTGCAGCGCCAACCCGGCCAGCTCCAGCTCGGGCAACAACGCCCGCACCCGTTCCAACGCCACCCCGGACTCGACCGACGCGACCTCGGCACTGACCGCGCTGCGCTTCCCGAGCGCCTCGTACACGCGCATCGCCTCGCCCTGCGGTGCGCCGATCTCGCTCTGCTTCTGCGCGGGCTGGGTGGCGAGATCGTCCCCGAACCGCCCCACCGACTCCACGACCTCCGCAACGGAACTGACCGGTTCCGCCTGCCGGTCCCTGAGCAGCTCGTGGCACCCGGCAGAGCTCGCGGACGTCACCGGCCCCGGCACGGCCATGAGCACCCGCCCCAACGCCACCGTGATCGCCGCCGTGTTCTTGGCCCCGCTGCGCCGCCCCGCCTCGACCACGACGGTCCCGACCCCCAAGGCCGCGATGAGCCGGTTGCGCGTCAGGAACCGGTGCCGCGCCGGCGTCACCCCCGGCGGGTACTCGCTGATCACCAGTCCTTCCTTCGCGATCTTCCCGAGCAACCCCTGGTGCCCGGCCGGGTAGGCGATGTCCACCCCGCAGGCCAGCACCGCGACCGTCACCCCGCCACCGCCGAGCGCACCCCGGTGAGCCGCACCGTCGATCCCGTACGCCGCACCGGAAACAACGGTCACCCCGGCCTGCGCCAGCCCGTACCCGAACTCGGCGGCAACGTGCTCGCCGTACCCGCTGGCAGCCCGCGACCCGACGACGGCCACCGCTTTCTCGGTGACCTCCCCCAGGTCGTACGGCCCCCGAACCCACAACGCCAACGGCTCACCACCACACCGCAACCGCCGCGCGTGCCCCAACGTCAACGCGATGAACGGCCACCCCGGCCACTCCGCGTCCTCGGGCACCACCAACCGCCCACCCCGCCCAGCGATGCGCTCGAGGTCTTCATGCGCCCGCTCCTCGGCCCTGCGCGCGGACGTCTGGCTGACCACCGACGGCGAAACTTCGCCGCTTCGCACCAACCGCGCCGCCTCCACCGGCCCCACCTCCGACACCAGCCCGGCCAGCGCCCCGGCATGCGGTTCAGCAACACGCGAGAGGTATGCCCTGGCAAGACGAACGTCGTCGGGCGCGGTGCCGCTCACTGGAACCACCACCAGGGAAGCCACCGCTGCCAGGGATGTGGCCACCACGGCGGACTGGTGGCAGGAGTCCGGCCGCGGACCACCGAGGGCAGCCAGTGGGAGGGCAGGCCTGCGGTCGGCGAGGCGGCGACGGCCAGGGCGGGCGAGGCGGAGAACAGGTTCACGGTCGGACTCCTGTCTGAGGTGTCTGAGGTGGGTGGGTTGATCGGTTCGGGAGGGGACGGGCTGAGGAGAGCTGGAGGCGCGTGGGCGGCGTTGTGGGGGAGGGAGCGGGACGCCCGCCGGGGAGGGCGGGCGTCCCGCTTGTGGGGCCGGACGCAGAGCCGGGGCTCGAACGCTCTGCGTCCGGCTGTTTGGGGGTCGTGCGGTTTCGGAGGGGCGGGGGTGGGGCCGGGCGCGGAGTGGGAGTGGGCTCCGCGCCCGGCGGTCTGGTGGTGGCGGAAAGCGGCGGAAGGTGGGCGGCGGCTAGCGCCCGGTCCGGTCGGGGCGGGTCGAACGGGGCGGGTCGAACGGGGCGGGTCGAACGGGGTAGTTCGGGCCGGGGATGTGTCGGGCCTGGGCGGCGGGTGAGCCCGGTCGGGCTGGGTCGAGGAGGGACTGGGTCGAGGAGGGACTGGGCCGGGCGGGACTTGGCCGGGCGGGACTCGGCCGGCGGGCGGGCAGGACTGGGCGGGCGGGACTGAGCTGATTGAGCTAGGCGGATCAGGACAGAGGGCTTGGGCCTGCAGGACGCCGCCTTGGGCTTGGCGGACGCCGTCGAGGGGATCGGTAGGCGCTGCCTTGGCTTCGGCGGGCACCGCCCTCGGTGTGGCGGCGGTGGCCGCGATGGGGCGGGCGGTGGCGCTGGGGCTGGTGCCCGCGCTGGCGAGGGTGGGTTGGGGGTGGGTAGGTGGGTGGGTAGGCGGGGGTTGAGGGTGGGTTAGGAGCGGTCGCGGAAGGAGAGGGCTGCGGCCACGTGGTCGGAGGTCGGGCGGGCGGACTCGGAGAGGTCGGCGAGGGTCCAGGCGACGCGGAGGCAGCGGTCGGCGCCGCGGCCGGTCAGGGCGCCGGTGGCCAGGGCGCGGTCCAGGAGGGCGGTCACGGGGCGTGGGAGGGCGAACTCGCGGCGGAGGGAGGGGCCGGGGACGTCGGCGTTGGTCTGCCAGGGGTGGCCGTGGGCGGACCAGCGGGCGGCGGCTCGGGTGCGGGCGGCGAGGACGCGGGCTCGCACTGTGGCGGTGGGTTCGGGTGGGGTGGCGTCGGCGTTCGACATCGCGGTCATCGGGCGCATGCGGACGCGCAGGTCGACGCGGTCGAGCAGGGGGCCGGAGAGGCGCGACCGGTAGCGGCGGCGCACGGCCGGGGTGCAGCAGCAGTCGATCTCCTTCGGCGGGGCGCAGGGGCAGGGGTTCGTGGCGAGCACCAGCTGGAAGCGGGCCGGGTAGCGGGCGGTGCCGTCGCGGCGGGCGATGCGGATCTCGCCGTCCTCCAGGGCGGTGCGCAGGGACTCGATGGCCTTCTGGCCCCATTCGCAGGCCTCGTCGAGGAACAGGACGCCGCGGTGCGCGCGGGAGGCGGCGCCGGGTTTCGCCAGGCCGCTGCCGCCGCCGACCAGGGCGGCGATGGAGGTCGTGTGGTGCAGCGTCACGAACGGCGGGCTGGACACCAGCGGCGCGTTGCTCGACAGCACGCCCGCCACCGAGTGGACGGCGGTGACGGCCAGCGCGTCCTGGCGGCTCAGGGGTGGCAGCAGGCCGGCGAGGCGTTCGGCGAGCATCGTCTTGCCGGTGCCCGGCGGGCCGGTCAGCAGCAGGTGGTGGGCGCCCGCGGCGGCGACCTCCAGGGCCCAGCGCGCCTCGGGCTGGCCCACGACGTCGGTCAGGTCGGGGACCTGCGGCGGTGGCGGGTCGGCCAGCTCGGGGACGGGTGCCAGCGCCGGGACGTCGCCGCGCAGCCACGTGAGCACCTCGCCCAGCGTCTGCGCGCCGTGCACCTCCACGCCGTCGACCAGGGCGGCCTCCGGCAGCGCGTCCACCGGCACCACGGCGGTGCGCAGGCCGGCGCGGCGGGCGGCCAGCAGGGCGGGCAGGACGCCGCGGACCGCGCGGACCCGGCCGTCGAGCGCCAGCTCGCCCAGCAGCACGGTGCTGCCGAGGCGGTCGGGCGGGACCGAGCCGGCGGCCGACAGGGTGGCGCAGGCGATCGCGAGGTCGTAGCTGCTGCCGCCCTTCGGCAGCGCCGCCGGGGACAGGCCCAGCACGATGCGCTGCTTGGGCCACTCCTCCCGCGTGTTGCGGACGGCGGCCTTCACCCGCTCCTTGGACTCGTGCAACGCGGCGTCGGGCAGCCCGAGCAGGTGGGTGCGCGGCTGGCCGACCCCCACGTCCGCCTCGATCTCGACCACGAGGCCGTCGACGCCGTACAGCGACACCGACCACGCCTGCGCGAGGCCCACGTCAGGCCCCTCGCAGGTGCTGCACCTGCGGTTCGCCGCCCGGTGGCCAGAGCACCGAGATCAGGTCCACCCGCACGGGGCACCACCCGACCTGGTGCGCGCCGAGCCAGCGCAGCGCTGTGCGCCGCAAGCGGCTCAGCTTGCGTTCGTCGACCGCCTCGTCCGGACGCCCCCAGGCCGGCGCCGTGCGCGTCTTGACCTCGACGACCACCAACTGGCCGCTGTCGACCGCGACGACGTCGAGCTCTCCGTCGCGGCACGTCCAGTTCCTCGACAGGACCACCAGGCCCTGCTGCTCCAGGTACCTGCACGCCAGATCCTCACCCCTGCGGGCCAGGTCCTGCTGCGGCCGCCTGCGGACCAGTACCGGTGCTTCCATCGCCTTCGCCTCCCTGCGGGTCGTTGGGTACGACCTTGCAGGGTGGGGCGGGGCGGGTGGTGGGGCCGAGGGGAATCTGTGGACAACTCGGTGGCTGTGGACAAGTCGGCCGTTGTGGATCTTGAAACGGCGGAGTTGTCGGTGGGGTGTGCTACGTGGGGAACGGCCCGCTCTCCGGCAGGCGCAGGTCCGGCTTGTCCAGCTCCTCCACGTTCACGTCCTTGAAAGTGATGACACGAACGTTCTTGACGAACCTCGCGGGCCGGTACATGTCCCACACCCACGCGTCCGACATGCGCACCTCGAAGTACACCTCGCCGTCGGCGTTGCGCACCTGCACGTCCACCGAGTTGGCCAGGTAGAACCGCCGTTCGGTCTCCACGACGAACGAGAACTGGCTGACGATGTCGCGGTACTCCTTGTACAGCGACAACTCCATCTCGGTCTCGTACTTCTCGAGATCCTCTGCACTCATTACGCCTCCGCGCGGTTCATCTGCTCCGCGCCCTCCCTCGTCGCGAGCTCCCCGATGTTCTCCGGGGAAGCCCCATTCTGGACCACGGCCGTCGCGGCCATGCTGCGCGCCACCCTGTGCGGCGCGGCGAGACCGTGCTTCTGTGCCGCGGCGGCCACGTTCACCCATGACCAGCGGTGCTCCGCGCACGGCCCGTGCTCCATCAACGCAGCCGTGTGCTCGGCCGTGCAGTAGCCCTTGTGCACGTTGAACGCGTACTCCGGACACCGCTCGTGCAGCTCGGCCATGATGCGGTCCCGCGTGACCTTGGCCAGCACCGATGCCGCCGCCACGCACGCTGCCGCCTGGTCGCCCTTGATCACCGCGACGCTCGGCGCGGGCATCCCCGGCACCTTGAAACCGTCGGTGAGCACGTACCCGGGCTGCGTCGACAGCTGCGCCACGGCCCGGCGCATGCCCTCGATGTTCATGACGTGGATGCCGAACGCGTCGATCTCGGCCGGCGACACCACGACGACGGAGTGATCCAAAGCACGCTTGCGCACCAGGTCGTACATCCGGTCGCGCGCCGCCGCGGTCATGAGCTTCGAGTCGTTCAGGCCCTCGAACCGCGCCGCGTCACCCGGCCGCAGCACGCACGCCGCGATCACCAACGGTCCCGCGCACGACCCGCGCCCCGCCTCGTCGACACCGGCGACCGGACCGAGGCCACGGCGTTCCAGCGTGCTCTGCAGCGCCCAGTTCCCCGACGAGCCGCGTACGACCGCACGGGGCGGCATCAGCATCGTCATCGGCGGAATCGGTCCCGCAGTCGGCGTCCGAGCAACAGAAGCGGCCACGCGGCGACGATACCCAGGCCCATCGGGACGGTTTCCTGCCATCCCGGCGCACCCATCGACACGACCTGCGGGTTGTGGTCCGACACGCCCTGCCACCGCGACGGGGGCAGCACGATCACGCGCGCCTTGCCGATCACGTCGTCCACCGGGACCAGGCCGTTCAGGCCACCCTGCCCCTGGCAGCGCGAGTCGCACGAGTGGTTGCGGTTGTCGCCGAGCACGAACAGCTTGCCCTCGGGGATCTTGAGCTCCTCGAACGACTCCTGCACCGCCTCGGTGCCCTCGTCGAAGTGCTTGTACGGCTCGTCGAGCGGTTTGCCGTCCACGAGCACCCGGTTCTGCTCGTCGCAGCACTTCACCGTCTGCCCGCCCACGGCGATCACGCGCTTGACGAAGTCCTCCTCGTTGGCCGACGGCAGGCCGACCAGCGACCCGAGCCACGACAGGCCCTCCGAGACCGGGTTGCCCGGCTCGTCGACGAGGAAGTCGTTCTGCCAGGCAGGCGGCCCGCGGAACACGATCACGTCGCCGGGCGCGGGCTCGCTGAAGCGGTAGGTGACCTTGTCGACGAGCACCCGGTCGCCGTAGCAGTCGGTGCACCCGTGCAGCGTCGTCTCCATCGACTCCGACGGGATCATGTAGACGCGGCCGAGGAAGACCTGGATGCCGATCGCGAGACCGAACGCGACCAGGATGAGAACCGGCAGTTCCTTCCAGAAGTTGCCCTTTTTCTTCTTCTTCTTCGAGGTTTCGCCCGAAGCGTCCGAAGTCGGCTCGTCACTGGACGGCGTGTGCTCTGGATCGACGTCAACCACGAGATCAGCCTAGGGGCTGAGGGTTGTGGTCGGACACCGCACGCCACCGTTCTTTCGGGAAAACGACGTACCGCGCCTTGCCGATGACGTTCTCGACGGGCACTGTGCCCGCTACGCCCCCGCCGCCCTGTTTGCGCGAATCGGTGGAGTTCATGCGGTTGTCGCCCATTACGAACAGGCGCCCATCCGGAACTCGTATCGGCGCGAACGGTTCGTGGTCGGCCGGCGACGTGCCCGCCTGCCAATGCACATAGGGCTCATCGAGCGGTTTGCCGTCGACCACCACGCGGTGCTGCGCGTCGCAGCACTCCACGGTCTGACCAGGCAACGCGATGACGCGCTTGACGAAGTCGCGTTCGTTCGCGGGCGCGATGCCCACCAGCGAACCGACGTTGCGCACAGCGCGCGCGATCGGGTTCGTCGACGGCGGGGCGCCGCGGAAGTCGTTCGTCCCCCACGCCTCGGGGCCGCGGAACACGATCACCTCGCCCGGCTCGATGTCGCTGAACCGGTAGGTGAGCTTGTCGACCAGCACGCGGTCGTTCTCGCACCCGGAGCAGCCGTGCAGCGTGCGTTCCATCGACGCCGAGGGGATCACGTAGACCCGCGCCACGAACGCCTGGATCAGCACTGTCAGCACGACCGCCGTCACGACGACGTGGAGAACATCCCTCCAGACAAGAGCACGCCCCCGCCCCGGTTCATCCGGTGCGGAGGCGTCCTCGAAGTCTTCTGGGCCTGAAGCCACCGATCAGGAGACCGGACGGGCCTCGCGCTTCTCCTTGATCTTGGCGGCCTTGCCGCGCAGCTCGCGCAGGTAGTACAGCTTGGCGCGACGCACGTCACCGCGGGTGACGACCTCGATCTCCGAGATGTTCGGGGAGTGCACCGGGAAGGTGCGCTCGACACCGACGCCGAAGGAGACCTTGCGGACGGTGAAGGTCTCGCGGATGCCGCCGCCCTGGCGACGGATCACGACGCCCTGGAAGACCTGGACGCGCTCGCGCTGGCCTTCGATGACGCGGACGTGGACCTTCAGCGTGTCGCCGGCGCGGAAGGCCGGGACGTCGGAGCGCAGCGACTGGGCGTCAAGTGCGTCCAGGATGTTCATCGGTGGTCCTCACGTGTGTCTGTGAACTCCCCAGAGCATGTTCCATGGCTGTGCACGACATGATGGGGGTCGGCTTGGTGCGCACGCCGATGTGACACCGGCTGCGGCAACTGGTCCAGTGTGCCAGACCAGGCACTCCGGGACGAAATCGGGCTACTCCCCGCCCTCGCGCAGGCGTGCGAGCAGGGCCCGGTCGTGCTTGTCGAACGCGTCCGCCGGCAACGCCTCCAGCAGGTCAGGACGCCTTTCGAGGGTCCTGGCGAGCGATTGGTCACGCCGCCAGCGGTTGATCAGCCGGTGGTTGCCGGAGCGCAGCACGTCCGGTACCGCCAGCTCGCGCCACACCTCGGGCCGCGTGTAGCTCGGGCCCTCCAGCAGGCCGTCCTGGAACGAGTCCTCGGCGTGCGACTTCGGGTTGCCGAGCACGCCGGGCAGCAGCCGTGCGACCGCTTCCACGATCGCGAGCACCGCCACCTCACCGCCCACCAGCACGTAGTCCCCGATGGACACCTCATCGACGCGCACGCGCCGTGCGGCGTCATCGACGACACGCTGGTCGATGCCTTCGTAACGGCCGCACGCGAACACGAGGTGCGATTCGCCCGCGTACTCGTGGGCGAGCGCCTGCGTGAACGGGCGTCCGGCCGGCGTCGGGACGATGAGGCGCGTGGAGTCCGTGCACACGTCATCGAGCGCGTGGCCCCAGATGTCCGGCTTCATGACCATGCCGGGCCCACCGCCGTACGGGCTGTCGTCGACAGCCTTGTGCACGTCCTGGGTCCAGTCGCGCAGGTCGTGCACGCCGACGCTGATCAGGCCCTTGTCGATCGCCTTCCCGAGCAACGCGGCACGCAGCGGCGCCAGGTACTCCGGGAAGATCGTGACGACGTCAATCTGCATCGAGCAGGCCCTCTGGCGGGTCGATCACGACACGGCCACCGCGCACGTCCACGGTCGGCACGATCTCGCGCACGAACGGGATCAGCGCCTCACCGCTGTCGCGGAGCACGACGAGCAGCTCACCGCCGGGTCCGTGCAGGACCTCCTTGACCGTGCCGAGCTTCGTGCCGTCGACGAGCTCCGCCGCGAGCCCTTCGAGCTCGTGGTCGTAGAACTCGTCGGGGTCGTCGTTCGGCGGCAGGTCGTCGGTGCTGCCCAGCAGCAACGTGCCGCGCAACGCCTCGGCGACGTCGCGGGTGACGACCTCGGCGAAACGCACGAGCAGCCGCCCGGCATGAGGCCGGGCGGCTGACACGGTGAGGCTTCGGGACGTGCCGTCACGCAGCTTGGCCTGGAGCGTGGCTCCGAGCGCGAACCGCAGTTCGGGTGAATCAGTGCGCACGTCAACGGCGAGCTCGCCGGTGATCCCGTGCGCCTTGGCCACACGGCCGACAACGACGTCCATTTGCCCTTGAAGTTCGTTCAGCGGTCGGTGTCGACGACGTCGACCCGCACACCACGACCGCCGATGCCGGCCATCACGGTGCGCAGAGCCGTCGCGGTGCGACCGCCGCGACCGATCACCTTGCCGAGGTCGTCCGGGTGGACGTGGACCTCGAGGGTGCGGCCGCGGCGGGTCGTGACGAGGTTCACCCGGACGTCGTCCGGGTGGTCGACGATGCCGCGAACGAGGTGTTCGAGGGCGTCAGCCAACAAACTCACGCCTCGTCCTTGGTGGCCTCGGCGTCAGCCTTGGGGGCCTCGTCGGCCTTCTTGGCCTTCTTCGCCTTCGGCGTGGTGGCCTCGGTCATCGGCTCCTCGTTCGCGGCGGCGAGCGCGGCGGCGAACAGGTCGGCCTTCGACGGCTTCGGCTCCTTGACCTTCAGGGTGCCCTCGGTGCCCGGCAGGCCCTTGAACTTCTGCCAGTCACCGGTGATCTCCAGCAGGCGCTGGACCGACTCGGTCGGCTGCGCGCCGACACCCAGCCAGTACTGCGCACGCTCGGAGTCGACCGCGATGAACGACGGCTCTTCCTTCGGGTGGTACTTGCCGATCGTCTCGATCGCCTTGCCGTCGCGGCGGGTGCGCGCGTCGGCGACCACGATGCGGTAGTACGGCTGGCGGATCTTGCCGAGACGCTGAAGCTTGATCTTGACGGCCACGGGCCTGGTACTCCTCGAACTCTGTGTTGGTGGTTCGCACAGCCGCGGCCCGGGCAGAGGGGCCGACCGCGGCGGACAGCGGTCAATTGTGCCAGAGGGGAGCCGCCGAACCCGAATCGGGGCGGTCTAGGCGAACGCGGCGACCGTTCCCAGCGCCTCTCGCACCGCCTGCGCGTGGTGCACGGCACCCGGCGTGTCGCCGTGCACGCACAACGACTCGGCCCGAGTCTTGAGCACCGTGCCGTCGACGGCGACGATCTCGCCGTCGAGCAGGCGCTTGGCCCGTTCCACGACCTGTTCGGTGTCCGTGAGCAGGGCGTTCGGCTCCGAGCGCGGCACCAGCGTGCCCTGCGGGGTGTAGCCGCGGTCGGCGAAGGCTTCCTGCACCGCGCGCAGGCCGGCGGCCTCGGCCTTCGCCAGCAGCTGCGAGCCCGGGAGGCCGAGGACGGGCAGGTCCTTGAACGCCTTGATGCCGTCGACCACGGCTTGCGCCTGCTTCTCGTGGTGCACCGTCGCGTTGTAGAGCGCGCCGTGCGGCTTCACGTAGACCACCTCGGTGCCCGCCGCTCGCGCGCACGCGTCGAGCGCGCCGATCTGGTAGAGCACCTCGTCGGCCAGCTCGGCCGGGTCGGCGTCGATGAACCTGCGGCCGAAGCCCGCGAGGTCGCGGTAGGACACCTGGGCGCCGACCCGGACGCCGTTGCGCGCGGCCTGCTCGCACACCCGGCGCATGGTCGACGGGTCGCCCGCGTGGAAGCCGCAGGCGACGTTCGCGCTGGTGATGACGCCCAGCAGCGCCGTGTCGTCGCCCAGCTGCCAGATGCCGAAGCCCTCGCCGAGGTCGCTGTTGAGGTCCATCAGATGACACCGACCGAGAGCAGCAGGAGGGACAGACCGGGGAGGAAGTTGTTCATCACGTGCGCAACGATGCTCGCCCCGAGCCTGCGGGTGATCAACCGGGCCACCCCGATCGGGATGGCGATCACCAGCAGCAGCCACGTCCGTTGCGGCTCCAGGTGGCTGACCGCGAAGATCACGGTGGTCAGCACGAACGCGGCCCACCGGCTCCACCCCTGGCGCTCGACGGCACCCCACAGCAGCCCGCGGAAGATGATCTCCTCGCAGATCGGCCCGATGAAGCTCATGTAGAGGAACATCGTGATCGCGGCCGCGAGCGGCAGGTTCGCCTGGCTGAAGAGCTCGGCGATGGCGCTGGTCGCGTTGCCCTCGCCGACGATCTTGGCCCACGCGGTGGCGGCGACGTAGGTGAGGACGAAACCGGCGACACCGATCTTCAGGCCGATCGCCACGTCCTCTTTCGTCATGCTCAGCCTGAGGTCGACCACGGGCCCGTTGCCGCGCACGTAGGTGATCACCACGGCCAGGGTGGCGGCGAGCAGGATCGGCACCAGCGACCCGATCAGCACCAGCGACGTCGAGTTCTCCAGGGTCGCGCCGACGCTGCTGCCGACCGCGGTGATGAACACGGCCGACAGGATGAAGACGGCCTCCACCAGGAGGAACGCACCGAAACCCCAGCGCTGGCCGACCCGCTCCGGCTCCGGGTTGCGGCTGACGTCGCGCACGCTCTGGAGGAAGGTGCGCTTGGGGGACTCCTGCTCGTTCACGCTCTGCAATTTAGTCACGCCGCGGCTGCCAGCGGCTGTACTGCGTGCGGCGTGGTGTGTGGCGTGGTGTGTGGCGCACTCATCGGCTCACCTCGCGATCGACGGCTGCTGAGACACCGGTGCGGGACCGGTGCCTCGCGATACGAGTGGAGTGGGGACAGCGATCAGCGGCCCCGAATCCGAGGTTAGCGTGCTGCACCGGTGGAACCCGGCCAAGCGCCTGGCCAAAAGATGGTCAGATCGGGGTCTTGGCGGGTGTCCTTCTCCTCGTAGTCGAATCGGCGGGCGGAGAGGGGTCCAAACCTCCGCGCCGCGGTCAGCGGGCCAGCGGGTTCTCCCGTTCCATGTGCGAGAGCTTCGCCGGGTTGCGCACCGCGTAGAGCCCGCTGATCCGCCCGTCGTCGATGCGCAGCGCGATGACCGTGTCGAGCTCGCCGGCGAACTTGAGCACGAGCGCCGGGTAGCCGTTGACCTGCGCGGGTTCCATGGACCAGCCGGCCACCCTGGTGAGGCCGCCGAGCAGCATGCGGGCGACCTTCGCGGCGCCGACGACCGGACGGGGGACGGCTTGCTTCACGCCGCCGCCGTCGCCGAGGAACACGACGTCCGGTGCGAGCAGGTCGAGGAGTCCTTGCAGGTCACCGGTCTCGGTGGCGCGCCGGAACGCGGCCAGCGCGGCACGGGTGGCCGCCTGGGTGACGACCTCGCGCGGGCGGCGGGCGGCGACGTGGGAGCGGGCGCGGTGGGCGATCTGGCGGACCGCGGCCGGGGTCTTGTCGACGGCGGCGGCGATCTCGTCGTGGTCCAGGTCGAAGACCTCGCGCAGGACGAAGACGGCGCGTTCGGTCGGGGTCAGGGTCTCCAGGACGAGCAGCACGGCCATCGAGACGCTGTCGGCGAGCTCGACGTCCTCGGCGACGTCCGGGGCGGTGAGCAGGGGTTCCGGCAGCCACGAGCCGACGTAGGTCTCCTTGCGGCGGCCGAGGGTGCGCAGGCGGTCGAGGGAGTGGCGGGTCACGATGCGGACCAGGTAGGCGCGGTGGTTCTCGACGGTGCCGTGGTCGACGCCGGACCACTTCAGCCACGTCTCCTGCAGCACGTCCTCGGCGTCGGCGGCGGAGCCGAGCATCTCGTAGGCGATCGTGAAGAGCAGGTTGCGGTGGCTGACGAAGGTGTCCGTCGCGGTGTCCGGCATCGGTGTCCCCCTTGAACGTGGCCTCCCCACCAGACGCCACCCGATCGGGTCCTGTGACAGTGGCACGGGTCACAACGGCGGCCTGTCACACGGTCTGGAGCGGCGGCGTCCTGTGGGCACCGAGCAAGACCCACGAGGGAGGAACACCATGGAACCCCGCTTCGACCTCTTCGCCACCGAGACCGGCGCCAAGATCGCCAAGCGGTTCGCGGGCCTCGGCCAAGCGGTGCGCGGCACGTCGCTGCCGACGCTCACGGCCGAGCTGGTCAGCCTGCGGGCGAGCCAGCTCAACGGCTGCGGCTTCTGCCTCGACATGCACGTCAAGGAAGCCGTCGCCGCCGGTGAGGACCCGCTGCGGCTGCACCTGGTGGCCGGGTGGCGCGAGACCACCGTGTTCACCGAGGCCGAGCAGGCCGCGCTGGCGTTCGCCGAGGAGGGCACGCTGCTCACCAGGGACGGTGTCAGCGACGAGACCTGGGAGAACGTGCGCAAGCACTACGACGACGAGCAGGTGGCCGCGCTGGTGTGCCTGGTGGGGCTCATCAACGCGGCCAACCGGATGGCCGTCATCACGCAGCGGAAGGGCGGCTCGTACCAGGTCGGTGCGCTCGCCCGGGCTCAGTAGACCCGGCCCCGCAGCATGACCAGGCGCGGTGACCGCAGGACGTCGAGGTTCGTGCGCGGGTCCTCGTCGTACACCACGATGTCCGCGGCCGCGCCCTCGGTCAGCGACGGGAAGCCCAGCCACTCGCGGGCGTTCCACGACGCGGCACCGATGGCGTCGGCGGCGCTCATGCCCACGCGGTGCAGCGCGGCGATCTCGTCGACGATGCGGCCGTGCTGGATGCCACCGCCGGCGTCGGTGCCCGCGTAGACGGGGACGCCCGCCTCGACCGCCTTCGCCACCGTGGTGGCGACGCGGGCGTGCAGGTCGCGCATGTGGCTGGCGTAGGCCGGGTACTTGCCCGCCTTGTCCGCGATGCCGGGGAAGGTCTCGATGTTGATCAACGTGGGCACCAGCGCGGTGCCCCGTTCGGCCATCATCGCGATGGTGTCGTCGGTGAGGCCGGTGCCGTGCTCGATGCAGTCGATCCCGGCGCCGATCAGGCCGGGCAGCGCGTCCTCGCCGAACACGTGCGCGGTGACCTTGGCGCCGGCGTCGTGAGCGACCTTGATCGCCTGCGCCAGCTCGTCGTCCGTCCACAGCGGGGCCAGGTCGCCGACGCCGCGGTCGATCCAGTCGCCGACGAGCTTCACCCAGCCGTCGCCCTGCGCGGCCTGCTCGGCCACGGCGGAGGCGAGGTCGGTCTCGATCTCCACGCCGATGTGCGGCAGGTACCGCTTCGGCTTGGCGATGTGCCGGCCCGCGCGGATGATCCGGGGCAGGTCGAGGCGCTCCTGCAACGGCGTCGTGTCGACCGGCGACCCGCAGTCGCGGATCAGCAACGTGCCCGCGGCGCGGTCGGTCAGCGCCTGGTCGACGGCCTCGGGCAGTTCGACGCCACCCTGCGGGCCGAGGCCCACGTGGCAGTGCGCGTCGACCAGGCCCGGTACCAGGAAACCGCCGTCGACCACGGTCTGCGCACCCGGAACGGGCCGGGTGCGCACGCGGCCGTTGACCACCCACAGGTCTCGCGGCTCGCCGTCCGGCAGGACGACGCCGCGCAGGTGCATGGTCACTTCTTCTTTTTGTCGTCGCCGTCGAACTTGAACTTCGACGGGTCGAAGCCGGGCGGGAGCTCGTTCAGGCTGCCGCCGAGGTCGGGGAGGCCGCCGGGAGGCATGCCGGGGAGCTGGCCCATGCCGGGGAGGCCGCCCATGCCGGGCATCATCCCGGGGAAGCCGCCCTTGATCTTGGGGGGCGTCGGGCCGCGGCCCTTGCCCTTCTTCCCCTTCTTGCCCTTGCCCTTCTTGCCGCCACCGCCGCCGAAGCCCATCCGGCCGGCCATGGAGGCCATCATCTTGCGGGCCTCGAAGAAGCGGTTGACCAGGTCGTTGACGTCGCTGACCTTGACGCCGGAGCCGTTCGCGATGCGCAGCCGGCGGGAGCCGTTGATGATCTTCGGGTCGTCCCGCTCCGCCGGGGTCATGCCGCGGATGATCGCCTGGATGCGGTCGAGGTGCTTCTCGTCCAGCATCCCCAGCTGGTCCTTCATCTGGCCGGCGCCGGGGAGCATGCCGAGCAGGTTCGCGATCGGGCCCATCTTGCGGATCGCGAGCATCTGCTCCAGGAAGTCCTCCAGCGTCAACTGGCCGGAGTGCAGCTTCTGCGCGGCCTTCTCGGCCTGCTCCTGGTCGAAGTGCTGCTCGGCCTGCTCGATGAGGGTGAGCACGTCACCCATGCCGAGGATGCGCGACGCCATCCGGTCCGGGTGGAAGACGTCGAAGTCCTCGAGCTTCTCGCCGTTGGACGCGAAGAGGATCGGCTGGCCGGTCACCTCGCGGACCGAGAGCGCGGCACCACCGCGGGCGTCACCGTCGAGCTTGGTGAGCACGACACCGGTGAAGCCGACGCCGTCGCGGAACGCCGTGGCCGTGTTGATCGCGTCCTGGCCGACCATCGCGTCGACGACGAACAGGACCTCGTCCGGGTTGACGGCCGCCCGGATGTCGACGGCCTGCTTCATCATCTCCTCGTCGACACCGAGCCGGCCGGCCGTGTCGACGAGCACGATGTCGTGCTGCTTCGCCTTCGCTTCCTCGATGCCGCGGCGCGACACCGAGACCGGGTCGCCCACGCCGTTGCCGGGCTCGGGTGCGAACACGGGCACGCCCGCGCGCTCACCGACGACCTGCAGCTGCGTGACCGCGTTCGGGCGCTGCAGGTCGGCCGCGACGAGCAGCGGCGTGTGCCCCTGCCCCTTGAGCCACTTGGCGAGCTTGCCCGCGAGCGTCGTCTTGCCGGCACCCTGCAGACCCGCCAGCATGATCACCGACGGCGGGTTCTTCGCGAGGTTGAGCCGGCGCGTCTCACCACCGAGGACGTTGACGAGCTCCTCGTTGACGATCTTCACGACCTGCTGCGCCGGGTTGAGCGCCTGGTGCACCTCCGCACCCTTGGCGCGTTCCTTCACCTTGGCGATGAAGCCGCGCACCACGGGCAGCGCGACGTCGGCCTCGAGCAGCGCGACCCGGATCTCACGCGCGGTGGCGTCGATGTCGGCGTCGCTGAGCTTGCCCTTGCCGCGAAGGCCCTGGAGGACCGTGGTCAGCCGGTCGGAAAGCGTCGAGAACACGCCTCCCAGACTAGCTGGCCGTCCCGTCACCCGAGGGCAGGCTCCCCATCTGCGTCGATTGCTGCAGGATTCAGCGCATGGGGCGCATCTTCGTCAGCTACCACGGCCACGACGAGGGCGACACCATCGCGCTCTACCTGCGTGAAGCGCTCCTGGCCGCCGGCTACGAGGACGTGCACGCCTACACGGCACCCGGATCAGGCCCGACGGTGTCGTTGCCGTGGAAGGACAGCCTGCGCCGTGAGCTGCTCGGCGCGGAGGCGTTGATCGTGGTCACGTCGCCCGGCTCCGCCTCCGAATGGTGCATCTGGGAGGTGTCGGTCTTCCGCGAACGCAAGCCCGAGTCGCCGTGCATCGAGTTCTTCAGCGCACGCACTCAAGGCCGCGTGCTCCTCAACGACCTGCAAGCGCAAAGCGTGGACGCGTCTGATCCGGCTTCGTTGGCGGCGGCTGCGGACATACTGCTCGGCACTCTCTCGCGGGCGGGTGTGAGCACGGCGGCGGGCCCTTCATCACCGTTTCCTGGTTTGAAGGCGTTCGACGAACACCAGGCGTCGCTGTTCTTCGGCCGTGATGACGATGTACGGCGGCTTGCCGAGCCTCTACTCGGACGGCGTACGTCTGGCGCGATAGCGGTCATCGGACCGTCAGGCGCCGGAAAGTCCTCGCTGGTCCGTGCGGGTTTGATTCCGCTGCTGAGGAAGCACGGGCGAACGATCACGGGCCCCCTCACACCTGCTCGGGACGCAATCGACATCATCACTGCCGGCAGCCATGCCGAACACCACGTCGTAGTGCTCGACCAGGCCGAGGAACTGTTGCTCGGAGCCGAGGACGGACATCTGGCTCCTGAGCCGTCCGCGCTGGTCAAGGCCTTGATTGAGGCAAGTCGCACCACAGCGTGGGTCGTGTACACCGTGCGGGCGGACTTCCTCGACGCGCTGATGCAGCACGAGGAGTTCACACCTCTGCTGCGCGACAACTTCTTGGTCAACCAACTCACCAGCGCCGACCTGCCGCTCGTCGTGAACGGGCCTCTGCGCTCACGCGGCTGGCACGTCGACGAGGAGGCACTCGGCTCGATCTTGGCGGACACCAGCCGCGGCTCGCTACCACTCCTTGCGTTTGCGTTGGAGAACTTGTGGTGGCACGTCAACCCGGATGGCACCCAGCCGCCGCGAGCGATCACCCGCGCCGAGTACCTGGCGTCGGGCCGAGTCATGGACATCCTCCGGCGGCAAGCCGAAGAAGCGTTCGCGATGGCTCGTGACCTCGTTCGCGACGGCGACGGGTCATGGCCTGATCCCCGAGAGGCCGAGCTCGAGGTGCTGCGCACACTCCACCGGCTGGCCACCGTCGACGCATCCGGCAGGTTCACGAGACGCCCGGTCGCGCTGCGCGGACTGAGCCCGTCGGAACGACAGCTGCTCGACTCGTTCATCGCGAACCGCGTCCTCACCACCGTCCGGCTGAGCGCGGTGGGCGAAGACGGCTGGGCACACTGCGGTCAGGACGCCGTTGAGGTTGCACACGAAAGCTTGTTCGAGCATTGGCCGCGGTTGCGGGAGAGTTTGCAACGCGACCAAGCAGCGCTGCTCGCCCGCCGAGAACTGGAGGGCATCGCCGCAGACTGGACACGACACCCCGACCAGCTCATCGCGCCCTCTCGGCTCACTTCCCTGCTTGCGGCGCTGTGGCCCGTCGCCGAGAACAGATCGTTCCGCGAGTCTCGCAGGCAGTTCGCTGAAGCAGTGGCTGCATCCGGTCTGTCGGAGGACGCCCGGCAGTTGGTCGAGCTGTCACTGCAGCAACGGCTCGATGAGGTCGTGAAGCGCAAACGTCTGCTGGATCCCGAGGAGGTGTTGCGGTCACTCGCCGGTGACGACACCTCAGCCCGAATTCTGTGGCTCGCGCCTGATGTGGCCAAGTGGAAACAGGCGCTTCTGGAAGCGTTGTCATCCACACCGCTACTGCGATCGACGCCCAGCCCCGGTGTGGGCATTGCGAACGTGGCTTGGTCACCTGACGACACCATGGTGGCGACCGGCTCCTCCGACGGAAAGATCAACATCCGCAACGCGGACCGAGATGAACCTCGGTGGACCCTCTCCCACGGAATCGGCACAACGGACGTCCGGTCGATCGCATGGTCGGTCACCGGCGACATCATCGCGTCGGCCGGGACCGATGAGGTTCTCCGTCTGTGGTCGGTGAGCGAGAAGCGGGAACTCCGGGAACTGCCGTTGCAGGGCAGGCCGGTTTCCGTGCGCTTCAACGCCGAAGGCAGGTTTCTCCTGGTCGCTTGTGCGAACGGAGTGGTCCGGGTCTGGGATCTCTTCGAGGAACTCCCCGACGCGATGTGGCAGTTCCGGACGCTGAACACCGCCGTGCAGCCATCGGCGTTGTGGGACGCCGACATCTCAAGCGACGGCAGATGGGTCGCGGTCGCACGGGGTGATGGCGGCATCGTTGTCGCGAGCACGGCGAACGGCCCGGTTTCCTCAGAGCACAGACACATCGCGACGGGTTCGGTTGTCCACTCGGTGCGGTTCCACCCGTCGGACAACGAGGTGCTCGCGAGTGGGAGTGAAAACGGCAGCGCCGGGCTGCACCGCATGGACGCAGAACGCCACCTGCTCGGGCACACCGGGGCAGTCGAGGCGGTGGCGTGGTCGCCGGATGGGACGCGACTGGCCACCGGGGCCGTCGACGGCGTGCTGCGGGTCTGGGACGCGGTGACCGGGGAGGAGGTGTTGCGGCTGCACGTCCACCAGCACGCCGTGCGAGCCATCGCGTGGTCGCACCGGGGAGATCGTCTGGCGACGGTGTCAGCCGACGGCGTCGAGCGAACCTGGAAGATCGGTTCGGAACCGGACTACCGGTGGTTCAGCGCGCGCGAACCGGTTCGCGCGCTGGCTTGGAATCCTCTCGACCTCGAACTGTCGGTCGGTATGTCCGCGAACCTCCACGACGACCGGGCTCCGTCACGCTGGACGTCGGAGGTGAGCCGGCGCGACATCAGGTTCATCCAGTACCCGGCACCGGAGGCGTTGGCCTGGACACCGGACGGTGAGCAGCTCGCGGTCGGAGCCTCCCGCGGCGATGTGCTCGTCTACGACAAGAACTTCCGCATGGTGGCGCAGCTCACCGGACAAGCCGACCCCGCACTCGACGTCCACTGGTCGGCAGACGGCTCGCTGCTGGCGGTGGCATCGCTCAGCTACACGGGTGTGCCCAGGATCTACGGTCGCACCGGAGAACTGATCGTGCCGACGAACTGGAGGGACCACGCGGGATCGCTCAGAGCAGTCCGCTGGCATCCATCCCGGAACGTTCTCGCAGTCGCGGACTCGGAGAACCTGATCACCATCAACACCCTGGACCGCACACTGTGCAGTTTCAGGACCAACAAACGGTTCACCTGCCTCGACTGGCATCCGGGTGGAGAGCTCCTGTCGGTCGGATGTGCGGACGCAACCATCCTCGTCCTGCGTCTCACAGATGAGCTGGGCGAGGAGTCCGAGCTGCGTGGACACCGGGATCAGATCAACGTCGTGGCATGGTCTCCGGACGGCGGTTCTCTTCTCACTGCGTCCGACGACCACACCGCTCGCCTGTGGGACACCACCACGGGCGGTCAGCGGACGGCGTTGATCGGGCACAGCTCCGCGGTGACAGCAGCGTTGTGGCTGCCCGATGACGTGATCGTCACCGGCTCGTCCGACCGCACGGTCAGGTTCTGGGACATCGCCGACGGCCGCACCCACCCGATGACGGGTTCGGCCGTCACCGGAGACCCCGATGACCTCATCGCGGAGGCCAGACGCAGGATCAGCCCACGGTGATCCGCAGGCCGCCGGACGTGCCCGCGCGGGTCAGCAGCGTCACCGACCGGAACCCGAACGGCACCCAGCCCGACTCGAAGCGCTCGCGCATCTCCACGCCGCGGCGCACGTGCCGTTCGAACGCGTGGGTGCGCACGATGCGGCGGCGCGCGATCTGGCCGTCCAGGGCCTGGGCGGCGGTGGCGTCGAGCCACAGGAAGTGGCGGGCGCGGCCGGAGAGCAGGCCGGCCAGGACCAGCATGGAACGGGTGCCGGGGCGGGTGGACGGCTCGTGGACGACCAGCAGGCCCGGGCTGAAGAGGGCCGCCCGGAACACGCGCAGGCGGTGGGTGAGGTGGACGACGACGCGCCAGTACCGGTACGGCAGCGGGATGCGGGGTTCGAGGAACGTGCGGACCTGGTCCGAGTCGAGCACCGTGACCGGCTCGTCCGCTTTCAGGCGGGTGAGCAGCGTCGTCTTGCCCGCGCCGGGGATTCCGGCGAGGACGACGAGTGAGCGGCGCTGCACTCGGACGGCGGTGGTCTGCGTGTTCAACACGGCGGTCATGTCCTAGAAGACGTCTGGGCCGGCCCTCTCGTTCAGTTTGGTCCGATTCATCACCGAATGCACGGAAAAATCCGGGTGATCAAGCGCACCGTCTGAGAGGAGACCGGCAACCGCGGCCGGAGCCACCGGCGGTGTCGGTCGCGCGGTGGCCTCCCCCAGCCCCGCCAACGCCCACCACCGGTCTGCCCCGGCCGGGCCACCTCGTCCGGGAAGCGGTCCACCCCTCGAAGGACGCTTTCCGGACACGACGAAGACTGCCCTGTTCCGCGGCGCCGCAGGAGCGTGAGCACCCCGAGTGGTTGTGCGTAGGAATACTCATCCGCTACCTGGCCGCGTCGAGCACGGCGCGTTCGACGCGCCGCCGGTCCAGGTCGGAGCCGGCGATGCTGAACGAGTCGACGACCGTGGCGCCCAGCGTCGAGACGCGCGCCCACCGCACGTCCACGCCGCACTGCTCCAGGGCGCCCGCGATCCGGTGCAGCAGGCCGATGCGGTCGGCCGCGCGCAGCTCCAGCACGACCGCGCCGGTGGCCTCGTCGTCGAACCACAGCACGCGCGCGGGGGGCGGGTCGAGTGGCGGGCCGCCGTAGTCGCGTTCCTTGGCGGCGAGCTTGTCGGCCAGCGGCAGGGAGCCCTCGATGGCCCTGGCGAGTTGTTCGCGCAGCAGGGCGGCGTCGGGGAGTGAGCCGAACCGCGGGGAGACCGTGAACGCGTCGACCGTCGCGCCGCCGTGGGAGCGCAGGGTCGCCGCGTGGACCTCCAGCGAGTTCAGCGCGAGCACGCCCGCCGCCTTCGACAGCATGCCGGGGCGGTCGGGGGCGAGCACCGTCACGACGGCCGCGTGGTCCTGCTTCTCCAGCAGCACGTCGGGTTTTCCGGTCGCCGCGACGCGTTCGGCCATCGCCACGTGGGCCGGGTCGAGGGGTTCCGGCTTGGGCAGCGCCTCCCCCGCCATGGCCGTGCGGCAGCGGGCGACCAGGTCGGCCAGCAGCAACGCCTTCCAGTCCGTCCACACGCCGGGACCGGTGGCCAGGGAGTCCGCCTCCGCCAGCGCGTGCAGCAGCTCCAGCAGCACCGCGTCGCCGCCGAGGGTCTCGACCACGCGGTGCACGGTCGCCGGGTCCTCGACGTCGCGGCGGGTCGCTGTGTGCGGCAGCAGCAGGTGGTGGCGGACCAGGGCGGACAGCGTCGCGACGTCCTGCGGCCACAACCCGATCCGCTCGCCGATCGCCGTGGCCAGCGCGGCGCCGACCTCGGAGTGGTCCTGCTGCCGGCCCTTGCCGATGTCGTGGATCAACGCGCCCAGCAGCAGCAGGTCGGGCCGTGACACCGTTGTCGCCAGCCGGGCGGCGTGCGCGACGGTCTGCACGAGGTGCCGGTCGACGGTCCACATGTGCGCGGCGTCGCGCGGCGGGAGGTCCCGCACGGCACCCCACTCGGGGAACAGCCGGCCCCACAGCCCGGTGCGGTCCAGTGCCTCCACCACGTCCACGAGCCCGCTGCCGCTGCCCAGCAACGCCAGCAGCTCCTCGCGGGCCTCGCGCGGCCACGGCTGGCGCAGCTCCGGCGCCGAGTCCGCGAGCCGGGTCAGCGTTCCGGCCGCGATCGGGTGCTTCGAGCGCGCCGCCGCCGTCGCGACGCGCAACAACAGCGCGGGATCACGGCTCGGGATCGCGTCACGGGCCAGGGACACCTCGGACCCGTGCAGCACAACGCCTTCATCGAGCGGCCGGCGCGGCGGCTGGCCCCGCAGGAACGCCCCGAGCCCCCGTTTCGGAACCGCGGCACGGGCCGTTCGTGTGGCCACGTCGAACGCGTACACGACCGTTCGCGCGGCGGAGGAGAGCGACCGGGCCAACGCGAACCGGTCGGCCAGCCCCAGCGCGGAGGCCACCTCGTCACCGTCCTGCGCGCGCAGCACGTCACGGGGTTTGCGCGCCACCCTGCGGAGCTCGGTGCGCACGTCCAGCAGCAGCTTGCGGGCCTCGTCCACGTCGGCCGACGGCCGGTCGACCAGCTGGGCCACCGACAGGGCGTCGAGGATCGTGATGTCCCGCAGCCCGCCGCGGCCGTGCTTCAGGTCGGGTTCCACGCGGTGCGCGATCTCGCCGCTGCGCGCCCACCGCTTGGTCGAGGACTCGGCGATCTCGTCGAGCCGGTTGCGCACGTTGCCGCGCCACGCCTGCCGCGCGCCGTCGGCGAGCTTGCGGGTGATCTCCTGGTCGCCCGCGACGTGCCGGATGTCCAGCAGCCCCAACGCGGTCCGCAGGTCTCCGGCGGCCACGCGCAGTGCCTCGCCGACCGTGCGGACGGAGTGGTCGAGGCCGATGCCGGAGTTCCACAGGGGGTACCAGAGCTTCTCGGCGATCTCGTCGATGTTCTTGAGACCGCCGTGCACGAGCACGAGGTCCAGGTCGGAGTAGGGCACGAGCTCGCGCCGCCCCAGCCCGCCGACCGCCACCAGCGCGACACCCGGTCCGGATGTCCCAGCTGCGCCCGCGTGTTTGGTCAACCAGAACTCGTGCAGGTCCACGAGTGCCTCGCGCAGCGGTTCGGCGGCCAAGCGACGACGACCTGGCACGAGCAGCCTCTCGCGGGCTCGCACCAGGTCGTCAGCCGTGACGACGGCCGTTTCGTTGTTCTCCACGGGCCGTCTCCCTCAGTCCTTAGAGCGCGTCCGATCCGCGTTCGCCGGTGCGCACCCGCACCACGGCGTCGACCGGGGTGACCCAGACCTTGCCGTCGCCGATCTTGCCGGTGCGGGCGGCCTCGACCACCGCTTCCAGCACCTTGTCGACGGCGGTGTCGTCCACGACGACCTCGATCTTGATCTTGGGCACGAAGTCCACCGAGTACTCGGCGCCGCGGTAAACCTCGGTGTGGCCCTTCTGGCGGCCGTAGCCCTGCACCTCGCTGACGGTCATGCCGAGCACCCCGAGCTGTTCGAGGGCGCCCTTCACGTCGTCGAGCGTGAACGGCTTGATGATCGCGGTGACCAGCTTCATGACTTGTTGCTCCCCTCGAGGACCGCGGTCGCACCCGCGGCCACGCTCGGCTTGCCGGTTCCCCGCGCACTGGTGAGGCTGCCGTACTCGTAGGCGCGCTCAGCGTGCTCGGACTCGTCGATGCTCGCCACCTCGGCCTCCTCGGTGGCGCGGAACCCGACGGTGAACTTCACCAGGTAGCCGAGGAGCAGGCTGATCACGAACGAGTAGCCCAGCACCGCGACCGCGCCGACGGCCTGGCGCCACAGCTGGTCGAAGCCGCCGCCGTAGAACAGGCCGTTGATCTTGGCCGGGGCCGCCTCGCTGGCGAAGAGGCCGATCAGGATCGTGCCGGACAGGCCACCGACGAGGTGCACGCCGACGACGTCGAGCGAGTCGTCGAAGCCCAGGCGGTACTTCAGGGACACGGCCAGTGCGCACAGGACACCGGTGATCGCACCGACCGCGATGGCACCGATCGGCGTGACCGACGAGCAGGCGGGCGTGATGGCGACCAGGCCGGCGATGATGCCCGACGCGGCACCGAGCGTGGTGGCCTTGCCGTCGCGGATGCGCTCGGTGAGCAGCCAGCCCAGCATGGCGGCGCAGGTCGCGACGAGCGTGTTGACGAACGTGACACCGGCGAGGCCGTTGGCGCCCAGCGCGGAACCGGCGTTGAACCCGAACCAGCCGAACCACAGCAGACCGGCGCCGAGCACGACCAGCGGCAGGCTGTGCGGCTTCATCGGCTCCTTCGGCCAGCCGACGCGCTTGCCGAGGACGATCGCGAGCGCGAGACCCGCCGCACCGGCGTTGATGTGGACAGCGGTGCCACCGGCGAAGTCGATCGCGAGCAGCTTGTTGGCGATCCAGCCACCGGGGTCGATGACGTTGCCGTCGGCGTCCTTGCCGTCGAAGTCGAAGACCCAGTGCGCGACCGGGAAGTAGACGACGGTGGCCCACAGGCCCGCGAACAGCAGCCACGGGCCGAAGCGGGCGCGGTCGGCGATCGCACCGGAGATGAGGGCGACCGTGATGATCGCGAACATGGCCTGGAACGCCACGAACGCGGTGCTCGGGATCTTGCCGGCGAGCGAGTCCGCACCCAGCAGCCCGTCGAGGCCGAAGAACTCGAACGGCTTGCCCAGCAGGCCGGCGCCGACGTCCGCGCCGAACGCCGTCGAGTACCCGAAGAGCACCCACAGGACACCGACCACGGCCATCGCGCCGAGGCTCATCATGATCATGTTGAGCACGCTCTTCGAACGGACCATGCCCCCGTAGAAGAAGGCGAGGCCCGGCGTCATCAACAGCACCAGGGCGGCGCTGGTGAGCACCCAGGCGGTGTCCCCTGTATCCACTTCGACCTCCACTGCACGTCGGTTGCAGGGAGCATCGGCATGGCCTGTTTCACGCGCCCGCGCAGAACGTTTCGCCGAGGTGAACTGTCGGGGCGGGGGTGTTACGACCGCGTTTCGCCGCGTTCACGGCTTCGGTTCGGTCACCTCACGGCGCCGGTCCGGTCACGAGGCGTGTCCCGCCCCGCTCACCCGCC
The DNA here is from genome assembly GCF_055607425.1 of Lentzea sp. NPDC037011. Lineage (NCBI taxonomy): Bacteria > Bacillati > Actinomycetota > Actinomycetes > Pseudonocardiales > Pseudonocardiaceae > Lentzea > Lentzea sp. NPDC037011. The sequence continues at coordinate 167,286 of NZ_JBVJRT010000010.1, read as the reverse complement.
CGTGACGTGAACCGCGCCCCCGGCGTACACACCGGGGGCGCGGTTCACGACGGGTGACGGACTAGAACGGGCCCACCGTGACCTTCGGCTTCGCCGACAGCACGGCCGGCTCGAGCGGCGGCTCGACGGCGGCGCAGGTGGTGCCGTTGCGCGGCAGCTTCAGCGACAGCAGGTACTCGTTGTTGATCTTCAGCGTGCACTCGCTGCGGTCGTAGACGCCGTGGCCCCAGCCCTCGTAGGTGACGAAGACGGTGGTGTCACGGGACTGCCGGTGCGCGTTGACGGCCCACTCGTACACCGTCGCCGTGTCGTAGCGCGAGTTGGTGAGCAGGATCTTCGGCGCGTTCTTGATCTTCAGCGGACGCTGGGCGTTGGTGGCCTTCGGGAAACCGACGCAGCCCATCATGGCGCCGTGGCCGATCGATGAACCACGGGTGTTCGGCGCGACGCGGTTCTCCAGGGCGTTGAGGGCCTGGTACTCGCCCCACGAGCCGACGCGCAGGTTGTAGTCGTTGCAGAAGATGCCCGCGAACGGGTTCTCCGCGGTCTCCCCCGCGGCGAAGGTCTTGGCGGGCGCCGGCGCACCGGCCACGAGCGTCGCGATCCAGTCGGCGAACGGCTTGAACGACGGGCCGTAGCCCATGCCGACGACGTTGGCGCCGAGGTTCTCCGCGGTGATCTTGCGGCCGCTCTCGTCGACGAGCTCACCGCGGTCGGCCCTGGCGAGCAGGTCCTTCCAGATCTTGCGGAGGTCCTTGCCGTAGAACGGCGAGGCCGGCGTGCGGTCGCTCCACTTGACCCACTCGTTGAACATGTCGTCCGCGCCACGCGCCTCGGTCTCGAGGAACTTCCACGTGCCGAGGCTGTGGTCCATGTTCGAGTCGATGATCATGGCGCGGATGTTGCGGCCGTACTGCTCCGCGTAGTGCTGGCCCATGATCGTGCCGTACGAGACGCCGTAGTAGTTGATCTTCTGCTCGCCCAGCGCGCGCCGGATAGAGTCGATGTCGTGCGCCACGTCCCTGGTGGAGGCGTGGTCGAAGATCGCACCGGACTGCTTGCGGCAGTCCGCGCGCAGCTCCTTGTTGAACGCGACCAGCCGGTCGAACTCGGCCTTCGACTTCGGGTACTCCGACGGCGACTTCTGCAGCAGGTCGAGCGAGCACTTGATCGGCTGGCTGCGTGCGACACCGCGCGGGTCGAACCCGATGACGTCGAACCTGTCGACGATCTCCTTGCTGAAGTACCGGTCGGCGCCGAAGGAGAAGTCGACGCCGGAACCGCCCGGCCCACCGGGGTTGATGACCATGGCGCCGATGCGCTGCGCCGGGTCGTTCGCCTTGCGCCGCGACACGGCGAGCTGGAACTTCTCGCCGTTCGGCTTCGCGTAGTCGATCGGCAGCGTCAGGAACCCGCAGTCGACCGTCGGCACCTCCTCGCAGGGCTTCCAGTCGATCGCGCCGACCTTGAACTCCGGCTGTGCCTGCCCCTGCTCCGCCGCGGTGGCGAGCGGAGCCATGCCCAGAACCAATGCAGAACTCGCGAGCGCGGCCCCGAAGACGCGCATCATCGGTTGCATGGATTTCCTCCCTAGATCCCCGATCTGGCGAGAGGAAACGCTTCCACCGTTCGTGTGATCCGTACAACCGACCGAAGTATGGGGGCGAATCAGACCGTAGTCGGACAACCACCCTCAGTTGGTCGTTTCAGACCACACCGTCCGCAGGTGAGCTAGGCCGTCACTCGTAGGGGTACCGAGCAGACGGAGCCTTGCCATCCCGCCGTCGGGGTGGATGTCGAGCCGCGCGTGGGTCACCTCCGGGGCGTCCACGAGGAACCGGTGCCGGGTGTCGGGTTGCAGCCGGGTCAGCGGCAGCACGTCGAACCACGCGCCCGGGTCCCGGCGCGCGTCGCAGCCGCTGACCGACGCCCAGCCCGGCGCGTTGCCCTTGAAGTGGCTGGTGTCGAGCTCGACCAGCCGCACCACGCCGGCCGCCGCGAGCTGCACGGACACCCAGTCGTTGCCGTCGTCGCGGCGGCGCGCGGTCTCCCAGCCCTCGCCCATCACCGTCGCCTGACCGGGGGCGATGAGGTTGTTGGGCGAGCTGTAGAACATGTTGCTGCACCCCACGACGACCGCGCCGTTCTCCAGTGCCGCCAGGTCGACGCCGCCGACGAGCAGGCGCGGGTCGGCGACCGGCTGACCGTGCACGCGCAACCGGGCGACTCCGCCGTCCGGGTCGATGGTGAGGCGGACGTGCGTGACGCGGCGGTGCTCGGTGACGTCGAAGAAGTGCTTCTCGTCGCCCTGGAGCGGCGAGCGTCCGACCAGCGGGAACCACCCGGTGATCTCGTCGGCCGCCGGGTAGCCGTCGACCTGGGCGCCCTCGACCCAGCAGAACGGCGGGTAGTTGCCCTTGAAGAACGCCGTGTCGACGACGATCCCGCGCACCACGCCGGGCATGCCGAGCCGGACCACGGCCTGGTCGACACCGGGCTCCCGGCGGCGCCGGGTCTCCCAGCCGTCGTAGATCTGGCCTTTGTGGCCGAAGGTGTAGACCTGGTAGACCGGCTCGGCGGGCTTGACCAGGTTCTCCCGCTCTGCGAACAGCTCGTCGTTCGCCCACACCACACCGCCGCCGACCGCGCGCGAGGCGAGATCGGGCAGCCGGGTCCACTCCGTCATGCTTCTCCTCTGCGTAGCAGCTTGCCGGGGGTCGTGCCGGTCTCCTTGCCGCGCAACCACGTCTGCCGCACCACGCCGTGCAGCTCGCGCCCGTGGTAGGGCGTGACGGGGTTGCGGTGGTGCAGCGCGTTCCGGTCCACCACGAACGTCTGGTCCGGTGCGAACACCACGAGGTCCGCGTCCTTGCCGACCTCGACGGCGCCCTTGGTCGTGAGCCCGGCCTGCCGCGCCGGGTGCGCCGCCATCCAGCGCACGACGTCGGTGAGCCGGAAACCGCGGTCGCGGGCGCCCGTCCACACCGCCGGCAGGCCGAGCTGCAGCGACGCGATGCCGCCCCACGCCGTGGCGAAGTCGCCGGCCTTCAGCTCGGCGGTGCTCGGCGAGTGGTCGCTCACGACGAGGTCGACCACGCCGTCGCGCAGGCCCTGCCACAACGCCTCGCGGTTGACCTCCTCGCGGATCGGCGGGCAGCACTTGAACTCCGTCTGCCCGTCGCGGATCTCCTCGGCGGTGAACGTGAGGTAGTGCGGGCAGGTCTCCGCGGTGATCGGCAGGCTCTCCCGCTTCGCGGCCCCGAGGATTGCCAACGCGTCCGACGACGACAGGTGCAGGATGTGCGTGCGAGCGCCGGTCTTGCGGGTCAGCTCGACGACGTCGCTGATCGCCTTGTTCTCGGCCTCGCGCGGCCGGGACGCGAGGAACCCCGCGTAGTCCGGCTCGGAGTCGCGGACCGTGTGCGCGTCCTCGGCGTGCACAATGGTCAACGCGTCGAGCGTCGCCAACCGCCGCAACGCCACGTCGAGCTCCGGCACGGTCACCGCGGGGAACTCGTCGACGCCCGAGTGCAGCAGGAAGCACTTGAAGCCGAAGACGCCCGCCTCGTGCAACGGCTTCAGGTCGTCGAGGTTGCCTGGGACGATCCCGCCCCAGAACCCGACGTCCACCGAGACGTTGGCCGCGGCCTTGCGCTTGGTCTCCAGCGCCGCGACGTCGACGGTCGGCGGGATGCTGTTGAGCGGCATGTCGATGATGGTGGTGACGCCACCGGCGGCCGCCGCGCGGGTGGCGGTCTCGAAGCCCTCCCACTCGGTGCGGCCGGGGTCGTTGACGTGCACGTGCGTGTCGACGAGACCGGGCAGCAGCACCTCGTCGTCCGCGAGGCGCACGACGTTCGGCGACTCGATGAACGGTTCGACGGCGACGATCCGGCCGTCGGCGACACCGACGTCGCACGCGATCTCGCCCTGCGGGGTGACCACCCTGCGGGCGCGGAACACCAGGTCCATGTCCCTCACTCTGACACCCAGTCGCGCGCGATGCGACCACCGAGACCCACCAGCAGCTCCTCCGCCCGCGCCAGGCACCGGGTGAGGTCCGGTTCGACGTCCAGCAGCGCGTAGGCGGCCTTCAACCCCAGGTCACCGGGCTCGACCGAGCACTGCCCTGCCACCGCGACCACCGGCACGTCACCGGAGGCCCGCACGACCCCGTACGGCGCCTTCCCGTGCCTGGTCTGGGCGTCCAGCGAGCCCTCGCCGGTGATCACCAGCGACGCGTCCGCGACCGCTCGGGCGAACCCGGCCAGCTCCAGCACCACCTCGATGCCCGGCCGGAACCGGCCGCCCAGGCAGAGCGCCGCGAACCCGATCCCGCCGGCCGCACCGGCTCCCGGCCGGTCCACGAGCTCGGGTCCGGTCCGCTGCGCGAACGCCGCCAGCCGCTGCTCCAGCACCGCGACCTGCTCGGGTGAGGCGCCCTTCTGCGGCCCGTAGACCGCGGCGGCACCGTGTGGCCCGAGCAACGGGTTGTCCACGTCCGAAGCGAGCACCAGGTCGACGCCGTCGAACGAGGTGTCCCCGAGCGCTTCGAGCATGCCCGCACCCCCGTCGGTGCAGGCGCTGCCGCCCAGCCCGAGCACGACGGTCGTGCAGCCGACGTCCAGCGCGGCTCTCAGCAGCTCACCGACGCCGTGGCTGGTGGCGTCGAGCGGAGCGGGTTCGGCGAGCAACGCCAGCCCGGCCGCCGAGGCCACCTCCACCACGGCGGTCCGGTCCCGCACCGCGAACGACGCGGGCACCGGCTCGCCGACCGGTCCGGTGACCCAGCGCCCGACCCGGACGAACCCGGCGGCGACGGCCGCGTCGACCGTGCCGTCACCGCCGTCGGCCACCGGCAGACAACGCACGACCACGTCGGGAACCGCCTCCCGCAGGCCGCGCGCCACGGCAGCGGCGACCCGCGGAGCGGTGAGCGATCCCTTGAACTTGTCCGGCGCAATGAGTACGCGGGGAGCTTTCGTACTCTCCTGGGGTACGAAAGGGCCCCGCGTGTCCCTGAGGGGAACGCGGGACTCCCGCGTGACCTCGAAACCGGTCACGGGAGGGGCTCGTACTCGTGCATCGCGGCGATGGACGTGCCGTTGGCGGTGTTGCCCTCGCGTTCGATCATGATCTCCACGAGCACCGGCCGTGACGTGCGGTCGGCCTCCTTGCGGGCCCACTCCAGCGAGGAGCGGATCTCGCCGGGGTCGGCGACCCGGACGCCGGAGCAGCCGTAGGCCTCCATGATCTTGACGTTGTCCGAGCCCGTGGTGTCGTAGTGGATGTCGACCTCGTACCTCATGTCGTAGCCGCCGTGGTCCTCGGCCATCCGGATCAGGCCCAGGTACTCGTTGTTCAGCATGATCAGCACGAACGGCACGTCGTACTGCGCGCCGACCGCGAGCTCCTCCACGAGGAACTGGAACGAGTAGTCGCCCACGATGCCGACGACCTCGGCGTCTGGCCGGGCCTTCTTCACTCCGATGGCCGCCGGGATCTCCCAGCCGAGCGGGCCGGCCTGGCCGCAGACCTGGTAGTGCCGCGGCTTGTGCGCCTTCTGGTGCTGGCCGGACCAGATCTGGTAGAGCCCGATCGCGGTGACGAAGTAGGTGTCCGGGCCGTAGAACTCGTTGATCTCCTTGAACACCCGCGGCGCCTTGACCGGCACGGTGTCGAAGTCCTCGCGCCGCAGCAGCGTCCGCTTGAGCTCCTGGCAGCGTTCGACCCAGGCGTCCTTCTCCCGGGGGCCGTGCTGCTTCGCCTCGTCCAGCAGGGCCCGCAGGAACAGCTTGGTGTCCGCGACGATCCCGAGGTCCGGCCCGAACACCTTGCCGATCTGGGTCGGCTCGACGTCCACGTGGATGAACCTGCGGTCACCGCGGTAGGTCGCGAGGTCGCCGGTGTGCCGGTCGCCGAACCGCGCGCCCAGCGCCAGCACCAGGTCCGACTCCAGGAACGACGCGTTGCCGTAGCGCTGCGAGGTCTGGATGCCGGTCATGCCCGCGTAGAGCGGGTGGTCCTCGTCGAGCGCGCCCTTGCCCATCAGCGTGGCTTGGACGGGGATCTGCAGGAGCTCGGCCAGTTCCAGCAGCTCAGCGGACGCCTCGCCCAGGACGACACCGCCACCGGCGAGCAGCAGCGGGCGTTCGGCGGCCAGCAGCATCTCCAGCGCACGCTCGACCCGTGCGGCACTCGGAGCGCTCCGCTGCACCGGCAACGGTTCGTCGATCGTCGAGTCCCACTCGATCTCCTGCTTCTGCACGTCGATCGGCAGGTCGATCAGCACCGGACCCGGACGGCCTGAGCGGGCGATCCGGAACGCCTCGCGGAAGATCCACGGCATCTGCGCGGCTTCCTTGACCTGCACCGCCCACTTCGTGACGGGCGCGGCGATCGAGACGATGTCGACGGCCTGGAAGGCCTCCTGGTGCAGCTTGGAGACCGCGGCCTGGCCGGTGATGCACAGGATCGGCACGGAGTCGGCCTGCGCGGTGTAGAGCCCGGTGATCATGTTCGTGCCGGCCGGGCCCGAGGTGCCGATCGCGACGCCGACGTTGCCGGTCGTGCGCGACCAGCCGTCGGCCATGTGCGTGGCGCCCTCCTCGTGCCGCACGATGAGGTGCTCGATGCCGCCGTCTTCCTCCATCGCCTTGTACAGCGGGAGGATCGCGGCGCCAGGGCAGCCGAACACGACGTCGACGCCCTCGGACCTGAGGACCTCGACGACCGCTTGCATGACGGGGATCTTCGGCATCTGTCAGGCCCTTCCCGCGAAGTTCTCGATGACCTTGAGCAGCGCGGAGTGGTCGAGTGAGCCGTACCCCTGCGCGCGGGCCGCCGCGACCAGTGCGGCGATCTGGTTGGTGACCGGCAGCGCGACGTCGGCGGCCCGTGCCGCGTCCAGTGCGATGCCCATGTCCTTGTGGTGCAGGTCGATCCGGAACCCGGGCTGGAACTCGCGGGCGATCATCGACTCGCGCTTGAGGTCGAGGATCCGGTTCGCGGCGAGACCGCCCGCGAGCACGTCGAGGCCCGCCTTCGGGTCGACACCGCTCGCCTCCAGCAGCACGATCGACTCGGCGACCAGGGCGTAGATGCCGCCCACCATCAGCTGGTTGGCGGCCTTCACGACCTGCCCGGCGCCGTGCGGCCCGACGTGGACGACCGTCTTGCCGACGACCTCCAGGAACGGCCGCGCGGCCGCGAAGTCCCGCTCCTCACCGCCGACCATGATGCTGAGCGACGCCTGCACCGCACCGGTCTGACCGCCGGACACGGGCGCGTCGAGCACCCGCACGTGCGCCAGCCTCCGCGCGATGTCGATCGAGGTGGACGGGCGGATCGTGCTCATGTCGACCAGCAACGCGCCGTCGTCGAACGTCACCTCGTCGACGACGGCCTCGACCTGCGGGTGGTTCGGCAGCATCGTGATGACGACCTCGGCGCCGCTCACGGCCTCCTGTGCGGACGACGCGTCCTTGCCGCCGTCCGCGACCAGCTTGTCGAGCGAGGCCGGGCTGAGGTCGAAGCCCGTCACGTCGTGCCCCGCGGCCACCAGGTGGGCCGCCATCGGGCTGCCCATGATGCCGAGGCCGATGAAACCGATCTTCGTCATGCTTGGTCCCTCCACGCGAAGGAGTGGGTGACGGGCTTGTACTCGGCGCCGACGAAGCCGGTGTAGCCGTTGGCGCGGAGCTTCCGCAGGTGCCCGAAGAGGTCGAGCTCACCGGTACCGGGTTCACCGCGTCCGGGAGCGTCGGCGACCTGCACGTGACCGATGCGGTCCACGTGGCCGGCGAGCGCGTCGAGGTCGTCGCCGTTCGTGGCGAGGTGGTAGAGGTCCGCGAGCAGCTTCACGTTGCCGCGGTCGACCTCGTCGATCAGGTCGAACGCCTGCCGGGCGGTCTTGATCGGGTACCGCGGCGCGCCGCTCAGCGGTTCGACCACGACCTGCGCGCCGATCTCCGCCGCGACGTCGGCGGCGAAGCGGTAGTGGGAGATCGTCTGCGCGGTGGTCTCGAAGTTGCCGTGCAGCGCGTTGAGCGTGCGGCAGCCCAGCCGGCCCGCGATGGCCGCGGTGATCTCGACGTTCGCGCGGAACTCCGTCTCACGGCCCGGCCAGCTCGCCAGTCCCCTGTCCCCCGCGGCCATGTCGCCCGCGTAGAGGTTCAGGCCGACCAGGCGCACCCGCGCGTCCACGATCGCGTTCTCGAACGCCTCGACCTCGCGCGTCTCCGGTACGGCGTCCGCGAACGGCCACCAGATCTCGACCGCGTCGAACCCGGCGGCTCGCGCCGCTGCCGGGCGTTCCAGCAACGGCAGCTCCGTGAAGAGCATGGACAGGTTTGCGTCGAACATCTTCGGCGATTCCTTCCACATAGCGGAAGTTATATTCCGTATAACGGAGACACTAGACATTCCGCGAGCCTCAGGTCAAGAATGTGGAAGTTCAATTCCGCGATGTAGAAACTTGGAGAGCCGTGGAGAGCTTCAACAGCGCCCCGGAGTCGGAACTCCGCCCCCTGCTCACCGAGTGCCTCGCGGTACCCCGCTGGGTCGACGCGATCCTGAACGGCCGGCCGTACGCGTCGGTCGATGCGCTCCTCGCGGCTTCTTCGGTTGCCGCACAAGGGCTTTCCGACGAGGAGGTGCTCGGTGCCATCGCCGGGCACCCGCGCATCGGCGAACGACAGCGCGGTGGCGGGGTGTCGGCGAGGTGGTCGCGGTCGGAACAGTCCGGTGTGGACAGCGGTGAGGCTGATCGCCTGGCGGCTGCGAACGCCGCGTACGAGGATCGGTTCGGGCACATCTACCTGGTGTGCGCGACCGGCCTGAGCGGTGCGGAGGTGCTCGACGACCTGTCCTCCCGGATGGACAACCCGCCGGACGTCGAACTCCGCGTCGTCAACGACGAACTCGCGAAGATCGCCGCGCTGCGGCTGCAGAAGCTGATCGGGAGCTGATCGACATGGCCATCGTCCTGGGCCCCAACCAGTACGGCAAGGCGGAGAACCGCCTCGTCACGGTGTCGCGCAACGGTTCGGTGCACACCATCAGGGATCTGACCGTCAGCACCTCGCTGCGCGGCGACCTCGCCGACACGCACCTCACCGGCGACAACGCCAAGGTGCTCGCCACCGACACGCAGAAGAACACCGTCTACGCCTTCGCGAAGGAGGCGCCGGTCGGGGAGGTCGAGGACTTCGCGCTGCGGCTCGGCCGGCACTTCGTCGGCTCGCAGGAACCGATCACCGGTGCGCGGATCCTCGTCGACGAGCACTCGTGGAACCGCATCGACGGGCACGACCACGCGTTCGTGCAGGGCTCGAACGAGAAGCGCACCACGGCCGTGACGATCGAGGGCGCGCAGGCGTGGGTCGTCTCCGGCCTGCGGGACCTGGTGGTGCTGAAGTCGACCGGGTCGGAGTTCCACGGCTACCCGAAGGACCCGTACACCACGTTGAAGGAGACCGACGACCGCATCCTCGCGACGTCGGTGACCGCGCGCTGGCGGTACACCGGCACGGACGTGGACTGGGCGACGTCGTTCACCGAGATCCGCTTGACGATGCTGAGGACGTTCGCGGACAAGCACTCGCTGTCGTTGCAGCAGACCCTCTACGCGATGGGCGAGGCGGTGCTGAACACCCGGCCCGAGGTCGCGGAGGTGCGGCTCTCCATGCCGAACAAGCACCACTTCCCGGTGGACCTCAGCCCGTTCGGCCTGGAGAACGACAACGAGGTCTTCTACGCCGCCGACCGCCCGTACGGCCTCATCGAGGGGTCGGTGCTGCGGGACGACGCCCCCGGCGCCGGTCGAGCCTGGAGTACTTTGCCAGCCTTCTGAACACCACCGGGGTGAACAGGCTCGCGGGCGGCGCGACCATGTGCACGACCCGGAGGAAGCGGCGGAACAGGTCGGGGTCGTGCACGATCCCGGCCTGCCACTTCTTCAGGTACCAGCCGAGCAGGCCACCGCGCTTGGTCTCCACCCAGCCGCGGTCGGCGTTGCTCGACATCGCCCACGTCCCCCGCGTGGTCCGCGCGACCTGCCGCTGGAAGTCCCGGCAGCCCTTGGCGCTGAAGTCCCCGTGGCTGCGGAACAACAGCGCCTCCATCGCCGCGACGGTGATCCCCTGGCCGTACACGGGGTTGAACGCGCACACCGCGTCGCCCACCGCCACCAGCCCGCCCGGCCACCGCGCGGTGTCCTCGAAGGCGTTGCGGCGGCTGGCCGTGCGGGCGAACAGGTAGACGGGCGTGAGCGGTTCCGCGCCGGCGAGCAGCTCCGTGATGGGCACCCGCAACGAGCCCAGGAACTCCCGGTAGCCCTCGGGGTCGCGCGGCGGGTGGTCACCGGCGGCGCCCTGCGCGGTCACCATGACCCGGCCGCCCTCGACGCGCATCGCCGCGACCCCGCGCCGCAGGTCGGGTGCGGACAGGCTTTCCGCGTACACCACCGGGAAGTCCGCCGGTGCGGTGTAGGTCCGGGTCGCGTACCCGGTGCGGGAGTCGACCACCTCGGGTTCCGGCGTGGTGATCCCCGCGGCGGCGAGCCAGTCCCGCAGCTTCGACGACCGGCCGGACGCGTCGACCACCAGATCGGCGTCCACCCGGCCGGCGCGGGTGAGCACGCCGTCCACGACGCCGTCGCGCATCGACAGCCCGGTGACGTGCACACCGGTCATGAACTGCGCCGTGACCCGGCGGCGGATGCGGGTCTCCAGCAGCGGGCGGCTGAGCGAGAGCAGCGGCATGCCCGTGGGTGCGGCGGCCAGCCAGCCGAGCGGGTTGAGGATTCGCATGTCCCCCGCGTCGGCGAGCTCCGCACCGGCCAGCACCAGCTCCTCGCGCAGACCGGGGAACAGCTCCTCCAGCAGCTCACCGCCGCGCACCAGCAACCCGTGCACGTGCCTGCCCTGCGGTACCCCGGCCCGGTACTCCGGTTCGCCGGACAGCTCGTCGCGTTCCAGGACCACCACGTCGTCGCACGTCTCGGTCAGCACCCTGGCGGCGAGCAAGCCGGCGATTCCCCCACCGATCACCACGGCCTTCATGGAGCCATTGAACCAGCGTTCAGCCGGGCGTCACCGGTTCTCGGACGAGCGCAGCGACATCTGCTGGTCGCGCCAGGAGTGGAACAGGTCGGCCTCGCTGTACCAGTCCACCCCGGTCGGCCGCTTCCCCGTGGTCATGAACTCCACCAGCAGCTGCCGGTACAGGCCGAGCGGAACCCCCACGCCGGGCGGGAAGTCCGTGTACTTCTCGTTCACGTACGGCGCCTCTGGCGAGCCCTTCGGCCAGCCCATGAACTCGTTGTCGACGTAGTACAGGTAGCCCCATCCGCCGCGGACGGCGAGCACGACGTTGTGGTCAGGATCCCCCTCGGGGGTGAGCGGCCGGCCGAAGTGGTCGAGCGACCCGTCGTTGCACTCCGGCCGCCCCAACAGCCCGATCAGGGTGTCCACATCCGCTGCGCACGCGACGACCTGGTACCTGTGCTCCGCCGCGTCGAGGTCCGGCAGCCCGGTCCACAGGCCGGCTCGCATGCTCATGGGAGCCACCCTGCACCCATTGCCCACACCCGTCGACACCCGCTGCCAGAACCACCTGAACGGGCGAGCACCGGTCAGTCCGACCGGGCGGCGAGCCCCCGCAGCGCTGTTTCGTCGAGGCCCGTCGCCGCGTGCACCTCGGCCGGGTCGAGCGCCCCGCAGTCCACCGCGCGGAGGAAGAACGCCGACAACGCCCGAGCGGTCGCGGGTTCGTCCAGCACACCGCCGGCGACGCGCCGCACGTAGTCCTCCAGCCGCCGGGCGTCCGCGGCCAGCCCCTCCCGGTAGAAGGCGTACACGGCCGCGTAGCGCGTGACCAGCTGCGCCGGGTGCAGGTCCCAGCCCTGGTAGAAGCCGTGCTCCAGCGACCGCCTGGTCAGCTCGTAGTGGGTCAGCCAGCCGTGCTGCTTCTGCTCGCCGACCGGCAGCACGTTGGTCGACCCGTCGGACAGCCGCACGCCGGTGCCCGCCGCGGAGACCTGCATGACGTGCCGTGCGAAGTCGCACGCACCGTGCGCCAGGTGTTGTTGCGCCGCAGGCAACCCGCAGTCCGCGGTGTAGTCGTAGGTCCCGAAGTGCAGGCCGCTCACCCGGCCCCGTCCCGCGGCGATGAACCCCGGGATCGCGAGCCGGCCCTGGTCGTCCACGACGGACCGGGCGGTCTCGACCTGGATCTCGAACCGCAGGTCGCCGCCGAAGAGGTCGAGCACGTCCGCGAACACCTCGACCTGCTCGGCGGAGGTGACCTTCGGGAACGTGATCACGAAACCCGGCGGGACCTCTTCCAGCGCGGTCAGGAAGATGTCGAGCGTGCGCAGCCCGCGTTCGCGCGACGCCCTGGTGTCGAAGGACTTGATCCGCACGCCGAACGACGGCGGCGCGGTCCCGTTCTCCAGCCAGCGGGACACGATGTGCGCCGTGCTCTCGGCGTCCATGTCCTCGACGTCGTCCTCGGGCGCGCCGTAGCCGTCCTCGAAGTCGATCCTGAGGTCCTCGACCGGTTCCCGGCGCAGCTTCGCGCGGACCCGGTCGAGCACGCCGTCGGGCAGCTCCGGCAGCAGCTCCTCGTCGATGGACTCCAGTGCCTCGCGGCCCCAGTCGTCGACCGTGGACCCGATGAGGCGGCCGGCGGGCACGTAGCACGTGTGCACGGGCTGACGGCCCACCGGCACCTTGCGCTCCACAGTGGACAACCGCGCCGTGACCCGTGCGACGTCGTCGGGCGACAGGGATGTCTCGTACATCAGATGCGCTCGTAGGCGGGCAGTGTCAGGAAGTCGACGAAGTCGTCGGACAGCGCGACCTGCTCGAACAGCTCGGCCGCCGCGGCGACGTGCTCGCCCTCGACCCCGCCCTTGACCCGGTCCAGCACCTCGCGGACCACGTCGGCGGTCACCGGGGTGCCGTCGTCGAGCACGACGGAGTTGTGGACCCACTGCCAGAGCTGCGACCGGCTGATCTCCGCGGTGGCCGCGTCCTCCATCAGGTTGTGGATCGCCGCCGCGCCGTTGCCGCCCAGCCACGACGCGATGTACCGCACGCCGACGTCCACGGCGCTCTCCAGCCCGGCCCGCGTCGCCGCGCCGCCCGCCGACGTGAAGTCCAGCAGCTGCTCCGCGGTGACGCTGACCTCCGGGCGCTGCTTGTCGACCTGGTTGGGCCGGTCGCCCAGCACCCCGTCGAAGATCTCACGGCAAATCGGCACGAGGTCAGGATGCGCCACCCACGACCCGTCGAAACCATCGTTCGCCTCGCGCGTCTTGTCCTCGCGCACCTTGCGCAGCGCGTTCTCCGTGACCTCCGGGTCGCGCCGGTTGGGGATGAACGCCGCCATGCCACCCATGGCGAACGCACCGCGCTTGTGGCAGGTCTTCACCAGGAGCTCGGTGTACGCGCGCATGAACGGCGCCGTCATCGTGACGCTGTTGCGGTCCGGCAGCACGTAGTCCGCGCCCGCGTCCCGGAAGTACTTGATGACGCTGAACAGGTAGTCCCACCGTCCGGCGTTGAGCCCCGACGCGTGGTCGCGCAGCTCGTAGAGGATCTCCTCCATCTCGAACGCGGCGGGGATCGTCTCGATGAGCACCGTGGCGCGGATCGTGCCGTGCGGGACGCCCAGCAGCTGCTGAGCCGTGGTGAAGACGTCGTTCCACAGCCGCGCTTCGAGGTGCGACTCCATCTTCGGCAGGTAGTAGTAGGGCTTGCCCAGCTCCGCGTTGTGGAAGAAGTGCAGCCCGAAGTCCACGAGCGCGCCGACGGCGTTCTTCCCGCCGAACTGCAGGTTCCGCTCGTCGAGGTGCCACCCGCGCGGCCGCACGACGATCGTGGGGTACGGCCCGCCCTTGAGCCGGTACTCCTTGCCCTCCTGCGAGGTGAACTCGATCGTCTCGCGCGCCGCCTCGTACAGGTTCACCTGCCCCTGCACCACGTTGTCCCAGTGCGGGGTGTTCGCGTCCTCCAGGTCCGCGAGCCACACCTTGGCCCCGGAGTTGAGCGCGTTGATCGTCATCTTGCGCTCGGTGGGCCCGGTGATCTCGACCCGGCGATCCCGCAACGGCTCCGGCGCCGGCGCGACCTGCCACTCGCCCTCGCGGACGTCCCTGGTCTCCTCCAGGAAGCCGAGCGGCCGGCGGTCCTTGCGGCGGGCGAGCAACTCGTCGCGGCGCGCGGCGTGCGCCTCGTGCAGCTTCGCGACGAACTCAAGAGCCTCTGCGGTGAGGACCTGCACCTGGAGCCACCTCTCTCGGTTTTGCTGTGTGGACTATAGTTTCTGCATTGCGGAACGGCAACGGAAGGAGCCGCACGTGTCCACAGGTGGCGTGCAGTCCCTGCAGCGTGCCTTCGACCTGCTCGAACACCTCGCCGACGCCGGCGGTGAGGCGTCGCTGTCCGAGCTGGCCGTGTCCTCCGGCCTGCCGCTGCCGACGATCCACCGTCTCATCCGCACCCTCGTCACGCTCGGCTACGTGCGCCAGAACAGCAACCGCCGCTACACCCTCGGCTCGCGCCTGATCCGCCTCGGCGAGACCGCCTCCCGCCAGTACGGCACCTGGGCCCGCCCGTTCCTCTCGGCCCTGGTCGACTCGGTGGAGGAGACGGCGAACCTCGCCGTGCTGGACGGCGACGAGGTCGTCTACGTGGCGCAGGTGCCGTCGAAGCACTCGATGCGCATGTTCACGGAGGTCGGCAGGAGGCTGCTGCCGCACGGAACGGGCGTGGGCAAGGCGATGCTGTCGCAGCTCCCCCGCGACGACGTGCGCGCGCTGCTGGAACGCACCGGCCTCCCGGCCTACACCCCGAACACGATCACGGACGCCGCGGAGCTGCTGGACTCGCTCGACGAGATCTCCGCGCGGGGGTACGCGCTGGACGAGTCGGAGCAGGAGCTGGGGGTGCGCTGCATCGCGGTGCCGGTGATCGGCGGGCCGACGCTGGCCGCCGTGTCGGTGTCGGGGCCGGAGGGGCGGCTGACGAAGGACGCGGTGAACCGCATCCTGCCGGAGGTGCTGGCGGTGGCGAAGAAGCTGGCGGACCAGACCGCCACCGCCTGAGGGACCTCAGCCCAGCAGCGCGTCCACGAACGCGCCCGGCTCGAACGGGGCCAGGTGGTCCGCGCCTTCCCCGAGCCCGACGAGCTTCACCGGCACGCCCAGCTCCCGCTGCACCTGGAACACGATGCCGCCCTTGGCGGTCCCGTCCAGCTTCGTCAGCACGATCCCGGTGATGGCGACCTGCTCGGCGAACACGCGTGCCTGCGTCAGCCCGTTCTGCCCGGTGGTCGCGTCGAGCACGAGCAGGACCTCGTCGACCACGGCCTGCTTCTCGACGACGCGCTTGACCTTGCCGAGCTCGTCCATCAGGCCCTTCTTGGTGTGCAGGCGGCCCGCGGTGTCGATAAGCACGGTGGACACGCCGGTGTCCACGCCGCGCTTGACCGCCTCGAACGCCACCGAGGCCGGGTCGCCGCCCTCGGGGCCGCGCACGGTCTCCGCGCCGACGCGTTTGCCCCACGTCTCCAACTGGTCCGCGGCAGCGGCGCGGAACGTGTCCGCGGCACCCAGCAGCACCGTGCGGCCGTCGGCGACCAGCACACGCGCGAGCTTGCCCGTGGTGGTGGTCTTGCCCACGCCGTTGACGCCCACGACGAGCAGCACGGCCGGCTTGCCCGCGTGCGGCAGCGCCTTCAGGGAGCGGTCCATCGACGGGTCCAGCGCCGCGACCAGCACGGAGTGCAGCAGCGCACGTGCCTCGGCCTCGGTGCGCACGCCGGTGGAGGCGATCTTCGTGCGCAGCGTGTCGACGATCTCGGTCGTGGTGGCGGCGCCCAGGTCCGCGATCAGCAGCGTGTCCTCGACGTCCTGCCACGAGTCCTCGTCCAGGTCGCCGGCGCCGAGCAGGCCCAGCAGGGACGAGCCGAAGCCGCTGCGGGACTTCGCGAGCTTGCCGCGCAGGCGCTCCAGGCGCCCGGCGGTCGGCTCGATCTCCTCGATCTCGGAGGCCTCCTCGGGGAGGTCGACCTCGACGAAACCGCGCTTGACCGAGTCGCGCGGCACGGAGGCGTCGTCACCCACACCGGGCTGGCCGTCGACCTCGGTGCGGTCGGCGACCGGGTGGTCGACCGGTGCGACGGGCTCAGGCGCGACGGGCTCGACGGGCTTGGGCGCGACGGGTGGGACGGGCTTGACGGGTGAGACGGGCTTGACGGGCGCGACGGGCTCGGCGACCACCTCCGCCTCGGCGTGGGCGACGGCCTCCGCCTCGGACGCGTCCGGCGCGGCCGGTGCGAGCGAGAAGCCGGACGAGGCCTGGTAGCCGGCCGGGCGCGGCGTCTCCTCCTTCTGGGTCAGGCTGATGCGACGGCGACGCGTCAGCACCACGCCGGTCACCAGCGCGGCGATCAGCACGACCGCGACGACGATGAGGATCAGGATCAGGGAAGACGTCACGGGAGCATCGTTTCACAGCGGTGCATGTGACCTGTCAACGAGATAGTGCTCAATTAGGCGAAGATTTCACCGCAGCTCTTGCGCCTGAACACGGTGTGGAATAGACCACACGTCGTGAGGGTGATCGGACTGATATCCGGCACGTCGATGGACGGCATCGACGTGGCCGTCGCCGACCTGGCGATCAGCGGTGACGTCGTCGAGCTCGTGCCGGTGCAGCACGCCGAGCACCCGTTCCCGAAGGACCTGCTGGAGATACCGCGGGACGCAGCTGAAGTGTGCGCCTTCGACACGTCGCTGGGGCAGGCTTTCGGCGAAGTCGCCGCCGGCTACCTCCCGGCGGACCTGATCTGCTCGCTCGGCCAGACCGTGCACCACGAGGTGCAGGACGGCGACTGCCTGGGCACGTTGCAGCTCGGGCAGCCGGCCTGGATCGCGGAGCGGACCGGCCTGCCGGTCGTCGCCGACCTGCGGGTGCGCGACGTGGCCGCCGGTGGGCACGGGGCGCCGCTGGCGAGCACGCTCGACGCGCTGTGGCTCGCCGGGATGGTCGACACGCCCGCCGTCGCACTCAACATCGGCGGCATCGCGAACATCACCGTCGTGCGGCCGGGCTCCGCGCCCATCGCCTACGACACCGGGCCGGGCAACGCGCTGCTCGACGCCGTGGTCGAGGTCCTGTCGGACGGCCGGCGCCGCCAGGACACCAACGGGGAGTTCGCCCGCCGCGGCACCGTTCGCGAGGACATCCTCGGCAAGCTGCTCGCCGACCCGTACTACGCCACGCCGTGGCCGAAGTCGACCGGCAAGGAGCTGTTCAACGCCGAGTACCTGCACGGGTTCCCGACGGTCCCGGCCGAGGACATGCTGCGCACCCTGGTGGAGCTCACCGCGCGCACCATCGCGGACGCCTGCCGCGCGCACGACGCCGGCGTGGTCGTCGCCTCCGGTGGCGGGATGCGCAACCCGGTGCTCGTGGAAGCGCTCACCCGTGCGCTGCACCCGATCCCGCTGCGGATCAGCGACGCGCTCGGCCTGCCGCGCGACGGCAAGGAGGCCTACCTGGCCGCGCTGCTCGGTTTCCTGACCTGGCACGGCGTCGCGGGCAACACGCCGTCCGCGACCGGGGCGTCCGGGCCGCGCCTGCTCGGCAGCATCACTCCCGGCAACGGGCCGTTGCGCATGCCGCAGCCGCACGGCACCGTCGTGACCAAGCTCAAGATGGGGGACCCGAAGTGCGCGGACTAGACCTCGCGATCATCGCCCTGTTCCTCGTCGGCATGCCGTTGCTCGGCACGTGGATCGGCGGCAGGCAGAAGTCGGCCACCGACTACTTCGTGAGCGAGAAGCGCATCTCGTGGTGGGTGGTGTGCCTGTCGGTGGTGTCGGCGGAGACGTCGACCCTCACGGTGCTCAGCGTGCCCGTGATCGCCTACATGGCGACGCCCGCGCAGGGCGGCATGACGTACCTGACGCTCGCGCTCGGGTACATCGTGGGCCGGATCGTCGTGTCGTTCGTGCTGCTGCCACGCTACGTGAAGGGCGACCTCGTCACCGCGTACGCGTACCTGGGCCAGCGCTACGGCAACGGCATGCGCGCCACGGCGTCCGTCACGTTCCTGTTCACGCGCCTGCTCGCGGACGGCATCCGGCTCTTCGCCACGGCCATCCCGATCAAGGTCGTGCTGGCGCAGTACGGCATCACCGCGTCGTACTGGGTGATCGTGCTGGCGCTGGGCATCGCGATGGTGTTCTACAGCTTCTTCGGCGGCGTGCGCGCGGTCGTGTGGGTCGACGCGATCCAGATGCTCTGGTACGTCCTGGGCGGTCTCGTCGTGATCTGGGTGCTGGCCGGCAAGCTGCCCGACGGCTGGTTCGGGAAAGCCGCCGACGCGGGCAAGTTCCAGCTCTTCGACTTCACCTCGTCACCGCTGACGGGCGCCTACCCGTTCATCGCGGCGTTCTTCGGCGGTGCCCTGCTGTCGATGGCCTCGCACGGCGCCGACCAGCTGATCGTGCAGCGGCTCATGGCGACCAGGGACGTCAAGGCCGCGCAGAAGGCGCTGATCGCGTCCGGGTTCGTGGTGTTCCTGCAGTTCGCGTTCTTCCTGTTCATCGGCGTGATGATGTGGGCGTTCTACAACGGCGTGGACCCGGTGAAGGACCTGGGGCTGAACAACAAGGACGAGCTGTTCGCCCACTTCATCGTCAGCATGCCGAGCGGCCTGTCCGGCTTCGTGATCGCGGGCATCCTGGCCGCGGCGCTGTCGTCGTCGCTGGGCGCGCTGGCGTCGAGCACGGTCACCGACGTCTACGAACGCGTCCGCAAGACCCCGATGACCGACGAGGAACGCCTGCGCCACGGCCGGATCTGGACCCTGGTGTGGGCGGGGCTGCTGATCGTCTGCGCGGGCCTGTTCGCCTCCTCGAACAAGACCACGGCGGACCCGATCGTGGTGCAGGCGCTCGGCATCGCCGGCTACACCTACGGCGCGCTGCTCGGGGCCTTCCTCCTCGGCCTGGTCTTCAAGCGCGTCACGCAGGCGGACGCGGTCATCGCGTTCGTGGCGACGGTCCTCGTCGTCGGGTTCGTGATCCTGGGCGTCAAGTTCGTCGGGAACACCCCGACGATCGACTTCGCGAAGGCGGACGCGACGCGCAAGTCGTTGACCGGCTGGTGGAACACGCCCCTGGGGGTGGCGGTCACGTTGCTGGTCGGCGGGTTGCTGTCACTGCGGCACCCGGCTGGGCGTTCAGGCGGTGTGCCGGTAGGCGACGAGCTCGACGTGCAGCCGAAAGCCTAGGCGGTCGAACATCCGCTGCGAGCTCTCGTTGCCCGCGTGGATCGACGCGGCGGCCTGCGGTCGTGCACCGTGGTCCGCCGCGAGCTTCCACAGCAGTTCGGTGACGAGGGCAGCGCCCACGCCCTGACCGCGGACGTCCGGTTCCACGGCCACGAAGTCGACGTAGTACTCCTCGGGCTGCGCCTTGCCCGCGGCGTAGCCGAGCACGCGCCGGCCGTCCATGGCGACGACGACGGTGCGGTTCTCCGGTTTGGACTCGACGAGCTGCTTGCCGGACAGGTACGTGCGCGGAAAACATCGCTCGTGCAGCACGGCAACGGCCTCGTGCACGTGCGGATCGGTGGGCAGGACGCGCATCTCACGCTCGCTGGGGCACTTCGCGTCCCGCAGCAGCAGCGTGCGCAGATCCCCGTTGTCGAGCACGTGGATGGCACTCGCCTTGCCGGCGCTGAACCCGTGCCGCTCGGCGAACGCCGCGAGCCGCCGGTGGGCGGTGTGCCCGTACAGCTCGAGGTCGGTGATGCCGGTGAGCATCTCGGCGGCCCTCCGGAACATCGCGTCGGCGGTCTGGTCCCAGATCCGGCTGCCCGCCGGGTGGTTTACCGGCACGTCGACGAACGGCCCGTGCAACCAGGCACGGCCCAGCTCGCTGTCGACCTCGACGCTGAACATGCCGGTGATGTTGTCATCGGCGTCGGTGGCGACCACGGTGCAGTCGGCCCAGCTCGGCTCGAACTCGCCGAGCTCGGCGCGGAGCTCGTCGACTGTCTCACCGAGGTAGCCGATGTGGTGCGCGTTGTCGGCCTGGAGCCGGACGAGCAGCGCCATCGTGGCGCTCAGGTCGCCAGGTTCGGCGAAACGGATGTCGTACATGCAGGGAATGGTTGCTCGCACGGCCGTTCGAAGCGAGGGAGTTTTCGCGGGTGTCTCAACTGACGCGGTTATACCGGCTCTGAACAGCACAAATGCCCCTCAGGTCATCCTGACAGGTACAATCGCCCAGTGCCCCCGGCCGACCGTCCGTCGCGCATCGCGCAGACGTGACGCGGATCTCGCCGTGTCGGCAAATCAACAGGTGATTCGAGCGGCAACCACCAGATTCGGGCTTGCAGCCCAGGTGAGGGTGGGGGACTCTTCTACGGTGAGTGAGGAAACGATCCAACTCGATCTCAACGAATCCGGGGTGGCCGTCGACCTGCCGCTGCCGACGAACAACCGGGACCAGGTCCAGGGTGTTCCGTACCGGCCGGTCGAATTCCGTGACGATGATCTGCCCACCGCCCTCGAACGTGCCGCCGCGTGGCTGCGGCAGACGCAGGAGTGGCTGGGCGAACCCGTGGACGTCATCGCGGTCCACCTGGACTACGACGACACCAAGGGGAACCCGTACTACGACCTCAAGTTGCTCTGCAACGACGAGGACCTCGCGGGTGTGCCCAGGGTCATCCGGGACAAGGAAGGTACCGCTACCGGCGAGTAGCCGTTCCGGCTACTTTCTGAGGCATGTCGGATCTCGTGTACCCCCCGGTGATCGCCGCGGCCAAGCTCATGTTCCGCGTGCTCGACCTGCGGATCACCGTCAAAGGGGCGCATCACGTGCCGCATGAGGGCGGGGCGGTGCTGGCGTCGAACCACGTCAGCTACCTCGACTTCATCTTCGGCGGTTACGGGGCGCTCCAGTCGGGGCGGCTCACGCGGTTCATGGCGAAGCACGAGATCTTCGCCAACAAGATCGCAGGCCCGCTCATGCGCGGCATGCACCACATCCCCGTCGACCGGAGCGCGGGTCAGGCCTCCTACCAGCAGGCACTGTCCGCGCTCCGCGGCGGCGAGGTCGTCGGGATCTTCCCCGAGGCGACCATCAGCCAGTCGTTCACCGTCAAGGACATCAAGTCCGGGGCGAACCGGCTCGCGCACGAGGCGGGTGTGCCGCTCGTGCCCGTCGCCCTGTGGGGCACGCAGCGGTTGTGGACCAAGGGGCGCAAGAAGGACCTCACGCAGCGGCACGTGCCCGTCACCATCCTGATCGGCGAGCCGTTCGAGGCCTCCCCCGGCGACTCCGGCGACGAGTTGCTGCGCGAGCGGATGCAGGACCTGCTCGACACCGCCCAAGCCGACTACCCCAACGAGCCGGGTGCGTGGTGGGTGCCGCGGCACCTCGGTGGCACCGCGCCGACACCGGAGGAAGCCGCGCGGCTCGACGCGCGCAGGCCTGAGTAGACCCCATCGAACCGCCTCTGACCTGCGGATGCAAGGTTTCCACAAGCTCGGCCGTGCACAGTTTGTCCTGCGAGCCGGGACGTGGTGCGGTGGAACTGGGGGATCACACCCCGCCCGGAGCGCGAGCTGCGTCAGAGCGGTGGCGAGGGGGCTCCCGGAGGGGGAGGCCACCGCGCTGACGCAGCCGGAAGGCCGCGACCGGAGCCGGTTCACGCCCCCCAGGCGCCCGCTCCGGTCGCCCTCGTCCTAGGCCTCGTTCGCGGGCTCGGGTTCCTCGCCCTTCGTCCGCAGCCGCTGCGAGATCACCTGCGAGATGCCGTCACCGCGCATCGAGACGCCGTACAGGGCGTCCGCGATCTCCATGGTCGGCTTCTGGTGGGTGATGATCAGCAGCTGCGAGTGTTCCCGCAGCTGCTCGAACAGGCTGATCAGGCGGTGCAGGTTCGTGTCGTCCAGCGCCGCCTCGACCTCGTCCATCACGTAGAACGGTGAGGGGCGGGCGCGGAAGATCGCCACCAGCATCGCCACGGCGGCCAGCGACTTCTCGCCGCCGGAGAGCAGCGACAGGCGCTTGACCTTCTTGCCGGGCGGGCGGGCCTCCAGCTCGATGCCGGTGGTCAGCATGTCGCCGGGCTCGGTGAGCACCAGCCGGCCCTCACCGCCGGGGAACAGCACCTTGAACACGACCTCGAACTCGCGCGCCACGTCCTCGTAGGCCAGCGTGAAGACCTCCAGGATCTTGTCGTCGACCTCCTTCACGACGGTGAGCAGGTCGCGGCGGGTGTCCTTGATGTCCTCCAGCTGCGTGGAGAGGAACTTGTAGCGCTCCTCCAGCGCCGCGAACTCCTCCAGCGCCAGCGGGTTGACCTTGCCCAGCAACGACAGGTCGCGTTCGGCGCGCTTGGCGCGGCGGGCCTGGGTGTCGCGGTCGTAGGGCGAGGGCTGCGGCTCGGAGACCTGCTCGCCGCGTTCCTTCGCCGCCTGGTACTCGGCGAGCTCGGCGGCGGTGGCGGGCACCACCACGTCCGGGCCGTACTCGTTCACGAGGTCGTCGAGGCCGATGCCGAAGTCCTCGGCGATCTTCGTCTCCAGCTGCTCGATGCGCATGCGCTGCTCGGCGCGCAGCACCTCGTCGCGGTGCACGGCGTCGACGAGCTTCTCCAGCTCCCCGGACATCTCGCGCACGAGGTTGCGCACCTGGGTCAGCAGCAGCTCGTGCTGGGCGCGGCGTTCCTGGGCCTGGTCGCGTTCACGGGCGGCGCGGGCGAGGGAGACCTCGATGCGCTCCAGTGCCTGCTCACCGCCGCGCACCACGGCCTTCGCGACCACGGCGCCACGGGCGCGGTGGGCGGTGGCGCGGGCGTGGCGTTCACGGGCCTCGCGTTCGGCACGGGCGGCGCGGCGCAGGCTGTCGGCCTTGCCCTGCAACGCACGCGCGCGTTCCTCGGCGGTGCGCTGCACGAGCCGGGCGTCCATCTCGGCCTGGCGCGCGGAGGCGAGCTCGGCGGCCAGCTCGTCGCGCTGGTCGGTGTCCGGCTCGTCGTCCATGGTCTGCTCTTCTTCGGCCATCAGCAGCCGCTCTTCGAGCTCGCCCAGCTTCAGCAGGGCCTCCTCGCGCGACCGCTCGACCTTCGCGCGCTGCTCGGTGATGCGGCCGACCTCGGCCTGCGCCGAGCGCACCGCGGCGGCCATCCGGTTCAGCCGCTCGCCGGAGCGGGCCTGGCGGACCTTGGCCTCCTGCACGGCCTCCTTGACCGCGTCGAGCACCTTGCGGCGGGCCTGCTGCTCGGCACGGGCGCCCTCCAGCGCCGCGGAGGCGTGCTGCAGCGCGCGTTCCGCGGTGGCCAGCTGCTCCTGGGCCTCGTCGACCGCGGCCTGCACCTCGATCACGCTCTGGCCCTGGCCGCCGGAGCCGCCGACGGCCCAGTCCGTGCCGAAGAGGTCACCGTCACGGGTCACCGCGCGCACGTTCAAGCCGGCCGCGGTGTCCAAGTCGTCCACCACGGCGAGGCGGTCGAGCGCGCGGGCCAGTGCGGGACGCAACGCCTCGGGTGCGTGCACGACGTCGACCGCCCACCGCGCACCGTGCGGCAGCGGTCCCCACTGCGCGGTGTCCACAGTGGACCCATGACCGCCGATCAGCACCCCCGCGCGGCCGGCGTCCTTCTCCTTCAACAGCTTCAGCGCCGCGAGCGCGCCGTCACCGGAGGACACCGCCACGGCGTCGGCGATCGGGCCGAGCGCGGCGGCCAGCGCCACCTCGTAGCCGGGGTCGACGGTCAGCAGCGCGGCCACGGACCCCAGCAGGCCCGGCACGTCCGACGCGAGCAGCGCGCCGGCGCCGTCCTTGCGCGTCAGACCGAGCGACAGGGCGTCGACGCGGGCCCGCCACGACGCGATGTCGCGTTCGGCGGTGCGCTCGGCCTTGACCAGCTCCTCGACGCGCTGACGGCCCGCGTCGTTGGCCTGCACGGCCTGGCGGAGCCGTTCGTCGAGGTCGTTGTCGCCCTCGTCCTCGAAGCCGGTGACGGCCTGCGCCTCGGCCAGCTCGACGGACGCGAGCTCGACGCGTTCCGCGGCCTCGGAGAGCGTGCCGGAGAGGCGTTCGATCTCCTCGGCGGTCGCGTTCGTCTTGCTGCGCAACGCCTCCACCTGACCGGACAGGCGCGCGAGGCCCTCCCGGCGGTCGGCGATCGCCCGCACGGCGGCGATGTGCGCCTTCTCGGCCTGGGAGACCATGCGCTCCAGCTCGGCGCGCGTCTCCACGGCCTCCGCCAGCGCGATCCTGGCCTCGGTCACGCCCTCCTGGAGCTCCAGCTCCATCTCGGCGGTCTCCTCGGCCTCGCGGTCGAGGTCGTCCGGGTCACGACCGCGCGACGGCGCGTCCACGTCCGCGGACAGGTGCCGGGCGCGTTCGGCGGCCAGGCGGACGGTGCCGCGCAGGCGTTCCTCCAGGGCGGACAGCCGGTACCAGGTGTCCTGGGCGGCCTGCAGCTTCGGGGTGTCGGCGGCGACCCGCTCCTCCAGCTCGTTCTGCTGGTACTGGGCGGCCTGCAACGACTTCTCGACCTCGGCGCGGCGTTCGCGGGCCCTCGCCTCGTCGTGCTCCTCCTGGGCGATGGCCGCGCGCTGCGTCACGAGGTCGTCGGCGAGCAGGCGGAGCTTCGAGTCCCGCAGCTCGGACTGCACGACCTGGGCGCGGCGGGCGATCTCGGCCTGCTTGCCCAGCGGCTTGAGCTGGCGGCGCAGCTCGGCGGTGAGGTCGGTGAGGCGGGTCAGGTTGGCCTGCATCGCCTCCAGCTTCCGCAGCGCCTTCTCCTTGCGCTTGCGGTGCTTGAGGACGCCGGCCGCCTCCTCTACGAACGCGCGCCGCTCCTCCGGCTTGGACTCCAGGATCGCGGCGAGCTGGCCCTGACCGACGATCACGTGCATCTCGCGGCCGATGCCGGAGTCCGACAGCAGCTCCTGGATGTCCATGAGGCGGCAGGAGCTGCCGTTGATCTCGTACTCGGTGGCGCCCTCGCGGAACATCCGGCGGGTGATCGACACCTCGGTGTACTCGATCGGCAGCACGCCGTCGGAGTTGTCGATCGTCAGCGTCACCTCGGCGCGGCCCAGCGGCGCGCGGCCGGAGGTGCCCGCGAAGATGACGTCCTCCATCTTGCCGCCGCGCAGGTCCTTGGCACCCTGCGTGCCCATCACCCAGCGCAGCGCGTCGAGCACGTTGGACTTGCCGGACCCGTTGGGGCCGACCACACAGGTGATGCCGGGCTCGAAGCGCAGCGTGGTAGCCGAGGCGAAGGACTTGAAGCCCTTCAGCGTCAGGCTCTTGAGGTGCACGCCGCGCAGAGTACCCAAGCGCTTGCGCCGGTTGCGGGAGGCGGGGGCCGACCTGCGCCCCTAAGGGCGGAGGGTGACCAGCAGGCCGCTCTCGTCCGACACCTCCAGCCGGTCGATCTGGTCCACCCGGAACGACGTCGAGCCGGGAATCCGCTCGTCAGCGGTGTGGTCGGACCCCCACCAGCCGCCGATCTCCCGCTGTCCGCGCCGGTCGAACACGATGACCTTGCAGCGCGCGCCCGGTTTGACGTTGCCGAGCTTGAACCGCAGCTCGGTGCCCCAGGTCTTCTGGATCATCGCGACCTCGGCGTTCACGCCGGTGCCGGCGTCCATCGCCGCCCACGTCGGTGCGGGCGGTGGCCGCAGGAACAGGATGCCGCCGGCGAGCGCGAGTGCGACGAGCACGGCCGCGCACACCAGCAGCACACGGCGGCGGCGACGGTGGTCGCGGACCGGTTTCGGCGGCTCGGCGGGCAGCTCGTCGAGGTGCTCGACCTCCCGCAGGCTCAGCCGGCCGAGCAGGCCCGGCAGCGGGGCGAACCGCAGCACCTCGGCCCGGCACGCCGCGCAGCCGGGCAGGTGGCGTTCGAACGCGGAGCGCTCCCTCAGGTCGAGCGATCCGAAGAGGTAGGCGCCGACGTCGACGGTGTGCGCGCAGCTCATGCCTCGGTCACCCCTCTCTCCTCCAGGGCGTCGCGCAGCGCCCGCAACGCGTAGAAGCAGCGCGACTTGACCGTGCCCGGCGGGACGCCGAGCGTCTTGGCGGCCTCCGCGACCGTGCGGCGCCGGTAGTACAGCTCGATGACGACGGCGCGGTGCTCCGGTGTGAGGGCCCGCAGCGCCGAGGCGATCTGCCACGCCTGCAGCACGTGCTCGACCTGGTCGCTGACCGGTGGCAGGTCCACGGGTTCGAGCGGCACCTCGGTCGCGCGTGCGCCGCGGCGCCGGTAGCCGGAGATGACCAGGTTCTTCGCGACCGTGTAGAGCCACGGTGCCGCGTCGTCGGGTTCCAGCTCGTCGTGGTGGCGCCACGCCCTGAGCAACGTCTCCTGCACCACGTCCTCTGCCTGTTGGTAGTCGCCGTCGACCAGTCGCAGCACGTAGTGCAGCAACGGGCCTCGCCAGCGTTTGTACAGCTGGTTGAGGACGTCTTCGCCGGAGTCCACGGTCTCCTCTACGCCACCGGTCGCCGGAAGGTTCAGCGTTCGACGAAGCCGTTCAGGCCGCCGCGGGCGCCGGACCACTGCTCACCCACCGATTCGACCTGTCCGGGAGTTTCACCCGAACGGAGAGCCTTCAGGAGTTGTTCACACTTGTCCCGTGGTCCCTCCGCGACCACCTCGACCCGGCCGTCCTCCCGGTTCGAAGCACTCCCCACCAGGCCGAGCTCCAGTGCTCGGGCCCGCGTCCACCAGCGGAAACCCACGCCTTGCACTCGTCCGCGCACCCACGCGTTCAGTCGTACGTCCACCTCCGAATGGTCGCGCAGTGACCCGAGGTGACCGAAGACGCACCCAGGGCTTATCACCCATTAGTGGTACGGTCCCCAGCCGTGAGTGCCCGCAGCCTCTTACTCGGCCTGCTGATCGGTGCGACCGGCGTCGGCGGCCTCGCCGTCAGCGGCACCTCTCCCCTCGGCATCGGTGTCACCTCCGCCGCGCAGCAGGAGAGCACCGACGCGGCGAACCAGTTCGGATCGGGCAGCGCCGCCGCACCCGGCAGGCAGACCGCGGGCGGCACCCCCGTCCAGGGCACCGCCACCCCGTCGTCGTCCTCCTCCGCTCCCACCACGTCCACGACGACGGCGACGCCCTCCTCGACCTCCTCGTCGGCGGCTCCCACCACCACGACGACGACCCAGTCCGAGGCGCCCAAGCCGCCGGACCCGCCGAAGCCGCCCACCGGTGACAAGACGCCGGAGCAGGCCGTGCTCGCCCTCGTGAACGACGCCCGCGCCGCGAAGGGCTGCAAGGCGCTCGTGATCGACGACCGCGTCACCACCGCGGCCCAGGCGCACAGCACCGACATGGCGAGCCGCAAGTACTTCAGCCACGACACCCCCGAGGGCGTGGACTTCGCCGAGCGCATGAAGGCGGCCGGGTACCCGAAGCCCGGCGGCGAGAACATCGCGCAGGGCTACCGCACCGCCGAGCAGGTCATGCAGGGCTGGATGAACTCCTCCGGCCACAAGGCGAACATCGAGAACTGCAAGTTCACGACCATGGGCGTCGGCCTGGACACCCGCGGTTTCTACTGGACGCAGAACTTCGGCTTCTGACGGCTCCACAGACGGCTACTGACGGTTCGAGCAGGGGAAACTTCGTGTACGAGAGCCCGGAACCCGACGCGCGTTCACGCTTTCGCGGTGCGCCCCAGATCATCCTCGCCGCCTCCGGCGTGGTGCTGGCCACCGTCTTCGCCGCGGTCGCCTCGCTGGCCGCGGGCTCGGACTCGGCCGCGGAGGCGCCCGTCCAGCAGCCGCCGCGCAAGGAGGCCGTGCGCGACGCGCTGAGCACCACCTCCACCACGGTGCCCACCACCTCGTCGGTCGCGGAGGTGACCTCGACGACGGCGGAGACGACCACGTCGGCCACCACGACCACGACGAAGCGGCCCACGCGGGTCACCACGATCACCCGCCCGGACGGCACCACGACGACGGTGACGACCGAGGAACCCCCGCCGGTGACGACGAACCCGACGACCACCACGACTGTCGTGACGACGACCACCGCGATCACGACGACCACCACCACGACGGCGCCGGCCACAACGACCACGGCGCCGTAGGGTTACGCCCGTCCCCACGACGTGACACAGGGTTACACGAAGGTGTGGCCCTGCTGAGGTCTTGGTGCGTTTCCGCCGATAACTCGAACGCAAAGCCATCCAACCGGGTTTCCCACGAGGAGATGGGTGTGTTCGAGGTAGATCATCCGCAGTCACCCGGCTCGCCGGCCGCACCGCAGAAGAAGCGCGTCGGCACGGCCGTCGTGCTGGCCGCCGGTGGCGTCGTCGTGGCCACGCTGTTCGCCACCGTCGCGGCCATGCTCGCCGGCTCCGGCCAGGAGGCCGCCCCGGAACGCGCGACCGCGGACGTCGTGCAGACGCTCACCTCGGTGGCCCCGGACGGCAGCACCAGCACCGTCGTCGTCACCGTGTCGTCGTCGGTCAAGGGGGCGGGCAAGGCCGGCTCGGACCGCAGGCAGGCCGCGCGTCCCGACGAGCAGCCCCGGCCGCAGGAGCCGGCCGCGCAGCCGCAGGTGACGACGAACCCCGCGGTGCCGACCGAGACGCACAGCAACCCGCCGACGTCGTGGACCGAGCCGGCCACGTCCACCCCGTCCACCGGGTCGTCCACGTCGAGCACGGCGCCGACCACGCCGTCGTCGACCGTCGGCACCTCGCCGGTCCCGCCCCAGCCGTAGGCGCCCTCAGGGCTCGAACCGGTAGCCCATGCCCGGTTCGGTCAGCAGGTGCCGCGGCCGGGCCGGTTCGGGCTCCAGCTTCCGCCGCAGCTGCGCCAGGTACACCCGCAGGTAGTGCGTCTCCTTCTCGTACGCGGGGCCCCAGACGTCCCGCAGCAGCTGCTTCTGGGCGACCAGCTTGCCCGCGTTGCGCGCCAGCACCTCCAGCAGTCCCCACTCGGTGGGCGTGAGGTGCACCTCCGCGCCGTCCCTCAGCACCCGTTTGGCCGCGAGGTCGACGGTGAACGAGGCCGTGTGCACGACCGGCTCGTCCTCAGGGCCGGTCACGGCGGAGCGGCGGACGGCGGCGCGCAACCGGGCGAGCAGCTCGTCCATGCCGAACGGTTTCGTCACGTAGTCGTCGGCGCCGGCGTCCAGCGCGTCGACCTTGTCATGCGAGTCCGTGCGCGCGGACAGCACGATGATCGGCAACGTCGTCCAGCCGCGCAGGCCGGCGATGACGTCGGTGCCGTCCATGTCCGGCAGGCCCAGGTCCAGGACGACGACGTCGGGCCGGCCGTCGGCGGCGAGCCGCAGCGCCGTCGCGCCGTCGGGTGCGGTGAGCACCTCGTAGCCGCGGGCGGACAGGTTGATCCGCAACGCGCGCACGATCTGCGGCTCGTCGTCGACGACCAGCACCTTCGTCACGGGGTCCCCTCCTCGGCCGGCAGCGCGATCACCACGGTGAGGCCGCCGCCGGGCGTGTCCTCCACCGTGATCGTGCCCGCCATGGCCTCGGTGAAGCCCTTCGCCACGCTCAGACCGAGACCAACGCCACCCGGCGTGCGGTCGCCGAGGCGCTGGAACGGGGCGAAAACCGCCTCCGCCGTCCCGCTGGGCAGGCCGCGGCCGTGGTCGACGACCCGCAGCTCGACGTGGTCGCCGTGGGCGCTGGCCCGCACCGCCACGGCACCGGCGTAACGCAGCGCGTTGCCGACCACGTTCGCGATCACCCGTTCGAGCAGCCCGATGTCGGCGCGCACGAGCGGCAGCGTCTCGGGGACGTCGACCTCGACGTCGCCGTTCAGGCCGCGCAGTGCCAGCGCCACCGCCTCGTCGCAGCCGACCGCGCGCAGCTGCGGCTCGACCGCACCGGTCGCGAGGCGGGAGGAGTCGAGCAGGTTGTCGACGAGGCCGGTGAGCCGGTCGGCCGACTCCTCGACGGTCTCCAGCAGCTCGGCCGTGTCCTGGTCCGACAGCGTCAGGTCCGGGTCGCGCAGCGCCGAGACGGAGGCCTTGATGGACGTCAGCGGCGTGCGCAGGTCGTGGCCGACGGCGGAGAGCAACGCGGTGCGCAGCTCGGTCCGCGACGCCTGCCGCTGGGCCTCCAGCGCCTGCTCGGCCATCCGCTGCTGGCGCAGCGCGAGCAGGGCCTGACCGGCCGCCGCCTCCAGCACCCGCCGGTCGGAGGCGGGCAGCGACCGGCCGCGGGCCGCCAGGTGCACGTCCGCGGTCACCGCGATGTCGATCTCGGCGTCGTCCGGCTCGTCCGGCGAATGCGCGCCCACGGCCGCCACGCGCCGCCACTCGCCGTCGGCCCGTTCCAGCAGCGCGACCGACGTCAGGCCGAAGTTCTCCCGCACCTTCTCCAGCAGTCGTGCGAGTGGATGGGGGTTCGTCAGCACGGTGCGCGCGTACGAGGCGAGGAGCGTGGCTTCGGTGCGAGCGCGTGCGGCCTGGGTGGCGCGTCGGGCGGCGTAGTCCACCACGAGCGCGGTCGACACGCCCACGATGATCATCGCGACGAACGTGAGCACGTTCTGCTGCGCGTCGATGGTGAACGTGTAGAGCGGCTCGGTGAAGAAGAAGTTCAGCAGCAGCGCGCTCAGCAGGGCCGTCGCGAGCGCCGGTCCGAGGCCGCCTGCGGTCGCGACCACCATCGTCACCAGCAGGTAGCCGATGACGGTCGTGGAGAAGTTCAGGCCCTCGCGCAGGGTCGCGCCCGCCGCCGTGACCGCAGCGGGTCCGGCGACGGCCAGGACCCAGCCCAGCGCGAGCCGTCCCGGCCGCAGCGGGCTGGCGGCGAACCGGGCCCGCCAGCCGGAGCCGGTCGCCGCGTGCGTGACCATGTGGACGTCGATCGCACCGGACTCCTGCACGACCGTCGAACCGATGCCCGCGGAGAACACACGTGCGAGCCGCGACCGGCGCGAGGTGCCGACCACCAGCTGAGTGGCGTTCACCCCGCGCGAGAACTCCAGCAGCGCCGTGGGCACGTCATCGCCCACGACGGTGTGGAACGTGGCCCCGACGTCCTCCGTGAGCGTGCGGTACCTCTGCAACGAGTGCGGATCGGCACCCGCGAGACCGTCACCGCGCAGGACGTGCACGACGAGAAGGTCCGCTCCCGCGCGCGCTGCGATGCGGCGCGCGCGACGGATGAGCGTTTCGCTCTCCGTGCCGCCGGTGATGGCGACGACGACTCGTTCGCGCGTTTCCCATGTGTCCGTTATCTGCTGTTCGGTGCGATAACGCAGCAACGCGACATCGACCTGGTCCGCGACCCACAGCAGTGCGAGCTCCCGCAACGCCGTGAGGTTGCCGACGCGGAAGTAGTTGCCGAGCGCGGCGTCGATCTTCGTGGCCGCGTACACGTCGCCGTGGGCGAGCCGGCGCCGCAAGGCTTCCGGTGTGAGGTCGACCAGCTGGGTCTGCTCGGCTTTGCGCACGACCTCGTCCGGGACGGTTTCCTGTTGCGGCACGCCGGTTATGCGCTGGACGACGTCGTTCAGCGATTCCAGGTGCTGCACGTTGACGGTCGAGAGGACGTCAATGCCGGCGTCCAGCAGTTCTTCGACGTCTTGCCACCTTTTTGCATTACGCGAGCCGGGTGCGTTGGTGTGCGCGAGCTCGTCGACGACGGCGACCTCGGGCGCGCGGGCGAGCACCGCGTCCACGTCCATCTCGGTGAGTTCGACACCGCGGTGCGTGCTCCGCCGCCGCGGCACGATTTCCAGTCCGCTGAGAAGGTCCGCGGTCTTCGCGCGGCCGTGCGTCTCGACGAGGCCGACGACCACGTCCGTGCCGCGTTCCCGGCGGCGGTGCGCCTCGCCGAGCACCGCGAACGTCTTGCCGACGCCCGGAGCGGCACCGAGGTAGATGCGGAGCTCGCCACGCCTGGGTTTCGCACTCACCTCGTCAGTCTGCCCCCGCACCCCCACCGGCCGTTCGGAGGCACGCGCTACGCCACCCGGGCACACCGGCGCTCCTTCGCGGATCTTTGTCACACGTTCTGACCGATCGGAACCACGGTGCCGCACGCCACCCGTTCGCGGGAACCGCAGTGCGCTTTTTACGCCGTTTACCAGCGCATTCAAGCGTACTGGACGCGCGCTGTGACACCTCCGGTCACCACAACGGCCGAATGGGTTATCGGCAATTGGCGGATAGCGCGCGGAGCGTGAATGAGGGAAAGTGCCAGGGTTCGTGTCCGAATTCGGACAATCACATGCGCGCGGAGAAACGATGCCCACCACCGTCACCAACCACGAGGCACTTCAACTCGTGGTGGCCGTGCACCGGCTGGTGCGAAGTCTTCGACAGGCCGCTCCGGCCCGTCGTCTGCAACCCACCCAGTTGTTGGTGCTGTCAGAACTGAGCGCCCACGGCCCGATGCGGATCGGCGAGATCGCGGTGCGCGCGCTGTGTTCGCAGCCGACCGCGACAACGGTCGTGACCAGCCTGGAGTCCACCGGACTGGTCCGCAGGGAGCCCGACGCGGCCGACGGAAGGGCCACGATTGTGGTGCTCACCGAAGTCGGCCGCGAGACGATCCTGTCGCTCGCTCACGGCGAAGCAGAACTATTGAGTGAAAGAATGTCGGAACTTTCGCCGGAAGACCGCGAACACCTGAGGTCCGCCATGCCCGTATTGCGCCACCTGGCCGACCCGCAGGAAAACAAGTAGGAGCGGGACCCCCCGACGGGTCCCGCTCCCGGCATTACTTGCTAGGTGGCACAGAAGTGGGTGTCACCGAGCTCGACGGTGCGCCACTGGAAGGCGGTGGCGCACTCGAACTCACCGAACTCGGCGCCGATGACGGAGTGTCCGCACTCGGTGTCACGGTGTAACAGACACCGTTTTCGTAGTCGATCTTCGGCCGCGGGTACTGGTTCGCCGGAATCATCGGTTCCTCACCGCGGTTCTGGCAGCCGTAGTACCGGTCGGACGCGTTGATCGGCTGGCCGTCCTGGTCGTACAGCAGCACGTTGGTGAGCAGCTTGCCGTTCTCGTCGCGGACGTAGATGTTCTCGTACTCGCGCACGACCGGGGCCGAGTACGACTGCCGCGCCGGGCCGCCGAACCGCAACTGGTCGGCCGCCACGTCGATGACCGAGAACAGCACGCCCACCGCCAGCGCGCTGACCGGCAGGGTGAACCACAGCCACCGGCGGTCGGTCTTGGCCCGCGGCGCCGCGAACACCGACACGACGGCGACCGCGGCCAGCGCGAGGAACCCGAGCAGGTCACGACCGGCGAGCAGCACGGCACCGAGCCCGAGCAGCCCGGCCCGCACCAGCCACCACGCGGGCTGCAGCGACCGCAGGTAGGTCAGCGCGCGTTCGGCCGGCGTGCCCTCCTGCGGCGTCAGCCACTCCTTGAGCTTGACCGTCTCGCGCAGGTTCATCACCTCGGCCTGCTGCGGACCGCGGTCCTGCACCAGCGCGAGGCTGAGCACCAGGATCACCGCCGGCAGCAGCAGGATCGCCGGCTCCCGCAACGCCGCGGCCCCCGCGAGCAGCGTGATCCCGGTGGCCGCCGCCAACCCCCACGCCGC
The DNA here is from genome assembly GCF_055607425.1 of Lentzea sp. NPDC037011. Lineage (NCBI taxonomy): Bacteria > Bacillati > Actinomycetota > Actinomycetes > Pseudonocardiales > Pseudonocardiaceae > Lentzea > Lentzea sp. NPDC037011. The sequence goes on along the minus strand of NZ_JBVJRT010000010.1, from coordinate 133,671 downwards.
CGCACGCGGCCGCGTCAGCAGCGCCTGCTTGACCGTGACCGGCACCCGCTCGGTCCGCGGCGGGTACCCGGCGGCCTGCCGCAGCTCCCGCGCGTACTGCTCGGGCGGCCCGAGCCGCCGCTCGATCGTCTCGTCCTCGCCCAGCTCGGTCGACAGCTCCGCGAGGTGCGCCTCGACGTCCTCCATGATCTCGGCGACCTCGTGCGGCGGCAGGTCGTCGAGCGCGGCCCGCATCCCGGCCACGTAGTGCTCGACACCCAGTGCCTGCGTGTTCATGCGACCTCCCCGAGCAGGCCGTCCAGCGTGCTGGCGAACGACCGCCACGTGTCCCTCGACTCGGCCAGGCGCACCCGGCCGGGCTCGTTGATGCTGTAGTACTTGCGGTGCGGGCCCTCTTCGCTGGGCACCACGTACGACGTCAGCATCCCGGCGTTGTAGAGCCGCCGCAGCGTCCCGTACACCGACGCGTCCCCCACGTCGTTCAACCCCCCGGCGCGCAGTCTGCGCACCACGTCGTAGCCGTACCCGTCGTCCTTGCGCAGAACCGCAAGCACGGCCAGGTCCAGCACCCCCTTGAGCAGCTGACTGGTGTCCATGGCCCCTCCGACGCACTGTTGCGTGGTGAACAGTACTACGCATCGCACAGTACTGTCGAACCCGTTGATGCTCCGGCGCGACGAGAACGGCCTCCCCGTCGTAGGACGCGGGAGGCCGGTGCCGGTTGGCGTCGTCAGCTCGGACAGCCGGACCCCCCGGTCGGCTCGCCGAGCTTCACCGCCCCGAGCGTGATCTTCACGGTGGCCTCGGGCGTGCTGCCCGCGGCCGCGGACTGGCTGACCACGACCCAGTTCCGGTCGGCCACCTGCCGCCGCCCCTGCCCGGTCGCGTCCTCCGACGACAACACGAAGAACCCGGCCGCCTGCAACGTGTCCTGCGCCTTCTGCAGGTCGAGGCACACGACGTCCGGCACGGTCCCCTTCGCGGGCGGCGGCAAGCTCGTCGACGCGTCCGTGGGCTTGCGGACCTCCAGCACCACCTCCGTCCCGCCCGGTGCGTCGGCGCCGGCCTCCGGCAGCTGGGAGGTGACGACCCAGTTCCGCGGTTCGAGGACCGGCCGCCGCTGCCCGGTCGCGTCCTCCTCGACCACCCGGTATCCCCGTGCCTTCAGCACCTCGCGCGCCTCGGCGAGCCGCAGCTCCACGACCTTCGGCACCTTCTCCTCGGCAACGGTGGGCGTGCTCTGCGCGGTCGGGCCCGGCGGTGGCGTGTTCCCGCACCCGGCGAGCACGAGGACGAGCAGGGCGATGGCGATCTTCATCCGCCGTGCTCCTGTCGGGTGGGCGGAACGCTGATCTCGGCAAGCCGCGCGCGCACCCGGTCGACGTGAGCGGGCAGGTCCGCCACGACGGTCCGGCGCTGCCACCGCTGCAAGCGGAACGCGAGCTCGAAGGTGACGGGACAGCACAGCAGCGCCACGACGACGGAGCCGGCGAGGAACGCCCCGTAGGACGGAACGGCGCCCTCGGCGATCGCGAGCACCGCGGAGCCGGCCACCGCGGCGAGGACGAGCACATACGCCGCCGGCAGCAGGCTCCCCGCCTGCCGCAACCACGCCCACCTGCCCAGCCGGGCGAAGTCGTCCATCCGCCGCCGCGCCCACTCGACCTGCCCGAGCACGAACTCGACCTGGTCCCGCTCGGCCCTGGTGAGCAGGTCGCGTTCGGCCACGAACCGGCTGGCGTGCGCGAGCACACCGCGGACGGGCTCGGACCTCGGTTCGAGGTGCGGGTACGGCCACCGCTCACGGCGGCGTTCCTCCACCCACCGGTGGCCTCTCGCGAAGGCGTACGCGGCGACCACCAGCATCACCGCCACGACCGCCCGGTACGACAGCACCGCGCCGAGGAGGAGCAGGAGGAGACCGATGCCCGCGACGAGCAGGCCGTTGGTGATCTTCGAGTTCGGCCCGGCCTCGGCGAACAGCACGTCGTACCGGTCGTACAGGTGCCGGAGCGCGTAGCAGGCCGCGACCACCACCAGCCACACGACCAGCACCACGGTCATCGCGATCGACAGCGCCACCAGGAACTCCTCCGGCTGCCCCTGCCCCGCCGGAGAGTGCGCCAGCACCCACGGCGCCGTCAGGCCGGTGACCACCGCCGCGCCCATCTCCGCCCGGAAGTGCTTGCGGCGCACAGGCTCCGGTCGTTCCGCCGCCGGCAGGGGCTCGGTGGCGACCCGCACCTCCAGCGCTCGCAGCAGCTCCGCCAGCTCCTTCTTCCAGCTGCCGAAGCCGATCCGCCAGTACTGCCGGGTGCCGAGCTCGGCCAGGCCGGGGAAGTCCTCGGCGAGCAGCTGCTCCTTGCCGGGCAGCCGGGCGTTGTCGAGCAGCACCGGGACGAGGTGCAGGCCCATGGCGAGCGCGGTCTCGACCTCCCAGCGCGCCCAGTCCCACTTCTCACCGCGACGCGCACGGAGGTCGTCCAGCCACTCGCGGTGGATCACCACCAGCACGACCTCGCAGCCCCGCAGCCAGTCGCGGAGCCGGGACGGGTAGTGGACGCCCGGCTCCAGCTCCACGTCGACGAGCACCTTCTCCTCACCGAAGTGGTGCTGGAGGCGTTCGACGATCGCCTCGATGGTCTGGGCGTGCACACGCCGTTCGCCGTCGTGCATCTTGCGGTAGCTGACGAAGATGCCGCCGCTCATCGCGCCGACTCACCTGCTTCCCGGGGCCCGTCGGTCCAATCCGCTCGAACTCTTGTCGCGCACGGTGTCCGTACCGCTACGGTCGCACGCCATGGGAGGCATCTTCCTGAACTACCGGCGCCACGACGAGCGCCTCGCGTTCGTCCGGGGGCTGTACGAGCGGCTCGCCGAACGGTTCGGCGCCGGCACCGTCTTCCTCGACTCCGCCTCGATCGGTCACGGCCGGCGCTACCCGAACCAGCTGCGCCGCCACCTCGACCGGTCCGACGTGGTGGTCGTCGTCGTGCACGACGGCTGGGCGCGGGAGCTGCGGACCGACGGCACGGACTGGGTGCACAACGAGATCAGGTGGGCCCTCGACGCCGGCAAGACGATCATCCCGGTGCTCTTCGGCGGCGCGAAGATGCCGCGGGCGCAGGAACTGCCGCGCACGATCAGGGAGCTGGCCAACTTCCAGGCCCACCGGGCCGACGACGACCCCGGTCACGACCTCCTCGTCGACAAGATCGCCGCGGAACCCCGGCGGCGAGCCGCCATCGCGCAGACGCCGCCGAAGCCGTGGGCAGGACCGGTCGCCGGGGTGGCCGGCGCCGTCGCGTTCGCCGCGCCGGTCGTGCTGGTGCCGGGCGACTGGCAGGAAGCGGCCGTCTACCTTTCCGTGTTCGGGGTAGTGGTGCTGGCGGCGGTGCTGTTCGCGGTGTCGGTGGTCTCGCTGGCGCGCAAGCCGCTCAACACGGCCGAGCGGCTCTCGCAGTACGTCGACCCGACCCGCTACCACCTGGCCGTCGGTGCGCCGCTGCTCATCCTGCTCGAATCGGTGGTCGTGGCGTTCGTGTTCAGCTCGCCGGTCGACCCGCAGCTGCGCCCGTTCCTGGTCGTCGGCGCCGGTGTCGGCGTGCTGTACCTGGTGTTCCTCGTGCTGGGCAACTACCAGACCGAGAAGTTCCGCGAGGACCACTGGCCGGTGCGGCTGCGGCACCCGGTGAAGCCGGCTCCGGTGCGCCGCGAGCTCGAACGCCTGCGGCGCAAGCACGCCACCGCCGACGCGGAACGGGTCCGCTGGCACCTCGTGCACCTGGAGAACGCCGCCGACGTGCTCGCACGGGACGCGAGCCGCGGCCGGTGGCGGTGGCTGACCTCCGACCCGACGGGCTACCTGGTCGCCTACACGGCGTGGGCTGCGGCATCGGTCGGGCTGCTGACGTCGGCGGCACTGCCGGCGATGCGGCTCTGGGTCCCTGCGGTCGCACTCGGCCTCGTCGCGGCGATGGCCTGGGCCACGGTCGAGGCGGCGTTCCGCCGGCAGCGCTGGGTGCGGCGCGAGGTGGCCGACGAGGTGCACGTCCAGGTGCAGCGCATCCAGGACCGGGTCACGCGGCCGTGAGGCGTTAGAGGCGCGGGCGCGGCTGACAGCGCGGGCAGGAGAACGACGACCGGTTCATGAACGGCTCTCGGACCATCATCGCGCCGCACCGCTTGCAGGGCCGGTTCTCCTGGCCGTACGCGTTGAGCGAGCGGTCGAAGTAGCCGGACTGGCCGTTGATGTTGACGTAGAGCGCGTCGAACGACGTACCGCCCTGGCCGAGGGCCTCGCGCATCACGTCGGTGGCGTGGTCGAGCAGCTCGGCGGCCTTGACCTTGGTGAGCTTGTCCGTCATGCGGGTGCCGTGCAGCTTGGCGCGCCAGAGGGCCTCGTCGGCGTAGATGTTGCCGATGCCGGAGACGAGGGTCTGGTCGAGCAGGGCCCGTTTGACCTCCGTGTGACGCAGGCGCAACGCGCGCACGGCGGCATCACGGGAGAAGAGCGGGTCCATCGGGTCGCGGGCGATGTGCGCGACCGTGTCCGGGACGAGGGTGCCGTCGACCTCGACCAGCTCAGCCAAGGCGAGGCCGCCGAAGGTTCTCTGGTCGACGAAGCGCAGCTCCGGGCCGCCGTCGGCGAACCGGAACCGGACGCGGAGGTGTTTCTCGTCCGGTGCCGTGGACGGCTGGACGAGCATTTGGCCGCTCATGCCCAGGTGGGCGAGCATGGCGGCTTTGTCGGCCAGTTCCACCCAGAGGTACTTGCCGCGGCGCCTGGCTGCGGTCATCGGCTGACCGGCCAGGCGCGCGCAGAAGTCCGCGGAGCCCAGGTCGTGCCGGCGGATCGCACGCGGGTGCAGCACCTCGACCGAGGAGATCACCCGGCCGGCGACGTGGGCTTCGAGGCCGAGGCGGACTACCTCGACCTCTGGGAGTTCGGGCACGTCAGGCTTCGGACTTGCCCTCGTCGACGGGCTGCGCCTCGATCACGGCGGCCTGCGGCTTGGTGGGCTTGAGCACCCACACACCGGCCCGGCTCGTGTCCCTGACCAGCACAAGGCCCTGGATTCCTCCGCTGCGGGAGGTGTTCACCGGCCCGCGGACGGTGCGGGTGCGGCGGTTCGTGCGGTTCCTGGTCGCATACATTGCGGTCTCAGTCTTCCTCGGTTGGGGCGGTCCCTGGCGTCACCGAGGCGCCATTCTGTCCGTTCGCGGACGAGGCCGGCTCCTGCTCGGCCTGCACGCGTTCCGACAGAACATGATAGGCCGCTTCCGCGGCCTTCTGCTCGGCTTCCTTCTTGGTGCGCCCATCACCCTTGCCGTAGGGCTGACCACCGACGAGCACCGTGGCGGTGAACTCCTTGCGGTGGTCCGGCCCCTGGTCGTCCACGCGGTACTCCGGGACGCCGAGACTGGCTTGAGCGGTGAGCTCCTGCAGGCTTGTCTTCCAGTCCAGTCCAGCACCCAGAAGCGGAGCTTTGGCCAAGAGTGGATCGAACAGCCGGTGAACGAACGTTCGTGCGGTATCGATACCGAACTGCAGGTACACCGCACCGATGACGGCTTCCAGGCCGTCGGCGAGGATGCTCGCCTTGTCCCTGCCGCCGGTCAGCTCTTCGCCGCGGCCGAGCAGCAGGTGCGCACCGAGTCCGCCCTCACCCAGGTTGCGTGCGACCCCCGCGAGCGCGTGCATGTTGACCACGCTGGCGCGGAGCTTCGCGAGCTGACCCTCCGGGAGGTCGGGGTGGGTGCGGTAGAGGTGGTCGGTGACGACCAGCCCCAGCACGGCGTCCCCCAGGAACTCGAGACGCTCGTTCGGCGGCAACCCGCCGTTCTCGTACGCGTACGACCGGTGGGTGAGCGCGAGCACGAGCAGCTCGGCGTCCAGGTGGACGCCGAGCGCTTCGAGCAAGGTCGCGCGGTCGGCTCGCGGAGCGCGCGGCGGCTTTCCCCCCACTACGTGGCCGAGGAGATCAGGCCGGCTGAGCGACCTGGCGGCCAGCGTACTGACCACAGGCCGGGCAGGCGACGTGCTGCGGCTTCGGCTGGCGGCAAGCCTTGTTGGAGCACGCCACCAGGTGCACGGCAGACGTCTTCCACTGGGAACGGCGCGCACGGGTGTTCGAGCGCGACATCTTCCGCTTCGGGACGGCCACGACTACTTCTCCTCGTTGTTGTCATCGCTGAACCGCTCTTGCAACGCGGCCCAACGAGGGTCGATCGTCTCATGCCCGTGGTCGGGCCCGAGCTCCGCCCACCTGCCACCACACTCGGGGCACAGCCCCTTGCAGTCCGGCTCGCAGAGCGGCGCCTGCGGCAGCGCGAGGACGATGGCGTCCCGCACCACAGGCTCGAGGTCGATCAGATCGTTCTCGATCCGACTGATCTCGTCTTCGTCGGTGGTCTCGTCCGTGGTGCTGTCCGGCCACGCGTAGAGCTCCGTGATCCGGACCTCGACCTCATCGGAGATGGGGTCGAGACACCGCGCGCACTCACCTTCGACCTTGGCGAACGCCGTCCCCGACACGAGCACGCCCTCCACGACAGACTCGGTGAGGAGGTCGAGCTCGACCTCCCCGCCTTCCGGCACCGCGATCACCCCCAGCAGACCCACTCCTGCGGCGGGTACCGACCGGATGAAGGGTCGGCTGGAACCGGCGCGACGGCCGAGGTCCCTGGTGTCGATGACCCAGGGTCCTGATGCTGTGGGACGCGTGGACGCGTGGCGATGCTCAGTCATGATCGGGTTGGGTGCTGGAACGGGGACCTACCACGTCCAGCCGGTCCAGGGTACGGGACGACGCCTCCGCGAGTGAAATCGCCAGGTGATCGCACCTGCCCGACGTAACACGAATCACACGTTCAGGTGCCCCCTCCCCTGTCCCCGGACGGCACGCGGGGACCCCGCGTGTCCTTCTGGGGTACGCAAGGTCCCCGCGTGCCCTCGGGAAACGCGAAGGGGTGAAAGTCAGGAGCCGTAGTCGAACGGTGCCGCGGCGCCCGCGACGGCCGGGCCGCGCAGGTGCGAACGGCCCTTGCCGACCGACCGCAGGGTGTGCGCGAGGAGGTCCTCGAAGTCCGCGAGCTTGCCGTCCACGTAGGCGTCGCACTCCGACCGCAGCCGGATCGACTCGTTCTGGGCGGCGTCGAGCAGCCGGGCGGCCTCGGCGTGGGCCGCGCGGACGACCTCCTGCTCGTTGACGAGCCGGGCCTGCTCGGCGCGGCCCTCCTCGGTGGCGCGCTCGTAGTTGGCCCGGCCGGCCTGAATCATCCGCTCCGCCTCGGCGTGTGAACGGCCCACCAGGTCGTCGTACTCCTGCCGGCCGGCGGCGACCGTGCGCTCCGCCTGGTCCTCCGCCTCCGCGACCATCCGCTCGGCGCGGGCGCGGGCGTCGGACAGCATCGCCTCGGCCTCCGCCTGGGCCTCGGCGAGGATGCGGTCGGCGTCCGAACGGGCCTTGGACACGCCGGTCTCTGCCTCGTGCTTGGCCTTGCCGACGAGCTCTTCCTTGTGGTCGAGCACGTCCTGCGCGTCGTCCAGCTCGGCCGGGATGGCGTCGCGCACGTCGTCGAGCAGTTCGAGCACGTCACCACGCGGCACGACGCAGCCGGAGGTCATCGGAACTCCGCGCGCTTCCTCGACGATCGTCACCAGCTCGTCGAGTGCCTCGAACACCCGGTACACGTCTCACTCCCTAACCCCTGTGGCTCCCACCCACAAGTGTGCCCTGCCGGTCTCCCCGAAAGAGGGAGATCGGCAGGGCGTGTCAAGATTCGGTGACACCTTGGGGGGACCGTGGAGATCATCATCAGGCGTGCGACCGCTGCCGATGTGGACCCGATCGTGGCGATGCTCGCCGACGACCCGCTGGGCGCGACCAGGGAGCGGCCGGGCGACCCGGCGTACCTGGCGGCGTTCGCGGTCATCGACGCCGACCCGCACCAGCTCCTGGCGGTCGCCGAGGCCGGCGGGGAGGTGGTGGGCACGCTGCAGCTCACGTTCACCTCCGGCCTGTCCCGCCTGGGCATGACCCGCGCGACGGTGGAGGCCGTCCGGGTGCGCTCCGACCAGCGCGGCAACGGCCTGGGCGAGCGCCTGCTGCGGTGGGCCGCCGACGAGGCGCGCGCACGCGGCTGCGGCATGCTCCAGCTCACGACGGACGCGTCACGGGCGGACGCGCACCGGTTCTACGAGCGGCTCGGCTTCACCGCGTCGCACGTGGGGATGAAGCTGGCCCTCTAACGGGTCTCGGCGAGGCGCTGCTGCAGCCGCTGCTCGACACTGGCCGGCAGCAGCGTCGACACGTCGCCGCCGTAGGTCGCCACTTCCTTGACCAGCGACGACGCCAGGAACGAGTACTGCGGGCTGGCCTGCATGAACAGCGTGTCGACGCCGGTGAGCTGGTGGTTCATCTGCGCCATCTGCAGCTCGTAGTCGTAGTCGCTGACCGCGCGCAGGCCCTTGACGATGGCCTTGATGTGGTTCTCGCGGCAGTAGTCGACCAGCAGCCCGTGCCAGGAGTCCACCCGCACGTTGTCCCACTGCGACGTGACGTCGCGGAGCATGTCCTGCCGCTCCTCGACGTTGAACAGGGTGCGCTTGTTCTTGTTGATGAGCACGGCGACGACGACCTCGTCGAACAGGTGCGCGGCTCTCCCGATGATGTCCAGGTGGCCGTTGGTCACCGGGTCGTAGGAGCCGGGGTACACGGCACGCGTCATGAGCCGGACGTTAGCACCCGATCGGATGCCGCCAGGCGGGTCCGTGGTTCTCGTCACCCATCGGCACGCACTTGCGCCCAGTACACCGCCGTGTCCCCGTATCGCTTGGCACGCAAGGGTTCCACCCCATCAGGCCACGCTGGTTCGACACTTCGCGAAGCACGTTCGACGATCAGGACGGCGTCCCCGGTGAGCCTCGGCGCGATCCCGCGGAGCACCTTGGCGAGCTCGTCGTCCCCCACCGCGTACGGCGGGTCGGCGAACACCACGTCGAACGCCCCGCCCTCGGCGGTGACGTACGCCTCGGCCGTGCGGTTGGCGACGGTCGTGTTCGCGAACCCGAGCTCCCTGGCGTTGCCCTTGAGCACCTCGGCCGCCCGCTTGTCCGACTCCACGAACGTGGCGTGCCCCGCACCCCGGCTGAGCGCCTCGAACCCCAGCGCGCCCGACCCGGCGTAGAGGTCCAGTACCTGGGCGCCGTCGAGGTCCATCATCGCCTCCAGCGAGCTGAAGAGCGCCTCCCGCACCCGCTCGGAGGTGGGCCGCGTGCCCTTGGGCGGCACCTTGAGCCTGCGGCCGCCCGCGGTGCCGGCAACGATTCGTGTCACCGGCTCATCGTCCCAGGCGGCCGGAGCGCGAGGCCTGGCTGGGCAGCGGGCCCCGACCGGCGTGGGGCTGGTCGCCCCGAAGCGGGCGGGGCCGACGCCCTCGGGGCCGAAGCCGGAGGCGAGGCGTTCAGCGCTCTGCACGCGGGCTTCGGCGGTGGTGGCTTCCCGGCTTCTTCGGGAGTGTCGAGGTCCGGGGCGAGGTCCCGGGAACAGCCGAGCCGGCCTCAGGCCAGCCCCTGCCACCACCCGTCGACCTCGCCCGGTGCGTCCACGTCCACCCGCTCCCCCGGCCGCGGCACGGCCAGCCGCATCCCGCGGGCCTTGACCTCCCGCCACACCCGGTCGATCGGCTCGCCCCACGGGTGCAGCGCCAGGTTGAACGTGGCCCAGTGCACCGGGATGAGCAGCCCACCGCCGAGGTCGTCGAACGCGCGGACGCCGTCCTCGGGCGTCATGTGGATGTCGGGCCACGCGTCGTTGTACGCGCCGACCTGCATGAGCACCGCGTCGAACGGGCCGTGGGCCTCGCCGATCGCCTTGTAGCCGGCGAAGTAGCCGGTGTCGCCGCTGTAGAACACCGAGCGGTCGCCGCGGGCGATCACCCAGGAGGCCCACAGGGTGTTGTTGCGCTGCACCGAGCGGCCGGAGAAGTGCTGGGCCGCGGTGCAGGTGAGGGTGAAGCCGTCCACGGAGAACGACTCGTCCCAGTCGAGCTCGACGACGCGGTCGGCGGGCACGTCCCAGGCCGCGAGGTGGGCGCCGAGGCCCAGCGGCACGACGAAGACCGCGGTCGTGGTCGTGGTCAGCTCCCGCACGGTCGCCATGTCGAGGTGGTCGTAGTGGTCGTGCGAGATCACGACCGCGCTCACCGCGGGCAGGTCGGACAGCCGGTGCGGAACCGGGTGCAGGCGCTTGGGGCCGAGGTGCGCGGACGGCGAGACGCGGTCGCTCCACACCGGGTCCACGAGGACCGCGGCGCCGTCGACCTCGATCAGCGCGGAGGCGTGGCCGTACCAGGTGACGTGCAGGCCAGAGGCGACCGGCGCGGAGGGGGCCACCAGGGGGACCGGCGCGGACGGCGTGCGGTCGTCGCCGCCGAAGAGGAAGTCGCGCATCGAGAAGGAGTCGCGGTCGGGGACCGAGCTGACCTCCCTGTCGTTGTGGAACCTGCCGTTGCGGTAGCGCGGTGAGCGCGCCATCTCGAACGGGTCCGGCTTGCCCCCCAGCTGCTTCGGCACGTCCCGCAACGCCCACGCCACGCCCGCGAGCCCGAGCAGCCCGGCCAACGCCTTCTTCATGTCCATCCCTCTTCCTGACCCGGTGACCGGTGCAACGCAGGGAATCGTCGTGGAGTTCCACGGTCCGCGCAGCACGAAGGCCCGGCCGGAGCACCGGGCCGGGCCTTCTCACGCGAAGATCACTCCAGGACGATCAGGAGGTCGCCGCCCTCCACCTGCTGGGCGCCGCGCACCGCCAGGCGCTGCACCACACCCGCCTTCGGTGCGGTGATCGCGGCCTCCATCTTCATGGCCTCGATCGTCGCGACGGTCTGCCCGGCCTCGACCGAGTCGCCCTCCTCCACGGCGGCCGTCACCACGCCGGCGAACGGGGCCGCCACGTGGTTGGGGTTGCCGCGGTCGGCCTTCTCCGCCGCCGGGACGTCGGCGGCCACCGAGCGGTCGCGCACCTGGATCGGGCGGAGCTGGCCGTTCAGGGTCGCCATGACCGTGCGGATGCCGCGCGCGTCGGCCTCGGAGATCGCCTCCAGGCCGATCAGCAGGCGGACGCCCGGCTCCAGGTCGACGGAGTACTCCTCACCGGGGCGCAGGCCGTAGAAGAAGTCCTTGGAGCGCAGCACCGACGTGTCGCCGTAAGCCTCGCGGTGGGTCAGGAACTCCCGCGTGGGCGCGGGGAACAGCAGCCGGTTCAGCGTGGCACGGCGGTCGTCCGCGAGTCCCGCCTCGTCCTCCGGCGAGAGCTCCTCGACCGGCTTCGGGGCTGACCGGCCCTCCAGCGCCTTCGTGCGGAACGGCTCCGGCCAGCCGCCGGGCGGGTCGCCCAGCTCGCCGTGCAGGAAGCCGATCACCGAGGCGGGGATGTCGAACTTGCCGGGGTTCTCCTCGAACTCCTCCGGCTCGACACCGGCGCCCACGAGGTGCAGCGCGAGGTCGCCGACGACCTTCGACGACGGCGTCACCTTCACCAGGTGCCCGAGCATCCGGTCGGCCGCGGCGTACATCGACTCGATCTCCTCGAACTTCTCCCCGAGGCCCAGCGCGACGGCCTGGGTGCGGAGGTTCGAGAGCTGACCACCGGGGATCTCGTGGTGGTAGACGCGACCGGTCGGGCCGGGGATGCCGGACTCGAACGGCGCGTAGATCTTGCGCACCGACTCCCAGTACGGCTCCAGGTCGCAGACGTTCTGCAGGTCGAGGCCGGTGGAGTGCTCGGTGTGGTCGGTCAGCGCCACGATCGACGACAGCGGCGGCTGCGAGGTCGTGCCCGCCATCGACGCGGTGGCGCCGTCGATCGCGTCCACACCGGCCTGGACCGCCGCGAGGTACGTCGCGAGCTGGCCGCCCGCCGTGTCGTGCGTGTGGAGGTGGACCGGGAGGTCGAACTCCTTGCGCAGCGCGGTGATCAGCCGGGACGCGGCCGGTGCCCGCAGCAGGCCCGCCATGTCCTTGACGCACAGCACGTGCGCGCCCGCGCCGACGATCTGCTCGGCCAGCTTGAGGTAGTAGTCCAGCGTGTACAGCCGCTCGTCCGGGTTGGACAGGTCGCTCGTGTAGCAGAGCGCGACCTCGGCCACGGCCGTCCCGGTCTCGCGCACGGCCTCGATCGCCGGGCGCATCTGCTCGACGTCGTTGAGGGCGTCGAAGATCCGGAAGATGTCGATGCCGGTGTTCGTGGCCTCCTGCACGAACGCCTTGGTCACGGCCTCCGGGTACGGCGTGTAGCCGACCGTGTTGCGGCCGCGCAGCAGCATCTGCAGGTTGATGTTCGGCACCGCCTCGCGCAGCGCAGCGAGCCGCTCCCACGGGTCCTCCGCGAGGAACCGCAGCGCCACGTCGTAGGTCGCGCCGCCCCAGCACTCCAGCGACAGCAGCTCCGGCGTCATGCGCGCCACGTGCGGCGCGACGGCGAGCAGGTCCTTGGTGCGCACGCGGGTCGCGAGCAGCGACTGGTGGGCGTCGCGGAACGTCGTGTCGGTGACGCCGACGGCCCTGCTCTCCCGCAGCCACCGCGCGAAGCCCTCGGGGCCGAGCTCGGTGAGCTTCTGCTTGGACCCGGCGGGCGGCTCGGCGCCGAGGTCGACGGCCGGCAGCTTCTCCCGCGGGTCGACCGCCGTGGGGCGGGTGCCGTTGGGGTGGTTGACCGTGACGTCGGCGAGGTAGGTGAGCAGGCGCGTGCCGCGGTCGGCCGAGTGGCGCGCCGTCAGCAGGTGCGGGCGCTTCTCGATGAACGACGTGGTGACGCGGCCCTCGAAGAAGTCCGGCTCGTCCAGCACGGCCTGGATGAACGGGATGTTCGTGGACACGCCGCGGATGCGGAACTCCGCGATCGCGCGGCGCGCGCGGGCGACGGCGAGCGAGAAGGTGCGGCCGCGGCAGGTGAGCTTCACGAGCATCGAGTCGAAGTGCGGGCTGATCGCCATGCCCGCGCCCGCCGTGCCGCCGTCGAGGCGGATGCCGGAACCACCCGGCGAGCGGTAGGCGCTGATCGTGCCGGTGTCCGGGCGGAACCCGTTGGCGGGGTCCTCGGTGGTGATGCGGCACTGCAGCGCGGCGCCGCGCAGCTGGACGGTGTCCTGGGACAGGCCCAGGTCCTCCAGCGTCTCACCGGAGGCGATGCGCATCTGCGACTGCACGAGGTCGACGTCGGTCACCTCCTCGGTGACCGTGTGCTCGACCTGGATGCGCGGGTTCATCTCGATGAAGACGTAGTTGCCCTGGGGGTCGAGCAGGAACTCCACGGTGCCCGCGTTGCGGTAGCCGATGTGCCGCGCGAACTTCACGGCGTCGTTGCAGATGCGGTCGCGCAGCTCGGGCGCCAGGTTCGGCGCGGGCGCGATCTCGATGACCTTCTGGTGGCGCCGCTGCACCGAGCAGTCGCGCTCGAAGAGGTGGATCACGTTGCCCTGGCCGTCGGCGAGGATCTGCACCTCGATGTGGCGCGGCTCGACGACGGCCTGCTCCAGGAACACCGTCGGGTCGCCGAACGCCGACTCGGCCTCGCGGGAGGCGGCCTCCAGTGCCTCGCGCAGCGCCGCCGGGTCGTCGACCTTGCGCATGCCGCGGCCACCGCCACCGGCGACGGCCTTCACGAAGACCGGGAAGCGCATCGTCTTCGACGCTTCGAGCAGCTCGTCGACGTCGGAGGACGGCGCGCTCGACTCCAGCACCGGCAGACCGGCCTCGCGGGCGGCCGCGATGGCGCGCGCCTTGTTGCCGGTCAGCTCCAGGACCTCGGCGACCGGACCGATGAACGTGAGACCCGCCTCGCGGCAGGCCATCGCGAGCTCGGGGTTCTCCGACAGGAAGCCGTAGCCGGGGTAGATCGCGTCGGCACCCGCCTTGCGCGCGGCCTTGATGACCTCCTCGACCGAGAGGTAGGCGCGCACCGGGTGACCGGGTTCACCGATCTCGTACGACTCGTCCGCCTTCAGGCGGTGCAGCGAGTTGCGGTCCTCGTGAGGGAAAACGGCGACCGTTCCCGCGCCCAGTTCGTAGGCGGCTCGGAACGCGCGAATCGCGATCTCGCCGCGGTTGGCGACAAGAACCTTGCGGAACATCCGTTGCCCTCCCGGAGTTGCTCGACGGTCAGTTCAGGCACGTTACCGTGCGACTCTTGCCTGTTGGGAGGACTGTCTCACGTGATGGGTGTCATCCTGATCGGTCTTGCCCCGTGAGGATTCTCGCGGTTTGAGCGTGGCGCGGACACCCGCCACCCGGTCGGACTCCTGCCGGTAGTGGGTTTGACCGGATCGAGTGACGATCATGGTCACAATCTCGGTAGGGTGAGCCATATGGCCGGGGCTGATGGAGCCGGGCAGCCTACTGCCCGCACACCGCATTTCGACGTTGTCCTCCGTGGTTACAACCAGCGACAGGTGAACGAGCGGGTCACCCGCTTGGAGTTCGACCTCAAGAACTCGAACAGGTCGCGCGACGCGGCGGCGGCGCAGGTGGCGGAGCTGACGAAGCTGCTGAACACGCTGCGCGCCGACCTCGACAAGACCAAGATGCAGCTGCACAACCTCGCCAACCGGCCGGTGGACGCCTCCAACGTCACCGAGCGCGTGCGCGTGATGATGACGCTGGCCGAGGAAGAGATCGCGGACATCCGCAAGGGCGCGCTGGACGCGGCGAACGCGACCCGCGCCGAGGCCGACAAGCACGCCGCCGAGCAGCGCGAGCACCACCAGCGCCTGCTCGCCGAGACCGAGGCCCGCCGCAAGCAGCTCGAGGTCGCCCACCAGCAGCGCACGACGGAGCTGGAGAAGCAGTTCGCCGAACGCCGCTCCGAGCTGGAGGCCGAGTTCGAGGCGCTGCGCACGAAGCTCACCGCCGAGCACGAGGCGCTGGTCGCCGAGGTCCGCGCCGCCGGCGAGCGCGTGACGGCCGACTTCGACCGCAAGTCCGCCGACCTGGACGCCCGCCGCGTCGAGCTGGACCAGAAGTACAAGGCCTACCACGACGAGCTCGACAAGGAGTACGACGGCCTCAAGGCGAAGCTGACCGCCGAGCACCAGAAGGTCCTCGCCGACGCCCGCGCCGAGGCCGACCGCATCGCCACCGAGGCCGAGACCGCCCGCGTCGAGGCGCTGCGGAAGCTCGACGAGGAGCTCAAGAGCAAGCGGACCGAGACCGAGAAGGCCATCGCCGACCTGGAGGCCGACGCGCTCGCGCGGGTCGAGAAGACCACGTCCGAGGCCACGGCGGCGGCCACCGCGCTGGTAGACGACGCCGAGTCGAAGGCGACGACCCTCGTGGGCGACGCCGAGACCAAGGCAGCGGCCCTGGTCTCCGAGGCCGAGTCCCGCGCCGCGACGACCGTGCGCGAGGCCGACGAGAAGGCCGTGGGCCTGGTGAGCGTCGCGCAGGAGAAGGCCACCGGCCTGGTCCGCGAGGCGGAGGAGACGGTGACGCGTCTGAAGGCCGACGCCGACCAGCGCGCCGCCCACGCCGCCGAGCGCGAGGCCGCCCTGCGTGCCGCCCACGACAACCTGACCACCCAGTTCAACGCGGCCCAGGCCGCGGTCGAGGCGGCGATGACGGCGCTGAAGCCCCTGCCGTCCTCCGAGGTCGACTCCGACGCTGCCGCGGAGGCCGCCGCCCCGAAGGCCACCGCTCCGAAGGCCGGTGGCTCGAAGGCCGGTGGCTCGAAGGCCGGCGGTTCGCTGGACTCCGAGCCGAAGACCGAGCAGTTCCCCAAGCAGCGACCGCAGAGCTGAGTCAGCCGGGGGAACGGGGGCTACGGACCCGTTCCCCGGCTGGTGACGCACGTGCGCTCGTTGCCGTGCGCGTCGAGCAGGGCGTCGGCGGTGTGCCGCCGGTCCACGACGACCGCATGGGGCCGCGCGAGGCGAGCAGAAGGCGTCAGCGGTCCGCCGCCCGTCAGGCCTTCTCCAGGAACTCCGCCCGTTCGTCCGTCAGCAGCGTCGTCACCATCCCCGCCAGCCCCGGATGTGCGGCCAGGTCCGGATCGGCGTCGACCACCACCTGGGCCGCGGCACGGGCGTCGGCGATGACGTCCTCGTCCCGCAGCAGCGACAGCATCTTCAGCCCGGACCGCTTGCCGGACTGCGCCGCGCCGAGGATGTCGCCCTCCCGCCGCAGCTCCAGGTCGAGCTGAGCCAGCTCGAAGCCGTCCAGCGTGGACTCGACCGCCCGCAGGCGTTCCATGGTGGCCGTCATCTCCGGCATCTCGGTCACCAGCAGGCACAGGCCCGGCGCGGAACCACGGCCCACGCGACCCCGCAGCTGGTGCAGCTGGGAGACGCCGAACCGGTCCGCGTCCATGATCGCCATGACGGTCGCGTTCGGCACGTTCACGCCGACCTCGATGACCGTGGTGGCGACGAGGACGTGGACCTCGTTCGCGGAGAAGGCGCGCATCACGGCGGCCTTCTCGTCCGGGGGCATGCGGCCGTGCAGGATCTCGACGCGCAGGCCCTTCAACGGGCCGGCGACCAGGGTGTTCGCCACGTCCACAACGGACAGTGCGGGGCGCTTGCCCTCGTCGTCGGGGCCCTTGGGCTCGTCGTCGCCGTCACCGATGCGCGGGCAGACGAAGTAGGCCTGGTGGCCCGCCGCCACCTCCTCGCGGATGCGGGCGAAGGCGCGGTCGAGCCACGCCGGCTTCTCGCGGACGGGGACCACGGACGTCTTGATCGGCGAACGGCCGCCGGGCAGCTCGCGCAGCGCCGAGACCTCCAGGTCGCCGTAGACGGTCATGGCGACGGTGCGCGGGATCGGGGTGGCGGTCATGACGAGGACGTGCGGGTTCTCGCGTTCGCCGCGGGCGCTCAGCGCCGCGCGCTGCTCCACGCCGAAGCGGTGCTGCTCGTCGACGACGACCAGGCCCAGCGAGTGGAACTCGACCTTGTCCTGGATGATCGCGTGCGTTCCCACGACGATGCCCGCCTCGCCGGTCACGATGTCCAGCAACGCCTGGCGGCGCTGGGCGGTGTTCATCGAGCCGGTCAGCAGCGTCACGCGGGTCGCGGTCTCGGCGGCGCCGAGCTGGCCCGCCTGGGCGAGGTCGCCGAGCATCTCCGCGAGCGACCGGGCGTGCTGGGCGGCGAGGACCTCGGTCGGGGCGAGCATGGCGGCCTGCCGGCCCGCGTCAACGGCCTGGAGCATTGCCCGCAGCGCGACCATGGTCTTCCCTGACCCGACCTCGCCCTGCAGCAGGCGGTTCATCGGCACGACCGAGGCGAGGTCGGACGAGATCTGCTCGCCCACCTCCACCTGGCCCGCCGTCAGCGTGAACGGCAGGCGCGCGTCGAACGCGTCCAGAATGCCGCCGGAGCGGCGGGCGCACGAGGGGGCCGGGCGGGCCGTGGCGGACTTGCGGCGCTGGGCCAGTGCGAGCTGCACGGCCAGGGCCTCGTCCCACTTCAACCGCTGCTGCGCCACGGAGATCTGCGCCCAGCTCTCCGGGCGGTGGATCGCGCGGAGCGCCTCCTCCAGGCCGATCAGGCCGTGCTCGGCGCGGAAGTCGGCGGGCAGCGGGTCCTCCGGCACGCCGTCCCAGACCTCCAGCAGCTGCTTCACGCAGTTGGCGATGTTCCACGTGTTGATGTGCTGCGAGGCCGGGTAGACCGGCAGGAACGCCTGGAGGAACGCGGAGCTGTCCGACTCCGGGGTGAGGACCTCGAACGCCGGGTGCACCAGCTGGAGGTTCTGCCGGTAGCGGCCGACCTTGCCCGCGAACAACGCCTTCGTGCCCGGCAGCAGCTCCTTCTCCGCGACGAACGCCGGCTTGCCGAAGAACACCAGGTGCAGCTCGGAGGTGCCGTCGGTGATGACGGCCTCGGTCATCTGGCCGCGGCGCGCCTTCATCTGCCGCTTCTGGCACTTGCGGACCTCGGCCTGCACGGTGACGTGCTCGTCGATTTCCAGCGATTTGATGTCGGTCAGCTGCCCGCGCTCGTCGTAGCGGCGCGGGTAGTGGCGCAGCAGGTCACCGACCGTCGTGAGGCCGAGGCCGGTCTCCAGCGCGTCGGCGGACTTCTTGCCGAGCAGCGGCTGCAGCTTGTCGTCGAAGGAGATCATCGCGTCCCATTGAACTACTCGACACCGACAAAAATCACCGCGTCCGGCTGGCCGCCGGGGTAGGCGGTCACCTCGACCTCCGGATGGGTGACGCGGAGGTGGTCCTCCAGCACGTCGACCAGGCCGCCGGGGGCGTCCGCTCCCAGCAGCACGGTCACCAGCTCGCCGCCGCCGGACAGCATGCGGTCGACCAGCCGGCAGGACAGGTCCAGCAGCGACTCGGGGGCCGCCGGGCCGGGCTCGATCAGCACGACCTCGCCGTCCAGCATGCCCAGCAGGTCACCGGGCTGGCAGCGGCCCACCCACGTGATGGCCTCGTCGGCGGCGATGGCGAGCTCGCCGCGGCGGGTCGCGGCGGCGGCCTCGGCCATCGCGACAACGTCGTCACCGGCCCGGCGTGAGACGTCGTGCACGGCCAACGCGGCGAGGGCCTGCACCGGCGACAGGGTGGGCACCACCACCACGTCCTGTCCTGCGGCCTGTGCGTACGCCACGGCCTCTTCCAGCGCCTCGCGGATGTCCGGGTCCCCCGGCAGCACGGCGACGTGACGTGCCCGCGTCGACACGATGGCGGACAACAGGTCCGTGGGCGTCGCCGAAGAAGATGCGAGGTCGAACACGGTGGCGCCCTCGGCGCGGAACAGGTCCACGGCACCGCTGACGACCACCACGATCGCCCGGTCGCGCACGAACCGGGAGGCTTGCGCCGCGATCTGGTCGGCGAAGCGCGCCACCGTGATGCGGTGTGGACGCCCAGCGCGCACACCGGACTCGATGGCCGCGCCGATGTCGTTGCAGTGCACGTGCACGGTCCACAGCGAAGCGCCGTCGCCGACGACGGACACGCAGTCGCCGAGCCCGGTCAACGTGGCCCGCAGCTCGTCCACGGCCTTCTCGGAGGTGTCGTCGAGCAGGTACATGACCTCGTACTCGAACTCCGACGAGCCGCTCTCCCGCTCGGTCGTGAGCGACTCGGGCGTGCGCGGCAGCAGCGGCGCGTCCACGGGCGTCTCGACGGCCTGACCGGTGATCACCGCGGCCAGTGTGTCCAACAACACAACCAGCCCGCGGCCACCGGCGTCGACCACCCCGGCCTTGGCCAGGACGGCGAGCTGGCGGGGGGTGTCGGCCAGTGCGGCGGCACTCGCGCGGGAGGCCGCCACGACCACCTCGTCGAGCTCGTCGGACGGGCAGTCGCGGGCGGCTTCCGCGGCAGCGTGCAGCACCGACAGGACCGTGCCGGGAACGGGCTTGGACACCGCCGCGGTGGCCAGCTCGTCGGACCGCTGCAGGGCCCTGCGCAGCGCGGCCCCGGACACCTCCGAGATGCCCTGCGCGGTCTCCGCCAGGCCCCTGAGCACCTGCGACAGGATCACGCCCGAGTTGCCGCGGGCCCCGGCGAGCGCGCCGCGGGCCAGTGCCGACAGCGCGTCCCCCACGGTCGTCATGGGCGAGCGCAGCAACGCGTCGAGCGCCGACTGCATCGTGTGCAGCAGGTTGGTGCCCGTGTCGCCGTCGGGCACTGGGAAGACGTTGATCTGGTCGATCGACGCCCGGTTGGCGTCCAGCGACCGCACGCACGCGTCCGCCCACCTGCGCACCGCGACCGCATCCATGACCTGCATGGCGGGGAGGGTATCCACCCGGTTTGGTCACCGGTGCGGCCACCGGCTACCCTGACTGGGTTGCCGTGCCCGGTTGAGGCTTGTGCACGCTTGCGCGCCCACCGGGACGCGAGACTTACCGCTTGAGGAACCTGAAGGAGTGGCTGACGTGGCTGCCGTGTGCGACGTCTGTGGCAAGGGGCCGGGCTTCGGCCATTCGGTTTCGCACTCCCAGCGGAAGACGAACCGCCGCTGGAACCCGAACATCCAGTCCGTGCGCGCGAAGGTTTCGGCCTCGCAGCGCCAGCGCATCAACGTGTGCACCTCCTGCCTGAAGGCGGGCAAGGTCGTGCGCGGCTGATACCCCGCCACAGTTCGTGATCTACGAGAAGAGCCCGGCTCCGGCCGGGCTCTTCTCGCGTTCCAGGGTCCTGCGCAACGGCCTGGGATCGTCCCCCGCGCGCCGCCATCGGCGCGAAGCGTGCGGGGGACGACGGGTTACGGCAGCTTCCAGTCGATCGGCTCGGCGCCCTGCTTCTCCAGCAGCTCGTTGGCGCGGCTGAACGGCTTCGAGCCGAAGAACCCGGAGTGCGCGGACAGCGGTGACGGGTGCGCGGACTCGATGGCGGGCAGCGGTTCGAGCAGCGGGCGCAGGTTGCGCGCGTTGCGGCCCCACAGGATCGAGACCAGCGGCGCCTCACGGGCGGCGAGCGCCTTGATCGCCTGCTCGGTGACGGCCTCCCAGCCCTTGCCCTGGTGGGAGTTCGCCTTGCCGGGCTGGACGGTGAGGGCCCTGTTGAGCAGCAGCACACCCCGCTCCGCCCACGGGGTGAGGTCACCGTTGGACGGGATCGGGTGTCCCAGGTCCTCCGCGTACTCCTTGTAGATGTTGATGAGCGACTTGGGGATCGGCCGCACGTCGGGTGCCACGGAGAACGACAGGCCGACCGCGTGGCCGGGTGTCGGGTACGGGTCCTGGCCGACGATGAGCACCTTCACCTGGTGGAACGGCTGCTGGAACGCGCGCAGCACGTTCTCGCCCGCGGGCAGGTAGGTGCGGCCGGCGGCGACCTCCGCGCGCAGGAACTCACCCATGGCGGCGATCTGGTCAGCGACGGGGGCGAGAGCTTCAGCCCAACCGGCTTCGACAACTTCGTTGAGGGGACGAGCCACGACTGTGAACCCTATCCCACTCAATCCAGGCGCCGGAGGTTCTCCCGGTACACCGCGATGTTCTGCACGTATTTGTCGACGATGAATGCCCACGCCTGTTCGGGCACGACATAACCGGCCCGTTCTCGTGCGGGAACTCCGAGCACCATCGTGCGTTCGCGGACGTGGCCGTCGAACGAGACCACGGCACCGGCGCCGACGATCGCGCCCTTTTCCACGATGGAACCGTTGAGCACCACCGATCCCGACGCGATCAGGCAGTCGTCGGCGACGGTCGCGCCCTCGATGTGGACGTTGTGCCCGATGACGCACCCCGAGCCGATGTGCACGGGGTGCACCTCGGTGCAATGGATCACCGTGCCGTCCTGGACCGAAGTGCGTTCGTCGATCACGATTCGGCCGTAATCGCCGCGAAGAACGGCCTGGGGCCACACCGACGAATGCGCGCCGATCCGGACGTCACCGATCACCGTGGCATCGGGGTGCACGTACGCGTCCGGGTGGATCTGCGGCGTGTAGTCCCCGAGCGCGTAGATGGCCATGGAGGCGAACCTACAACGGCTTGCCGTAGCAGCGGCTGTCCGGGTGGTCGCGGTAGACGCCGAAGTTCGCGATGCGCTCGTAGCCGGTGGCCAGGTACAGGCCGATGGCCTCGGGCTGGCGGGTACCGGTTTCCAGCACCATCTGCTTGTGGCCGGCCTTGCGCGCGGTGTCCTCCAGGTTCGTGAGGACGAGGCGGGAGAGGCCACGGCCGCGCAGCGCCTCGGCGACGTACATGCGCTTGATCTCGGCGGCGCCGTCGAGCTCCTGGTGCACGCGCCAGCCGCCGCACGCCACGGGCGTGCCGTCGAGGTAGCCGACCACGAAGTAGCCGAGCGGAGCGGCGAACTGGGCCGGGTCGACCGGCGTCACGTCCTCCTCGCCGTAGCGCTCGACGAAGACCTGCTGGAGGTCCTCGATCAGCTTGACCGAGTCTGGATGGTCATACGTGCGCGTGCATAGTTCCACGACCTGCAGTCTACGCGCGCCAGTGCTCCCAGCCAGGGGGTTTCTCGTACGCCCTGCCGTCGACCGTGACACCGCTGCCCGCGCGGACCGTGCCGATCGTGGTCCACCCCTCCGGCACGGACTTGGGACCGGGGAAGGTCGCGGCCAGCGCGTGGTCCTCCCCGCCGGTCAGCGCCCAGTGCCGCGCGTCGCCGCCGAGCGCGGACGCCACGTCCAGCAGGCGCGGGTGCAGCGGCAGCAGCTCGGTGCGGATGTCGATCGCCACGCCCGACGAGTCGGCGATGTGGCCGAGGTCCTGCAGCAGGCCGTCGGAGACGTCGATCATCGCTGTCGCGCCGGCCTCCGCGGCCCTGGGACCCTCCTCGTAGGGCGGTTCCGGGGTGCGCTGGGCGTTGACGATGCCGACCGGGGAGCGGAAACCGCGGCCCAGCACGGCCAGTCCCGCTGCCGCCCAGCCGAGCCGTCCGGTGACCGCCACGACGTCCCCGACGAGCGCTCCCGACCTCGTGACCGGCTCGAGCCCGTTCATGTCGCCCATGGCCGTGATGGAGATCACCAGCGTGGCGGAGCTGACCATGTCGCCGCCGACGACGCCCGCGCCGGCCTTGGCCGCCTCCTCCCACAGGCCCGCCATGATCCCGGTGATCGTCGCCGCGGGGGTGTCCGGCGGGCACGCCACGCCGACGAGCAGACCGGACGGCAACGCCCCCATCGCGACGACGTCCGCGAGGTTCACCGCGGCTGCTTTTCGGCCCACCTGCTCAGGACTGGACCAGTCGAGTCTGAAGTGGACACCCTCGACCAGCACGTCCATCGACGCGACGACACGCCCGTCCGGCACGGCCACCACGGCCGCGTCGTCACCGGGACCGAGGACGGTCGTCTCAGGCTGCGCCCGACCGGTCGTCACCCGGTGGATGAGATCGAACTCACCCACGTCGGCGACCGTCTCCGCGTCGTGCGGCGGCTCCGGACGCAAAGTTGCCTCCCAATCTGAGCATTCGGAACCCCAACTGGGGTACGTTGCGTGACACGTTCCTACCTCGACCCAACCTGTCGCGACGAAGGGGCACGCCGTGGTGCATGCATACATCCTCATCCAGACCGAGGTCGGCAAGGCCGCTGCAGTCGCCTCCGAGATCTCCGGCATCACCGGCGTCGCCACCGCCGAGGACGTCACCGGTCCGTACGACGTCATCGTCCGCGCCGAGGCCGACACCGTCGACCAGCTCGGCCAGCTCGTGGTGGCGCGCATCCAGAACGTCGAGGGGATCACCAGGACGCTCACCTGCCCGGTGGTCCACCTCTAGCCAGCCCGTGTTGTCATAGCCGGGTGACTCAGCAGGAATCCACGTCGGCGCTGTCCCGGCCGCTCGTCCTGGCGGTCGGGCTCGCCGTGCTCCTCGCCATCGGTGTCGCCGGGCTCGGCCTCGTGCTGGGCACGGGGAACCAGGTCGAGGACGTCCCCGGCCGGTCGGGCCCGCTCGCGCTGGTCTCGATCGACGCGCCGGACGCCGGTTCACCGCAGTGCACCTCGCTGGTCGAGAAGCTGCCGGTGGGCCTGCCGTCCGGCAAGGACATGCTGCCGCGCCGGGAGATCGCCACGCCCGCACCCGCCGGCGCCGTCGCGTGGGGTGACGCCCGGCACGACCCGGTGGTGCTGCGCTGCGGCCTGCCGCGGCCGGCCGAGCTGACCCCGTCGGCCCAGCTGCGGGTGATCTCCGACGTGCAGTGGCTGCAACTGCCCGGCTCGGGCACCTCGACGTGGGTGGTCGTCGACCGCGGCGTGCACGTGGCGCTGACGGTGCCCGACGACGCGGGCACCGGACCGTTGCAGGACATCTCCACGACGGTGCGCGACCTGCTGCCGAAGCAGCCGGTCAGGACCTCGCCCTAGCGCAGGCCGGACCCGCGCGCGACCGCCGTCTCCACGAGCGTGGTCAACAGCGTGGCGAAGTCCACACCGGTCGCCGCCCACGCCTTGGGGTACATGGAGATCGGCGTGAAGCCGGGCATGGTGTTCAGCTCGTTGATGATCAGCTGGTCGTCCTCGGTGAGGAAGAAGTCCACCCTGGACAGGCCCTGGCAGTCGAGCGCCTTGAACGCGGTGACGGCCATCTCGCGCAGCCGCGCGGTGATGTCGTCGTCGAGCTTCGCCGGGATGTCGGACTCGTAGGAGTCGTCGACGTACTTGGCGTTGAAGTCGTACCACTCGACGCCCTCGCCGACCGGCCGCAGCTCGGCGGGCAGCGACGCCTCGACCCGGCCGTCGGGGAACTCGAGCACCGCGCACTCGATCTCCCGCGCGTTCGGCACCGCCGACTCGACGATGACCTTCGGGTCGTGCTGACGGGCCTCGAAGACGGCGGCGTCGAGGTCGGCCCAGTCGCTGATCTTCGTGATGCCCACCGACGAGCCGGCGCGCGACGGCTTCACGAACACCGGCAGTCCCAGCAGCTCGCGCTCGTCGAGGGTGAGCGTGGTGGCGGCGCGGTCGAGCGCGACGAACGTGCCGACCGGCAGCCCCTCGGCCTGCAGCAGCTTCTTCGCGAAGACCTTGTCCATGGCGGCGGCGCTGGCGAACACGCCCGGCCCCACGTACGGCAGGCCGCCCAGCTCCAGCAGGCCCTGGATCGTGCCGTCCTCGCCCCACGCGCCGTGCAGCAGCGGGAAGACGACGTCGACGCCTTCGAGCGCCTGCCCCGGCTCGACCGCGACGACGGTCCGGTTGCGCAGCGTCGGGAGGTTGCCGGCGCCCGCCTCCAGCGCGCTCGGGTCCGTGCCGAGCGCCCACTGCCCCTGCGGCGTGATGCCGATCGGCACCACCTCGAAGCGGTCGGGGTCCAGGTGCGGCAGCACGCTCTTGGCGGACTGGCAGGAGACCTCGTGCTCGGAGCTGCGGCCGCCGAACACCACGGCCACCCTCGTCTTGCGCTGCGTCATGCGGGCGACCCTACCCGTTTGGGCGATTGCCCCTGATGACACGTTGGTGGCCGTCAGCGTGGCGTCCGTGCTGGAGATCAGACCGCTCGACCTCGACGATCTGGACGGTTGCGTCGCACTGCGGATCGCGGCCCAGACCGTGGACGACCCCGCTGGGCCGGTGCCGGACGGGGAGCGGATCGCGCGCGGGCTGCGGAACCCGCGCGTGGAGCACGGCGAGGTCGTCCACCGCATCGCCGTCCGGGACGGGGTGGTGGTGGCCGCGGCGTCGGTGGCGTTGCCGCCGGACGAGAACGCCAAGATCGCCGCCGGTGGGATCGAGGTGCACCCCCGTCACCGCGGGCAGGGCGTCGGCACCGAGGTGCTGGAGGCGTTGCTGGCCGAGCTGTGCGCCAGGGACAGGGAGACGTTCGAGAACCTGTGGGTGCCCGGGGGCAGCGCGGGCGAGAAGTGGGCGGTCGCACGCGGGTTCACGGTGGGTGCGCACCGGCTGTGGCAGGAGCTGAGGATCGCGGACGTCGACCCCGCGCTGTGGGACGTGCCGGTGCCGGACGGGTACCGCGTGCAGCAGTGGACCAACGCGACGCCGGAGCACCTGCTGGCGTCGGTCGCCACGACCAGGCAGTCGATCGCGGACGCCCCGGCGGAGGGCATCGTGCTCGTCGCTCCCGCCTGGACGCCCGAGCAGGTGCGCGCCAAGGAGGCGCTGTCGAGGGCGGCGGGTGTTGAGCAGCGCATCGTCGTCGCCGTGCACGGTGACGAGGTCGTCGCGCTGACCGAGATGTCGCTCTACCCGTCGAACCTGACCTCGGTGTACCAGGAGGACACGGTGGTGGTGCCCGCGCACCGCGGCCGCGGGCTCGGCCGGGTGGTCAAGGCGCACATGCTGCGGTGGCTGCTCGCCGACCGGCCGGGACTGGAGCTCGTCGAGACGCAGA
Organism: Lentzea sp. NPDC037011; assembly: GCF_055607425.1. NCBI lineage: Bacteria > Bacillati > Actinomycetota > Actinomycetes > Pseudonocardiales > Pseudonocardiaceae > Lentzea > Lentzea sp. NPDC037011. The sequence continues at coordinate 107,881 of NZ_JBVJRT010000010.1, read as the reverse complement.
CCAACGCGGACAACGTCCACATGATCCGGGTGAACCACCGGCTCGGGTTCGTCGACGCCCGGGAGGTCGTGACGGTCAGCCGGCCCTGCTGAGCAGTTCGGTGAGCACCGGCAGGGCGCTGATCAGCTGTTCCCGCGAGCAGGCGCTGTACCCGATGGCCAGCCCGTGCCACCGGGCGCGGTTCACGAAGTGGCGGGCCAGGCCGTCCACGCGCAGGCCGCGTTCCAGTGCCCGCTTCATCACCTCGCGCTCCGCGTCCGCGTTCGGCAGCAGGACCACGACGTGCGCGCCCGCGTCGTCGCCGAGGACCTCGATCCCCGCGCCGGCGAAGGTGTCGACGATCAGGGCGCGGCGTTCGGCGAGCTCGCGGCGGAGCTTGCGGAGGTGGCGGCCGAGGTCGCCGGTGCGGGCGAGCTCGACCACCACGCGCTGGCCCGCGGCGGCGGGACTGGTGCCGGTGAGGTCGCGGTGTTCGAGGACCGCGGTGGCGATGTGCTCGGGGGCGACCATCCAGCCGGCGCCCAGGGTCGGGGTGAGGATCTTGCTGGTGGTGCCGAGGTGGACGACGACGTCCGGGGCCAGCGCCGCGAGTGACGGGAGCGGCGCCACGTCGTAGCGGAGCTCGCCGTCGTAGTCGTCTTCGATGACCAGCCATCCGTCCCGGCGCGCGCGCTCGACCAGTGCCACGCGGCGGCCGGCGGACATGCGGCCGCCGAGCGGGTACTGGTGGGCGGGCGAGCAGTAGACGGCGCGGACGCCCGCGGGCACGGCGCCGGGCAGCAGGCCCTCGGCGTCGACCGCGGCCGGGACGACCTTCAGGCCCGCCGCGCGGAACACGCCGACCGCGCGCTGGTAGCCGGGTTCCTCCACGGCCACGGCGTCGCCGCGGTGCAGCACCGCCACCGCGATCTCGGTGAGCACGGCCGTGGTGCCGCCGGTGGCGAGCACGGGTTCGGCGTTCACGGCCAGGCCGCGGTGGCGCAGCAGGTGCTCGGCGATGGCCTCGCGGTACTCGGGCAGGCCCGCGCGTTCCGGGCGGGACAGCGGGGGTGCGTCCGCGGCGGCCCGCCAGGCGCGGCGCCAGGCCGCGCGGTCGAGGCCACCGGCCCAGGGGGCGCCGGTGCCGAGGTCGACGAAGTCGGTGATGGCGGGCACGACGGCCTTGCGCGAACGTTTGCGCATGGGGCCGGGCGGCGTCGTCGTCACGTAGGTGCCGGAACCGTGCCGGCCGGCGATCCAGCCCTCGGCGTGCAGCTGGTCGTAGGCGGCGGCGGTCACCGTGCGGGACACTCCGAGGCGTTCGGCGAGCGCGCGTGTGGACGGCAAGCGGTCGCCCGCGCGCAACCGGCCTTCGGACGCCGCGGCGCGCAGGGCGTCGGCCAGCTGCACGGCGAGCGGCTCCGGCGACTCGCGGTCAAGGGCGACGGGCAGTGCGGTCTCCACCAAAGTGGCCTTCTCAGATCGATCGAAAATGGCGCTTCAATGATGCCACTTGGACCGTCAGAGTGGTGCGCATGACCACTGACGTGCAGCTCTCCCCCACCCCGCGCAGCACCGTCGTCCGCGGCAAGAAGAGAGCGGTCGAAGACCGCCGGGTGCTCTACGACATCCTCGACGCCGGACTGGTGTGCCACCTCGCCGTGGAGGTCGACGGCGCCCCGTTCCTCATCCCCACCGCGTACGGGCGGGACGGCAACCGGATCTTCCTGCACGGCTCGACGGGCTCACGGTCCATCAGGAGCATGCTGGAGGGCAAGCCGGTGTGCGTGTCGGTCACGCTCGTCGACGGCGTCGTCTACTCGCGCTCGGTGTTCCACCACTCGATGAACTACCGGTCAGCGATCATCCACGGCACCGCGCGGGTCGCCGAGGACCCCGAGCACGCGCTCAAGGTCATCGTCGAGCACGTCACCCCTGGCAGCTGGGACTACGCGCGCCGGCCCACCGGGAAGGAGCTGGCCGCGACGGTCGCGCTGGAGCTCGACCTGACCGAGGCCAGCGTGAAGGTGCGCGACGGCGGACCCGGCGAGGACCCGGAGGACCTGGCGGCGAACCTGGTGTGGGGCGGGCACATGCCGCTCGTCACGACGTGGGGCGCGCCGGTGCCGCACGAGACGGACAAGCCCGTCCCGCCGCACGTCAGCGCACGGGGCCGTTGACCGGGTCGTAGCGGTACGGGGTCATGGCGCGCGAACCGTGCCGGTACACGTGGACCGACACGGCCGGGTCGACGCCGTCGTTGCGCACGTGGTGCACGTAGCCGGGGCCCCACACGCGCGACTGACCGGTGTGCAGCGTGTGCACGACCTGGATCTTCGTCGTCACGACCTCGGTGAGCACGCCGCTGACCACGGTGAACGCACCGGTGGTCACGGCGTGGTCGTGCAGGGAGGCCGTCTGACCGGGGAGCCAGCTCATGAGCCAGATCTCCTGGTCGGCGGTCTTCTCCACCAGCGTCGAGAAGCGCTCCTCCGGGTCGTAGCGCAGCAGGTGGGCCCACCGGGAGCGGTCGGCGGCGACCGCCAGCGCCACCCGGACGGGGTGCAGCAGCGCGGAGCTCTCGGGGAGCACGACGGTGTTCTCGGGAACGGCGAACATGGGAAGAACTGTCCTAACCATGGCGAATGCGCGAAAAGAGGACGCGGGACTATCGCCAGGTACAACACAGAGCGCGGGAGGACATGTGGGAGAGGGTCCCGGAGCCGGGACCCCCCGTCAATCCAGTCCCAGCGCGTGGGACACGTCCGCGACCAGGTCCCGCGTGTCCTCACAGCCAGCCGAGAAACGCACGAGACCTGGGGAAACGGGGTCGCCGAACTGGGCGCGCCGGTCGGCCGTGGAGTGCAGGCCGCCGAACGACGTCGCCGCCGACACCACCCGAAGGCGTGACAGGAACTCGTCCACCGCCTCCGCCGACTCCAGCTCGAACGTGAGCACGCCGTTGAACCGCCGCATCTGCCGCGCCGCCACCGGGTGCGCGGGGTCCTCCGGCGCACCCGGCCACCGCAGTCCCCTCACACGGCCCTTCAGCAGTTCGTGGAGCGCCGCCGCGTTCTCCGCCTGCCGCGCGAGCCGCAGGTCGAGCGTCGCCAGGCCGCGCAGCGCGAGCCACGTCTCGAACGGTCCGGGGATGGCACCGTTCGACGTCCGCGCGGTCCGCACCCTCTCGGCCAGCTCGGCGGAGGCGAGCGTCACGTGTCCGAAGAGGACGTCGCTGTGCCCGGACACCGCCTTGGAGTCCGACGCCACCACGACGTCCGCGCCCAGCTCCAGCGGCCGCTGCCCCAGCGGGGTCGCCGTCGTGTTGTCCACGGCCAGCAGCGCGCCCGCCGCGTGCGCCGCGGCGGCCAGCTCCGCGATGTCGCACACGTCGAGACCGGGGTTCGACGGCGTCTCCAGCAGCACGAGCGTGACGCCCTCGAACGACGGGTACGGCCCGGCCGTGGGCACCTCGACGACGTTGACGTCCATTTCGGACACCACGCGCCTGGTGAGGAAGTAGCCGTCCGACGGCACCGCCAGCGTGTCCCCCGCGGACAGCACGGTGCGCAGCAACGTCATGATCGCGGCCATGCCGGACGGGAAGATGACGCACTCCCCGCCCTCCAGCGACCCGAGCGCGTTCTCCAGCGCCCGCCAGGTCGGGTTGCTGACGCGACCGTAGAAGTCGTCGCCACCGAGGTGGTACGCCGACGCGAACACCGGCTGCGCGCCGAACGGTTCGCCGGGGGAACCCTGCACCGCGTGCACGACGCGCGTGCCGTCACCGAAGGTCTCGTTCACTGGCGCTCGTGCTTCCTGTCTCGTCCCAGCAGTGCGGCACCGAGGTCACGCGCGCTCAGCCCGTCGTGGCACACCATGTGCACGCCTTCGGTGATCGGCATGTCGACGCCGTTCGCGCGGGCCAGCTCGCGGATCGACGAGCACGACTTCACGCCCTCGGCGACCTGGCCGTGCGCGGCCTCCTGGGCCTGCTCCAGCGTCTCGCCCTTGCCCAGCCGCTCGCCGAAGGTCCGGTTGCGCGACAACGGCGACGCGCAGGTCGCCACCAGGTCGCCCAGCCCGGCCAGCCCGGCGAAGGTCAGCGGGTCCGCGCCCAGCGCCGCACCGAGCCGCGCGGTCTCGGCGAGCCCGCGGGTGATGATCGACGCCATCGTGTTGTCGCCGTAGCCCAGGCCCGCCGCCATGCCGCACGCCAGCGCGATGACGTTCTTGCACGCCCCGCCGAGCTCGCAGCCGATCACGTCGGTGTTGGTGTACGGGCGGAAGTACGAGTTCGAGCACGCGTGCTGCAGGTCGACCGCGCGGTCGTGGTCGGTGCACGCGATGACGGTCGCGGTCGGCTGCCCGACGGCGATCTCCTTGGCCAGGTTCGGTCCGGACACGACGGCGACCTGCGCGGGGTCGGCACCGGCGACCTCGCTGATCACCTCGCTCATCCGCTTGAGCGTGCCCAGCTCCACGCCCTTGGACAGCGACACGAGCGTCGCGTCCGGCGGCAGCAGCTCCTTCCACGCCGACAGGTTCACCCGCAGCGTCTGCGACGGCGTGGCCAGCACCACCGCGTCGGCACCGTCGAGCGCCTTGGCCGGGTCCGCGGTCGCCGCCAGGTTCGCGGGCAGCGAGATGCCCGGCAGGTAACCGGAGTTCACGCGGGTCTCGGTGATCTCGTCGGCCACCTGCTGCCGGCGCGCCCACAGCACGACCTCGGGACCGGAGTCGGCGACGACCTTCGCGAAGGTCGTGCCCCACGAACCGGCGCCGAGCACCGCGACACGTTCGATTGCCATGTCAGGCCTTCCTCGGTCCGTAGAAGCCCGCCGGCGCCTGCTCCTGGCGGATCTCGGCGAGGCGGTCCTTGACGCTGCCCATCAGCAGGTCGGTGACCTCCCGCAGCAACGGCAGCGTCTCCTCCTTGCCGCGGTAGGCGGACAGGTCGACCGGCTCGCCGACGAGGTGGGTGATCGTCTTGCGCGGGAACGGCCGGAACTTGCGCTGGTAGTGGTTGTAGAGGTCGAGGGTGCCCCAGCGGGCGACCGGGATGACCGGGCCGTCGTGCTGCAGCGCCAGCCGCGCCACGCCGGTGCGCGAGTTCGCGGGCCAGCCGTCGGGGTCCCTGGTGATCGTGCCCTCCGGGTAGATCACCACCACCTGGCCGTTCTCCAGCGCCTCGTGCGCCGCCCGCAGGCTCTGCTGGGCGTCGGAGGTGCCGCGGTAGACCGGGATCTGCTTCGCGCCCTTGAGGATCGAGCCCATGACCGGCACGTTCCACAGGCTGTGCTTGGCGAGGAAGTGCGGCACCCGGTAGCTGCGGTGCACGAACACGGCGTCGTAGCACGGGTCGAGGTGCGAGATGTGGTTCATCACGAGCAGGGCCGCACCTTGGCGCGGGATGCGGTCCTTGTGCAGGATCCGGTGCCTGCCCAGCACGAACGACATCGGGTAGACGATCGCCGCGGCGACACCGACCCAGAAGCCGCCCTTCTCCCGTTTGGCCACGTGGCCTCTCCTCACCTGCGTAGATCTGCGCCCATGCGCACATTAGTCGCCAGATCGTGGACTATGACGAGGTGCGGGATGAAGTCGACCTCGTGGTTCCGGTCAAGACGCTGGACAGGGCCAAGACCAGGCTGAGCAGTGCCACCGGCGGCGATCCGGTGTCGCACGCGGCGCTGGCGCTGGCGCTCGCCCTCGACACCGTGAGCGCCGCTCTGGCCACCCCCGGTGTCCGGCGCGTGGTCACCGTCACATCCGACCCGGCGGTGGCCGCGGAGATGGCCGCGCTCGGCGTCGCGGCGCTGCCGGAGCCGCCCGAGCCCGGTCTCAACGAGGCGCTGCTGCACGGCGCCCGGTCGCTGCGGTCGCACCGGATCGGAGCGCTGCAGGCCGACCTGCCCGCGTTGCGGTCCGGCGAGCTGCAAGCGGCGCTGGTCGCCGCCGACGGCAGGCGCGCGTTCGTCCCCGACCGCCAGGGCACCGGCACGACGCTGCTGCTCGCCGCACCCGGTGGTGAGCTCGACCCGCGCTTCGGCGCCGGCTCCGCCGGGCTGCACGAGCGGTCCGGCGCGGTCGCGCTGGCCGGACCGTGGCCGTCGCTGCGCTGCGACGTGGACACGGAGGAGGACCTGCGGCTGGCGCGGACCCTCGGGCTGGGCCAGCACACCGCGAACGCCTTGCCCGCCTGGACAACCTGAGCGGCTCACACGCGTCCTCGGAGGTGATCCACGACCTTGGGGACCAATGCGAACTCTGATCGGACTGGCGGTGCTCACCGCCGTCGCCGGCTGCGCCACGGCACTGCACCTGGACCGGCCGGACGGGTACACCGCACCGAGCAAGCTGCTGTCGTGCCGCGCGGAGCTGCCCGCGGACTGGAAGGACCAGCTGTCCCGCAACGGGACCGAGGTGGGTTCGCACGAACACGTGAGCGTCGTCGCCGCTGACGGCACCGCGGGCACGACGCTGGTGAAGACCAAGCGCAACCGCACCACCGAGCTCGTGCTGCGCGACCGGAGCAAGCGCCAGCAGGTCATGGCGGCGCAGGACGACGCGCAGATCTCGGACGTCGAGTTCGACGGCCGCTGGGTCACGTTCGCGACCGCGCCCGGCCAGGAGAGCCGCGACCTCACGATCTACGCCTGGGACTCCCAGAGGGACGGCGCACCCGTCGAGCTCGCGGGCCGCAGCGCTCCCGTGCTGCACAACGGCAAGGCCGCGTGGTCGGACGCCGGCGAGGTCCACCTGCACGACCTCGCGAAGAAGAAGGACACCGTCGTGGGCAAGGGCAAGTCGCCGGCGTTCTTCGGCGACATGCTCGTCTGGACGCAGGACGGGAGGTTCCGCGCGGTGCGGACCGACCGCGGCGAGGCGGTGGTCCCGGAGCCGCTGGCGACGGCGGCACCCCGCGGTGACGTGGCCTCGGACGGCCGGACCCTCGCGTGGGCGCAGGAGGACGAGCTGTTCGCCTGGCGGGCGGACTGGCCGCGGCCGCGCAGGATCGCCGAGATCGAGGCGGTGCCGAAGACGGAGGGCATCGTGCTCCCGCGCGTCAGCGGCGACTTCGTGTCGTGGCGCTCGGAGTCCTCGTACGTCACGGACGTCCGCAGCGGCACCACCGTGCACACGACCGAGGACGACTACTGGCTGGAGGTCCACGGCGGCGCGCTCACCCGGCGCGGCCGCGACGTGGCGGCCGCCGCTCCCCTGTCGGCGCTGTCCGCACTGCCAGCCTGCTGACACCGTGACGAACGCCACGAATCAGTTACTCCGAGCAACGCAACGGGAACCCTCAGCACCTTTACATCCGTATTCCCCGAAGTAACCCCCCTGGCGACGTGCCCCCGACGTCGTGTTCCCCGACGCGTTCCCGAGGTGTTCTGAGTTGTCTTCGTTGACGCACGCCGACTACCTGGCGTTGCGCCGCTTTCCCGCTCTCGACGGCCTGCGCGCCATCGCCGCCGTGCTCGTCGTGTTCTTCCACTACGGCGGCCCCGACTGGTTGCAGGGCTGGGCCGGTGTCCAGATGTTCTTCGTCCTCAGCGGTTTCCTCATCACCACGCTGATGCTGCGCGAGGAACGCAGGACCGGCCGGATCTCGCTCAAGGAGTTCTACCTGCGCCGGGCCTTCCGGATCATGCCGGTGTACCTGGTGGTGCTGGCGGTCGCCGCGGTCAGCTCGGCGCTCTACGGCACGTTCACGAGCAACGGGATCGGCCCGTCGCTCAAGTACTTCCTCACGTTCACCAACGAGTTCGCCGACAACAGCCCGTACGGCCAGTCGTGGTCTCTGGGCATCGAGCAGAAGTTCTACCTGGTCTGGCCGTTGGTGGCGATCGCGCTGGGCACCGTCGTGCTGCGCCGCCGCGCCGGTGCCGCGCTGCTGGGCATGCTGCTCGCGCTCGTCGCGGTCAACTTCACGGTGGGCCACGGCAACCCCGGCTGGCCGCTGCACTACTTCTCGATCCTCACCGGCGTGCTGCTGGCCGTCGCGCTGCACAGCCCGCTCGGCTTCGCGGTGCTGCGGCCGCTGACGAACCGCGCGGCGCAGCTCGTCGTCCCGATCGGATTCGCCGGCGTGCACCTGGCCGTGAAGCCGATGGCCGCGTTCCTCGACGGGCTGGCGGGCATCCCCGGTCACGTCCTGGTCATCCCCGTCTACGCGGTGGCGACCGCGGTCCTGCTCGCCGCGCTGGTCTCGCCGGGACCGGTCACGACCCTGCTGTCCACCCGGCCCATGCAGTTCGTGGGTGAGCGGTCGTACTCGCTCTACCTCGTGCAGACGGTCGCGGCGACGGTCATCTGGTTCTTCTGGCCCGAACTGTCCGGCACCGGGCAGGCCGTGGCGGTCACCGCGCTGGGGCTGGCGCTGGCGAGCGTCCTGTACCGCGCGGTCGAGATCCCGATGATCAACCTCGGCCGCCGGGTGATCGCCCGCCGGCGCGTCCAGGAGGCGGACGTGCCTCAGCAGGGCGCTCCGCAGGCCCCCGCTCCGCAGTCGCCGGAGTCGGCGCGGTTGGCGACCATCGGGCAGGCTCAGCCGTAGAACGGGTTCGGGGCGAGCGGCACGGGTTCCCGGTCGCTCTCCCCGGCCGATCCGGCTCGTGCCCCGCAGGGCGGTGAACCCGGCGGGTGCTCGCGGGCCGGTCTTGGCGTCCGACCTGCCCAACCCCGCCGTCCACAGGAACGAGCACCCGTTGATGCACGCGGACGTGCCGGTGGGCAGCACCCCGAGTCCGGCCGGGTCCACAGCAGACACGATGTTGTGCCTTCGACGCCCCAAGTTCCCCCCTGGCTCTGCCGGCATCTGCAAGTACCACCAACTCAACATCAACAGGCGTTCCGGCTGGTCCGGTTCGGTGACGTCGGACGTCGCGAGGCCGGTCTCCACGCCGGCCCGGCGGCGCACCGGTTCGGCCGGTCGGGTCCGGAGGTCTATCGTTCTGCTCCGTGCAGGCGACGGTGTCCACGTTTGACGGTGATGGTTCCGCGGTGGTGCTGCGGGACGACGGCGTTCTGCTCGACGTGAGCGCGGAAGCGGTCGCGGCGGGTGGCTGGCGGATGCTGCGCCCTGGTCAGCGGGTGACGCTCGAACGCGATGCCGGCGGCGTCGTGACGGCCGTCCGGCCGCCTGTTCTGTGACGAGGAGTTCACCGGTCGGACGTTCTCGGCGGGGGCGCTCACGCCGATAGTGCGGAACAATGCGGGGCGTGAGCACGGAGAACACTGACGGCAAGCCGACACCTCCCCGGCGTCGAGCCACGCGGAGCAAGGCGGCGGAGACCCCGCCCGAGGCGACCACGCGCAAGCAGCCGCGCGCGGCCACGAGGCGGGCGTCCAACCCACCGCGGCGCAAGACCCAGCCCGCGCAGCCGGTGGCGACGCCGGTGCGGGGTGTTCCCTCCGCACCGCCCGCCGTGACGTCGAGCGCGCTGCCGACCGACCTGCCCGACGACCGCTACCTCAACCGGGAACTGTCCTGGTTGGACTTCAACTCGCGGGTGCTCGCGCTGGCGGAGGACTCCTCGCAGCCGCTGCTGGAGCGGGCGAAGTTCCTCGCCATCTTCGCCTCGAACCTCGACGAGTTCTACATGGTCAGGGTCGCCGGGCTGAAGCGGCGGGCGGAGACCGGTCTCACGGTGCGCAGCGCGGACGGGCTCACGCCGCTCGAGCAGCTCGTGGCCATCTCCAAGCGCTCGCAGGAACTGGTGGAGCAGCACGCCCGCGCGTTCCTCGACCACATCAGGCCCGGTCTGGAGGAGCACCGGATCAGCATCGTGACGTGGGGCGACCTCACGGACTACGACCGGCTGCGGCTCTCGAACTACTTCAGCGAACAGGTCTTCCCGGTGCTCACGCCGCTGGCCGTCGACCCCGCTCACCCGTTCCCGTACATCTCGGGGCTGTCGCTGAACCTCGCCGTGACCGTGCGCGACCCGCAGGGCGGCGGCGAGCGCTTCGCCCGCGTGAAGGTGCCGGACAACGTGCCGCGCCTGGTGCGGGTCGAGTCGGACCGGTCCTCGTCGTCGGCGACGTTCCTCCCGCTGGAGGAGCTGATCGCCGCGCACCTGGGCGAGCTGTTCGCCGGCATGCAGGTCATCGAGTGCCACGCCTTCCGGGTGACCCGCAACGCGGACCTGGAGGTCGAGGAGGACCGCGACGAGGACCTGTTGCAGGCGCTGGAACGCGAGCTCGCGCGGCGCCGCTTCGGCCCGCCGGTGCGCCTCGAGGTGGCCGACGACATGACCGAGCACATGCTCGAACTGCTGCTGCGGGAGATGGAGGTCGACCCGCACGACGTCGTGACCGTGCCGGGGCTGCTCGACCTGTCGTGCCTGTGGCAGCTCTACGGCATCGACCGCAAGACGTTGAAGGACCCGGCGTTCGTGCCGGCGACGCACCCGGCGTTCGGTGAGCGGGAGACGCCGAAGAGCGTGTTCGCGACGCTGCGCGAGGGCGACGTCCTCGTGCACCACCCGTACGACTCGTTCTCCACGTCCGTGCAGCGCTTCATCGAGCAGGCGGCGGCCGACCCGTACGTGCTCGCCATCAAGCAGACGCTGTACCGCACCTCCGGCGACTCGCCCATCGTGGACGCGCTGATCGACGCGGCCGAGGCGGGCAAGCAGGTCGTGGCGCTGGTGGAGATCAAGGCGCGCTTCGACGAGCAGGCGAACATCAAGTGGGCCCGCACGCTGGAGAAGGCGGGCGTGCACGTGGTGTACGGCCTGGTGGGCCTGAAGACGCACTGCAAGACCTCGCTGGTGGTGCGCCAGGAGGGCTCGACGATCCGCCGCTACTGCCACATCGGCACCGGCAACTACAACCCGAAGACGGCGCGGCTGTACGAGGACGTCGGCATCCTCACCGCGGAGCCGACGATCGGCGCGGACCTCACGGACCTGTTCAACGTGCTGACCGGGTACGCGCGCCAGGACGAGTACCGCTCGCTGCTGGTCGCGCCCTACGGCGTGCGCAAGGGCATCGTGGAGCGCATCAACCTGGAGATCGAGCACGCGCAGGCGGGCCGTCCGTCCGGTGTGCGCATCAAGGTGAACTCGCTCGTGGACGAGCAGGTCATCGACGCCCTGTACCGCGCGTCGCAGGCCGGTGTGCCGGTCGACGTGGTGGTGCGCGGGATCTGCGGCCTCAAACCCGGCATCAAGGGGTTGTCCGAGAACATCAACGTGCGGTCGATCCTCGGCCGGTTCCTGGAGCACTCGCGCATCTTCCAGTTCGTCGGCTGCGACGAGTTCTGGATCGGCAGCGCGGACATGATGCACCGGAATCTCGACCGGCGCGTCGAGGTCGCCGTTCGCGTGACCGATCCGCGGCTCACGAACCAGCTTTCGAACATCTTCGTCTCGGCATTGGACCCGCACACCCGCTGCTGGGTGCTGCGCGCCGACGGAGAATGGGAACCATCGCCCTCGGACGGCACGTCCGTGCGCGACCACCAAATGGAACTGCTGCACGAGCACGGAGCCCTTGGGTGATCAGAGCTGCCGGTGCGGTGCTCTGGCGCGACGCCGACGGGGACGTCGAGGTCGCGCTGGTCCACCGCACGCGTTATGACGACTGGTCGTTGCCCAAGGGGAAGCTCGACGACGGGGAGACCATCCCGCAGTGCGCCGTGCGGGAGATCGCCGAGGAGACCGGGTACGCGTGCGTGCTCGGCCGGCACCTGAAGCAGGTCTCCTACGACGTCAAGGGCGTGCCGAAGACGGTCGACTACTACGCGGCCGAGGCCGTGTCGGGGTCCTTCGCGGTCAACGACGAGGTCGACGAGCTGCGCTGGCTGCCGGTCGCCGAGGCCACCGCGCTGCTGACCTACGAACCGGACCGGCTGGTGCTGGCCGAGTTCGCGCGGCTGCCCGCGGACCTGCTGCTGGTGCTGCTGGTGCGGCACGCGAAGGCCGGCAAGCGGTCCGAGTGGGAGGGCGACGACGACCTCAGGCCGCTCTCCGACGCCGGGTGGCGGCAGGCCAAGGCGTTGCGAGCGCTGCTGCCCCTGTGGGCGCCCACGCGCGTGCACACGGCCCCTCGGGTGCGCTGTGCGGACACCGTGCGGGGTGTGGCCGCGGACCTGGACGTGGAGGTGGTCGAGGAGCCGCGGCTGTCCGAGGAGGGCTACTGGCCCGACCCGGAGGCGGGGCTGGTGCGGCTGCTGGAGGTCGCGGCTGACGAAGGCAGGGCCGTGGTGTCGTCGCAGGGCGGGGTGATCCCGTCCCTGGTGCAGACGCTGGCCGAGCTCGGGGGTCTGCGGCTGCCGGAGGTCCCGTGCAAGAAGGGCAGCACCTGGGTGCTCGCCTTCACCCGCCCGTTCGGCTCCTGGTCCACTTCGGACGCGCCTTCGCGCTGGCCAACGCTGGTGTCGGCGCATTACCTGGCCTCGCCGCTGCCCCGTCCCTGAGACCGTTCCGGCCGCGCTCGCACCGCCGCCGCCTTCTCGCCCGACGAAAGTTCGCCTCCGGCAACTGAGTGGGCCGGGAAGGCGGCGGTTTCGCTTGTGCGGGGGTGCGTTCGGAAGGGCCGAGCGTTATTTGTATTGGCGGAATGGAGATTGGCGGCGCCATCCGCGCCGCGAGCTCACGCCTGCGAACTCAGCGCCGGTTCCGGCCCGCACCGGCGAACACGAAGGCCCCGGTGTGCGCACACCGGGGCCTTTCGCATGATGCTGAAGTGACGCAGCCTCCTCTCCGGGAGGCCCGTCTCACTTCTTCTTGGCAGCCGTCTTGCGAGCAGCCGGCTTGGCCGCGGCCGTCGTCTTGGCAGCGGGCTTCGCCGCGGCCGTCGTCTTGGCGGCGGGGGCCTTCTTGGCCGGGGTGGCCTTGGCAGCCGTCGTCTTCGCAGCCGTCGTCTTCGTGGCGGCGGCGGCCTTGGTGGCGGGCGCCTTCGCGGGCGCCTTGGCAGCCGTGGTCTTCGCCGCGGCGGCCGTGGTGGTGGTGCGACGGGTCGCGGGCGCCTTGGTGGCGGCCGCGGCCGTGCGCGTGCGCGTCGTGGTCGCGCGGGTCGTCGCGGCCTTGGTCGCCGGAGCCTTGGTGGCCGCGGGCTTCGCGGTGGCAGCGGCGGCGGCGGGCTTCGCGGCGGCCTTGGCCGCAACGGCCTTCGGCAGCTTCTTCGCACCGCTGATGACGTCCTTGAACGTCGAGCCGGGCCGGAACGCGGGCACGTTGGTCTTCTTGACCTTCACGGTCTCGCCGGTGCGCGGGTTGCGCGCAGTGCGAGCCGCGCGGGCACGCTTCTCGAAGACGCCGAAGCCCGTGATGTTGACCTTCTCGCCCTTGTTGACGCTTCGCACGATCACATCGACGAGACCGTCAACAGCAGCACCGGCAGTCTTCTTGTCTCCGAGGCGCTCGGCGAGCGCCTCGATGAGCTGGGCCTTGTTCACCTTCAGTCCCTCCCAGGACGCTCACGGCCCTAGCTCGGGCCGACTAGAACGCAACGGTAGGCCCAAATCGCGGGAAATACCAATCGCCACGCCAAAATTTTCGTTGTGGCGTGGCTAATTGCGCCCCTTCGAGGGACTCCGGGCGCCGGATTCGCCCCTCTCAAGGGGAGAATCCGGCCCCCTCTCAGACCGCCGGAAGCGGATCCGTTGTGGGCAACCAAGTCTGGCGATTGCCCTCGAAATCGCTGATCTCGGCCTCGTGGCGCAGTGTCAAAGCGATGTCGTCGAGGCCTTCCAGAAGCCGCCAGCGGGTGTAGTCGTCGATCTCGAAGGGCGCCACCAAGTCCTTGGCGCGGACGGTCTTGTCGGTGAGGTCGACGGTGACCGGGGTGCCGGGTTCCGACTCGAGCAGCTTCCACAGCAGCTCGACATCGGACTGGGAGCACTGGGCGGCGACGAGGCCCTGCTTGCCCGCGTTGCCCCGGAAGATGTCGGCGAACCGGGACGAGACGACCACCCGGAAGCCGTAGTCCATCAACGCCCAGACGGCGTGCTCGCGGGAGGAGCCGGTGCCGAAGTCGGGGCCGGCCACGAGCACGCTGCCGGCCCGGAACGGCTCCTGGTTGAGGATGAAGTGCTCGTCACCGCGCCAGGCGGCGAAGAGGCCGTCCTCGAACCCGCTGCGGGTCACGCGCTTGAGGTAGACGGCCGGGATGATCTGGTCGGTGTCCACGTTGGACCTGCGCAGCGGCACACCGACGCCGGTGTGGGTGGTGAAGGCGTCCATGGTCAGTTCTCCAGGTCTGCGGGGGCCGACAGGGTGCCGCGCACGGCCGTCGCGGCCGCCACGAGCGGGGACACGAGGTGCGTGCGGCCGCCCTTGCCCTGCCTGCCCTCGAAGTTGCGGTTGGAGGTCGAGGCGCTGCGCTCGCCGGGGGCGAGCTGATCCGGGTTCATGCCAAGGCACATCGAGCAGCCGGCCTGCCGCCACTCGGCGCCCGCGTCCAGGAACACCTTGTCCAGGCCCTCGTCCTCGGCCTGCCTGCGCACCCGCATCGAACCGGGCACGACGAGCATCCGCACCCCGGAGGCGACGCGCTTGCCCTTGATGACGTCCGCGGCGGCCCGCAGGTCCTCGATGCGCCCGTTCGTGCACGAGCCGAGGAAGACGGTGTCCACCCGGATGTCGCGCAGCGGCATGCCGGGCTCCAGGCCCATGTACGACAGCGCCTTCTCGGCGGCCACGCGCTCGTTCTCGTCGGCGATGGCCTCCGGGTCGGGAACGCTCGCGCCGAGCGGCAGGCCCTGACCGGGGTTGGTCCCCCACGTCACGAACGGCGTGAGCTCGTCGGCGTCGATCGTCACCTCGGCGTCGAAGGTGGCGTCGTCGTCGGTGCGCAGCGTCCGCCAGTACTCGACGGCCTTGTCCCAGTCCGCGCCGGACGGTGCGTGCGGGCGGCCCTCCAGGTAGTCGAAGGTCGTGTCGTCCGGCGCGATCATGCCGGCGCGGGCGCCCGCCTCGATCGACATGTTGCAGACCGTCATGCGCGCTTCCATCGACAGGTCCTCGATGGCGGCGCCGCGGTACTCCAGGACGTAGCCCTGCCCGCCACCGGTACCGATCTTCGCGATGACGGCGAGGATGACGTCCTTCGCCGTGACGCCCGGCTTGAGCGCTCCCTCGACGTTGATCGCCATCGTCTTGAACGGACGAAGGGGCAACGTCTGCGTCGCCATCACGTGCTCGACCTCGGACGTGCCGATGCCGAACGCCAGCGCGCCGAACGCGCCGTGCGTGGACGTGTGGCTGTCACCGCACACGACCGTCATGCCGGGCTGCGTGAGGCCGAGCTGCGGGCCGACCACGTGCACGATGCCCTGCTCCAGGTCGCCCATCGGGTGCAGCCGCACGCCGAACTCCGCGCAGTTGCGGCGAAGCGTCTCGACCTGCAGGCGCGACACGGGGTCCGCGATCGGCTTGTCGATGTCGACGGTCGGGACGTTGTGGTCCTCGGTGGCGATCGTGAGGTCGGGCCTGCGCAGCTTCCTGTCGGCGAGGCGCAGCCCGTCGAACGCCTGGGGGCTGGTTACTTCGTGCAGCAGGTGGAGGTCGATGTAGAGCAGGTCCGGCTCCGCGCCACTGCCGTGGCGCACAACGTGTGCCTCCCACACCTTCTCCGCGAGCGTGCGGCTCATCGCGACATCTCCCACAGTCTGGACGTGCCGACAGATCTGGACTTCTCACTGTCTGGGAAGTTAGTATCGGCTTGTGGGACAGCATAGCGGGATCGGCGTGCTGGACAAGGCAGTGGCCGTGTTGAACGCCGTGGCAAAAGATCCGTGCGGCCTGGCTGAGTTGTGCAATCGCACCGGCCTTCCGCGAGCAACAGCGCACCGCTTGGCCGTGGGCCTGGAGGTGCACCGCCTGCTGCGCCGGGGCTCTGACGGCCGTTGGCGTCCGGGTGCGGCGCTGGCGGAGTTGGCGGGTGGTGCGACGGACCCGCTCCTGGACGCGGCGTCCTCGGTGTTGCCGCGGCTGCGTGACATCACCGGTGAGAGCGTGCAGCTGTACCGCCGTGACGGCATGCAGCGCGTCTGCGTCTCGTCGGCGGAGCCGCCGTCGGGTCTCCGCGACACCGTGCCGATCGGTGCCCGCCTGCCGATGACGGCGGGTTCGGGCGCGAAGGTCCTGGCGGCCTGGTCGGATCCCGGTACCCAGCGCGCGGTCCTCGCGGACGCCGTCTACGGCGAACGCACGCTCTTGGAGGTCCGCCGCCGCGGCTGGGCGCAAAGCGTCGCAGAACGCGAACCAGGCGTCGCCTCAGTCTCCGCTCCAGTCAGAGACTCCTCCGGCGCCGTAGTGGCCGCAGTCTCCGTCTCAGGCCCCATCGACCGCATGGGCCGCCGCCCCGGCGCCCGCTGGGCAGCAGACCTCCTGGCCGCCGCAGAAGCTCTCCAAAGCCGCCTGTAACCCTCCACACACAAAGCCCCCGTCGCTCCAGCGCCGGGGGCTTTGTCGCACCAAACTAATAAGCCCCCGCCACCGCTCCCATTAATCGGGGGCGAGCGAAGCGACGCCCAGTCTGCCTTCGTTGTTTGTCACCCAAGGGGCGAGCGAAGCGAAGCCCGCACATTCCTCGACGGGAACCCCAACGGGGGGTCCGGGGGCGAAGCCCGCCGGCTGGGGGTCTGGGGGCTCGGCCCCCAGAGGACAAAGCGAAAGAGGCCTGTCAGCGCTTTCCGCTGACAGGCCTCTCCCACCTCTGTAGCCCCGAAGGGATTCGAACCCTCGCTACCGCCTTGAGAGGGCGGCGTCCTAGGCCGCTAGACGACGGGGCCCTAGAACTTCTTGCCTGGAGGAACCTTATCAGATCGCTCTGCCGGTTCCAAATCCGGGCTATTCAGTTCGTTTTCTTGCTTTGCCGAGATTCTCGATCGGGAGCTTACCACTCTCGATTTTTTCTCAGCAGCTGGGGTACCAGGACTCGAACCTAGACTAACTGAACCAGAATCAGTCGTGCTGCCAATTACACCATACCCCATTGGCTCTCACGATCGTCTTCGGTTCTCGCTGAGTTCCGAAGGCCCTCGTTGCTGCCGGGAGAAATACTAGACCACGTCCCCGCCAGAAGTGAAATCGGCCCCCACCTAACGGCAAAAGCCCAGGTGGGAGCCGGTCTCGGGGAGCGCTCAGGCGGTGGCGGCGGAGAGCTCGCAGACGAGCAGCTCCGGCAGTTCCGCCAGCGTCGTGATGGACGACAGGCCCGTGGGCAGGGTGCCGCCGGTGGGGCCGGTGCGGTTGATCCAGACGCCGTGCATCCCGGCGTCCCTGGCGCCGATGGCGTCGGCGTGCAGCCGGTCGCCGACGTGCACGGTGTCGCCGGGCGGGACGCCCAGTGCGAGGCACGCGGTGTGGAAGATCACGCGGTCGGGCTTGGCGCAGCCGACTTCGCCGGCGATGAGCACGGCGTCGAAGTACGGCGAAAGGCCGAGCTGGGCGATCTTCACGCGCTGGTGGCGTCCGGAGGCGTTGCTGATCGCGGCGATCGGCAGGCCGGTGGCCCGCAGCCAGTCGAGCATGGGGATGACGTCCGGGAACAGGCACCAGCCCGCCGAGAGGACCGCCTGGCGTCCGAGCTCGCGGCGGGTGGCCTCCTCGATCGACAGCTCCTCGCCGAGGGCGGAGAAGAAGGCCTGGGTGCGGATGTTGCGCATCTGCTCGTACTGGAGCTCGCCGGCGAGCTGGCGGGAGACGTGGTCGTCGGTGATCCGCTGCCACAACGACCAAGCGTCGGCGTTACCGACCATCGAGGCCAACGCGGCGCGCGAAGAGGTGCTGTAGTCGACAAGTGTGTCGTCGACGTCCAGGCACACAGCGCGGATCTCGCCGGTTCTCTTACGCGTGAAAGTCGGGGACGCAGTTGTCACCCAGGAAGGTTAGGTGCGTGGGCCCCTCGTCCGATTCGGCTAACGAGGTGATTCCCGTGGGTCCTTGCTCGATCCAGCCGACCTTGAGGCCCCGAACGAACCAGTGAGACTCGTCCGGCCGCCGAATGCAATCGCCCGGACGAGTGTTGTTCGACTACCCCTGGCACCACTCGGAAGGCGGTTGTTCCAGCGGCGCGACACCTTAGCTCCAGTCGCACTGGATCGCACCAGCCGCAACGGTTTCGGGGCCTGGGGTACCAGACAGTCCACAGAGGACTGTCGAGCTGCGGTGCGACCGCGCGACACCCGCCACAGCACGACCGGCTTGACGGCCATGGCGATCAGGAGCATGCTGAATTTATTCAACGAGGGTTGAAAAGAGGGGATCGACATGGAGAGGACCACCTGCCTCGTCGTCGGAGGCGGACCCGCGGGAATGGTGCTGGGGTTGCTGCTGGCGCGCGGGGGCGTCGAGGTGACGGTGCTGGAGAAGCACGCCGACTTCCTGCGGGACTTCCGCGGTGACACCGTGCACGCGTCGACGCTGACGCTGCTCGACGAGCTGGGCCTGGGGCCTGCCTTCGAGCAGGTGCCGCACCAGCTGGTCGACGAGGTCGAGGTGCTGCTGGACGGCGGCCGCAAGGCCACGATCGCCGACCTGAACCGGCTTCCCGGTGCCCACCGGCACATCGCGATGGTGCCGCAGTGGGACTTCCTCGACCTGCTCGCGGACGCGGGCCGGCTGGAGCCGCGGTTCCACCTGCGGATGAGCACCGAGGTCACCGGGATCACCAGGAGCGGCGGCCGGGTCACCGGCGTCACCTACCGGGACCGGGCCGGCGGGCACGAGGGCGAGATCGCCGCGGACCTGGTCGTCGCGGCGGACGGGCGCGGCTCGATCCTGCGCGACGCCGTGGAGCTGCCGGTGTACCGCTTCGGCGCGCCGATGGACGTGTGGTGGTTCCGGCTGCCGCGCACCGAGGACGACCCGGTCCGCGGCGGTGCGGGCCGGTTCAGCGCGGGCAGCGGCATGGTGCTGATCCCGCGCGGTGAGTACTTCCAGTGCGCGTTCCTGATCCGCAAGGGCACCGATGAGCAGGTGCGCGCGGAGGGCGTGGAGAAGTTCCGCGACCGCCTCGTCACGCTCGTGCCGTGGCTCTCCGACCGGGTGGGGCACCTGACCACCCTCGACGACGTCAAGCTGCTGGACGTGAAGCTGGACCGGTTGCGGCGCTGGCACGTCGACGGTCTGCTGTGCATCGGTGACGCCGCGCACGCGATGTCGCCGGTCGGTGGCGTCGGCATCAACCTCGCCGTCCAGGACGCGGTCGCGGCGGCCGCGCTGCTCGCGAAGCCGTTGCGGCAGGGCGGGGTCACGGGTGCCGTGCTCGCGAAGGTGCGGAGCCGCAGGCTCTTCCCCACCGTGGTCGTCCAGACGATGCAGCGGGCCGTCCACCGGCTGTTCCTCGGGCGCAAGCTCAACAGCACCGAGACGGTGTCGAGCACCGGCACGCCGTTCATGCTCCGGGTGGCGCGGCGGTTCCCGTTCCTGCAGGCCGTGCCGGCCTACCTGGTGGCCATCGGCCCACGTCCGGAGCACGCGCCGGACTTCGCGCGCAGGGCACCGCAGACCATCGTCAGGTCGTGACGAACGCCTCGGAGCTCTCCCCGAGCACCATCGCCACGGCGTGGGCCCGGTCGCGGGCGCCGAGCTTGCGCAGGATCGCCTTCACGTGCGTCTTCACGGTGTCGTTGCTGATGAAGAGCCGCTGGGCGATGCGGGCGTTGTCCATGCCCTTCGCCATCTCGGCCAGCACGTCGAACTCCCGCGCCGACAGCCGGCCGAGCGAGGCGGGCGGCGGCATCCGCGCGGGCAACCGGGCGAAGGACCCCACCCGTGCGTCGATCGTGGCGGGCGCACCCCGCACCGCGGCCGCGATCAGCGGCAGCAGCTCGGCCACGGGTGAGGTCTTCAGCAGGTAGGCGACCGCGCCGGCGTCCAGCGCGGCGCGGGCCCAGCTCGGACTGTCCGCATTGGACAGCACGACGACGCGGGCGTCCGGCCGGTACTGCGCCGTGTCCCGCACGGTGCGCAGCGGTCCGGCGCCCGGCACGTCGAAGTCCGTGACGACCAGGTCCACCGGCACGCCGCGCAGGCAGCGCGCGGCATCGGCCACGGTGTGGGCGATGCCCACAACGCGGAAGGAGTGCGTGCGGTGCAGCGAGATCCGCAGCCCCTCGGTGAGGAGCTGTGAACCGTCGACGAGCAGCACGCGGGTGGACGCGGGGTCCGTCATGACACCGGGAAGTTACTAGCGGGTACCCCGGTGCGTAACCTGCCGAACGCCGGATTGCTCCGTACGGCTACCTATTTGCCACCGGATTGGTGAGCGTGCCAAGGCCGTCCACAGTCACGGAGACCGTCTGTCCGGCCCTCAGCGGTCCCACGCCGGCGGGCGTGCCGGTGAGGATCACGTCGCCGGGCAGCAGCGTCATGACCGCAGAGACGTACTCGATGAGCGACGGGATGTCGTGCACCATCGAGGAAGTACGTCCGTCTTGCTTGACCTCCCCGTCGACCTCGGTGACGACGCGGACGTCCGACGGGTCGAACTCGGTCTCGATGAACGGACCCATCGGGCAAAAGGTGTCAAAGCCCTTGGCACGGGTGAACTGCACGTCCTTCTTCTGCAGGTCGCGCGCCGTGACGTCGTTGGCGATGGTGTAGCCCATCACCACGCCCATGGCCTTGGCCCTGGACACGTCCCGGCACGGCTGGCCGATGATGACGGCCAGCTCGCCTTCGAAGTCCACTCGTTCGGACGCGGCCGGAAGCTTGATCTCCACGTTCGGCCCGACCACCGAGGTGTTGGGCTTGAAGAAGATCAACGGCTCCGCGGGGACCTCGTTGCCGAGCTCCGCCGCGTGGTCCGCGTAGTTCCGGCCGACCCCGATGATCTTGGTGGGCAGGATGGGCGCGAGCAGCCTGACGTCGGCCAAGGGCCACTTGCGTCCGGTGAAAGTCGGTTCGCCGAAGGGGTGTTCGGCGATCTCTGCGGCTTCCTCGCCGTGAACGGCGACGAAAGCTACGCCTTGCGGGTGAGCGATCCTGGCAATACGCACGTACTACACCTTAGATGTGTGAGCCGGAACGCATCGACTTGTGCACCAACGCGTCGCACAGTGCAAGCCAGGAGGCCTCGACGATGTTCCCGTGCACCCCCACGGTCGTCCACTCGCGCTCGCCGTCCGTCGACTCCACCAGCACGCGCGTCACCGCGTCCGTGCCGGGGTGTTCGGTGAGGATGCGCACCTTGTAGTCGGCCAGCTCGACGGCGTCCAACCAGGACAGGTGCGGCAGCAACGCCTTGCGCAGGGCCGCGTCCAGTGCGTGCACGGGTCCGTTGCCCTCGGCGGTCGCGATGACCCGCTCCCCCGCCACGTGCACCTTGACCGTGGCCTCGGACACGATCTCGCCGTCCGAGCGGTGGTCGAGCACGACCCGGTAGGACTCCAGGGTGAACGGCGGGGTGTCCAGTTCGGACAGCTCGCCGCGCAGCAGCAGCTCCAGGGAGGCGTCGGCGGCCTCGAACGACCAGCCCTTCGCCTCCAGGTCCTTCACGCGCTTCAGCGCGGTCCCGACCTCGGTCCCCCGGCCGGCCAGGTCGAGCCCGAACTCACGTCCCTTGAGTTCGAGGCTCGCCCGACCGGCCATCTCGGTGACCAGCACCCGCATGTCGTTGCCGACGGTGTCCGGATCGATGTGGTTGTACAGCTCCGGGTCCACCTTGATCGCGCTCGCGTGCAGACCCGCCTTGTGGGCGAATGCTGACGACCCGACGTAGGCCTGGTGGGTGTCGGGTGCGATGTTCGCGATCTCGGCCAACGCATGGGAGACACGGGTGAGCTCGGCCAGCGCCCCGGTCGGGAGCACCTCCAGGCCGAGCTTGGTCACGAGGTTTCCCACGACGGCGAACAGGTCCGCGTTGCCTGCTCGCTCGCCATAACCGTTGGCGGTGCACTGGACGTGCGTCGCGCCTGCCTGGACGGCGGCGAGGGTGTTCGCCACGGCGCAGGACGTGTCGTCCTGGCAGTGGATCCCCACCCGGAAGCCGGTCTTCGCGATGACGTCGGCGACCGTCTCGGCGAGGCCGAGCGGCAGCTGGCCGCCGTTCGTGTCGCACAGCACGACGACGTCGGCGCCACCCTCCACAGCGGACTCCAGCACGCGCAGCGCGGTGTCCGGGGAGAAGGCGTAGCCGTCGAAGAAGTGCTCGGCGTCGAGGAAGACTCGCCGGCCGTTGTCCTTGAGGAACCGGACGGTGTCGCGCACCATCCGCAGGTTCTCCTCGGCGTCGGTGCGCAGCGCGCGTTCGACGTGCCGCAGGTCCGACTTCGCCACGAGCGTGACGACCGGTGCCTGGGAGTCGAGCAACGCCTTGACCTGCGGGTCTTCCTCCACACGCACACCGGCCTTGCGGGTGGCGCCGAACGCGACCAGCTCGGCGTGCTTGAGCTCCAGGTCCCCCGCCGCCGCGCGGGCGAAGAACTCCGTGTCCTTGGGCAGAGCGCCGGGCCAGCCGCCCTCGATGAACCCGACGCCGAGCCCGTCCAGCAGCCGCGCGACCGCGAGCTTGTCCGTGACGGAGTACGAAATGCCCTCGCGTTGTGCGCCGTCGCGCAACGTCGTGTCGTAGACGTGGAACTCGTCGGCGGGGCCGGCCATCGCGGGTCATCTCCTGTCCAGGACAAACAAAAAGACCTCCCGCGGATGCGAGAGGTCTGCGCGTCGGGTGCCAGGGGCGGCGACTACCCGACGCGCTCGTCGATAATGATGGCGGTGTGCTGAGCCATGACCGGGATGCTGCCACAGCTCAGCACGACGTACCAAGTGACGGGAGGAAATCTCCCACTATCTGGTCACGGGTTCACGCCTGGGACAGGTACCGCGCGAAGGCCTCGATGGAGGCCGGGTTGCGCGGCGACTCGACCAGTGCGGCGTACGGCAGCGCGTAGAACCGCTTGTTCCGCACGGCCGGCGAGTTCTGCAGCGGTGCGTAGCCCTCCAGGAACCGCTGCTTCTCCTGCGGGGTGTTCGCCTCGCCGTCGGCGTAGTCCACGATGAGCACGACGTCGGGGTCGCGCTGCACGACGGCCTCCCAGTTGACCGTGGTCCAGCTGTCGTTGAGGTCGCCGAAGACGTTGTCGCCGCCGGCCTTGGAGATGACGTCCTGCGGGGCCGCGTTCCTGCCGGAGGTGAACGGCTGGTCCTGGCCGCTGTCGTAGAGGAACACCTTGGGCCGCGGCTTGCCGGCCATCAGCCTGCCGGCGTTCTCGATCTGCTGCTGGTAGCCCTTGACCAGCTCCTCTGCCTTGGCCTCGACCCGGAAGATCTTCCCGAGGTTGCGCAGGTCCGTGTAGAGCGCGTCGAGGGCGGGCATGATGCCGCGCTGCTTGCCCACGCCGTTGCGGCACGCCTCGGTGAGCTGGTAGGTGGCGATCCCGAGCTGCCGCAACGCGTCCGGGGTGAAGCCGGTGCTCTCGCTGAAGCCGTAGTTCCAGCCGGCGAACACGAGGTCGGCGTTGGCGCCCTGCACGACCTCCTTGGAGATCTTGTCGGACAGGTGCTTCGCGCTGTCGAAGTCGGCCTTCCACGGCGAGGTCCGCACGTCGACGGTGTCGATGCCGTTGACGACGTAGCCGGCCATGCGGTCCCTGAGGCCCAGCGCGAACATCAGCTCGGTGATGCCGGTGTCGTTGGTGACCACTTTGGACGGAACCTCGTCGTAGGTCACCTGCTGCCCGCAGTTGGTGACGGTGACGGGTTCGGTCGCGGAGGTGTCCTGCGCGACCGTGGCGCCGCACCCGGAGACGAGCAGCAGGGCGGCGGTGACGAGTGCGGTTCTCACGGGGTGACCTCCTGGTCGAACAGGAGCTGGGGGACTCCTGTCGTGGGGTGGGCGACCACGTGTGCGGTGACGTGGAAGACCTTGGCGACGAGCTCGGGCACGAGGATCTCCGCCGGGGTGCCGGAGGCGACCACCCGGCCCTCGTCGAGGACGTAGAGGCGGTCGCAGTACGACGCGGCGAGGTTGAGGTCGTGCAGCACGGTCAGGACGGTGACGCCGAGTCCCCGCGCGAGCGCGAGGACGTCGAGCTGGTGGCGGATGTCGAGGTGGTTGGTCGGCTCGTCGAGCACGAGCACGCGGGGTTGCTGGGCGATGGCGCGGGCGATCAGCACCCGCTGGCGCTCCCCGCCGGAAAGGCTGAGGAAGCTGCGGGCGGCGAGGTGCCCGACGTCCACTGTGGCCAGAGCATCGGCGACGACAGCGGCGTCGCGCACGGGGTCGCGGTCGTGCGGCAGCCGGCCCATCTCCACGACCTCGGTGACGGTGAAGTCGAACTCGACCTGCGACTCCTGGGTCAGCGCGGAGAGGTCGCGGGCGAGGCCCTGTCGCCTGTGGACGTTCTCGCCGTCGAGCAGGACCGCGCCGGCGTCCGGTCGCAGCGCCCGGTAGACGCAGCGCAACGTCGTCGACTTGCCGCTGCCGTTCGGCCCGACGATGCCGACCACCTCGTCGCAGGCGTGCAGCGTGATGCCGGAGATGATGTTCCGCACGGTGACGTCGTGCACCTCGACGCGCATCAGCGGCCTCCGAAGACGTACGCCCTGCGGCGCATCAGGAAGATGAAGCACGGCACGCCCAGCGCGGCCGTGATGACGCCGAGCGGCAGCTCCTCGGGTGCGGCGAGCATCCGCGCGGCGACGTCCACCCACACCAGGAAGCTGGCACCGGCCAGCGGTGCGAGGGCCAGCACCTTGCGGTGGTCGGCGCCCACGACCATGCGCGTGAGGTGCGGCAGCATCAGCCCGACGAACCCGACGGCCCCGCTGACCGCCACCAGCACCCCGGTCATGGCCGCGGTGACGACGAAGAGGTGCGTGCGGAACCGGTTGACCGCCACCCCGAGCGTGGTCGCGGTCTCGTCGCCCATCGCCAGCGCGTTCAACGGCCGCGCCTTGGCCATCAGGTAGGCGATGCCCAGCGCGGTCACGACCGTGGCGACCGGCAACGACCTCCAGTCCGCCCCGCCGAGGCTGCCGAGCAGCCAGAACATCGCCGCCCGCGCCGCCTCCCCGTGCGGTGCCTGGAACACCAGCAGCATCGCCACGGCCGAGAACCCGTAGGCGAGCGCGGTGCCGGTCAGCACGAGCCGCAACGGCGTGAGCGCCCCGCTCGACCGCGCGGTGAGGTAGACGAGCGCGGTGGCACCGAGCCCGGTGAGGAACGCCCCCGTCGACAGCGCGTACACGCCGAGCCCGGACAGCACCCCCATCGTCGCGACCGCCGTGGCACCCACGCTCGCCCCCGAGGAGATGCCGAGCACGTACGGGTCGGCCAGCGCGTTGCGGACCATCGCCTGGATCGCGACGCCGACCGCGCTCAGCCCCGCGCCCACGACGGCGGCGAGCAGCACGCGCGGCAGCCGGATGTTCCAGACGATGTGGTACTGCCCGGCGAGGTGGGCGGGCACGGTGCCGCCGGTGACCGCCTGCCACAGCAGGTCGGCGGTGACGCCGAAGGGGACGGAGACGGGGCCGAGCGCGACGCCCGCCACGATGCTGATGACGAGCACGCCGACGAGCGCGCTGATCTTCCCGATCACATGTGCCCTTCCCGCAGTCCACGGCAGGAGTTGGAGTCCTATGTCTGCCGTGTGCGGGCATTCGGGCTCGTCCCCTGGCCGGGGACCTACCGTTGCGGGTCAGCGCCGGACTTCGACCGGTCTTCCCCCACGCACGACTTCGGGTGACCCTACCTGCGCAAACAGGAAGTTCGAAAATTTCTCCGCTGTGATGTCGATCCGGCGGGGTGCCCGTTCGACCTGTGGACGTCAGCGAGCAGGGCACAACGCAGGGAGACCACCGTGAAGTACATGCTGATCATGCGCGCCACCGACGAGGCCTACGCGAACATGGGCGAGCTCGACTTCGACAAGATGCTGGAGGTCGTGGGCGCGTTCAACGACGAGCTGATCCGGGCCGGGGTGCTGCTCGCCGCCGAGGGCCTCGCCGACCCGTCCGAGGGCGTCGTCGTCGACTTCTCCGCCGAACCGGCGATCGTGACGGACGGCCCGTACGGCGAGACCAAGGAGCTGTTCGGCGGCTTCTACCTGCTCAACGTGTCCTCGCTGCAGGAGGCGGTCGAGTGGGCGAAGCGGATGCCGATGGCCGGGCCCGGGTTCAAGACCGAGATCCGCCGCGTGCCGACGATCGACGAGTTCCCGCAGGACAACGAGTGGATCCAGAAGGAGCGCGCCTGGCGCGAGTCCACCGCCCAGCTGTGAATGTCACGCGGGGACCTTTCGTGCTCTACAAGAGTACGAAAGCTCCCCGCGTGCACTACAACCGTCAGCCCGTGCGGACGTTCGACGACACGAGGGCGGCCAGGCGGTCGCCGATCGCGTACGTCGCGCCCGGCGACTGGTGGTCGCGGGTCGCCAGGTCGAACGCCACGGACGCCTCGATCCGGCGCGACGCCTCGTGCTCGCCGAGGTGGTCGAGCAGCAGCGCGACCGACAGCACGGCGGCCGTCGGGTCGGCGATGCCCTGGCCCGCGATGTCCGGTGCCGAACCGTGGACCGGCTCGAACATCGACGGGTTGCGCCGCGTCACGTCCATGTTGCCCGACGCGGCCAGGCCGATGCCGCCCGTGACGGCGGCGGCGAGGTCGGTCAGGATGTCGCCGAACAGGTTGTCCGTCACGATCACGTCGTACCGGGCGGGGTCGGTGACCAGGTGGATCGTGGCCGCGTCCACGTGCTGGTACGCCACCGTCACGTCCGGGTGCTGCAGCGAGACCTCCTCGACCACGCGCGACCACAGCGAGCCGGCGTGCGTGAGGACGTTCGTCTTGTGCACCAGCGTCAGGTGCCGCCGCGGACGGGCCGAGGCGCGCGCGAAGGCGTCCCTGACCACGCGCTCCACGCCGAACGACGTGTTGAGCGACACCTCCGTGGCGATCTCGTGCGGGGTGTCCTTGCGCAGCAGGCCACCGTTGCCCGCGTACGGGCCCTCGGTGCCCTCGCGGACCACCACCATGTCGATCTCCGGCGGGTCCGCGAGCGGGCTGCGGACGCCGGGGTAGAGACGGGCGGGGCGGAGGTTCACGTGGTGGTCGAGCTCGAACCTGAGGCGCAGCAGCAGGCCGCGCTCCAGGATTCCGCTCGGCACCGACGGATCGCCTACCGCTCCGAGCAGGATCGCGTCGTGCTGGCGGAGCTCACCGAGCACCGACTCGGGCAACAACTCTCCCGTGGCGTGCCAGCGCGCCGCGCCGAGGTCGTAGCGAGTGATCTCGGCCGCCGGAACGACCTCGTTGAGGACCTTCAGGGCCTCAGCGATGACCTCGGGCCCGATCCCGTCTCCTGGGATCACTGCGAGCCGCATCCACACACCTCCCAGGTGTCAGTCCCCAATTGGTGGGACTACTTTCCTCCGCGAAAGGTTACCGGCACCACGGCCGCTCGCCGCATGCCGGACACCCCATCGGGGTGTTATCTCCCGTACTGCGGGACACCCACACGGCCCATTCCGCACTTTCGAGTGTCACTCGATCGCAGGAACAGGGTCGCGTCAAGGGGTGACGCCCGGCAGTTCCACGCAGTAACCCCGCTTCCCCCGGAACGCACGCGGGGACCTTTCGTACTCTCTGAGAGTACGAAAGGTCCCCGCGTGGACTTCAGAAAAGGTCGGAGGAGAAGGGGCTAGGAGCGGCCGCTGGCCCGCACGGTGACGACAGAGGCGCGGTCGCCGGTGGCGTTGTGGTGGTTGAGCACCAGCAGGCCCTCGGACTTGTCGAGCTCCAGGGCCTTCGCGTCCCGGTTCACCACGAGCGCGGTGCCCGGCTTCGCGAGGTACGACAGCGCCGCGTCACCGCCGCCCTGCACCCACAGACCCGGCTTGAGCGGGTCGAAGGACAGCGGGCGGTCGATGACGTCGATCAGGCCGTTCGCGTTGCCCGGCGCCACGTAGTAGCCCGTGGTGCCGGCGGTGTACGAGATCCGCGAGGTGTCCTTCGCCGGGTCGATGCCGAGTGCGGTGAGCAGCACCGGCAGGACCGCGACGTTGGTGTCGGCGGTGTTCGTGTCGACGTCGCCCCACTGGTTGTTGACCGCCTGGATGTCGACCTCCAGGCCCGTCTTGAGGTCGACGGTGGTCGCGACCAGCAGGTCGGTGTCGGTCAGGCGCGTCGCGAACGTCTCGAAGTCCGCGACCCCGTCACCGGTGGTGTCGATGTCGATGAACGGGACGGTGTTGACGCCGAGGTTGTACCAGTTGCCCCACGTCGCGACACCGAACGCGAGCAGCGCCTCCTCCGGCCTGCCCTGGGCCTTGGCGAGCGGGGCCGTGGAGGCCGCGCCGACGTAGCGCAGGTCGCCGCCCTTGGCGGTCTCGTTGAGCGCGCAGTTCTCGGTGACGTTGCGGCGGCAGTCGCGCAGCTTCGGCGAGGACGCCTGCAGCTCCAGGACGCTGACCAGCGAGCGGTACGCCTGCGAGCCGGTGCCCTGGTCGACGCCGCGGCCGTTCAGGTTGAGCACGGCCTGCTTGTCGCCGCCGCGGAACCGCAGCGACGGGAAGGTGCTGATGTCGGCCACCGGCTTGGGCGCGGCGTAGACGGACACGCGCAGCGGCACCACGGCACCGGCGGTCGGCGTGAGGGTCACGCGACCGGAGGCGTCCGCGAGGAACTGGCGCGGCGTGTCGAGCTGCGTCGTCGCGACGGTCGGGTCGATCGTCTTGCGCAGCGCCTTCGGGTCGTCGATCTTCAGCGTCACCTTGACGCGGGCGACGCCGCGCGGGCTCAGCTTGACCTTGTCCTGCGAGAGCACGTAGCTCACGCCGGGGATCGTCGTGGCCGCGGTGTAGCCGACCTTGTACTCCACCGGCTTCGTGGACTTGTTGACGATCTTGATGGTCTTGCTCCTGGAGACCGGCTTCGAGACCTCGACGGTGCCGAAGTTGGCGCTCACGTAGCCGTGGTCGTCCTCGACGAACGCCAGCACCTGGTTGTCCAGCGCGGACTTGGCGTCCACGCGGCCGGTGCCGACCCGGTTGGGCGCGAAGGTCTTGCCGTTCTCCTTCACGTCCGCACCGGCGGTGTTCATGATCGAGGCCTTGACCTCCTCCAGCGTCCAGTCCGGGTGCGTCTGGCGCACCAGGGCCGCGATGCCCGCGACGTGCGGGGACGCCATCGAGGTGCCGGAGATGACCGAGCGGTCGTTGCCGGAGCCCACGGCGGTCGAGGAGATCGTGTCACCGGGCGCCGCGACGTCCGGCTTGATCGACTGACCGCGGGTGCCGCGGCTGGTGAACGAGCTCGGGGTGTCCGAGATGGACTGGTCGTAGGTCGGCGTCGAGGTGCGCAGCTCGCCCGCGAGGCGGACGGTCAGCGTGCCCGCGTTCAGCGCCGGGCGCACCTGGGCGGTGGCGTCACCGGTGAACTGGAACATCGGGATGGCGGTGTTGCCCGCGATGCCGGCCGCGAAGTTGTTGAGCGTGGACGACAGCAGCACACCGGCACCACCGGCGGCCTGCACGTTGTTCGCGCGGGCGGCGGAACCGCAGCGGCGCGTCGCGTCGTTGTCGTCCCACTCCAGCCACACGAACTTGCCCGCGACCGCGTCGGTGATCGGCTGGCAGCCGTCGAGGTTGCCCGCCTGCGTGAGCTTCACCGCGGGCAGCGTCTTGTCGTAGCCGGGGTAGCCGGTGAAGTTCTGGCTGTACTGACCGGCCTTGAGGCCCTGACCGGGCACCTCGGCGCCGTCGCGCAGCACGTAGGAGTCGCGAACCGACGCCACCGTCAGCGCCTCGGGCGTGTTGCCCGGCGAGCCGCCGATGTCGTAGAGGTCACCGCCGTTGCCCGCGGAGAAGACCGGCATGACGCCGACCTTGAACAGCTTCTTCACGAAGAGGCTGTCGGGGTCGTCCGGGGCGCCGTAGTCGGAGCCGAGCGACAGGTTGACCACGTCGAGGTGGTCGGAGAAGTCGCCGTCGCCGTCGGGGTCGAGCGACCAGTCGAGCGCCTGCGAGGTGACGTTGGTCGAGCCGTCACAGCCGAAGACCTTGAGCGCGTAGACCAGGGCCTTCGGCGCGGTGCCGGGGCCGATCCTCATCGCGTTCAGGCTGTCGGCGGTCAGCTTGGTGTAGTCGCCCTTGAACGTGCTGCCGTCGGCGTTCTCACCGAAGCCGGCCGTGGTGCCCGCGACGTGCGAGCCGTGGCCGTTGCAGTCGATCGGGTTGGGGTCGGGCTTCGGCGTGTTGATCGCCGGGTCCTTGCTCTCCCCGTCGTAGTCCTCGCCGACGAAGTCGTAGCCGCCGACGACCTTCGCGGTCGGGAAGTTCGGGTCGGCCTTGCGCGGGTCGACGGCCTTGAACGCCTCGACCGTGCCGGGGCCGCCGAAGTTGGCGTGCGTGTAGTCGACGCCGGTGTCGATGATGCCGACCCGGACGTCGTCGCCGAGCTTGCCGTACTGCTGCCAGGTGTTGACGACCCTGGTGAGCTGCACCGCGTTCGAGTTGTCGCGCTTCTTCGGCACGACCGGGTAGACCGCGACGACGTCGGAGCGCTGGGCCAGCTCGCGCACCTTCGCCGCGTCCGCCGTCACGACGACACCGGGAACGCCGTTGGAGGTGCGGAACACCTCCCTGGTGGCGCCGTCCTTGGCCGTGAGCTCGCGGACGACCCCGTCGACAGCGGCCGACGTGTCGTTCTTCGCCTGCTTGGCGGCCTGCTTCTGCGCCTCTTTGCCCTGGCCCTGCTTCTCCGCGAACGCGTCGACGGCGGGCTTGCGGTCCAGCGCGACGAACGCGGTGACCTGGCCGGCCTGGTTCAGCCTGGGAGAAACCTTGAGCTGCAACGCCTTCGCGTCGAGCCCCTGAGCACCCTTGACCGGCTGCGCGAGCGGTTCGCCCTGCGCCTGCGCCGGTGCGGTGGCGGGTGCGATCAGCAGTGTGGTGATGGCGGAGAACACCACCAGGCTTGATCGTCTTTTCACAACGTTGCCCCAACCGAGGTGTGTGCCTTCGACCCGAACACGCAGTGCCGCGCCCTCGACGGCACCGGGTCAACCTCGCTGGGACGCTAATCGCTGATCGTGTGTCTGCGATTGCCCCGAAAGTATGAATGTTGTCTACGGGTAGTTGCCTGTTACGACTTCGTTGTGAAGGACGACAGAACCGGGAAGGGGACTTTGCGGTCCCCCTCCCGGTTTGTCGTGACTATCCGAAGTCGACCGAGCGGACCGTGCGCGCACCCACGGCGGCACCGATCGGGTCGAGCACGGCGGTGTCGACCGGGCGGTCCACCCGCAGCACCATCACCGCGTCGCTGCCGGTCTGGCTGATCTGCGCGGCCTCGATGTTCACGCCGGCCTCGCCGAGCAGCGTGCCGACCGTGCCCATGACACCGGGGCGGTCCGGGTACTCCAGCAGGAGCACGGTGCCCTCGGCGCGCAGGTCGAAGTTGCGGCCGTTGATGTTGACCAGCTTCTCGACCTGGGCGATGCCGCTGACGGTGCCGGAGACGCTGTTCGTCGTGCCGTCGGCCTGCACGGCCCTGACCGTGACGAGGCTGCGGTGGTTCGGGCTCTCCGTCTCCTTGGTGAGCTCGACGCTCACACCCAGGTCCGCGGCGAGGCTCGGCGCGTTCACGAACGTCACCTGCGACTCGACGACCTTCGAGAAGACACCGCGCAGCGCGGCCAGCGGCAGGATCTCGACGTCCTCATTGGACAGTTCGCCGCGCACCTCGACGGTGACGCTGGTCGGCGCCTTGGGCGAGAGCGCGCTGAGGACGGTGCCGAGCTTCTGCACCAGCGGCAGGTACGGGCGGACCTCCTCGCCGACCGCGCCGCCCTGGACGTTGACGGCGTCCGGCACGAACTCGCCGGCGAGCGCGAGGATCACGCTCTTCGCGACGTCGGTGCCCGCGCGGTCCTGCGCCTCGGCCGTGGACGCGCCGAGGTGCGGGGTGACGACGATGCCCGGCACGTTGAACAGCGGGCTCTCGGTCGTGGGCTCGGTGGAGAACACGTCGATGCCGGCGCCGCCGACCTGGCCCTCCTTCACGGCCTCCGCGAGGGCTTCCTCGTCGACGAGGCCACCGCGGGCGGCGTTGACGATGATGACGCCGCGCTTGGCCTTCGCCAGCTGCTCGGCGCCGATGAGGCCCTTGGTCTCCGGCGTCTTCGGCAGGTGGATGGAGATCGCGTCGGCGCGCTCCAGCAGCTCTTCGAGGCTCACCAGCTCGATGCCGAGCTGCGCGGCCCGCGCGGCCGAGACGTACGGGTCGTAGGCGATCAGCTCGACGCCGAACGCGGCGATGCGCTGCGCGAACAGCTGGCCGATCTTGCCCAGGCCCACCACGCCGACGGTCTTGCCGTTGATCTCGACGCCGTTGAACTTGGAGCGCTTCCACTCGTGGTTCTGCAGCGTCTCGTGCGCGGCCGGGATCTGGCGCGCGACCGACAGCAGCAGCGCGACGGCGTGCTCGGCCGCCGACACGATGTTGGACGTCGGCGCGTTGACCACCATCACGCCGTTCTGCGTGGCGGCGGGCACCTCGACGTTGTCCAGGCCGACGCCCGCGCGGGCCACGACCTTCAGCTTGCGGGTAGCGGCGAACACCTCGGCGTTGACCTGGGTGGCGGACCTGACGAGGAGGGCGTCCGCGTCCTGGACGGCCTCGAGGAGGGCCGCGCGGTCGGTGCCGTCGACGTGGCGCACTTCCACGCCGTCACCGAGCGCGTCCAGAACGGACGGTGCGAGCTTCTCGGCGATGAGGACAACAGGTCGGCTGGTGTTGGTCACGGACATCGCTCCCAGGAAGGGTCGGATCGTGGGGCGCGGGCGTGGTCGGGGGCGGCAGGCCCGCGCCGACCGGGCACCGCAATGTGTCCGGACTGTTAACGAGCATAGACACCGGGCCTGCCGCGGGCTTCTGGCGGGTGGCTCAGGTCACTGCGGGCGTCCTGTGGGATGGGACGGGGTTTGCGCTGGTTACCGCACGGGTCACCAGGGCTCGTCGAACTCCCCGTCGCGCGCGCCGGCCACGAACGCGTCCCACTCGGACATGGTGAACACCAGGACCGACTCGGGGTGCAGCGAGTTGCGCATGGCCACGTACGTGGCGCCGTCGGTGTGCTCCACCTGGGCGATCTCGGCGTCACCGCCCTCGGACGGCGGGCCGGGCGGGCGCTGCCAGACGGCGTTGCGCAGGTCCAGTTTGCCGCGCACGTGGGCTTTGTTGTCGTAGATCGGCGCGCTGTCGGTCATGGCCCAGAAGCTAGCGGATGCGGACGAACGGCCCGCGGCTCTGGGCCGCGGGCCGTTCGGAAAATCAGTCCAACAGACCAATCAGGCGGTCTCGGTGATCGGGCGGTCGACCCACGACATCATGTCGCGCAGCTTCTTGCCGGTCGCCTCGATCGGGTGGTTCTCACCCTCCTGCTGCAGCTTCTTGTAGTTGGCGCGGCCGTTGTCGTCCTCGGCCACCCACTCGTTCGCGAAGGTGCCGTCCTGGATCTCGCCCAGGATCTTCTTCATCTCCTCCTTCACCGCGGGGGTGATGACGCGCGGGCCGCGGGTCAGGTCACCGAACTCGGCGGTGTCGGAGATCGAGTAGCGCATGCGGGCGATGCCGCCCTCGTACATGAGGTCGACGATCAGCTTCAGCTCGTGCAGGCACTCGAAGTAGGCGACCTCGGGGGCGTAGCCCGCCTCGGTCAGCACCTCGAAGCCCGCCTGGACCAGCGCGGACGCGCCACCGCAGAGGACGGCCTGCTCGCCGAAGAGGTCCGTCTCGGTCTCTTCCTTGAACGTCGTCTTGATGACGCCGGCACGGGTGCCGCCGATGCCCTTGGCGTAGGACAGGGCGAGCGCCTGCGCGGTGCCCGACGCGTCCTGCTCGACCGCGATGAGCGCCGGGACGCCCTTGCCGTCGACGAACTGGCGGCGCACGAGGTGGCCGGGGCCCTTGGGGGCGACCATGGCGACGTCCACACCGGACGGTGCCGTGATGAGGCCGTAGCGGATGTTGAAGCCGTGGCCGAAGAAGATCGCGTCACCCTCGTTGAGGTTCGCGGCGATCTCGTTGGCGTAGATGTGGCGCTGCGCGGTGTCCGGCGCCAGGATCATGATCACGTCGGCCCACGCGGAGACCTCGGCCGGGGTACCGACCTCCAGGCCCTCCTCCTCGGCCTTGGCGCGGGACTTGGAGCCCTCCTGCAGGCCGATGCGGACCTCGACGCCCGAGTCGCGCAGGGACAGCGCGTGGGCGTGGCCCTGGCTGCCGTAGCCGATCACGGCCACCTTGCGGCCCTGGATGATGCTCAGGTCGGCATCGTCGTCGTAGAAGATCTCGACGCTCACAGTATTTTCCTACCTTCTGGATTTAACGAACCGCGGTGGCGGTGATGGAACGAGCGCCACGGCCGATGGCGACCATGCCGGACTGGACGATCTCGCGAAGCCCGTAGGGCTCCAGCATGCGCAACAACGCGTCGAGCTTCTCAGACGTGCCGGTGGCCTCGATCGTGACCGCCTCCGGCGACACGTCGACGACCTTCGCGCGGAAGAGCTGCACGGTCTCGAGGACCTGCGACCGCACCGTCGCGTCCGCGCGGACCTTGATGAGCACCAGCTGCCGCTGGACGGAAGCGGTCGGCTCCAGCTCCACGATCTTGATGACGTTGATGAGCTTGTTGAGCTGCTTGGTGACCTGCTCCAGCGGCAGCTCGTCGACCGACACGACGATGGTCATGCGGGAGATCTCGGGGTACTCGGTGCGGCCGACCGCGAGCGACTCGATGTTGAAGCCGCGGCGGGAGAACAGGCCGGCGACGCGCGCGAGCACACCGGGCTTGTCCTCGACCAAAACGCTCAGCGTGTGCCTGGTCATCACAGATCCTCGTCGAACAGGGGGCGGATGCCGCGGGCGGCCATGATCTCGGAGTTGCCGGTGCCGGCCGCGACCATCGGCCACACCTGCGCGTCCTTGCCGACGACGAAGTCGATGACGACCGGGCGGTCGTTGATCTCCAGCGCCTTCGCGATCACGTCGTCCACCTCCTCGCGCGACTCGGCCCGCAGGCCCGCGCACCCGAGGGCCTCCGCCAGGAGCTTGAAGTCTGGGATGCGGTGCTTGTGCGTGCCCAGATCCGTGTTGGAGTACCGCTCGCCGTAGAACAGCGTCTGCCACTGGCGGACCATGCCCAGGTTGCCGTTGTTGATGACGGCGATCTTGACGGGCAGGCCCTCGATGGCGCAGGTGGCGAGCTCCTGGTTGGTCATCTGGAAGCAGCCGTCGCCGTCGATGGCCCACACCGTGCGGCCCGGCTCACCGGCCTTGGTGCCCATGGCCGCGGGAACGGCGAAGCCCATCGTGCCCAGGCCGCCGGAGTTGATCCACGTGCGCGGGTGCTCGTACTTCACGAACTGCGCGGCCCACATCTGGTGCTGGCCGACACCCGCGGTGTAGATCGTGTCCGCCGGGGACAGCTGGCCGATGCGCTCGATGACGTACTGCGGCGACAGCGTGCCGTCGTCGGGCCAGTCGTAGCCGAGCGGGAACGTCTCGCGCAGCGCGTTCAGCGTGTCCCACCACGGCGTGAGGTCGACGGCCTTGGCGTTCTCGCGCTCGGCGCGGACCGCGTCGATCAGCTCGGCGATGATCTCCTTGCAGTCGCCCACGATCGGGACGTCCGCGCGGCGGTTCTTGGAGATCTCGGCCGGGTCGATGTCGGCGTGCACGACCTGTGCGTCCGGCGCGAACGAGCCCAGCTGGCCGGTGACCCGGTCGTCGAACCGGGCGCCCAGCGCGACCAGCAGGTCCGACTTCTGCATCGCCGCGACGGCCGCGACGGTGCCGTGCATGCCGGGCATGCCCAGGTGCTGGTGGTGCGAGTCGGGGAACGCGCCCCGCGCCATCAGCGTCGTGACGACCGGGATGCCGGTGTCCTCGGCCAGGCGCAGCAGCTCGGCGTGGGCGTCCGCCTTGATCACGCCGCCGCCCACGTACAGGACCGGCTTGCGGGCGCTGACGATCAGCTTGGCGGCTTCGCGCACCTGCTTGCCGTGCGGCCGGGTCGTCGGCCGGTAACCGGGCAGGCGCAGGTCGGGCGGCCAGGAGAAGCTCGTGGTCTCCTGCAGCACGTCCTTGGGGATGTCGACGAGGACCGGGCCGGGTCGGCCGGTCGCCGCGATGTGGAACGCCTCCGCGATCGCCCGCGGGATCTCCGCGGCGTCGGTCACGAGGACGTTGTGCTTGGTGATCGGCATCGTGATGCCGCAGATGTCCGCCTCCTGGAAGGCGTCCGTGCCGATCAGCGGCCGCGACTGCTGGCCGGTGATCGCGACGACGGGCACGGAGTCCATGTTCGCGTCGGCGAGCGGCGTGACGAGGTTCGTGGCACCCGGTCCCGAGGTCGCCATGCAGACGCCGACCTTGCCGGTGGCCTGGGCGTACCCGGTGGCAGCGTGGCCGGCACCCTGCTCGTGGCGGACCAGGATGTGCCGGACCTTCGTGGAGTCGAGCAGCGGGTCGTAGGCGGGCAGGATCGTCCCGCCGGGGATGCCGAAGACGACCTCGCAGCCGACCGCTTCAAGCGAGCGGACGAGCGACTGGGCACCGGTTACCCGGATCGGCGCGCCGGTGGGCGGAGCCGGTTTGGGCCGCGGACCTGGACGTGGCGACGTCGGCTCGGAAGCCTGTCGCGATGGTGCGCTGGTCATCTCATTGCCTCGTGGGTATCGGGGTCCGGACACGAAAAAACCCTCGACAACCCGGAGAAGGGTCGTGCGAGGGTCGCGCGTCGACGCAGGCTGTTCGGCTCAGGCGTCGACGCGCCTGAGAAGTACGAGAACGAGCGTGCGCTGCATGAAGCGGACGTTATCCCCTCCCGCAAGAGTGCGTCAACTCTGCGGGACGCATTTCCCGGATGGTGGACGTGGAACAATCCTCCGGGTGAAGAAGCTCGTCTTTCGCATCCAGTCAACGGCGCTGCTCGCGGCGTGTTTGATCGCGATCTGCGTGACTCCCGTCGCGTGGACCGTTCCCGGACTGCAAGCGCTCTACCTGTTCCCCGCCGGGTACGCCTACTGGGTGCTCCGCAACCGCACGACCGCCACCGAGGAGCGCCTCGTCGCCCGCGGCCTGTTCGGCTCGACGACGGTCGAGTGGTCGGAGCTGAAGTCCATCCGGCTCGCCGACAAGGGCTGGCTGAAGGCGGTGCGGGCCGACGGCACCGAGGTGACGCTGCCCGCGGTGCGGATGGTGCACCTGCCGGCGCTGTCGTTGATCAGCGGTGGCCTGGTGCCGGACCCGAGCGCCTCGCTGGAGGAGGCGAAGGCCGCGCGGCAGGCGGCCGAGGCCGAGGAGGAAGCCGGAAAGGCTGAACCCGGCGAGCCGGCCGTCGCGTCTGACGAAACCGGAACGCCGGACTCCGTACAGTCGGAGAAGTGATCAAACGAGTTCCGCTGCTGAGCCTGCTGCTGTCCGTCGCGGGTCTGCTGGTCTCGGCTTACCTGACGTACGCGCACTTCGACCGGGACGCGCTGGTCTGCTCGGCCGACGCGGTCGTGGACTGCGAGACGGTGACCTCCAGCGACCAGTCGGAGCTGTTCGGCATCCCCGTCGCGATCCTCGGGCTGGCCTTCTTCGCGTTCCTCACCGTGATCTGCCTCCCGTTCGCGTGGCGGGTCGAGCCGCTCAGGTGGGTGCGGCTGGGCGCGGCGGGCGTCGGCGTGCTGATGGTGGTGTACCTGGTGGCGGCCGAGTTCCTGATCATCGGCAAGATCTGCCTGTGGTGCACGGCTGTGCACGTCATCACGCTGGCGCTGGCCTACCTGCTGGTCGCGGCCGATCTGCGTGGCGGTGCAGCCCACGGGCACGAGTAACCTTTGAGGCACCGCCCCCAGACTGGTGACGCCTGACCCGGCCGTCCCGCGCGCATGTCTTCTTGAACTGAATCTGGAGGAGCAGTGCCTCAGCTCCGCTCTCGCACCACCACCCACGGCCGCAACGCCGCCGGAGCCCGTGCCCTCTGGCGCGCGACCGGCATGACGGACAGCGACTTCGGCAAGCCGATCATCGCGATCGCCAACTCCTACACGCAGTTCGTGCCGGGCCACGTGCACCTGCGTGACCTCGGCGACATCGTGGCCGAGGCGGTGCGCGAGGCGGGTGGCGTGCCGCGCGAGTTCCACACCATCGCGGTCGACGACGGCATCGCCATGGGCCACAGCGGAATGCTGTACTCGTTGCCCAGCCGCGAGATCATCGCCGACTCGGTCGAGTACATGGTCAACGCGCACCAGGCCGACGCGATCGTCTGCATCTCGAACTGCGACAAGATCACGCCCGGCATGCTGAACGCGGCCATGCGGCTCAACATCCCCGTCGTGTTCGTGTCCGGTGGTCCGATGGAGGCCGGCAAGGCCGTGGTCGTCGAGGGCGTCGCCGTCGCACCGACCGACCTGATCACCGCGATCTCCGCGTCGGCGTCCCCCGCGGTGAGCGAGGACGGGCTCTCCGAGGTCGAGCGCTCCGCGTGCCCGACGTGCGGTTCCTGCTCCGGCATGTTCACCGCGAACTCCATGAACTGCCTCACCGAGGCGCTGGGCCTCTCGCTGCCGGGCAACGGCTCGACGCTGGCCACGCACGCCGCGCGCCGCGAGCTGTTCTCCGAGGCCGGCCGGGTCGTCGTGGAGCTGTGCAGGCGCTGGTACGGCGAGGACGACGAGTCGGCGCTGCCGCGGTCGATCGCGAACCGCAAGGCGTTCGAGAACGCGATGGCGCTCGACATGGCCATGGGCGGTTCGACGAACACCGTGCTGCACATCCTCGCCGCCGCGCAGGAGGGCGAGATCGACTTCACGCTGCAGGACATCGACGACCTGTCCCGCCGCGTGCCGTGTCTGTCGAAGGTGTCGCCGAACTCCGACTACCACATGGAGGACGTGCACCGGGCCGGTGGCATCCCGGCGTTGCTGGGCGAGCTGTACCGCGGTGGTCTGCTGAACGACGACGTCACGTCGGTGCACACGCCCACGCTCGCGGAGTGGCTCGGCAAGTGGGACATCCGCGCCTCGGACCCGTCACCGGAAGCGTTGGAGCTGTTCCACGCGGCGCCCGGCGGTGTCCGGACCACGCAGGCGTTCTCCACGTCGAACCGCTGGTCCTCCCTGGACACCGACGCGACCGGCGGCTGCATCCGCGACGTCGAGCACGCCTACACCAGGGACGGTGGCCTTGCCGTGCTGCGCGGCAACCTGGCCGAGCGCGGCGCGATCATCAAGTCCGCGGGCATCGACGAGGAGCTGTGGCACTTCGAGGGTCCCGCGCGGGTCGTCGAGTCCCAGGAGCAGGCCGTCTCGGCGATCCTGAACAAGGAGATCCAGGCGGGCGAGGTCCTGGTCGTGCGCTACGAGGGCCCCTCCGGTGGCCCCGGTATGCAGGAGATGCTGCACCCCACGGCGTTCCTCAAGGGTTCCGGCCTGGGCAAGAAGTGCGCGCTGATCACGGACGGCCGGTTCTCCGGTGGTTCGTCGGGCCTGTCGATCGGCCACATCTCGCCGGAGGCGGCGGGCGGCGGCACGATCGGCCTGGTCGAGAACGGCGACCGCATCCTGATCGACGTGCACGAGCGGCGGCTGGAGCTGCTGGTCGACGACGAGGTGCTGGCCGAGCGCCGCGCGAAGATGGAGGCGTCGGAGCGCCCGTGGCAGCCGGTCGACCGCATCCGCCCGGTGACCGCTGCGCTGCGCGCGTACGCACGAATGGCAACGGACGCGTCCACGGGCGCCGTCCGGGACCCCAGTCGCTAAAGAGCGAGAGCGAGCGCCAGACTGACGCCGAACACGAACCAGCCCGTCAGCGGGCCGCTGACGGGCTGGTTCGTCTTCTTGACCATGAGACCGGCCACGACCAGGCCCGCGAGCAGGCCGAGCGGTGGCAGCAGGGAACGCGCGCTGAGCCCGAACGGGAACGCCACCAGGTAGACGACCGGGATGCCGGCCACCAGCAGGGCGAGTTGGAGCAGTGCTCCCGTCAGGTTCTTCCGCATGCCGCGTTTCTACCGGAACACGAAGAACGTCAGCGCCGCACCGCCCGCCGCGAGCAGGAGTGCGAGGAAGCCGGCCACCAGCGGGTGGCGGAACCAGCTGCGGTTGTAGTCCAGCGCGGCTCGGCCGGGGCCGGCGAACAGGGCCGCGAACGCCATGCCCGCGAGCGCCAGCTCCAGCTCCACGCCGTTGGGGCCGAAGAAGCCGCCCTTGTACTTCAGCGCGATGACGTTGGCCATCACCGCGAGCAGGCCCGCCGCCGCGAGCGGGGTGAAGAGGCCGAGGACCAGCAGGCCGCCGCCGGCCAGTTCCGTGACGCCGGTGACCCAGGCGAGGACGACCGGCTCGCGGTAGCCCATCTTCTCCAGCGACTGCGCGAAGCCGGTGATGCCGGGGCCGCCGAAGAGGCCGAAGACCTTCTGCAGGCCGTGCAGCACGAAGATGCCGCCGAGCACGGCGCGCAGACCCAGCAGGCCGAGGTCGGGACCGGCGGTCCAGCCGAACTTCTTGTGCCGGTCGTCGAACGGGTCGTCGCCGGCACCGCCGTTGTCCACAGTGGACCTGTCCAGCGGGGTGTAGGCCGTGGTGTCGAACACCTTCGTCGTGGAGTCGTACGGCGAAGTGCCCTCGCCGACCCCGGTGGTGCCGTCGTCGAAGTGGTGCACTCCCCCTCCGCTGCCCGAGTAGAACGAGTCGTCGGAGAAAGCGCTCGGACTGCCCGAGCCTTTGTCGTGAGTAGCCACGCCCGCACGCTAGGAGACCGGGCAAGCCCGCGCGAGAGCCGAACGGCAGCCGAACTTCACCCCGATGGAGCAGCGGGAGGGCTAGTAGCTGCCCTGGACGAGGTTGCGCGGTTGCTCCCCCGCGGCG
The DNA here is from genome assembly GCF_055607425.1 of Lentzea sp. NPDC037011. Taxonomy (NCBI): domain Bacteria; kingdom Bacillati; phylum Actinomycetota; class Actinomycetes; order Pseudonocardiales; family Pseudonocardiaceae; genus Lentzea; species Lentzea sp. NPDC037011. Next base: position 67,070 of record NZ_JBVJRT010000010.1, on the reverse strand, counting down.
AACCGGGAGAGCTCGGCGGCGACCACGGCATAGGCGCGCTGCATGCTCCCGGTGCAGCTCCCGGCCACGTGCGGGGTCAGCAGCAGGCCGGGTGCGGTCCACAGTGGATGATCGGCGGGCAGCGGTTCGGGATCGGTCACGTCCAGGGCCGCGCGCAGCCGTCCGGAGCTCAGCTCGGCGAGCAGCGCGCCGGTGTCCACGACCGGGCCGCGGGCGCCGTTGACCAGGATCGCGTGGTCCTTCATCGCGGCCAGGAACTTCGCGTCGACCAGGTGCCTGGTCTCCTCGGTCATCGGCGTGAAGATCACGACGGCGTCGAACCCGGGCAGCAGCTCCGGCAGCTCGTCGATGCCGTGCACGCCCTCGCGGGCCGTGCGGCCGACCATCGTGGCGGTCGCGTCGAACGGTTCCAGCCTGCGGCGCAGCTGCTCGCCCAGGTCTCCGGCGCCGACGATCAGGACCTTCTTGTCCTGCAACGTGTCCGTGGGGTGGAAGTCCCAGCGGCCCTCGGCCCTGGCCCGGTCGAAGACGAGGAGGTCCCGGTAGATCGCGAGCAGCGCGCCGATCGCCCACTCGGCCGTGCTGCCGCCGTGGGCGCCGCGGCAGGTGGAGAGCAGCACCCCGTCCGGAATCCGTCCGACGAAGTTCTCCGCTCCCGCACTCAGCAGCTGCACCAGCTCCAGGGCCGGCAGCTGCTCGAACACCTCGCGCGGGTCGGTGCCGGCGAGGAACTTCGGCACCAGGACCCTGGCGGTCGCGGCCTCGGCGGGCAACGGCTCGCCCGGGGTGTAGCGGACCGGCCGGACACCGTCCACCCGGGACAGCGCCTGGACTCCGAAGTCATCTGGCACCAGCACAGTGAGCGTCACCCCTGCAAAGTACGTCAGAATGTCGGTCATGCGGGAGCACGACGTCCTCTCCTGGGACGGCACGAAGATCCGGGCCTGGCGACCGGGCGGCGACGGGCCGCCGGTGCTGCTGTGCCCCGGCGTCGGCTCGGGGCCGGAGTCGTGGCCGTCGCTGGCCGGCCGCGGTGGTCTCACCAGCTGGTACATGCGCGGCACGATGGGCTCTGACCGCCCGGTCGACGAGCGCAACATCGGGCTGGACGACCACGTGTCGGACGCGCTCGCGGTGCTGGACGACGCGGGTGTCGAGCGGTGCGTGGTCATGGGCTGGTCGATGGGCGTGACGATCGCCGCCGAGCTCGCGCTGCGCCACCCCGAGCGGGTCGCGGGCCTGCTGCTCGTGGCGGGTGCGCCGGGTGACTCGTTCGACGCGATGCTGCCGATGGTGCCGAAGTCCGTGCGCAGGCTGGTCGGTCTCACCGGCACGCGGCTGCTGCGGCAGGCGGGACCGGTGCTGGACGAGGTGCTGCACCGGGTGCCGGTGACGGACCTGACGACGTCCCTGCTGCGGTACACCGGCGTGGTCAAGCCGAGCAGCGACCCGAAGGCCGTGACGCACGCCGTCGGCCGGTTCCTGCAGCACGACTGGCGCTGGTACTTCACGCTGGCGCTCGCGCTGGGCGCGGCACCGCGGCAGGACCTCGGCTCGATCGTGTGCCCGGTCACACTGCTGGCGGGCAGGGACGACGTGCTGGCGACCACGGAGAGCATGGCGGCACCGGCCGGTGCGCTGCCGCAGGCGCGGCTGAGGGTGCTGCCGTGCAGCCACTACCTGCCGCTGGAGGCGCCCGAGGTCGTGAGCGAGGAGCTGGACCTGCTGCTGGAACGGGTCGAGGCGGTCGACTTCGCCACTTCCGAGGTGTTCACCCCAGGCTCACGGTCGCGCACCTAGCCTGGTCCCGTGGTTCGTTCCGTTGCGTTGTTGGCCGCCGCCTGCCTGCTGGCAGGGGGCTGTGCGAGCTTTCCCGACGAGCCGCCGCCCACGAGCTGGAGCGCGCAACCGCAGCTGACGCCGCAGGCGGGCCCGCGACCGGAGCTGCCGGGCGAGTTCCGGCCCGCACCCGGTCAGAACGGCCAGAACCCGACGCCGCAGAGCGTGCCGCCGCCGCAGGGCTGCAAGGACTTCAACCCCGGCGTGATCGCCACCTGCCTGAACACGGTCACCGGCGTGGCGCCGATCGGCGGCGACTCCAACGGTGGCGTGGCGGCCTACGCGACCGAACGCGGCGGCCGGCTGCTGAAGGTCACGAAGGACGCCGACCCGGTCCTCGTCGCACAGGTCGACGTGGACGCCTCCTCCGACGGCGGCCTGTCCGGGCTCGCGATCTCGGCAACGTTCGCCGAGGACCAGCTCGCCTACGTGTACGTGACGACCGCCACGGACAACCGGGTGCTGCGGATCGCACCGGGCGACGCGCCCAAACCGATCCTGACCGGCATCCCGAAGGGCCCGACCGGCAACCGCGGTGCCATCGCGAGCGACCGCACCGGCTCGCTGCTGGTCGCGACCGGCGACGCGGGCAACCCGGCACTGGCCGCCGACCCGAACTCGCTGGCCGGCAAGGTCCTGCGCATCGACGGTTCCGGCAAGGCCGCCCAGGGCAACCCGGCGGCGGGCTCCGCGGTGATCGCGTCCGGCCTGCGGCTGCCCGGCGGCCTGTGCGTCTCCGGTGACACCTCGAAGATCTGGGTGACCGACTGGGCCGCGACCGGCGACGTGGTCTACCGCGTCACGGCGGGCAAGCCGCTGGGCGACCCGGCGTGGCGGTGGACCGACCGGCTCGGCGTCCTGGGCTGCGCGTCGCTGTCGGACGTGCTGTGGGTGTCGACGTCGAAGGTGGCGGGCTTCCAGAACCTGCCGATGAACGCCGCCGGCGCCATCACCGGGAAGCCGGAGCCGGCCATGCAGGAGAACGGCTACGGCCTGCTCGGCCCGATGGAGCTGCTGAACGACTCCGCGGCACTGGTCGGCACGGTCAACAAGGCCGGTGGCCAGCCGGTGTCGTCCGACGACCGGGTTGCGTTGATCACGCGCCAGGGCCCGCCCGGCGGCACGAAGGACTGAGCGCCGCCCCCTGGTTTTCCAGGCCACGCGGTTGAGGTGGAAGCCGTTCTCCCGCGTCCCGGCGCATGTGCCCGTTGTGACACAACGGCCCGCGCATCGGCGAGAGCCGACAGGCGGGCCGTTGGCACGGACCCCGGCTCCCAGCCTCACCCCCTGGGGGGCTGCGACGACCGGGTCCGTTCCCCTCGGTCGAGGGGGTAAGGGTGGCACAGAACCCGCCGGAGCTGCGAGAAAAGTTCACCAACCACAGCCGCCAACCGGGTACAAGTCACAGCTGACCAGCGCGTTCGACAGCACGTGACCGGGACAACCACCCGATCGGCCTAGCCGGACCCCAGGCAGAGGAACGGCCGGCGGAACGGGTCCTTCGCCATCGCCTCCGCCAGCGCCACGGCCGGTGCCGCCCCGGCGAGCAGCGCCCGGTGGTAGTCCGCCATCGCCGCCGCGCTCGCCTCGTCCCCGACCTTGCTGGCCGCCGCGACCACGGTCCGGGTGCCGCCCGCGAGCATCGCCCCGGCGAACCCGAGTGCCTCGTCACCGGGCCTGATCCGGTTCAACGCGAGCGAACACGCCGACAGCACCACCTGCGTCGGCGGCCTGCGCAGCCGCCCCAGCTCGTGCGCGAACAACGGCCCGTCGAACAGCTCCAGCCGGGAGAACAACGCGTTCTCGTTCTCGTGCTCCCCGTGCGCCGCGACGTGCACCAGGTCCGCGCCGTCGAGGTGCGCGAGCACCTCCCCCGCGGTCGCCCGGTCCCCCGCGAGCACGGTCGCCTTCTCGTGCTGTGCCCCCAGCCGGTCCAGCTCACCGTCCGCGAACTGCAACCCCGGGCCCCGCACCAGCAGCACCCGGTCGGACCTCGGCTCGACGGCCTGCGTGGCGGCGAGCCAGGCCGTAGCCGACGGTGCTGTGGTGACCGGCCTGCCGTGCAGGCTCGGCAGCACACCCCACGGCACCGCGTAGAGCGACCCGGTCGGCACCATGACCAGCTCGCGCTCACCGATGAGGTGGGCCAGCGGCTTGATCAGCAACGTGTCCAGCGCATCCGCCTGCTTGCGCGCCGACGCCCCGATGACCTGCACCAACGGTGGCGGCAGGTGGTCAGGCGCCAGCGCGTTGAGGTCGAAGTGCAGCTTCTGCGCCCCTTCCAGGGCGGGTTCGGCGACCCCCAGGCGCACCATCCGCACCCGGCCGCCCACGAGCACAACGGCGACCATCTCACCGTTGGACACCACGAAGCTGACCATCGCCCGCTCACCCAGCTCGGCGAACACCTCGCCGACCGTCGCCATCGGACGCGTGCGCCCCCAGCGCTGCGCGTGCCACCCGAGCCGGTTCGCCTCCCGCTGCGCCTTCGCGATCTCCGCCCGCAGCCTGGTGGTCGGCCGCCCGTCGAGACCGGCGCGCATCAGCTCCCGGCCCAGCCCCCGCACCTCGGCGATGCGGTCGGCCAGCTCGGGGTTCTCGACGAGCTCCAGCGGTTCGTAGCGGTAAGTCTGCGCACGGGTGCGTTCGATCCACAGGAACACCTGGCGGGCGTTGTTGCTCTCCAGGGCGAGCCGGATCGCCAGCTCCCGCAGCTCACGGCCGTGGACCGCGGTGGCGGACACCAGCTCCAGCCCGCCCAGCTGGTCACGGACCAGGCCGAGCTCGTCGAGCCCCTTGCGCGCGTGCAGCAACGCGGTCCGGCGGTCGCCCTTGGCCAGCGCCAGTTCGGCGAGCACGAGCCGGCGCTGCATCCGGTGGTCGATCGGTGTGACGGCCCTCGGCCTGGGCAGCTGCCGCAGCAGCTCCTCGCCCTCGGCGAGCCTTCCCCTGCGGACCTCCAGCCGCACGGCGAGCACCTTCGCGAGCCACGCCTCGTCGAGCAGGTGGTTGGCCTCCAGCTGCGACGACAGCGACAACGCCTTCTGCACCAACGCGTTCGTCACGCGCTTGACCTGCATGGCGTGCGCCCACAGCTCGATCAGCGCGGCCATCATCGACCAGGTGCTGCCGCGCTTCTCCAGCTTGCGCATGGACGCCTTGGCCATCCGGCGGGCGAGGTCGAACTGGTCGTCCAGCAACGCGGCCGACGCCCGGTACATCTCGACCTCGGCGATGTCCTGGCTGACCTTTCCCTGGCGCAGCACCGGCAACGCCTCGTCGAGCATCCGGCCGACGTCGTCGGACATCCCGACCATCAGCATCGCTTCCGCGTGCAGGAGCTGGACAGCGGCGAGCACCGAGGGCTGTTCGGCCGCGCGGAAGATCCGTTCGGCTTCCTCGTAGCGCCGCAGCGCCTCGATCAGGTCGCCGCTCTGCTTGTAGGTGTTGGCCAGTGCCACCACCGTGTAGGGGTAGATCGTGTCCAGGTTGTGCTCACGGCTGAGGACGGCGACCCGTTCGAGGTCGGCGACGGCGAGCTCGCGCCGGCGGATGGCGGCGTTCGCCAGCGCCCGGCTGGTCAGACTGGTCGCGAGCCAGTGCATCCACTCCGCGGTCATCCGCTCGGGTGAGGTCCGCAGGGCGTTCTCGGCGAAGCCGATGAACGGCTCGTACCACTGGACCGCCTGCTCCGGCTGTCCCAGGCGCATGATCAGGATGCCCTGGTTGTAGTCCGCGTTCCCCTTGAGGAGGGTGCGCAGCCACGGGTCGGCCACCAGTTCGATCTCGCGGCGGGCCTGGTCGAACAGCTCGACGGCGGTGTCGAGGCCGCTCGTCTCGCCGAGGCACCGGCCGAGGTTGTAGAGGATGCGGGCGCGCAGGTCCGTCCGCTCCGGACTGTCCTGGGCGCGATCGGCGTGCGCGAGTGCACGCTTGAGGTGTCGGCTGGCGGGCAGGAACCGGAACTTCGCCTGCTCCGCCCATCCCCGCATGTACAACTCGCGCGCTGTGTCCAAGGCACGAGCGGGCATGTGATCATCACACCACATTCGCCCGAATGGCGCTGTCCTCCAACCAGGCGCAGAGCCCGGTTGAAGGACAGCGCGGAGCGTGACTAGCTCGCCACTTCTTCCTTCGGAGCGTTGTCCGGGTGGTTCGGGCAGTTCGCCTCGTGCTCCACCGGGCCCTCGGTCACCAGCTTGTGGCCACCCATGACGGGCCATCCCGGAGGCGGCGGGCCGCAGCACTGCGGCACCATCGGCGGGTCTTCCACCTTCGTGGGGTTCTTGTGCTCGTCCGAACCGTCGAGCAAGTCCTTGACCTTGTCGACGATGTCGCCCAAGAACCCTTCACGCTGCGTCGTCATGAGGTTTCCCCCCTCGTTTGGACTATTACGCTCCATCCCCCCAGATGGATGCACGGAGAGAGTGGCACACACGGCTACGGGTATACGTCTCATTTAGCTAACAGCCACTCGGACGGCCTAAGATCACAAAGGGTCACCTGCACGAACAGGTGACCCTTTGTGATCTGTCCATCTATTGCGTATCTACCGAGCGCTGCCGCCCTCGTGCCGTTCTGAACGCAGCGTCACAACCTCAGCTGCACCGGGCGATGATGATCTCGCGCACGCGTGCCGCGTCGGCCTGGCCCTTGGTGGCCTTCATGACCGCGCCGACGATCGCACCGGCGGCCTGGACCTTGCCGTCGCGGATCTTCTGCGCCACGTCCGGCTGAGCCGCGAGGGCCTCGTCGACGGCCTTCTCCAGCGCCGAGTCGTCCGAGACGACCTTGAGGCCGCGCTTCTCGACGACCTCGTCCGGGGAGCCTTCGCCCTCCAGCACGCCGTTGACGGCCTCGCGGGCGAGCTTGTTGGTCAGCGCGCCCGTGTTGACCAGCTCGATCACGCGCGCCACGTCGGCGGGCGTGATGGGCAGGCCGGACAGCTCGACGCCGCGGGTGTTGGCCTGCTGCGCGAGGTAGGACACCCACCAGGAGCGGGCCTCGTCCGGCTTGGCGCCGGCGACGACGGTGGCTTCGATGAGATCCAGCGCACCGGCGTTGACCAGGTCGCGGAGGACCTCGTCAGTGAGGTTCCAGTCCTTCTGGATGCGCGCGCGGCGCTCCCAGGGCAGCTCCGGCAGGGTGCCGCGGAGCTCCTCGACCCACTCGCGCGACGGCGCGATCGGGACCAGGTCGGGCTCCGGGAAGTAGCGGTAGTCCTCCGCCGTCTCCTTCTTGCGGCCCGGCGAGGTGCTGCCGGAGGACTCGTCGAAGTGACGGGTCTCCTGGGTCACCTCACCGCCGGACGCGAGCACCGCGGCCTGGCGCGTCATCTCGAAGCGGACGGCGCGCTCGACGCTGCGCAGCGAGTTGACGTTCTTGGTCTCGGTGCGGGTGCCCAGCGCGCCGGTGGTCTTCGGCGACAGGGACACGTTCGCGTCGCAGCGCAGCGAGCCCTGGTCCATGCGGACGTCGGACACGTCGAGCGCCTTGAGCAGGTCGCGCAGCGCGGTGACGTACGCGCGGGCCACCTCGGGGGCGCGGCGGCCGGTGCCCGGGATCATCTTCGTGACGATCTCGATCAGCGGCACGCCGGCGCGGTTGTAGTCGAGCAGCGAGTGCTCGGCGCCGTGGATGCGACCGGTGGCGCCGCCGACGTGCAGCGACTTGCCGGTGTCCTCCTCCATGTGCGCGCGCTCGATCTCGACGCGGATGACCTCGCCGTCGTCGAGCGTCACGTCGAGCCAGCCGTTGAACGCGATCGGCTCGTCGTACTGCGACGTCTGGAAGTTCTTCGGCATGTCCGGGTAGAAGTAGTTCTTCCGGGCGAACCGGCACCACTCGGCGATCTCGCAGTTCAGCGCGAGGCCGATGCGCATCGCCGACTCGATCGCCTTGGCGTTCACCACCGGCAGCGCGCCCGGCAGACCGAGGCACGTCGGGCAGGTGTTGGTGTTCGGCTCGCCGCCGAAGACGTTGGCGCAGCCGCAGAACATCTTCGTGTTGGTGTGCAGCTCGACGTGCACTTCCAGGCCCAGGACGGGGTCGTACTTCTCGACGACCTCGTCGTAGTCCATCAGCTCAACGAGAGAGGTCATGCCAGCTCGTCCTTCCGCAGAGCGCGTGCCGCGAGCGCCGCACCGGTGACCGCCACGACGATGCTGGCGACCGCGTTGGCCAGCATCAGCTTGTCGTTCTTCGCGCGGGCGTTGCGGAAGCCGGAGAACGCTCCCACCGCACCCGCGACGGCACCGGCGAGACCCAGCAGGCCCCTTGCCTTCTTGATGTTCACAGCGACGGCCCTCCAAACGCGCCGCGCGCCAGCTCGTACGCGGCGGCCACGCGGTACATGCGGTGGTCCTGCAACGCCGGCGCCATGAGCTGCAGACCGACCGGCAGACCGTCCTCATCGGACAGACCGCTCGGCACGCTCATCGCCGGCGTGCCCGCGAGGTTCGCGGGGATGGTGCAGAGGTCGGCCTTGTACATGGCCATCGGGTCGTCCGCGCGCTCACCGATCTTGAACGCCGTGGTCGGCGTGGTCGGGGAGATCAGGACGTCGAAGTTCTCGAACGCCTTCGCGAAGTCCTGCGTGATCAGCGTGCGGACCTTCTGCGCCGAGCCGTAGTAGGCGTCGTAGTAGCCCGACGACAGCGCGTAGGTGCCGATCATGATGCGGCGCTTGACCTCGGGGCCGAAGCCGGCCTCGCGGGTCAGCGACATGACCTCCTCGGTGCTGCGCGTGCCGTCGTCGCCGACGCGCAGGCCGTAGCGCATGGCGTCGAACCGGGCGAGGTTCGACGAGCACTCGCTCGGCGCGATGAGGTAGTAGGCGGGCAGCGCGTAGTCGAAGCTCGGGCACGACACGTCCGAGACCTCCGCGCCGAGCTCCTTGAGCTGCGACACGGCGGCCTCGAAGCTGCGCAGCACGCCCTGCTGGTAGCCCTCGCCGCTGAACTGCGTGACGACGCCGATGCGCAGGCCCGACAGGTCACCGGACAGGCCCTCGCGGGCCGCGGCGACCACCGGCGGCACCGGCGCGTTGATGGACGTGGAGTCCATGTGGTCGTAGCCGGCGATGACCTCGTGCAGCAGCGCGGCGTCGAGCACCGTGCGCGCACACGGACCGGCCTGGTCCAGCGACGACGAGAACGCGACGAGGCCGTAGCGGGACACGCCGCCGTAGGTCGGCTTCACGCCCACGGTGCCGGTGACCGCGCCGGGCTGGCGGATCGAGCCACCGGTGTCGGTGCCGATCGCGAGCGGCGCCTGGAACGCGGCGAGCGACGCCGAGGAGCCACCGCCGGAACCACCGGGGATGCGGTCGAGGTCCCACGGGTTGTGCGTGGGGCCGTACGCCGAGTTCTCGGTCGACGAACCCATGGCGAACTCGTCCATGTTCGTCTTGCCGAGGATGACGACGCCGGCTTCCTTGAGCTTGCGCGTCACCGTCGCGTCGTACGGCGGCAGCCAGCCTTCGAGGATCTTCGAGCCGACCGTGGTCGGAATCCCCTCGGTGGTCATGACGTCCTTGAGCGCGAGCGGCACACCGGCGAGCGGCGAGACGGTCTTGCCCGCCTTGACGTCCTCGTCGACCTTGCGGGCCTGCGCGAGCGCGCCCTCGGTGTCGACGTGCAGGAAGGCGTTGACCTTCCCGTCGGTCTCGGCGATGCGGTCCAGGTGGGCCTGCGTGACCTCGACCGAGGAGACCTCGCCGCTGTGGATCTTCGCGGCGAGCTCGGCCGCGGTGGCGCGGATCAGGTCGTTGGTCATGCTTCCTCACCCAGGATGCGGGGCACGCGGAACCGGCCGTCCTCGGCGTCAGGAGCGCCAGAAAGCGCCTGCTGCTGACCGAGGCTCGGACGGACCACGTCCTCGCGGAAGACGTTGGTCAGCGGAACGGCGTGCGACGTCGGCGGGATGTCGGCCGTGGCGATGTCGCCCACCGTGGCCACCGACTGGAGGATCACGTCGAGCTGGCCTGCGAAGAGGTCGAGCTCTTCGTCGGTGACGGCCAGCCTGGCGAGCTTCGCCAGGTGCGCGACCTCGTCGCGGGAGATGCTGGGCACTCCTGTCAACCCCCGTAGGGTCGGGATTCGAATCGGGAACCCCGTGAGTCTATGGGCTGGTCAGCAGCGTCTTCGAACGGGTTGCCGAGCGACCGCTCAACTTAACCGTTCCGCAACGCGGACAGCAGGTCATGCGTTGAGGATGCGTCTGCGAGAATCACCGACCGGCAACGGCGCGGGACGCGGGGTCCCGCGCACGAGCTATGGAGGCGTTCACCTTGTCGTTCCTGATCCGGGTCCAGCTCCCGGACCGTCCCGGCACCCTCGGCGCGGTCGCAACGGCACTGGGGGAGATCGGGGCGGACATACTCAGCGTGGACGTCGTGGAGCGCGGCTCCGGTCTCGCGATCGACGACCTCGTGGTGGAGCTGCCGTCGGGGCGCCTGCCGGACACGCTGATCACCGCGGCCGAGTCCGTCGAGGGCGTCGAGGTCGACGCCGTGCGGCCGTACGCGGGCATCCTCGACACCCACCGCGAGCTGGAGCTCGTGGAAGAGATCGCCGAGGAGCCGCACAAGGGCCTCGAGGTCTTCACCGAGGGCGTCCCGAAGATCATCCGCGCCGGCTGGGCCGTCGTGGTCGGCCCGGAGGGCACCGGCATCAACCGGCTGACGTCGTCGTCGGCGGCGCCGGAGACCCGGATGGCGAACGTGCCGTGGTTCCCGCTGGAGCGCGCGACCGTGCTCGACGGCGAGGAGGAGTGGGTGCCGGAGACCTGGCGCGAGCTGGGCACGGAGCTGGCCGCCACGCCGCTGGGCAAGCCGGACCGGGTGCTGGTCGTCGGCCGTCCCGGTGGTCCCATGTTCCGCGCGGCCGAGGTGGCGCGCCTCGCGCACCTGGCCGGCATCGTCGCGGTCGTGCTGCCGGACTGAGCCGCTACTGCGGCGCCTTGGTCCGCAGCGTCCTCCTGGCCAGGGCGACCAGCTCGACGTTGTTCCTGGCCGGGCGCCCGTCGGGCAGCGCGAGCGTGTCCGCGAGACCCATGCGGGTGCTGTGCTCCAGCCTGCCCGCGCGGTCGAGCACCGGCCACGCCTCGTCGTCCACGCCGTGCAGCAGGATCGGCCGCTGGAGCGGTTCGAGCAGGGCCAGCAGCTCCCCCGCGTTCGCACGGGTCGCGGTGACGCGCAGCCGGGCGACCCGGTCGACGGTCGTGAGCAGCCGCGCGGCGCCCACGCCGTCGACGACCAGCTCGACGGCGACGTTGACGTTGTGCAACGCCTCCACGACCTCCTGCCAGCCCGGCCGGCCGACCCGCACCGAGGCGATGTCCGGCCGCCCGGTCGCGAGCGGCGCCCAGCTGCCGATCACCGCGGCCCGCGGCCCGTCCACGTCGGTCGACACCCCGATCTCGATGCCGGGCACCGCCGCCCTGACCGTGGCGATGGTGGTGGCCACCTCGGGCCCGACGAGCGTGAGCGCGCCGATGACGTCCCTCGGGTGGATGTGCACGGACGTGACACCGAGCGCGGCGACGTCGGCGGCGTCCTCGGCCAGGCGCTCGGGGGTCAACGGCAGGGCCGGGTGCTCCTGCGCGGTGCGGGAGCCGTTCAGACAGGCTTGCAGCACAGGTCAACGGTCCCACACAACGCCGGTCACCGCGTTGCGCCGATGGGTGCCGTCCCGGGGTGGTGCTCGCCCGGCGGAAACGCCGGAGGCGCCCCAGAATCTGCCGTGGTCGAACCCTTTCCGCAGACGGAGGTGACGGATCATGGCAATCACGGTCAACCTCGACATGCTCCTCGACAAGGCCTGCGAGAACCTGCCGCTGTCCGAGATCCTCGACGCGCCCGTCGACGCGTTGCAGGGCGTGAGCGCGGGGGACGCGGAGAAGCTGAAGGCCGCCTTCAACATCAAGACCGTGCGAGACCTGGGCACGAACAAGTACTTCCGCGCCGCCGTCACGTTGCTCGACCTGGAGACGACGGCCCGGTAGGGCTGCGGGTGGTGGGCGTCCTGGCCGCCTCGGCGAGCGTGCGGGCGGTCGCCTCGGCGGCCGTGCGCTCGCTCACCGGCCGCTCTCGGCGGGGTGGGGTGGACTGATCGCGATCATGTTGATCCTCGCTGCGGTCACCCGGTTGGATGACCCCCGTGTCGACGACCCTCACCACCGAGCTGCTGTTGCACCGCGCGGGCACCAAGTCGTACTGGCGTGGTCTGACCTACCGCGATGCCGTGCGCGCGTTGCGGGTGCACAGCAGGCACGTGACGGCGCTCGTGCGGGGCAGCGAGGACGCGCTGTACTCGGTGGAGCTGTCGTGGGCGCAGACGCACCTGGCGGGCACGTGCACCTGCCCGCACGGGTCCGAGGGGTTCTTCTGCAAGCACTGCGTGGCCGTGGGGCTGGTGCTGCTGGAGCGCGGGGAGACCGTGCCGCCGCCGGACGCGGAGGACGTGGAGCTGCGCGACCGGCTGAGATCGCTGTCGCCGGACGCGTTGCGGGAGCTGTTGTACGAGCAGGCGGCCGCGGACCTGGCGTTGCGGTCGCGGATCATGAAGGCGAAGAAGGACGTGGAGCGGGCGCCGGGTCAGCCGGTGGCGTAGCGCTTGCCGGGCACGTCTAGTCGGTGCAGGTCACCGCCTGGGGTTCGGGCAGCAGGCCGCAGGCCTCGGAGTGCTCGACCGCCACGCCGGCGAGCACCCAGTCGCCGTTCTCGCGCCGCACGGTCAGGTGGTGGAGCAGGCCGTAGCCGGTGGCCGGCACGGTGCCAGGGCGGTCGAAGTGCAGCTCGCCAGCCTCCCGCACGTGCGCCACCACCAGGTCGCGATGCTGCACGTCGAAGCGGGTCACCTCGGTCCGCACCACCGCGGACCGGTAGCGGGTGCGCCGGTGCGACCACGAGGTGCGCGCGGCCGCCAACTCCTCCTCGTGCGTGCGCAGCTCGGCGGCCAGCGCCGGGGTGAGCGGGACGCCGAAGCCGGGTGTCTGCGGGCCGGTCGTCACCTTCTGGGCGCGGTTCTCCAGGTAGCGCTGGGCCAGCGCGGCGATCCCGTCCCGGTCGTGGCCGGGCAGCTCCAGCGGGGTGGCCGAGGCGGCGGTGGCCAGGGTCGTCAGCGCGGCCAGTGCGAGCAGCGGTGCGGCTCTCATCGTTCGCGAACCCCCATTCGCGGTCGGTCACCGGTGGACGCGTGCGCGGGGCACCGGGTTGCGCTCACAACGGCAGGACGTAGGCGAGGAGCTTCAGGCCCGGCAACGGGGACCAGTCGCGGTCCGGCAGCCGGGTGAACCCGAGCCGCTCGTACAGGCGGTGCGCCGCCCGCATCTTCTCCGACGACGACAGCACCACCCGCTCGGCGCCCAGGGTGCGGGCGCGGTCCAGCACCGCCCGCACCAGGGCCTCGCCCACACCGCGGCCGCGCGCCGCGGCGGCCACGGACAGCATGCGGAACTCGGTCTCGCCCGGTTCGGAGATCTCCGCGAACGGGCTGCCGGGCAGCACCACGGTGACCGAGCCCAGCACCTCGCCGCCGGAGGGGTCCACCGCGACCAGCAGCTCGGCGTCGCGGGACCGGGCCGCCGCGTCGGCGAGGTGCGCGACGTAGTCGTCGCCCTCGTCGACGAAGCCGTCGGCCTGGTAGGCCTCGACGGTGAGCGCGCCCACGACGGGCAGGTCGGCCGCGGTGGCCGGGCGGATGAGCAGCTGGGTCATCAAGCCTCCTCTTCGGGGTTGACGGCGACCTCCCGCGCGGCGTCGGGTCCGGAGTCGAGCAGCACCCGGAAACCGGACTCGTCGAGCACCGGCACCTTCAGGGAGACGGCCTTGTCGTACTTCGATCCTGGCGAGTCGCCGACCACGACGAAAGAGGTCTTCTTCGACACCGACCCGGCCGCCTTGCCGCCGCGGGCGAGGATCGCCTCCTTCGCCGAGTCGCGGGAGAACTCCGCCAGCGACCCGGTGACCACGATGGACAGCCCCTCCAGGTTGCGGGCGATGGACTCGTCGCGCTCGTCCTCCATCCGCACGCCCGCGGCCGCCCAGCGGCGCACGACCTCCTGGCGCCACCCGGTATCCCGCCACTCCACGACGGCGGCGGCGATGGTCGGGCCCACGCCCTCGGCGCCGGCCAGCACCTCCTCGTCCGCGGCGACGATCGCGGCCATCGACCCGAACTCCTGCGCCAGCGCGCGGGCCGCGGTCGGGCCGACGTGGCGGATCGACAGCGCGACCAGCACCCTCCACAGCGGACGCGACTTCGCCGCCTCCAGGTTGTCGAGCAGCTTCACCGCGTTCGCGGACAGCTCGCCCTTGACCGTGACGAACCGCTCGACCTGCCGCAGCGACTCGGCGTCGAGGTCGAACAGGTCGGCCTCGTTGGTGTAGGCGGTCGACTCGGTGATCGCCGCGGCGGCCTCGTACCCGAGCACCTCGACGTCGAGCGCCGCGCGGGAGGCGAGGTGGGCGAGCCGTTCGCGCAGCTGGCCGGGGCACGTCCGGGCGTTGGGACAGCGGATGTCGACGTCGCCCTCCTTCATCGGGCGCAGCTCGGCGTTGCACTCGGGGCAGCGGGCCGGCATCACGAACTCGCGCGCGTCGGCGGGGCGCGCGGCCAGCACCGGGCCGAGCACCTCCGGGATCACGTCGCCGGCCTTGCGGATGACGATCCGGTCGCCGATCAGCACGCCCTTGCGCTTGACCTCCGACGCGTTGTGCAGCGTGGCGCGCGCGACCGTCGAGCCGGCCACCTTCACCGGTTCCATCACCGCGAACGGCGTGACGCGGCCGGTGCGCCCGACCTGGACCTGGATGTCCAGCAGCGTCGTCGTGGCCTCCTCCGGCGGGTACTTGTACGCGATCGCCCACCGCGGGGCCCGTGACGTGGTGCCCAGGCGGCGTTGCAGCGCGACCTCGTCGACCTTCACCACCACGCCGTCGATCTCGTGGACCGCGTCGTGCCGGTGCTCGCCCCAGTGCTCGACGTGCTCGGCCACCTGCGCCGGGTCGGTCAGGACCCTGGTGTGCGGGGAGACCGGCAGGCCCCACGCCCCCAGCGCCTCGTAGGCGAGCGACTGCCGGTCGGCCGAGAAGCCCTCGGTCTTGCCGATGCCGTGGCAGATCATCCGCAGCCGGCGCGACGCGGTGACCTTGGGGTCCTTCTGCCGCAACGACCCCGCCGCGGTGTTGCGCGGGTTCGCGAACGGCGGCTTGCCCTGCTCGACCAGCGCGGCGTTGAGCGCCAGGAAGTCCTCGACCGCGAAGAACACCTCGCCGCGGACCTCCACCAGGTCCGGCACCGGGTACTCGCCCGTGCCCCGCAGGGTCTGCGGCACGTCCGCGATGGTGCGGACGTTCAGCGTGACGTCTTCACCGGTGCGGCCGTCGCCCCTCGTCAGCGCGCGGGTGAGCTTGCCCTTCTCGTAGAGCAGGTTGATCGCGAGACCGTCGATCTTCAGCTCGCACAGGAAGTGCGTGCCCGCGCCCGTCTCCCGCTCGACGCGCTTGAACCACTCGGCCAGCTCGTCCTGCGCGAACACGTTGTCCAGGCTGAGCATCCGCTCCAGGTGGTCGACCGCGCGGAACTCCGTGGAGAACGTGCCGCCGACCCGCTGCGTGGGCGAGTCCGGAGTGGCCAGACCGGGGTGCTCGGCTTCGAGCGCCTCCAGCTCCTTCAGCAGCGCGTCGAACTCACCGTCGGTGACGATCGGGTCGTCCAGCACGTAGTAGCGGAACTGGTGCGAGCGCACCTCTTCCGCGAGCACGGCGTGCCGTTCGCGGATCTCGGCCGGAACGTCTTCAAGGCTCTCGCTGGTCACGTCCGCAAGCTTAGTGACCAGGTCCGACAATTCCGGAGGGCTCAGCCGCCGGACGCACCGGCGAGTGTCCGGACGAGTGAACGCAGCTCCAGCAGGCTGATCGTGCCCTCCGGTTCCAGCTGGGCCGTCTCGACGCGGCGCAGCCGCTCCCCCGCCAGCCGCTCGCCGAGAGTGACGTCCAGCGGCAGGAACGTCATCGTCTGCCGCTGGTGGTCGGAGAGGTCCTTCAGCGCCGGGTGGTACACGGCGACGTCGACGACCTCGCCGTCGACCTGCGCCACGATCCGGAAGTCGCCGAGCCGCATCCGCACCTCACCGAGGTTGACCACGACCTCGGTTGGGTCGGGCACCGGCGGCACCGAGTCGTGGAACTCCCACACCATGTCCGAGGGCGGCGCGGCGGCGATCCACGCGTCGGTGTACGGGCGCAGCCGCGGGTCCTCCTGGCCGGTGACCACCAGCGCGTACATCGCCAGGTGGCCCTGTTCGAGGCTGAACACGAGGTCCGGGTGCAGTCCCTCGACCAGCGCGCGCAGGTCGTCCTCGACGCGGTGCGGTTCGCCGTCGCCCAGCGCCGCGCTCACCACCGGCACCAGCTCGAACCACTGCTCCCAGAACCGCTGGGCGGCCTCCCCGGCGTTCGGCAGGTGGGCTGGCGCGACCTCTTCGGCCTTGCGACGGCGGAACCACTTCATGATTCTCAAGCGTAGAGCTTGCGCCCCTCGGCCAGCATGCCGACGAACTGCGCGATGCGGCGCTGCCGGGTCTCCTGCCGCTTGGCGTCGTGCACGCGCAGCAGGATCGCGTACCGGTTCTGGCTGTTGAGGGTCTCGAAGAACGCGGCGGCCTCCGGGTTGGCGTCGAGCGCCGCCCTGAGGTCGGCCGGCACCTCGATCGTCGCGGGTCCCGCGTAGGCGGCCTCCCAGCGGCCGTCCGCCTTGGCCTTCTCGACCTCGGCCAGCCCGGCCGGCAGCATCCGCCCTGCTGCGACGAGCTCCTCGACCTTGCCGCAGTTGCGCTTGGACCACTTGCTGCGCGGCTTGCGCGGTGTCCAGCGCTGCGAGTAGTACGTGTCGTCGACCGACCGCACCAGCCCGTCGATCCACCCGTGGCACAGCGCGACGTCCAGCGCCTCGTCGTAGGTGATCGTCCGCAGCCCGGACCCCTTCTTGGCGTACTTGATCCACAACTCGGTCTCGGTGGCGCCGTTGTCGTGCAGCCACCGGTCGAACTCGTCCGGACCTTCGAAGATGATCAACGCACCCTCCCCTCAGCACTCCCCGCGTCCCCGAATTATGAGTGGCGTCGCGCGCGTTGTCCGGACAAAGTGCGCGTCATGCTGATCCGCCGGGAAACGCCCGCAGACATCGACGCCATCCGCGACGTCACGAACCTCGCGTTCAAGAACGGCCCCGAGGCACCGCTGATCGACTGGTTGCGCGCCGACCCCGGCTGGATACCGGAGCTGTCGCTGGTCGCGGACGGCGTGCTCGGTCACGTCGTGTGCACCCGCGGGTACGTCGGCGACACGCCCGCGCTCGGGCTGGGGCCGATCGCGGTGCACCCGGACCACCAGCGTTCCGGCATCGGGAAGGCGTTGGTGCACGCGGTGCTCGGGGCTGCGGAGGCCCGCGGTGAGAAGGCCGTGATCTTGCTCGGCGATCCGCGCTACTACTCGCGGTTCGGCTTCCGGCCGGCCGCGGAGTTCGGCATCACGCCACCGGTCGCCGAGTGGGCGCCGCACTTCCAGGCCCGGTTGTTCGCGCCGGTGGAGCCGGGTCCGTTCCGGTACGCGGAGCCGTTCAACCGACTTTGAGCACGGTCCCGTCGGCCTTGCGCGCGTAGACCGCACCGTCGGGCAGCGCGGCCACGGTGTCGATGAAACGGCCGTCGCCCAACGGTTCCCACGTGGGTCCGAGGCGGTGCACGCGGCCGTCGAGCAGCGTGTAGGCGGCGATCGTCCCGTCCGGACGGAGCACGACCTCGGGGCTGCCGGTGAGCCCGCCGGCGATCTCCCGCCACACACCGGCCGTGTGCGCCATCAACGCGCTGCCGGACCGCACGTACACCGTGACGGACCCGTCCGGGTGCACGACCGCCGACGGCTTGCCCGCCGCGAACCCGGCCGCGCTCAACGGAATCGATCCCGCCTGGCCCCCCTCCGGGGGGTCCGAAGCCCCCACTCCCATCGTCGCAGGGAGGTCTGACAGTTTCGCGACGCTGCCGTCGGCCAGGACCGCGAACACCGCCACCGAACCGTCGGGGAGCAGCACGGCTTCGGGGTCGCCCGCCACGCCGGACGCGAGCGGGCGCCAGGTGCCGTTCAGCACCATGACCTCGCCGCGGACCGTGCGCGCGTAGACCAGCTTCCCGGCCACCGAAGGGCGCCCGACGAAGTCCGCGGTCGTGCTCAGCTGCTGCGGCCCCGCCCAGACGTCGCCGTCGTCGACCACGTACACGACGTCGGTCACCTCGGGCCCGCCCTGCCACGCCTGCCGCAGCATCGAGGTGGCCCGGTCCACCGCCAGGTCGTAGCGCTCCGGGCAGCACGACCGCTGCACCGCGTCGGCCAGCAACCCCGGCGTGAGGTCCGGCCGGTCCAGCCGCACGGCGGCCTGGAAGAACCGCGTCGCCGCGTAGGTGACGTCCATGATCTGCTCGGGCGTGCCCCAGCCCATCGACGGGCGCTGCTGGAACACGCCCAGTGAGTCGGCGTCACCGCAGTCGAGGTTGTGCATGTGCGACTCGACCCAGCCGGCCTCGAAGCCCGCGAGCATCACCTTGTCGCTGACCCGCAGCGCGAGACCGGCCGCGTGCACCTCGCGGACGACCTCCGGGTCGTGCACCGCGGGCACCCTGCACTCGGTGTTCAACGGCAGTGCGTGAGCGGGAACGCCCACGAGGAGCAGCACGACGACCAGCGCGAGCCTGAGCACAGTCCGAATTGGACACCCAGGCCCGCGCCGCCGCCACTCAGCCGTGCCCCATCACCCGTGCGCGATCAGCGAGAAGCCCAGCACGCCCGTCGCCGTGAAGTCGATGGCCGGCTCGGAGCTCGGCCACGACCGCAGGTCATCGGCGAACACGGACTTCGCGGAGTCGAACTCCCGGGTGTACGGCTTGGTGCAGTCCACGGAGCCCGGCGGCATCTCGCCGAGGTCGCCGAACAGGGAGGCGTCGTTCGGTCCGTTGATCACGGCGCCGACCAGCACCTTCGCGCCGCCGTTCGGCGAGCCGGAGAGGTTGGCCGCCTGGTGGTGCGGGCACTCGGGGAACTTCGCGCCGACACCGACGATCAGCGAGGTGCCCCAGGCGTTGGTGCCGAGCGCGAACCCGCGCTGCTGCGTGCCGAACGTCTGGTACCTCGTGTCACCGGTCAGCTTCCGGTAGAGCGCGGCCGTGGTGATGAAGCCGAACGTGCGCGAGCCGACGTCCCAGGTCTCGACGTTCGCGGCGGTGCGGAACGGTGAGTTCTTGGCCGCGTCGGCGCCCTGCTGCAGCTGGCGCCGCAGGTCCCCCACGACCTGGGCCTCGGTCACCTCGGCACCGTGGACGCCCGCCTTCAGCAGCTTCGCGAGGTCGGCGTGGGCGAGCGCGGAGATGTTGTAGACGTTCAACGTGTCCGGGTCGTTCGTCGCGAGGAACTCCTTGGCCCAGTGCGTGGCGGCCTTCGCGAACTGCTGGTACCGCTTGTCGTTCAACGCCTTCGCGGCCAGCGCGAGCTGGGTGGCGCCGAACTCCAGGTCGTCGGTCCACGACGGTTCCGGGTAGTAGGCGTGCGGGAACGCCGTGACGAGCTGCCCGACGTCCTCGGTCTTGGCGAGCGAGAACAGCCGCGCGGCCTTGTCCAGGTGCGCGCGGGCCAGGCGCGGGTTCTTGCGGGCCTCGACCTGCGCGGCCAGCGCGAACGAGCCGGCCACCCGGCCGACCAGGTTGGGGCTGATCTTCTCGCCGGCGGCGTTCGCGCGGAAGACGGGGCGGTACTTGATGAAGTACTCGCTGTCGCCGGGCTTCACGTCGAGCCTGTCGTCGGCCTCGGGGAGCCGCCACACGTCGTGGTCGCCGACGAAGCCGAACTCCGCGGAGCCGGTCCCGATGCCCACCTGGGCGTAGAGGGTGCCGGTCTGCTCGTCCCAGGCCTTGTCGAGCCACCTGAGCCCGAACTCGGCCTCTTCGTACAGCGCGTCGTCGTGCTTGTTGCGCAACGCGAGCAGCATCGACGCCGTGGAGTACGACGAGGCGTGGGTGAACTTCACGAAGTCGCCCGCGTCGAACCAGCCGCCTTCGAGGTCGACCTTGGCGCCGGTGGGCTGCAACGGCGCCGCGATCTGGTCACCGCCCTCGCCCGCGAACACCGGCTCCTCGTAGACGAGCGCCTCGCGGTCGGTGAGGTGCGCGGGCTTGCGGTTCAGCCGGCCGGGGACGACGTCGGCACCGTCGCGCTGGGCCTGGAAGAACTCGACGGTGTTGCGGGCGACCGGCGCGAACAGCCGGTTCAGCGAGTCGACCCGGAACGCCGCGGAGGTCGCCGAGCCGACCTTGACCCGGTACGTCCCCGCTTTTCGCACGCCGGAGAGGTCGATCGGGTGCACGGCCGGGAACTTCGCGCTCCACGCCCCGGTCGAGGCACCCGTCCGCCCGGTCAGCACGGTCCGGCCGCGGCTGTCGACCACGGAGAACCGCGCGTTCGCGGCACCACCGAGCACGTAGGCGTGTTTCGCCTCGGCGGTGCCGAACCCGACCTGGTCGAGCCTGATGTGGGAGGCGGGGGCCGCCTCGGCAGGTGCCACGACCACACCGGTGAGCACTGCGGCGACGAGCGCCGCACGTCTGATGCGCATGTTCGGAACTCCCGATCCAGGCCCGGCGGTGGCCTACGGTTAAGAAAGTTTCCTAATAGTTCGCAGCAGACTAGCTCCACAAACCGGACATCACCAGCCCTCAGGTGGCTCCACGAACGCCGAGGAGAGGTCCCGCGTCAGGGCGAGCGAGCGCTTGACCCACCCGGACGTGGCACCGGCCAGGCCGCACGTCGGCGTCGGCAGCGCCTTCTCCGCGAGGACCGACCGCGGGAAGCCCAGCCGGTCGGCCAGCGTGAACGCCCGCTGTCCGACGTCCTTCAACGTCACCGGCGTGCCGGGGTCGGTGCTCGGCACCAGCCCGAGCGCGAGCGTCGTGCCCGCCTCCCAGGTCTCGCCGATCTCGTCGAGCGCCGCGGCACCCTTGACCAGGGTCAGGTCGAACGCGATGGCCGCCGCGCCCGCCTCCCGCAGCAGCGTCAGCGGCGGCTGCGGCGCACAGCAGTGGACGAGCACCTCGTGGCCGTCGAGCGCCTCGATGACGGTGGCGAGCACCGCGCGCGCGTCCGGACCGGGCACCGCGGGCACCGTCCCGAGCTTCGACGGGGTCGGCAGCAGCCCCTCCAGCACGGCGGGCAGGCCGGGTTCGTCGAGCTGCACCACGACCTTCGCACCGGTGCGCCTGGCGACCTCGGCCGCGTGCCGACGCAGGCCTTCCGCCAGCGACTCGGCGAACTCCTTCACGGCGCCGCGGTCCGTGAGCACCCGATGCCCGCGCATCAGCTCGATGTTCGACATCAGCGTCCACGGCCCCGCCGCCTGCACCTTGACCGTGTCCGGGCTCGCACCCGCGCGTTCCAGCGCCTCGTCGAACGCGTCCAGGTCACCGCGCAGCAGGTCGACGGCACGGCGGTGGTCACGGCCGGGCCGCGGCGTCACCCGGTAGCCGGACGTGATCACCTCGATCGCGAGGTCGACGAGCAGGCCGGCGGTGCGGCCGATCACGTCCGCGCCCACTCCCCGCGCAGGCAGCTCCGGCACGTGCGGCAGTTCCGGCAGCTCGCCGACGACCACCCGCGCCGCCTCGTCGATGTCGGTTCCGGGCAGCGATCCGATTCCAGTTGCTCCGCGCACCGGCAGATTGTTCCACTGTCCTGCGGACAGAAGAGGTCTAGACCCATTGACGCCATGGTCTAGGCCACTTACCGTGATTGAGCAGGTGCCGAGCGTGCGAGCACCTCCCCGCACGTGGTGTGGGAGCGCGACGCGCCCCGCGTTCCCGCACCACTCCCCATCCGGCGACGGCGAGGGCCGGCGCGGAGTTCACCGCGCCGGCCCTCGTTCGTCCTGTCCGAGCCTCCTAACAGCTGCTGCAGCACCCGCAGCCCGGACCCGTGCACCCGCCGCAGCAAGAGCATCCACCCATGATGACCACCTCCGTTTTGAGCGATCAAGCATTCGGACAGTAAGGCCGGGTCGACGCGGGGTGACACCACCGCCAGGGTGATTACGCTGCCACGAATGAATGGTCCTGCTGAGATGCTGGCCGCGGACAAGGCCTCCACCGCCCTGGGCATCACGCCGGTCGAGCTGCGCGACGGGTACGCGGTGCTGCGGATGACGGTGACCGAGCTGATGCTGAACGGGCACGGCATCGCGCACGGCGGTTACGTCTTCCTGCTGGCCGACTCGGCGTTCGCGTGCGCCTGCAACAGGGCCGGGTCCGTCACCGTCGCCGCCACGGCCGAGATCGACTTCATCCGGCCGGTGCACGCGGGCGACGAGCTCGTGGCGGAGGCGGTGGAACGGACCCGGTTCGGCCGCAGCGGGATCTACGACATCACGGTCAGGCGAGGGTCCGAGGTCGTGGCTGAGTTCCGGGGCCGGTCCCGGACGTTGCGCGCCGCAGACCGATGAGCTGCAGCACCGCGAACCCGAGCACCGCGAGGCCCTGGGCGAGCACCAGCGCGACGCCGAGACCGGTCAGCGGGAACCACTCCAGCTCCGCGGTGAGAATGCTGTCGAGCGCCCACACCGCGTTTCCGATGATGACCAGCAGCACGATCCGGCGGTCCGGGACGGCGCGCGTTCCGAGGAAGAACACGCCCGCGCCGTAAACGACGCAGAAAGCACCGAGCCCGATCTGCCAGCCCACCGGCATTCCCACCTCCGGGCGGATCAGGAGGGTCAGCAGGCCCAGGCCGAACGAAGCGACACCGTCGAGTTTCAAGGCGAATTTCAACATGGCCCGACCGTGGCCCGGTGATCACTGCCAGGACCACGTCAAGCGCTGCCGACTCCTGCCACCAGGTCCGCCGCGACCAGCCGGGCGGCCGCGTTCTGCCAGTTGTGGAGGGTGCGCTCGGGCACCTGTGTCACGAACCACTGCAGCGCGCGGCGGTCCTCGGCGTCGAGGTCCTCGCGCTTGGTGCGGACCGAGTACGGCCGGATTCCCTTGACGTAGTAGAAGTACAGGGCGTTGTAATAACGCCATTCGTCGCTCGTGCCGAAATCGCCGTCCGCGGGCTTGAGCCGTTGGATGCTCGTCAGCAACATGGATTTCAGCTGTGCCGCGCGGTCGAGCGGCGGTGCTTCCTCGGTCAGCGCGATCAACGGGCTCGCGACGAGCTTTCCGAGGTCGCCGTAATGGCTGAGCGCCCTGCGGGTCAGCCGCGCGAACTCGGCCTCGTCCTCGGTCACCAGCGGGCGTTGCCTGGGCAGCGCCTCGGCCGCGTCGCGGAGTTCGGCGCGTTCGGCGGCGACGGCGGGCACGGCGAGGCGGTCGACGGCGGCGGCGAGCGGGTTCGCCAGCACCTGGACCGCGATGGCGGCGGCGACCGTCGTGCAGGCGAGGAGCTGCGGGCCGTCGAAGAGCAGCACCTGCGAACCGAACAGGACGGCGGTGAAACCGGAGATCACCAGCGAGCGCAGCATGTCGGCGCGGATCGCCTGCCCTTCCTCGACCGCGTCCGTGACGGCGACGAGCACGCCGAACAGCAGCACGTCGAGTCCGATCGCCGGCAACGCGACCGCGGTGGGTACCCAGTCGAGCAGGAACGCCGCCGCTGAGAGCGCGAACATCACCCCAACGAGTGAAAAATAGGCACGCTTCCCCGCCGCCAGCGCAGTCGCCGCGGCCAGCGGGAGCAGCACGACCCACGGCAGCCACAGCGCCGCGGCGAAGACCGGCACCACCGCGAAGATCCACCAGCGGACGAGCTCCGGCCGTGCCAGCACCAGGATCGCCCCAGTCCACGCGAGTGCGGGCACGCCCAACAGCACAGGATGAGGCATGACGACGAGTGCCGCACATCCGACGAGACCGGCGCCGGACCACCACAGCACGGGCTTGGCGGGATCGCGGGCGAGCAGGTAGAGGCCGAGCCACCACGCGAGGCCGGACACCACGAGCGACAGGACGAACACGGGTCAAAGCTAGCCGCGCCTGCGAAACTACTCGGCATGCCGGTAGAGCTGACGCTCAACAAAGCGGCCGAGGAGCTGCGGCGCGGCGACCTCGCGAACGTGCTCCGCGCACGTCAACGCCTCGCGGGACTCGTCGGCACCTACCCCCACCGGCTCGACCTGCGCGACCGCCTCGCCGAGGCGTACCGCGTGCTCGGCCAGCCCGCGCAGGCCGGTCGCTGGACGTACCTCTCCGACGACCGCGACCCCGAGGAAACCCTGGCGTTCGAACGCGCCTACCGCCGCGCGCAGGTCCGCCTCGTCGCGCTGAACTGGGCCGGCCGTGTGGAGGAGGCCCCGACCGAGGCCGCTCGCACCCGCCTCGCGTCGCTGTACCTGGAGGCGCGCGTCGAGCTGCAGCACGAGCTCGACGCGACCCCGCGGGAGGAGACGTCCTGGGGCGCCTGCCTGCTCGTGATGGCCGGTGGGACGTTCGTCATCGTGTGTTTCCTGCTGGGAATCGTGACTCTGGCGCAGTTCTTGTGGAAGCTGGTCACATGAGAACGCTTTCTGACCACGTGCGCCGCACCCCGGTCCTGCGCACCGCTGTGGACGGTCGCCCGGTGGTGTTCAAGCTGGAGCACCTCCAGCTCACCGGTTCGTTCAAGGTCCGCGGCGCGGTCAACAAGCTCCTCACCCTGTCCGGCGTGGACGAGGTCGTCACCGCCTCCGGCGGCAACCACGGCATCGCCGTCGCCCAGGCCGCGCACCTGCTCGGCATGCACGCCACCGTCTTCGTGCCGATGACCGCCCCCGAGGCGAAGACCCGCCGCATCGAGGCGTTGGGCGCCAAGCTGATCCGCCACGGCACCACCTACGCCGAGGCCGCAGCCGCAGCCCGCGACCTCGGCCCGCTCTACGTCGAGGCCTACAACGACCCGGTCGTCATCGAGGGACAGTCCACGGTGACCCGCGAGATCGTCGAGGACGTGCCCGAGGTGGACACGATCGCGATCGCCTCGGGCGGCGGCGGCCTGATCGCCGGCGCCGCACTGGCCTCTGGCGGTCGCTTGATCGTGAACGTCGAGCCGTCCGGCTGCTGCGCCGTGCACCGCGGCCTCGAAGCCGGTGAGCCCGTGGACGGTCCGGTGGACTCCGTTGCGGCGTCGGCACTCGGGGCGACGCAGGTGGGCACGGTGCCGCTGGAGGTGTTGCAGCGCCACAACGTCACGTCGGTGCTCGTGTCCGACGCGGAGCTGCTGGCTGCGCGGGATCGGCTGTGGGAGGAGTTCCGGTTGGCGGTGGAGCCGGCTGGGGCGGTGGCGTTTGCGGGGTTCCTCAAGGGGGAGGTTCCTGGGGAGCTTCCGTGTGTGCTCCTGTGTGGAGCGAACTCGGAGTGGTTGCCGGGCTGAGCGCGGGCGGGCTGGTCGCCGCTGGCCGAGCGCGGCTGGGCTGAGCGCGGGTGGCTGAGCGAGGACGGGCTGAGCGCCAGCGGGCGAACGCGGCTGGCCGAGCGCAGGTGAGCTGAGCGCGGGCGGGTCGGTGGTCAGCCAGGTGACCACCGCGCAGGCCGACTACCAGGGCCGACCACCGCCAGGGCGGTCACCGCCAGGGCGGTCACCGCTGGGGCGGTCACCGCTGGGGCGGTCACCGCTGGGGCGATCCCATGCGCCAGGCCAGCTATTACCGGGCCAGTCGCCACGGGCCGGTCTCACCGGACCGCCGCCACTGACCTGATCGTCGGACTGTCGCGGCCCACCACCAGTCCTGACCCCACGAGCCCGCACACCCCGGAACCACCGCGACCGCCGTGCCGCCCCGCGTTCCTCTTCCCCCACGGGGCGAGCGAACGAGCGTTTCCGGACACACATCACCCGACCGGGCGACACCCCAACACCGACAGGCCAGCGAATCAGCTGGTCGCGTCGATCGTCGCACTGGCCAGCACCACGTCACCGCCGGCATCGGGCCGGTAGATCGCCACCGCCTGCCCCGGCGCCACACCCTTCAACGGCTCCCGCAGCTGCACCCGCAACACGCCGCCGACCACCTCGGCCACGGCGGACGAGGTACCGCCGTGCGCGCGCACCTGGGCGACGCACTCCACGGGACCGTCCAGGTCGACGTGCGTGATCGGCGAGGAAGCCGAGATGCCCGTGACCGCCAGCTTCTCCACCGAGCCGACCCGGACGTTGCCGGAGACGGGCTCCAGGGCCAGCACGTAGCGGGGCCGGCCGTCGGGGGCGGGGCCGTCGATGCCCAGGCCCTTGCGCTGGCCGATGGTGAACTCGTGCACGCCCGCGTGCCGGCCGAGCACGGCGCCGGTCGCGTCGTCGATCAGCAGGCCGGGCTTGGTCTCCATGCGGGAGGCGAGGAACTTCTGGGTGTCGCCGTCCGGGATGAAGCAGATGTCGTGCGAGTCGGGCTTCTTCGCGACCGACAGGCCGCGCGCTGCGGCTTCGGTGCGCACGTCGTCCTTCGTCGTGTCGCCCAGGGGGAACATGGCGTGGGCGAGCTGGTCGGCGGTCAGGGAGGCCAGCACGTACGACTGGTCCTTGCCGAGGTCGGCCGCGCGGCGGAGCTCGGGGCGGCCGCCGACCACCTGCAGGCGGGCGTAGTGGCCGGTGCAGACCGCGTCGAAGCCGAGGGCGATGGCCTTGTCCAGCAACGCCTCGAACTTGATGCGCTCGTTGCAGCGCAGGCACGGGTTCGGGGTGCGGCCGGCGGCGTACTCGGCGACGAAGTCCTCGACGACGTCCTCGGTGAAGCGCTCGGCGAAGTCCCAGACGTAGAACGGGATGCCCATCAGGTCGGCGGCGCGGCGGGCGTCGTGGGCGTCCTCGACGGTGCAGCAGCCGCGGGCGCCGGTGCGGAGGGTGCCGGGCTTGGCGGACAGGGCCAGGTGCACGCCCGTCACGTCGTGTCCCGCTTCAACGGCGCGGGCCGCCGCCACCGCGGAGTCGACACCGCCGCTCATCGCCGCGAGGACCTTCACTGCTTGACCACCTTCCGGGAACGCCTCATGCCTGCCAGACCTGCCGTGCGCGCGCGCTCGACCACGGGACCGATCACGCCCGCCAACTCCTCGACATCGGCACGCGTCGAGGTGTGCCCGAGGGAGAACCTCAAAGATCCGCGTGCCGGCGCGGGTTCGACGCCCATCGCCAGCAGCACGTGCGACGGTTGCGCGACGCCCGCGGTGCAGGCGGAGCCAGTGGAGCACTCGACGCCGCGTGCGTCGAGCAGCATCAGCAGGCTGTCGCCCTCGCAGCCGGGGAACGTCAGGTGTGCGTTGCCGGGCAGCCGGTCGACCGGGTCGCCGTTGACGACCACGTCCGGCACCACCGCGCGCACCGAGGCGATCAGCTCCTCGCGCAACGCGACCAGTTCGGCGGCGCGCTGTTCCTGCTCCTCCACGGCGATGCGGACGGCGCGGGCGAGGCCGACGATCGACGGCACGTCCAGGGTGCCGGAGCGGACGTCGCGTTCCTGGCCGCCGCCGTGCAGCAGGGGCGTGCACTTCACGTCACGCGCGAGCAGCAGCACGCCGACGCCGTAGGGGCCGCCGACCTTGTGGCCGGTCATGGTCAGCGCGGACGCGCCGGACGCGGCGAAGTGCACCGGCACCGCGCCCACGGCCTGCACGGCGTCCGTGTGGAACGGCACACCGCGCTCGGCGCACAACGCCGCGATGTCGTGCACCGGGTTGATGGTGCCGACCTCGTTGTTCGCCCACATGGTCGTGACGAGCGCCACGTCGTCGTCCAGCGCCTCGCGCACCGACTCGGCGGACACCCGGCCGAACCGGTCGGCCGGCAGCCAGGTGACCTCGGCGCCCTGCTGCTCCAGCCACTCGACGGCGTCGAGGACCGCGTGGTGCTCCACGGCCGAGGCGAGCACGCGGCGCTTGCCTTCGCGGGCCCAGTAGACGCCCTTGACCGCGAGGTTGTCGCTTTCGGTGCCGCCGCCGGTGAACAGCACCTCGGACGGCCGGGCGCCGAGGGCGTCGGCGATGTTCTCCCGCGCCTCCTCGACCGCACGCCGCGCCCGCCGGCCGGAGGTGTGCAGCGACGAGGCGTTGCCCGTGGTGGACAACGCCTCGGTCATGGCCGCGACCGCCTCGGGGTGCATCGGGGTCGTGGCAGCGTGGTCGAGATAAGCCATCAGGGCTCCAGCGTAGCCCGCATGCGGGGCCCGGTCAGAACCGCTCCCACCACGGCCAACGCCGCCATCGACAGGTTCAGCACCACCACGCCCGCCGTGGGGGCGGTCGCCAGCACCAGCACACCGCCGAGTCCGATCATGGTCGCGGAGCCCAGCATGTCGGAGATCTGCAGGGCAGCCGAGTTGAAGCCCCGGTCCTGCTCGGGTGAGGCGGCCATCATCAGCACGCCGACGCTGGAGGTCGCCATGCCCATGCCGGCGCCCGCGACGGCCCACAGGAGGAACGTCAGCCAGGCCGGGCCCCACGAGGGTGCGACGAGCGTCACGGCCGCCATGCCGGCCGCCGTGAACAGGAACCCGGTCCGCACGAGGGTGTAGCGCTCGATCTCGGGGTGCCGCGACGCCCACATCGACGCGCCGGCCCAGCCGAGGGCGCTCACCGTGAGCGGGATGCCGGCCTCCAGCGGCGAGTAGCCGTGCACGACGGTCAGCGTGAGCGGGATGAAGCTCTCGACCGCGAAGAACGTGCCGGCGAGCAGGCCGCGGGCGAGGATCGTGACGGGGAGGCCGCGGCGGGCGATCAGCGTGCCCCTGGGCAGCAGGATGCGCACCGCCGGTGTGAGGAGCAGCAGCGCGACGGCGAGCAGCCACCACGTGCGGTGCTGCAACGCCCAGCTCAGGCTCGCCACCCCGGCACCGGCGGCCAGCGCGGCGGCGGGCAGGAACCGGCGCACCGGCGGGGTCGCGGTGTGCGGTGGCAGCTTCCTGAGCACCGGGACCAGCAGCACGCTGCCGACGAGCACGAGCGGGACGATCGCGAGGAACACGAGCCGCCAGGTCAGGTGCTCGGTCGCCCACCCGGCGACGGCGGGTCCGACGAGCGACGGCACCACCCAGGCCGCCGACAGCGCGCCGAACACCGCGGGCCGGTCGCTCTCCGGGTAGGCCAGCGCGATGACGACGTAGATCGCGACGATCAGGAAGCCGGCGCCGAGGCCCTGCAGGGCCCTGCCCGCCAGCAGCACGGTCATGTTCTCCGCGACGCCCGCGACGACCAGGCCGGCGAGGAACAGGCTCACGCCGATCAGCACGGCGGGCTTGGGGCCGCGCCGGTCCGACAGGCGGCCGGAGAAGACGGTGGCCATGACGCTCGCCGCGAGGTTCGCGAGGAACGGCCACGCGTACAGCGCCTCGCCGTGCAGCTCGCGGACCATGGTGGGCATCGCCGTGCCGACGCCCATCGCCTCGAAGGCGAGGAGCGTGACCAGCAGGACGATGCCCGTCGTGGGCCAGCGGCGGTCAGGCGACCAGAGGCGAGACGGCCGGGGCGCGGTGAGTGTCACCGGTAGATCGTGCAACTTCCAGTTCGGTCGAGGTCAAGCGATTTGATTGCTCTTGTGCAAGTTTTGCGAGCTGCCTGCGGTTCTCCGCGCGGCCGGGGGCGATCTCGTCGAGCACGTGCACCTCGACGGTGAGGCCCCTCACGCGCAGCACCCGGCGGATCGAGTCGACCAGGGTGTCGCTGCCGATGAACGCGGGCTGCGTGCTCACGTGGCCGTCGACCCGGTAGCGCAGCACGATCGGCCGCACCGGCACACCGGCGTCCAGGGCGGCCTGGAACAACGCCGGCCGGTAGCGCCCGGAGGCGAGCCCGCACCACGTGGTGCCCTCGGCGTGGATGCCGACGGCGGACCCGGCGCGCAGGGTCGCCGCCAGCTCGGCGACGGTCCGCGGCAGCTCGCGCAGCCGTTCGCGGTCGAGGTAGACGGTGCCAGCCGCGGTGATGATCCGGCCGAGCACCGGCCAGCCCTTGATGTCCTTCTTGGCGACGATCCGGATGGGCTGCACCGCGTCGATCGCGAGCTCGTCCAGCCACGACACGTGGTTGCTGGCGACGAGCACACCGCGTTGCGGCACCTCCTGGAACCTGCGGGCGCCGTGGACCTCCAGGCGCACGCCGAACGCGCGCAGCAGGGCGTGGAACCACAGCCGCACCACGGTTTCCCGCTGTGCGCGCGGCAGCAGCAACGCGAGGACGATCCCCACGCCGCACAGCAGTGCCGTCAGGGCCGTGACGGCACGCCAGAGCTGCCTGACCCCGCCCGCGGTCCGCGGGGCCGACCCGACGCACCCGTCGCCGCACGGCGAGGCGGGCATCCAGGCGTGGCTCACGACGTCTCCCCCAGGAAGAACCTCAGGTACCGCTGGTCCACGTGGTCCATGCCGAGCAGGATGAACAGGTCGGCCACCCCGAAGTCGGCGTCGAGCGCGGGCCGCCCGCAGATCCGGGCGCCGAGCCGCAGGTACCCCTTGAGCAGCGGCGGCAGCACGGTCCTGGCGGGCCGCTCGACCGCGTCGACGTCCCACGGCCGGTGCGGCGTCACGCGGTACTGCTCGGGCGCGTAGTGCTTGGCGTGCACGGTGTCCCACACCCCGGCCGCGAGAGCACCGCCGTCCTGCAACGGGATGCTGGCGCAGCCGACGAGCCACTTGTGGCCGCTCAGCAGCATGTAGCGCGCGATGCCGGCCCACACGAGGCTCACGACGGCGCCGTTGCGGTGGTCGGGGTGCACGCACGACCGGCCGGTCTCGACCGTGGTGTGCCGGATGTGGTCGAGGTTGGCGAGGTCGAACTCGGTGTCGGCGTAGAGCCGCCCGGCCTCCCTGGCGCGCTCCGGCGGCAGCATCCGGTAGCCGCCGACGATCTGGCCGGTGCGGTCGTCGCGCACCACCAGGTGGTCGCAGTGCCGGTCGAACTCGTCGACGTCGTGGCCGGGCACGCTCGTGGTCAGCGTCGCGCCCATCTCACCGGCGAACACCTCGTGGCGCAGTTTCTGCGCGGCGACGACCTCGGCGCCGTCCCTGGCGACGAGGAGGGAGTAGCGGGGAACGTCCTCACCCTGTCGGGCGGGGGTGCTGACAAGCAGTTCCGGCTGCGTCATGCGCACCAGGGTGATCCCGCGTTGGCGAATGACAGCAGGGCACAACGATGACCGGTCAGTGGCAGTCGGGTGAAGAGCCGGTGGTGCCCGCGCACGCGGAAGGGCCGCCCCGCGCACGGGACGGCCCTTCCGGTGAGCTGGTCGTGCTCAGCCCTTGCGCTTCTGGACCTCACCGGTCAGCTGCGGTGCGACGGCGAACAGGTCGCCCACCACGCCGAAGTCGGCGATCTCGAAGATCGGGGCCTCGGGGTCCTTGTTGACCGCGACGATCGTCTTCGAGGTCTGCATGCCCGCGCGGTGCTGGATGGCACCGGAGATGCCCAGCGCCACGTACAGCTGCGGCGAGACCGTCTTGCCGGTCTGGCCCACCTGGAACTGGTGCGGGTAGTAGCCCGAGTCGACCGCGGCACGCGAGGCACCGACGGCGGCACCGAGCGAGTCGGCGAGCTCCTCGACGACGGAGAACTTCTCGGCGGAGCCGACGCCGCGGCCACCGGAGACGACCACGGAGGCCTCGGTGA
This sequence comes from Lentzea sp. NPDC037011, assembly GCF_055607425.1. Classification (NCBI taxonomy): domain Bacteria; kingdom Bacillati; phylum Actinomycetota; class Actinomycetes; order Pseudonocardiales; family Pseudonocardiaceae; genus Lentzea; species Lentzea sp. NPDC037011. Next base: position 35,579 of record NZ_JBVJRT010000010.1, on the reverse strand, counting down.
GCTCGGGGCGGTCGCCGCCGACCACGGCCTCGCGGGAGGTGACGCGGGCGGCCTTGGCGGTGTCCACGGACACGGAGACCGACTCGTCGAGCGCGGCGTCCGCGGCGGACTCCTCGGCGTCGACGCCGCCGGGGCGGACCGTGATGACCGGGGTGCCCTGGCTGACCTTCGCCTTGACGACGAACGCGCCACCGAAGATGGACTGCACGCCGGTGCCGTCGGCCTCGACGTCCACGACGTCGACGAGCCAGCCGGAGCCGATGCGCACGGCCAGGCGGCCCGCGACCTCCTTGCCCTCTGCGGTCGCGGAGACGAGCACCGCGGCGGCGTTCGGGGCGAGGGCGGCGAGCGCGTCGACCTTCGGCGTCACCAGGTAGTTGACGGCGTCGTCGGACTCGACGGCGTAGACCTTGGCCGCGCCGTACCTGCCGAGCGACTCGCGGACCTTGGCGGCGGTGCCGGGGGCACCGACGACGACCGCGGACGGGGTGCCGAGGCGACGGGCGGCCGTGAGCAGCTCGTAGCTGACCTTCTTGACCTCGCCGTCGACGTGGTCGACCAGGACCAGTACTTCAGACATGGTTTCCACTCCCTCAGATGAGCTTCTGGCCGACGAGGTACTCGGCGATCTTCGCGCCGCCGTCGCCGCCGTCCTCGACGCGCTGACCGGCGGTGCGCGGCGGCTTCGGGGCCGCTTCGAGCACCTGGGTCCACGCACCGGACAGGCCGACCTCGGCCGCGTCGACGCCCAGGTCCGCGATCGAGACCGTGGAGACGGGCTTCTTCTTCGCGGCCATGATGCCCTTGAAGGAGGGGTAGCGCGGCTCGTTGATCTTCTCGGTCACCGAGATCACGGCGGGCAGCGACGCCTCGAGGAACGCGACGCCCTCGTCGGTCTCGCGCTCGCCCTTGATCGTGGTGCCCTCGACGGTGACCTTGCGCAGCTGGGTGACCTGCGGCAGGCCCAGCAGCTCGGCGATGATGGCCGGGACGGCGCCCGCGCGGCCGTCGGTCGCCTCGTTGCCGGCGATGACGAGGTCCACGCCCTCGACGGTGCCGATGGCCTTGGCGAGGACCTTCGCGGTGGCCAGCGAGTCGGAGCCGTGCAGCGCCTCGTCGTTCACGTGGATGGCCTTGTCGGCACCCATCGAGAGGGCCTTGCGGATGGCGTCGGTGGCGCGGTCGGGACCCATCGCGATCACGGTCACCTCACCGCCGTGGGCCTCCTGCAGCTGCAGGGCCTCTTCGACGGCGCGCTCGTTGATCTCGTCGAGCACTGCATCCGCGGACTCGCGGTCAAGGGTGTGGTCGGCGTCGGTGAGCTTGCGCTCGGACCAGGTGTCAGGCACCTGCTTGACCAGGACAACAATGTTCATAGGTCCTCTTCGACCTCCTGCGGACGGGCGGCGACGCGCAGAGGACTTCAGAACTGCGCCGCCGGGTGTTCACGACCCTGCCATCACCCGGATGTTACCCGCCAGTAGCAGCGGTGCAAACGGGAGCAAGCACTCCGCTAGCGTGACGGTTCTCACCCGGTCGCACCACCGATTGAGACGTACCCCATTCGGGCGAGTAACCTGCGCGGACATGTACCGGCGAGTAGTAGTAGTGACCGACTCCACGGCCTGCCTCCCGGCTCACCTGACCGACCAGCTCGGCATCGAGGTCGTGCAGATCCAGGTCAGGATCGGCGACCACACCGACGACGAGGCCCGCGTCCCGGTTCCCGACCTCGTGTCGGCCATGCGCGCGAACGTGCCCGTCGAGACGATCCCGCCGGATCCGGGCGCCTTCTTCTGGACCTACGGAGACCTCGCCGCCCAGGGCGTCCAGGCCATCGTGTCGGTGCACGTCTCCGGCCGGCTCTCCGCCACCGTGGACGCCGCCCGCACCGCCGCCGCGCAGTCGCGTGTCCCCGTGCACGTCGTCGACACCCACACCTGCGGGATGAGCATCGGCTACGCGGTCCAGGCCGCCGCCAAGGTGGCCGAGGCCGGCGGGACCGTCGAGCGCGTGATCGAGACGGCCCAGCGCCGCTACGACCGGTCCACCGAGCTCATCTACGTCGACACGCTCGAATACCTGCGGCGCGGCGGCAAGATCGGTGCCGCGGCGGCGCTCGTGGGCTCCGCGCTGTCGCTCAAGCCGCTGCTGACCATGTCCGACGCCCAGATCACCCCGCTGGACCGGGTGATCGGCGCCGACCGCGCGCTGAACCGGATGCTGGACATCGCGATCAAGCGCGCGGGCACCGACCAGGTCGACATCGCGGTCGAGCACTTCGACGCGCTGGAGAGGGCGCAGCGGCTGCTGGGCAAGCTGCGGCGCGGTGTGCCCAACGTCCGCCAGTTCATGCTGACGCAGGTCAGCTCGGCCATCGGCGCCCACGTGGGCCCCGGTGCGCTGGGCATCACCGTTTCGCCGGTGTGACGTCCGGGAACTCCAGGTGCCCCGTGTTGCGTTGAAATGGACGTAACGGACACCTGGAGGACCCGATGGCGTTCATGGACAAGATCACCAAGTTCCTGCACAGCCCTTCGGGGCGTCGACTGCAGGACAAGGCACGTGAGCTCTCCCGCGACCCCCGCCGCCGCGCGCAGGCGGAGCAGCTGCTGCGCAAGTTCCGCAGTGGCGGCAAGAAGAAGTACTAGACCGGCTGACAGGTACTAGAACAGCTCGTTCAGCTCCCCGTACCCCAAGCCGTCCCTCGTGCTGTCGTACGTGCCGGCGCTCAGCAGCTCCTCCGCCGCCTTCTTCGCCACGGCGTAGGCGGCGGAGGCGAGCGCGGTGCCGACGCTGATCCTGGCCGCGCCCGCCTGTGCCAGCTCCGCCGTGGCGGGCGCGCCGGGACCCGCGAGGACGTTGAGCGGTGCCGCGATGTTCTTCGCCAGCTCCGCCACGTCGGCGAGGTCGGTCACCCCCGGCACGAAGATGCCGCTCGCGCCCGCCGCCAGGTACGCCTCCGCCCGCCGCAGGGTCTCGCCGAGCCGGTCAGCCGGGTCGCCGACACCGCGCAGGAAGACATCGATGCGGGCGTTGAGGTAGAGCTCCGGTGCGCCCTCCCGTGCCGCGCGCAGTCGTTCGGACTGCTCCTCGACGGACCGGAGCGCGCTGCCGTACCCGTCCTCGACGTTCACACCGGACGCACCGGCGGCGGCGACCGCCGCGAGGGTCGCGCGCACCTCGTCGGCGGTCTCGCCGAACCCGGCCTCGATGTCCGCGGTCACCGGCACGGACACGGCCTTCGCGATCCTCGCGACGAGGTCCACCGCCAGGTCGCGGTCGAGCCGGTCGCCGTCGGGGGCGCCGAGGCTCCACGCGACACCGGCGCTCGTGGTGGCGACGGCCTGCGCGCCGGCGGCCTCGACGATCAGCGCCGAGGCCACGTCCCAGGCGTTGGGGAGCACCAGGGGCGGCTGCCGGTGCAGGGCGTGGAAGAGCTGCGTGCGGTCGGAGCTGGAAGTCATGATCAAGTGATAGCAGCCGGGACCGCGCGAGTCCGGCAGTTTTCCGACATCTACCGCGGGTTTCCGACATCTGCCACGAGGTCGCGGCCGTCCGCTCAGTTGCTGCCGGCCTTGCGCCGCACCTCGTCGAACGTCCGCAGGTAGCGCTCCCGGAACTCGTCCCGCTCGGCCCACGTGGTGTGCTCGGCGGGCTGGGGTCCTGGCGGGGGCGGCAACACGGCCTCGGCCGGTTCCTCGTCAACGGGTTCCGGTCCGGGTTCGGGCACCGCTTCCACCACCGGCTCCGGCTCGGGTTCCGGCTCCGCCCGCGGCAGGCCCACCACGGCGTTGCGGTGGATCGGCGGGGTGTCGTAGTCGGCGTCCGGCATCGGCTGCGGCGCCCACGCCTCGTCAGCGGACGCGGTCCGCCGCGGGACCGGGAGCGCGTCGACCGCCGGACCCGGCCGCGTCTCCTCGGCGTCCTCGCGGCGGCGCGTCACGACGTACATCAGCGCCGCCCCCAGGGTGAAGGACAGCAAGCACAACCCGAACACGATCTCGACGGCACCGGCCACCTCAGGCTCCTGCCTGTCCGACGGGGGTGACGGCGCCACCGGAGACGGTGCGCGGCACCGCAGGCGATGCCCGCCGCACGTTCTGCTGCGCGACGGCCGCCGGGACGAGCAGCGGGGCGGGCCGCTCCATCCGCAGCGGTGGCAGGAAGGCCGGGAGCGGCACCGGCCCCGCGGGTGGCGGCGGTGTGGCGGGGGACGGCGACAGCGCGGTCGTCAGCTCCTCGCCCGCGACCGAGAAGCCGGCGGCCGTGACCGCGGCGGGCACCAGCACCGCCCCCAGCACGAGCGGCACCCACTGCCTCACGAGGCGGCCACCTGCTCCGGTATCAGCGCGGGCGCGACCTGGTCGGCGGCGGCGGTCAGGGCGGCACGGGCGGCCGACAGCTGCGAGTGCACGACGCGGCGCAGCTCGCGCAGCTCGTCCACCTCCCGCGCCACCTCGGCGAGGCGGCGGTTCGACTCGCGGCAGGCCATCGTCACCACGAACCCGGCGCGGGCGCGGGCCAGCGCCTCCTGCTGCTCCAGGTGCTGCGCGGCCTCGGTGCGGCGCCGGGTCGTGGTCAGCTCGAAGAACCGCTGGGCCTTCTCGCGCTTGCGCTCGGCGTCGGCCTCCAGCGAGCTGCACGCCAGCGCGGTCTCGCGCAGCAGCCGGTCGGCGTCGGACTGGGCCTGCTCCACAGCTTCGGCGCACTCGCGCTCGACCTGGTCGGCGCGCTGCCGGTGCTGGGCCTCCAGGTCGGCGCAGCGGCGCTCCAGCTCGACCTCGCGCTCGTCCATGGCGGCGGCACGGGAGGAGCACTGGCGGCGGGTCTCGCGCAGCTCGGACTCGGCCTCGGCCCGCAGGGCGGCGGACTCGCGCTCGGCCTCGGCGACCAGCGCGGCGCACTCGGCCTCGGTGCGCAGGCGGAGGTCGGCGCACTCGCGGCCGGCCCGCAGGTGCATCTCCGCCGCCTCGTCCTCGGCGAGGCGGAGCATGCGGTGCATCCGTTCGGTGGCGCTCGCGTGCGACCCGGGGGTGGACTCCAGCCGCTCGATCCTGGCGCGCGCCTCGTCGAGGTCCTGGCGCGTCGTCTCCAGGAGCCGGCGCAGATCGGCGGCCTGCGCCAGCGCTTCGGCCCGGTCGAGGCTCGTGAAGCGGAGCTGCTCCTCGAGATTCTCGATGTGGTCGATGACCTGACGTCGGTGAAAACCTCGGTGGACAACGTCGAAACCGGCGTGCAGCGGAACTATCTCGTGCCCTTTTGCACCCATGGTCACCTGCTCACTCACACCGCGGAAGATTGTGCGAGCGTACCGAGTTGACCACCCTCCAACCAGTGTCGACAAAGGACCGGACGGTCTCCGGCGGCGGTCGGGAACACGGTTCCTTGCAGGGCAAACACGGAGATCCTAGATCAACTCCACCAGGCCGTCAGTCACCCGATTGTGTAAGCGGGTCGCCCTTTCTGTGGTGTTCACTCCGTGCGTTCGTCGTGTACGGAAAGCGACGATGCAGGCATACGTCACACGAATTGCCATCCTTCGCCAGTGGTTCAAGCGATCACGCTTCGTTAACCTTCCTTCCCGTGTCCTCACGTGTAGCCGTCGTCACCGACTCGACCGCGTCACTCCCGGCCCGGCTGGCCGACCGGTTCAACATCATCACCGTGCCGATGCAGCTGAAGATCGGATCGGAGTTGATCGACGAGGCGTACGTGCCGACCGAGCGCCTGCTGCAGGCGTTGCAGGCGGAGATCCCGATCACGACCCAGCCGCCGGCGCCGGACGCGTTCTTCTGGGCCTACCAGGACGCGTGGGCCAAGGGCGCGGAGACGATCGTGTCGGTCCACGTGAGCCCGAAGCTCTCCCCCGCGACGGACGCGGCGAAGGCGGCAGCGGCCAAGTCGCGCGTGCCGGTGTTCATCGTGGACTCGCACTCGTCGGGCATGACCCTCGGTTTCGCGGCGCTCGCGGCGGCGCGGATCGCTCAGACCGGCGGCAACGTGCAGCACGCCCGCAGCGTCGCCGAGCAGCGCGGCCGCGACGCGCACGTGCTGATCTACGTCGACACGCTGCACTACCTGCGCAAGGCCGGCCGGGTGAGCGCGACGGCGAAGCTCTTCGGCGACGCGCTCTCGGTCAAGCCGCTGCTGACGGTCGTCAACGGCGAGGTGGAGCCGTTCGGCAAGGTCGTCGGCCGCGACCGGGCGCTGTCCAAGCTCGCCGACAAGGCCGTGGCACTGGCCCACGGCCGCGACGTGGACCTCGCGGTGGAGCACTTCGCCGCCGAGCAGGAGGGTCAGGAGCTGCTGCAGATGCTGCAGAGGCGGATCCCGCACGCCCGCGACATCGTGCTGACCCAGGTGAGCGCGGCGATCGGCGCGAACGTGGGTCCCGGCGCGCTGGCGGTCACCGTCTCGCCGTTCTGACCGCGCCGGGATGCTCGTCCAGGCACCGCGGAGGCCCGTGCAGCGGGGAGGTGACCGGGTGCTCCGCGGTACCGACTGTCACTACTGGCAAGTAACCTGGCGGGCGTGACCCTCCCCCTGACCGGCGAACGCACGGTACCCGGCATCGCGGAAGAGAATTACTGGTTCCGCAGGCACGAGGCCGCATATCTACACCTCATCGGCCACTGCGCGGACGCCGTGGTGCTGGAGGCCGGCTGCGGCGAGGGCTACGGCGCCCAGCTGATCCGCACGGTCGCGCGGCGGGTCGTCGCGCTCGACTACGACGAGCTGACCTCGCGGCACGTCGCCCGCACGTACCCGCGGCTCGACGTGCTGCGCGGCAACCTGGCGACGCTGCCGCTGCGCACCGGCTCCGTGGACGTGGTGGCGAACCTGCAGGTGATCGAGCACCTGTGGGACCAGGAGCAGTTCCTCGCGGAGTGCCGGCGCGTGCTGCGGCCCGGCGGCACGCTGATCGTGACCACGCCGAACCGGCTCACGTTCTCCCCCGGCCAGGACACGCCGCTGAACCCGTTCCACACCAGGGAACTGGCTCCGTCCGAACTGGACGAGATGCTGCGGGCGGCTGGTTTCGCCGTTGACGAACTGAGCGGGCTGCGTCACGGACCGAGGCTCGACTCGCTCCTCGGTGGACGGATCATCGACGCACAGGTCGAGGTCGCCCTGTCCGGCGCGCCCTGGCCGGCCGAGCTCAAGGAGGCCGTCGAGTCGGTGACGGTGGACGACTTCGACATCACCTCCGCGGACCTGGACACCAGCCTCGACCTGGTGGCCGTGGCGGTGCGCGCGTGACGGGCGGGCACGAGGGCACCTTCTGCCTGGTGCTGCACAGCCACCTGCCCTGGCTCGCCCACCACGGCGCGTGGCCGGTCGGCGAGGAGTGGCTCTACCAGGCCTGGGCGCACTCGTACCTGCCCGTCGTGGACATGCTGCGGCGCTTCGCCGACGAGGGCCGCCACGACGTGCTGACCCTGGGCGTCACGCCGGTGCTGGCCGCACAGCTGGACGACCCGTACTGCCTGCGCGGCGCGCACGACTGGCTCGGCAACTGGCACCTGCGCTCCCAGTACGCCGGACGGCGGCTGCCGGAGCTGTCGGCCTACGAGCACCGCGCCTCGGCCCGGGCGCTGGAGCAGTTCGAGACCCGGTGGCGGCACGGGTTCTCGCCGATCCTGCGGTCCCTTGTGGACTCCCGGACCGTCGAGCTGCTCGGCGGACCCGCCACGCACCCGTTCCAGCCGCTGCTGGACCCGCGGGTGCGGGCGTTCGCGCTGCGGACCGGCCTGGACGACACGGCACTGCGGGTCGGCCGCGCGCCGGAGGGCATCTGGGCGCCCGAGTGCGGCTACTCGCCGGGCATGGAGACCGGGTACGCGGCGGCGGGCGTGCGGCGGTTCCTGGTCGACGGGCCCGCGTTGCACGGCGACACGTCCACCGCGCACCCGGTCGGCTCGTCCGACGTGCTCGCGTTCGGCCGCGACCTGGAGGTGTCCTACCGCGTCTGGTCGCCCAAGGTCGGCTATCCGGGTGACGCGGCCTACCGGGACTTCCACACCTTCGACCACCCCACCGGCCTGAAGCCGGCGCGGGTGACCGGCAAGAACGTGGCGCCGCAGGACAAGCGGCCCTACGACCCGCTGCTCGCCCGCGAGGCGATCGAACGGCACGTCGAGGACTTCGTCGGCACGGTCGTGCGGCGGTTGCGCGCGATCGACGGCGGACTGGTCGTGGCGGCCTACGACACCGAGCTGTACGGGCACTGGTGGCACGAGGGTCCGATGTGGCTGGAGGGCGTGCTGCGCGCGTTGCCGGAGGCCGGTGTGCGCGTGACGACGCTGCGCGGCGCCGTCGAGGCCGGCCACGTGGGCGCGCCGGTCGAGCTGCCCGCCTCCTCGTGGGGCAGCGGCAAGGACTGGCGGGTCTGGGACGGCGCGCAGGTCGCCGACGTCGTGTCGCTGAACGCGGCGGTGCAGCGGGAGCTGCTGGAGCTCGACCTCTCCGGCACCACCAGGGACCCGGTGCTGGACCAGGCGGTGCGCGAGGCGTTGCTGGCGTTGTCGAGCGACTGGGCGTTCATGGTCACGAAGGACTCGGCCGCCGACTACGCGCGGTACCGCGCGAAGATTCACAGCGACCGGTTCAGCGAGCTCGCCGCGCTGGCCAGAAGCGGCCGGGGCCGGGCGAGGGCGGCGGAGCTCCGCGCGGCGGACGGCCCGTTCGGGCAGCTGGACGCGCGAGGAATGAGGTAACGGCATGCGCGTGCTGATGTTGTCGTGGGAGTACCCGCCGGTGGTCGTCGGCGGGCTGGGCAGGCACGTCCACGCGCTCGCGACACAGCTGGCCGCGCAGGGGCACGAGGTCGTCGTGCTGTGCCGGCAACCGTCCGGCACCGACGCGGTCACGCACCCCACCGCGGACGTGGAGAGCGAGGGCGTGCGGCTCGTCCGGGTCGCCGAGGACCCCGCGCACCTGGTGTTCGAGAAGGACCTCGTGGCGTGGACGCTCGCGATGGGCCACGCGATGGTCCGCGCCGGGCTGGCGCTGGCACCGTGGCGACCGGACGTGGTGCACGCGCACGACTGGCTGGTCTCGCACCCGGCGATCGCGCTCGCGGAGGCCCACGGCGTGCCGCTGGTGGCCACGGTGCACGCGACCGAGGCGGGCAGGCACTCCGGCTGGCTCTCGCACCCGCTGAACCAGCAGGTGCACTCGGTGGAGTGGTGGCTCGCGAACCGGGCCGACGCGCTGATCACGTGCTCGTCGGCGATGCGCCGGGAGGTGGCGCACCTGTTCGAAGTGGACACCGCGGACGTCTCCGTGCTCCACAACGGCATCGAGCCCGGCGGCTGGCGGGTGCGCCCGGCGGACGTCGGTGCGGCCCGGCGGCGGCACACCCCGCACGGCGACCCGCTGCTGCTGTTCTTCGGCCGGATCGAGTGGGAGAAGGGCGTCCAGGACCTGATCGCCGCGCTGCCGCGGATCCGCAGGGCGTTCCGGGGCACGCGGGTCGTGGTGGCCGGTGGTGGTTCGCAGACGGAGTGGTTGCGGGAGCAGGCGCGCAAGCACCGGGTGCTGCGGGCGGTGGAGTTCGTGGGGCACCTGTCCGACCGGTCGCTCGCCGCGCTGCTCACCGCCGCGAACGCGGTCGTGCTGCCGTCGCGGTACGAGCCGTTCGGCATCGTGGCCCTGGAGGCGGCCGCCGCCGGGACACCGCTGGTGGCCTCGACGGCGGGCGGCCTGGGCGAGGTCGTGCTGGACGGGGTAACCGGGCTGTCGTTCGCGCCCGGTGACGTGGACGGGCTGGCCCGTGCGGTGCGCGCGGTGCTGTCGGACCCGGCGGCTGCCGCCACCCGTGCGCGCGCCGCCAAGGCACGGCTCGCAACGGACTTCAACTGGGCCACGATCGCGGCGGGCACGGCGGAGGTCTACGCGTCGGCCGTCGTGCGCGAGCCGCGGGTGCTGGGCCGCCCCAAGATCGCGACGGGAAATCTGTTCACCTAGCTCCAGTACAGTCCGCGGCCACGTGAACGAGAGGTGACCGGGGACTGAATGAGATACCAACGCTTCGTGGCACTCGGGGACAGCTGCACCGAGGGCCTGGACGACCTGCTGCCCGACGGCGCGTACCGCGGCTGGGCTGACCGGGTGGCGTCCGTGCTGGACGCGCCCGGTTTCCGCTACGCCAACCTCGGCGTGCGCGGACGCCGGCTCGACCAGATGCTCGCCGAACAGGTGCCGCTCGCCGCCGAGCTGTCACCGGACCTGCTCGTGCTCTTCGGCGGCGGCAACGACGTGATGTCCGGCGCGACCTGCGCCCAGATCGCCGACCGGGTCGACGCGGTGGTGTCCGCCGTGTCGTCGCTGGCGCCGACCGTCGCCGTGTTCACGTTGAGCGACATCTCGCACCGGATGCCGTTCGGCCGGCGCATGCGCCCGCGCATCGAGGCCCTGAACGCCGCGGTGCGCGCGGCGGCGGCCCGGTACGGCGTGCTGCTGGTGGACGTGTGGGCCGACGAGTGCGTCAACGACTCGCGCTACTTCGGCCCCGACCGCCTGCACCTGTCGTCGCTGGGCCACCGGCGGCTGGCCGGGCACCTGCTGTCCGCGCTGGACGTGCCGTTCGACCCGGCCTGGACGGCACCGCTGCCCGGCGCCGCGGCCGGCGCGTCGCTGTGGGACCACTGGCGGTGGCTGCGCGACCAGGTCCTCCCGGTCGCCTACTCGCGCTCGCGCAACAGGCTGATCGGCCGCCAGCCCGGCGACGGCTTCACGCCTAAGCGTCCGCAGCTTCTTCCGCTCGCCTAGCCAGCGCCTCCTGGGCCTTGCGCGCCATGTCGGCGACGTCCGCCCGGCGCTGCGCGTCCGCCTCGTAGTCGGCGCGCCGGTCCCGCACCACGCGGGCGGGCGCGCCGACCGCGATCTTGAAGTCCGGCACGTCCCCGCGCACCACCGCGTGCGCGCCGAGCACGCACCCACGCCCGACCCGCGTGCCGCGCAGCACCGTGACCTTGGCGCCGAGCCAGCAGTCCGGCCCGATCCGCACCGGCGACTTCACGATGCCCTGGTCCTTGATCGGCAAGGTGATGTCCTCGGTCTTGTGGTCGAAGTCGCAGATGTAGACCCAGTCCGCGACCAGGCTGGACGCCCCGATCTCGACGTCGAGGTAGCAGTTGACCGTGTTGTCCTTGCCGAACACAACCTTGTCGCCGATCCGCAACGACCCCTCGTGGCACCGGATGGCGTTGCCGTCCCCGATGTGCACCCACCGCCCGATCTCCAGCCGCCCGTACCCCGGCCGCGCCATCACGTCGACGCGCTTGCCGAAGAACACCATGCCCCGCAGCACCACGTGCGGGTTGAGCAGCCGGAACCGGAGCAGCCGCCAGTACCGCACCAGGTACCAGGGCGTGTAGGCGCGGTGGCGCAGGACCCAGCGCAACGACGCCATCGTGAGGAAGCGCGCCTGCTGCGGATCCCGGCGCGACCTGGCCCACCTGGTCCACACGGGTGCGCCCCACATCGAAGTCATGCGGGCACTTTAACTATTCGCGAACGACCGGCCTGGCCAGGCACCATCCGGAGTCGTGCGCGAAGTGTGCGGCTGGATCTTCACCGAGAACCTGACCAGGGTCGTCGAGTACCTGGCGGGCCTGGTCAACTACCGCTGGGACGAACTGGACGAGGGCGCGCTCGAGGCCGGCCTACCCGGCACAGACGACGAAGTCGAGATCTGGTTCGAGTACCCGCTCGCCCACCTGACCCTGCGGATCGCGCGCACCGATGACGACGGGCACCTGGTGTTCCGGATCGACGGCGAGTTCGACGACGTGTTCGCCGCGCGCGTGGAGACCGTGCTCGACCTCCACTAACGGCGGGTGCATCGACGGCGATCCACCTGACAGAGAGTGGTGGACCGCATGTGGGCAGTCGTGTGGCGTGTGGGAGCTAAGGCCGGAGATGCACGACGAATGACTCGCGCAGGGTGCCGCTCTACACAGGATCGAAGGAGACTCACGACTTGAACACTCGTATTTGGCAGGAAATCCGCAGTCTCCGCGCAACTCCGACAGGTTTGGCCGCAACGGATGCTGATCGACGCAAGACGTTCGTAGCGTCTCTGCGGCAGGCGGAGGAACTTGCCGAAGCTGCTGATGCCGCCGGCTACTCGGCACGCCCGCTTCCGCTCTTCTACTCACTCAGCCAAGCCGGACGAGCCATAGCGGCCGCACATCTGGCCAGTTCCGGAGTTCTTCGCGGACATGGCCTGAGCGTGGACAGCAGTGCGGCAACCTCACTGCTGGCAACCCGGGTAGAACCAAATGGCCGTGGAATCAACTCCTTCAAGGGCGTTTCGGAAGCTATAGGCTCCCCTGCACTGAGCGGAATGGTCGAACTCGGCGCATTATGGGCAGTTAACCCGGATCTTCGCAATACCCAAATACCTAGAAGCGCAGGAGAATGGCCAAGAGCACTCGACGTTCCAATCGGAGTTCAAGACGTCCGGGCATTGACAGGCCAACAAAATGCCGACCCATCTCAGCTTCCCATAACTACTGGCGGCATGGTATCCACATCAGCCACCATTGCAGCCAAGACTGGGGACGACGTAACCCGAGCCCTTCAGCCATATCCAACTCTTCGTGACGCGTTCGGGGTTAAGCAAGGACCCAGTGGCGGTGAGCGCTCCGGCCCGGACGATGAGGTCGTTGGCGGACCCGATCATGATGGTTCATGGCGAGTCACGATCGGAAGGGAAGCACCACCAAACATAAGCATCGCTGACTTCTGGCGCAGACAGCGAGAGCTTGCTTCTTTCGTTGAGATCGATGACCGACATGCAAGAACACCGTATCCCCACCTCATCGGCTACGCCCTGCCAGAATTGGCCGGAGGTCCGAGTCCTCACCCATTGATGCTGTGGTGGGCGCTTCTGTTGGGACTGTCGAGTCTTGCTCGATACGAGCCAGGAGCTTGGACTGATGCCATCGACCTCGACTCTTCCGAGCTGGCGGTGAGCCTGGAGCGAGTGCTCGACGTAGCTAGAGAACGAGTGCCGGTACGAATCCTGCAAGCACTCCGATGACGCACCTGCAGCGCCATCTCTGGTAGGAAGATGCCTGACAACGGTCCTGCGGCATGCACGCTGACCCGAGCCGTCGGGCAGGCTGGGGGCATGGCGATTCCTCTCATCATCGACACCGACCCCGGCGTGGACGACGCGTTCGCGATCGCGCTCGCCGCTCGCAGTCCCGAGGTCGAGCTGGTCGCCCTCACCACCGTGTTCGGCAACGTGTCGCTGGAGCACACCACGCGCAACGCCCAGCGGTTGCTGGCGCACCTGGGGCGGACGGACGTGCCCGTGGTCAGGGGTGCGGAGGGGCCGGGCGGGGCCGCGGACGTGCACGGTGCGGACGGGCTCGGCGGGCGGGCGCACACCTTGCCGGAGAACGACAGGGCGCTGCACGAGGGTGACGTCGTCGAGTTCTTCCGCGAGCACGTCACGGCCGAGACCGTGGTGGCGGCGATCGGGCCGCAGACCAACATCGCCAGGGCTGTTGAGGCCGGGGTGGAGTTCCCGCGGCTGGTCGTCATGGGTGGCGGGCTGGGGCTGGGCAACACCACGGAACGGGCCGAGTTCAACTTCTGGGCCGACCCGGCGGCGGCGCGCACGGTGGTCCGCAGGGGCAACCCGGTCGTGGTGCCGCTCAACCTCACCCAGCGGTGCATCGCGGACCCGGCGTTCCTCGACGCCGTCGACCCGGTGCTCAGCGGGCTGACCGAGACCTACCGCGCCTACCTCGCCGGGCGGTCGGACTACGAGGGCATCCTCGTGCACGACGCCGTCGCGGTCGCCGAGGCGATCATCCCCGGCACGCTCACGCTCAAGACGCACCTGCTCGACGTCGACGACGAAGGCGCGCTGATCGGCGGAAAGCACCAGGTGGCGGTCGCGGAGGACACCGACTGGCCCGCGCTGAGGACGTTCATGGAGCAGCGGTTGTCCGTTTGACGACAGGTTCGTGTCGCTCTCTGGGGTTGAGCGGGCACGGAAAGTAGGGTCCGCGACCATGCAGCGAAGAGTCCTCACGGCAGCTGCGGTGGCGGTGGCCATGACGTTCGGAGTGGTCCCTGCCTCCGCTCAGCCCCAGGTTCAGGTGGTGCCGGACCCGGCAGCACACGTCAACCCGTTCATCGGCACGACCAACCTCGGGAACACCTTCCCCGGCGCGGTCGTGCCGTTCGGCATGTTCTCGTTCAGCCCGGAGGCCTCCCGCGGCAACACCCTGCGCGCCGCGGCCCCCGGCGGGTACCGGTACGACGCCACGAAGATCCGCGGGTTCAGCCTCACCCACATGTCCGGCACGGGCTGCGCGGGCGGCAGCGGGGACGTCCCGATCTTCCCGCACGTCGGCACCGTCACGACATCGCCGACGACCGACGCCACGGACGCGGTCTACGCCAGCGAGTTCGCGCACGCCGACGAGGTGGCCAAGCCCGGCCGCTACGACGTGACGCTCAAGTCCGGCGCGAAGGCCGAGCTGTCCGCCACCGAACGCACCGGTGCCGCGCGGTTCACCTTCCCCGCCGGCAAGCCGGCCACGGTGCTGGTCAACACCTCCAAGTCGCAGGTCGGCTCCTCCGACGCGCAGACCGCGGTGGACCAGGAGAAGCGCACGATCACCGGCAGCGTCACGTCCGGCAACTTCTGCGGCTACATCAACCAGGCCGGCCGCCGCAGCTACTACACGCTGCACTTCGTGGCGGAGTTCGACCAGCCGTTCAAGGAGGTCGGCACGTACCAGGACAACGTTGTCACGCCCGGGAGCACCACCTCGAAGGGCGGCACGACGTACGGCACGAACGGCTGGCCGGTGCTGGGCAAGGGGTCCGGCGCGTACCTCGGCTTCGAGCCGGGCGCGCAGGTGAACGTCAAGGTCGGCATCTCCTACGTCAGCCTCGACAACGCCAGGGCGAACCTGCGGGCCGAGAACAAGGGCCAGTCCATCGAGGACATGCGGGACAACGCCTACATCGCGTGGCAGCAGCAGCTCAAGCGCATCGAGGTCGGCGGCGGCTCCGATGACGACCGCACGAAGTTCTACACCGCGCTCTACCACTCGTTGTTGCACCCCAACCTCTTCAGCGACGCCAACGGCGAGTACGCCGGCTTCGACGGCAAGGTGCACAAGGTCGACCGGCAGCGGCAGAAGGCCCAGTACGGCACGTTCTCCGGCTGGGACGTCTACCGCTCGCAGCTGCAGCTGCTGACCCTGCTGGAACCGCAGATCGGCTCGGACATCGCGCAGTCGCTGCTGAACCAGGCCGAGCAGAACGGTGGCGTCTGGGACCGCTGGACGCACGCCAGCGGTGGGACGCACGTGATGAACGGCGACCCCGCGCCGATCGCGCTCGCCGCGATCTCCGCGTTCGGCGGCCGGGGCTACGACCTGCGGGCCTCGCTCAAGTCGCTGGTCAAGGCGGCCACCGTGCCGACGCCGCTCGACCTGAGCAAGGACGGCTGGGCCGTGATGTCGGTCGGTCAGCGGCCGTCGCTCGACAAGTACCTGGAGCACGGGTACATGCCGTCCGTGTCGAACGCCTGGGGCGGTGCGGCGGAGACCCTGGAGATCTCCGCGGCCGACTTCGCGATCAGCCAGCTCGCCGAGCGCACGGGTGACCGCAGGACCGCGAAGACGTTCGCCGAGCGGTCCCAGTGGTGGCAGCACAACTTCGACCCGGTCGCGCACAGCACCGGCGGCTACGTCCGCAACCGCAACGCCGACGGCACGTGGGTCAAGAACTTCACGCCCGACACCGGCAACGGGTTCGTCGAGGGCAGCAGCGCCCAGTACACCTGGATGGTCACGCACAACGTGGCCGGGCTCGTGGAGTCGCTGGGCGGCAAGGACCGCGCGAACAAGCGGCTCGACGACTTCTTCCACAACGCCGACGGCAGCTGGGCGCTCACCGGCAAGGGCGGCGCGAAGTCCGAGCTGGACAACGAGCCGTCGGTGAACGTGCCGTGGCTCTACAACTACACCGGTCAGCCCGCGAAGACGCAGGAGACGTTGCGGGAGACCGTGAACACGCTGTGGAAGAACACCCCCGGCGGCATTCCCGGCAACGACGACCTCGGCGCCATGTCGTCGTGGTTCGTGTTCACCGCCATGGGCGTGTACCCGCAGGTGCCCTCGCGCGCCGAGCTGGTGCTGAGCAGCCCGCTGTTCACGTCGGTGAAGATCAACCGCGGTGGCGGCAGGGACATCACCATCACCGCACCCGGCGCGAGCACCGCGAACAAGTACGTGCAGTCGATGAAGGTCAACGGCCGCACAGCGACCAAGACCTGGCTGCCGGAGTCGTTCGTCGAACGCGGCGGCAAGCTCGACTTCGTGCTCGGCGCCAAGCCGTCGTCCTGGGGCACCGGCGCGGCCGACGCGCCGCCGTCGTTCCGCGACGGCGAAGAACCGATCAAGCACGACCAGCCCTACTACCTGAGCGTCGAGCCGCAGCAGGTCGTCGTCACGCCGGGCGGAACCGTCACGGCGAAGGTCAACGCGGTCAAGCTCTACGACGGCGACCCGAAGGCGACCTACGTGATCACCGGCCCCGAGTCGCTGACGTTCACCCCGGCCACCGGCGCGGTGCCGTCGTCGTTCCAGGTGAGCGCCGCGGCCGGTACGGCGGAGGGCTTCTACGACTTCACCGTCACGGTGACCGTGGAGGGCGCCGCCAAGCCGGTCGTGCTGCCGATGACGGCGAAGGTCGCGCAGGAGGGCAGCATGCTCGCCGCGGTGAACAACGTCGGTGCCTCCGACGACGCCACCGGCGACGGCGACTTCGACGGCGGCGGCTACAGCTACTCGCGGCAGGCGCTGGCCACAGCGGGGCTCGTGCCCGGCCAGACCGGCACGGTCGACGGGCTCACGTTCACCTGGCCCGGCTCCCCCGCCGGCCGCCCGGACAACGTGACCGCGAACAAGCAGAAGCTCACGCTGTCCGGCACGAGGCTCGCGTTCCTCGGCTCGGCCGCCAACGGCGCCCGCACCCGCACCGCAACGGTGACGTTCACCGACGGCACCACGGCACCGGTCGAGATCGGGTTCAGCGACTGGACGCTGGGCGGCGGCGGGGCCACCCCGAGCTACGGCAACGTGGTCGTCGCCGCCACCCCGTACCGCAACCAGCTCGGCGGCGGCAACGAGAAGGTCGCCACGCACATCTTCGCGACGAAGACGTACACGGCCCCGGAAGGCAAGGTGCTGCAGGGCATCGTGCTGCCCGAGGACGGGGACCTGCACGTCTTCGCCGTGGCCACGGGGTGATCTGAGCCGGGGCTCAAGTCACCACCAATAGTGTTGGTCCGTGTTCACAGTTTCCGAACGTGACCGGTTGCGCGACGACCTCGTCAGCGCCGCCGACTCCGACCCGCGGGTGGTCGGGGCGGCGCTGACGGGGTCGTCCGCGCTGGGACGGGAAGACCGCTGGTCCGACCTCGACTTCGCCGTGTCCGTCGACCGCGACATGGACGCCGTGGTGGAGGACTGGACCGACCTGCTCTACGCGTGCGGCGCGGTCAGCCACCTCGACGTGCAGCACGGCGCCACCCTCTTCCGGGTCTTCCTGATGGCCACGACCCTGCAGGTGGACCTCGCGTTCTGGCCCTCGGCGGAGTTCGGTGCGTCCGGGCCCGCGTTCCGGTTGCTGTTCGGCGAGGTCAACGACATCCCGAAGGTGCGGCCACCCGACCGCGGCCAGCTCATCGGCCTGGCGTGGCTGCACGCGCTGCACGTCCGCGCGAGCCTCGCGCGGGGCCGGGTGTGGCAGGCGCTGCACCTCGTCAACACCATGCGCGACAACGTGATGTCGTTGCGGTGCCTGCGCCGGGGCCTTCCCGCCGTGCAGGGCCGCGGCCTCGACGACCTGTCCGACGCCGGCGAGTTCGGCGCCACCCTCGCGCGATCCACCGAGCCGGAGGAGCTGCTGCGGGCGTTCCGCGTGCTCAGCGGGCTGCTGATGCTGGAGATCGAGGACCCGCAGCTGGTGCGGACGGTGCGTGAGCTGACTCGCGCAGCAGCAGTGCGGCCGTGATCAGCACGAGCACGGCCGCCGAGCCGTGCACCGCGGCCGCGTAGGCGGCACTGCCGCCCGACGTGACCACCGAGAAGAAGTCGCCGATCGGGATGACCGCGTCCGCGAGCACCACCCAGCCGAGCGCCCGCCGCTGCCGCAGCACCAGCAGGATCAGCGCCGTCAACGCGTACGCCAGGTCGCGCACGCCCTTCACGACGTAGTAGCCGCTCGGGTCGGCGATGCCGAACCCCGCGGCGGCGCCGTGCCCGTTGAACAGGAAGTTCAGCCCGAACACGAAACCCGCCGCGACGACGAGCCACGCCATGGTCGTGGTCAACCGCATGACACCCTCCAGGATCTAGCACTGCTAGCAACACGAGCAACGCTAAATGAACGCCGCTCGGTTGTCTAGCAGTGCTAGATTCTGGGTCGTGTCCGTCCAGCAGCGCCGGGAGCGCGAACGAGCAGAGCGGCACCAGCTGATCATCGACGCGGCCCGCGAGCTGGCCGAGTCGGACGGCTGGGACGCGGTGACGACGCGCCGGCTCGCCGAGAAGGTCGAGTACAGCCAGCCGGTGCTCTACAGCCACTTCAAGGGCAAGGACGCGATCGTGCGCGCGGTCGCGGTCGAGGGCTTCGCCGAGCTCGGCCGCCGGATGCGCGCCGCGCGCACCACCGCCGCCGCCACCAGCACCGCCCCGCTGCGCGCGCTCGCCGAGGCCTACCTGCGGTTCGCCGGGGAACGGCCCGCGCTCTACGACGCCATGTTCGTGCAGCGGATCGACATCGCGTTCGGCAGCGAGGAGACGCCGGCCGAGCTGCGCACGTCGTTCGGCGAGATCGTCGCCGCACTGGAACCCGTCGCAGGCGACCGCGACCTCGACGCGCTCGCCGAGGCGTTCTGGAGCGCCCTGCACGGCATCGCCACGCTGCGCCACGGGCAGCGGTTGCGCCCGGAGCTCGACGGGGACCGGCTCGACCTCGTGCTCGCCGCGTTCGCCCCGGCCTGATCCCGGCTCAGGTCCGCTCTGCCCGGCACAGCAGCATGACCGGCCTGGACCCGATCCTGGTCAGCACGACCGACGCCTCGTCGGGACCACTGGGCTTGAGGCGCTTGCGCAGCGTGTTCGGGTCGACGTCGAGGCCGCGCACCAGGATCTCCACCCGGCCGATCCCGCGCGCCTTCAGCAGCGTCTTCAGCGCCTTCTCGGTGTAGTGCGCGTGGTCGAGCACGCGGAACGCCCTGATGCCCGGCGGCGGTTCCGGCCCGCTGAGGTAGGCGATGCGCTCGTCGAGCTGGTGCAGGCCGTGCCGGGCCGCGTAGTGCCGCACCAGGCCCGCGCGCACGACGGCGCCATCCGGGTCGACGAGCCACTCGCCGGGCGGGGCGACCGGGCAGTCGTCGGGTTCGGCGTCGGTGAGCGTCCACACCTCCGTGCCGTGCAGGACCGTGGCGCGGCGGGACACCCCCGGTGTGGCCAGGCCCCTGGTCCACAGGCAGGCCTCGCGGACGGACCCGTCCAGCGACACCAGCTCGACCTCGTCGGCCCACGGCGCGACCGCGAAGTCGATGCCGGGCGCGCACTTCACCGCCAGGTCGACGTGCGCGTACACCTCGGCCAGCTCGTCGAGCGGTGGCAGGAAGTCCTGGGGATGCCACCGGCGGCGGCCGGCGGAGTCGCGGCGGGCCGGGTCGGCGGTGACCGCGGTGGCCCTGGAGACCGGCCGCAGCGCGTCGGCCCTGACCACGAGCGCACCGGGGACGTTGTGACGGGCCATGGCGAGCCGGACCGGGTCGAGGTCGGAGCCGAGGCAACGGGCGGCGACCTCGTGCAGCGCCCCCAGGTCAGCGCCGACCGAGCACGTCACGTCGTGGACGTCCCGGCCGCGGAAGCGTTCCGCCCGGTGCCGCGCGACCGGGGAGGCGGTCGCCTGCTGGAGCGCGTCGTCGGTGAACAGCCAGTCGCGCGCACCGTCCAGTTTGGACCGGGCGCGGCGGCGCAGCAGCACCGTCTCGACCACGGGGGCGAAGCCGTCGCCGAGCAGCCTGCGGGCGGCACCGACGTCGTGCAGGCGGGAGGCGTCGGTGAACGGCAGCGCGTCCACCTCGGCGAGAGCGGCGGTTCCGGCGGCAGAGCGCAGGAACGCCACGTCGGCCGAGGTGAACGCGTACCCCAACGCCCTACTGCGACTTCCTGCCGGTGATCGACACGTTGTAGAACACCTCGCGCGGCAGCACCTTCGAGAGCACGTTCTGGTCGAGCCAGGAGAGGTTCTGCCAGGTGCGGTAGGCGAACATCGCCCAGCCGAACCCGAGCTTCTCGCGCGGCACCGCGGCCTCGAACGTGCGCACCGGCCAGCCGAACAACGCCGCCGACAGCTCGTCGGTGACGGCGCGGACACCGACGGCACCGGCGCGCCGGGCCGTGGCCTCCAGCTGGTCGGGGTCGAACGTGTGCAGGTCGACGACCGCTTCCAGCGCGGCGGCGCGGGAGGACTCGTCGAGCTCCTCCTGCGGGCGGCGCCAGTCGTTCAGCACCGGCACGGCCTTGGTGATGGTGGTGGTGAGCCACCACGTCGCCTGGCCGAGCCTGCGGGCGTAGAAGTTGCCGATGTTCGTCGGGTCGCCCGCGAACACGAACTTGCCGCCGGGCTTGAGCACCCGCAGCACCTCGCGCATGGCCGCCTCCACATCGGGGATGTGGTGCAGCACCGCGTGGCCGACGACGAGGTCGAACGTGTCGTCGTCGTACGGGATGCGCTCGGCGTCGGCGACCCGGCCGTCGACGTCGAGGCCCAGGTGCTCGGCGTTGCGCAGCGCGACCTCGACCATGCCGGGCGACAGGTCGGTGACCGAACCCTTCTCGACCACCCCGCCCTGCATGAGGTTCAGCAGGAAGAAGCCGGTGCCGCAGCCCAGCTCCAGCGCGTGCCCGTACGGTCCGGCGTCACCGGCGGCGGCGCGGAAGCGCTCGGTCGCGTAGGTGATGCAGCGCTCGTCGTAGGAGATCGACCACTTCTCGTCGTACGTGCCCGCCTCCCAGTCGTGGTAGAGCACCTGGGCGAGCTTGGTGTCCTGGTAGGCCGCCTCGACCTGTTCCTCGGTCGCGTGCGGGTTGGGTGCCGGGTCAGTTGCCACTGAACTTCGCCTTCCCGGGGCCGTTCTCGATGAACGACTCCACACCGGCCTTCTTGTCCTCGGTCGCGAACAGCGCCGCGAAGAGGTGGCTCTCCAGCTTGAGACCGGACTCGAGGTCCGTGTCGAGGCCGCCGTCGACGGCGGCCTTGGTGGCGGCCAGCGCGAGCACCGGTCCGCCGACGAACTGCTTGGCCCACCGCACGGCGGCCGCGTACACGTCGTCGGGCGCGACGACCTCGTCGACCATGCCGATCTCCAGCGCCTCCTGGGCGCCGACGAACCGGCCGGTGTAGAGCAGGTCCTTGGTCTTCGCGGGGCCGATCAGCCGGGCGAGGCGCTGCGTGCCGCCACCGCCGGGGATCAGGCCGAGCAGGATCTCGGGCTGGCCGAGCTTGGCGTTGTCACCCGCGATGCGCCGGTCGCAGCCGAGCGCGACCTCGAACCCGCCGCCGAGCGCGTAGCCGGTGATGGCCGCGACCGTCGGCTTGGGCACCGTGGCCAGCGCGCCGAGTGCGTCGGACAGGCCCTTGGCCCGCAGCGTCATCTCGGCGTGGGAGATCTTCGCGAACTCCTTGACGTCCGCGCCGGCCGCGAAGACCTTCTCGCCGCCGTAGACGATCACCGCGTAGACGTCTGACCGCTCGGAGGCCTCCTTCGCGGCGGCCTGGAGCTCGGTCTGCACCTGCCGGTTCAGGGCGTTCATCGGCGGCCGCTCCAGGCGGATCGTGCCGATCCCGTCCTCGACCTCGAGCCTCACGAACTCAGCCAAAGCAATCCTCCGTATCTTCGGCCGCTGCTCCGCAGACGGCGGCGAGTTCGCCGGGAAGTCGGCCGTCCGGCCGCCGCTTCGGCCCGAATCGCCTCCGGCGGTTGACCCGAAGAGGCGACCGGACGACCGACGCGAACTCGCGGTTCAGTCCGGCTGCCCTCACGTTACCCGGCAGTAGCTGTTAGCTCTTCCTGCGGGCGAAGAAGCGGTCCCCGGACTTCTGCAGCTCCAGGTCCTGGCCGAACGTCTTCGAGAGGTTCTCCTCGGTGAGGGTGTCCTCCAGCAGCCCCTGCGCCACGATCGAGCCCTCGCGCAGCAGCAGGGCGTGGGTGAAGCCCGGCGGGATCTCCTCGACGTGGTGCGTGACCAGCACCATCGCGGGCGCGTCCGGGTCGAGCGCGAGCTCGGAGAGCTTCGCCACGAGGTCCTCGCGGCCGCCCAGGTCGAGGCCCGCGGCGGGCTCGTCGAGCAGCAGCATCTCGGGGTCGGTCATCAACGCGCGGGCGATCAGCGTGCGCTTGCGCTCGCCCTCGCTCAGCGTGCCGTAGAGGCGGTCGGCGAGGTGTGCCATGCCGAGCGTGCCGAGCAGCTCGCGGGCGCGGTCGGTGTCCTGCTTGCCGTACTCCTCGCGCCAGCGGCCGAGGACCGCGTAGCCGGCGGAGACGACGAGGTCGACGACCGACTCGTCCGGCGGGATGCGGCCGCCGAGCGCCGCCGAGCACAGCCCGATCCTGGGCTTGAGCTCCTGCACGTCGGTCTTGCCGAGGCGTTCACCCAGGAGGTGGACCTTGCCCTTGGTCGGGTGCAGGTCGGCGCTGGAGAGCCTCAGCAGGGTGGTCTTGCCGGCGCCGTTCGGGCCCAGCACCACCCAGCGCTCGTCCAGCTCCACGCTCCAGTCGATGTTGCCGACCAGCGTGTTCTTGCCTCGGCGGACCGACACGCCCGCCATGTGCACGACCAGATCTGTCACGTCGACGTCCGCCACGCCCCCATTGTTCCGAACGGCCTCCGACCGACCACTCATCGGGGTGCACCTCACACCGGGCACGACCGCTGCGCCGCCTGTGTGAAGTCTCAAGTTTTTTGTCGGTGGCGGATGCCAAGATCGGAGGCATGGCTACGCGACCGGAGTCCGAGGTGCTGGCAGGCCGACCGTTCCCGCTGGGGGCACACGCCGAGGCGGGCGGTGTCCGGTTCGCGGTGACCTCGCACGTCGCCGACGCGGTGGAGGTCTGCCTGATCGGTGAGGACGGCGCGGAGAAACGGGTGGAGCTGACCGAGCGGACGTTCGGCGTCTGGCACGGCCTGGTGCCCGGCGTCACACCCGGCCAGCGCTACGGCTACCGGGTGCACGGCCCCTACGACACCGGCAGGGGGCTGCGCTGCAACCCGGCGAAGCTGCTGGTCGACCCGTACGCCCGGCAGATCACCGGCGCGGTCACCGACCTGGGCAGGGCGCTGGGCTACGTCGGCGACCCCATGCACGGCCCGCCGTCGGCGGAGGACTCGCTGGGCAGCGTCCCGCTGAGCGTGGTCAGCTCGCCGGGCGGCGCGAACACCGGGACCAAGCCCGAGGTGCCGTTCGAGGAGGCGGTGATCTACGAGCTGCACGTCAAGGGCTTCACGAAGAGCCACCCGGACATCCCGGAGCGGCTGCGCGGCACCTACCTCGGCCTCGCGCACCCGGCCGCGGTCGAGCACCTGACCAGGCTGGGCGTCACGACCGTCGAACTGCTGCCGGTGCAGGCGTTCCAGGACGAGCCCTCGCTGATCAGCCGCGGGGCCCGCAACTACTGGGGCTACTCGCCGCTGGCGTACTGCGCGCCGCACCCGGCGTACGCGAGCGAGCCGGGCAACGAGGTGCAGGAGTTCCGCACGATGGTCGCGGCGCTGCACGCGGCGAACATCGAGGTGCTGATCGACGTCGTCTACAACCACACGTGCGAGGGCGGCCCGGACGGCCCGACGCTGTCGTTCCGCGGGTTCGACGCACCCGGCTACTACCTGCACGCCGGCGGCGGCAGCACGGTCGACATCACCGGCTGCGGCAACACGCTCGACGCCGGTTCCCCGCAGGTCGTCCGCCTCGTCACCGACTCGCTGCGGTACTGGGCGGAGGAGATGGGCGTGGACGGGTTCCGGTTCGACCTCGCCTCGACGATGGGCCGTCCCGGCGGCGGGTTCTTCGACCGCGACTCGGCCCTGCTGACCGCGATCACCACGGACCCGGTGCTGTGCCGCGCGAAGCTGATCGCCGAGCCGTGGGACGCGACCGGCGACGGCTACCGGGTGGGCGACTTCGGCATGCAGTGGGCGGAGTGGAACGGCCGCTACCGCGACACCGTGCGCGACTTCTGGCGCGGGCACACGTCGGTGCGCGACCTCGCCTACCGCCTGTCCGGCTCGTCCGACCTCTACGCCGACGACCTGCGCCGCCCGTGGCAGTCGATCAACTTCATCACCGCCCACGACGGTTTCACGCTGCGGGACCTGGTGTCCTACAACGACAAGCACAACGAGGAGAACGGCGAGGAGAACCGGGACGGCACGAACGACAACCGGTCGTGGAACTGCGGCGCCGAGGGCGGGACGACCGACCGGGACGTCCTCGCGCTGCGGGCGAAGCAGGCCCGCAACCTGCTCGCCACGCTGCTGCTGTCCACCGGCACGCCGATGATGGTCGCGGGCGACGAGATGTGGCGCACCCAGGGCGGCAACAACAACGCGTACTGCCTGGACAACCGCGTCTCGTGGGTCGACTGGACCAGGACGGACGCGGGCGAGGCGCTGCTGGGGTTCACGCAGCGGCTGATCGACCTGCGCTCGTCCTCGCCCGCGCTGCGGCAGCCGGAGTTCTTCGAGGGCCGCACGACCCCGAGCGGCAACCCGGACCTGGTGTGGTTCCGGCCGGACGGCCAGGAGATGGCCGAGACCGACTGGTTCGACGAGGGCCGCCGCACCCTCGGCATGTTCGTCGACGGCTCGAACTGCCTGTCCCGCACCCGCGACGGCGAGCTGGTGTCGGACGACTCGTGGCTGCTGCTGATGCACTCGGGCGCGGAGGCGATCACGGTGACGCTGCCGCACGAGCGGTACGGGCCGTCGTACGAGCCGTTCCTGGACACGACGACCCCGGACGGCTCGCCGGCGGACACCTCGGCGCTGCTGCCGCGCACGAAGCTGACGATGGAGGCGCGGTCGCTGCTGTTGCTGCGGCTGCCGCGCTGACCGGCAGCTCGGAGGCAGTTCCGGTGACCAGCCCGTGGACGCTGTGGCGGCCTTCGAGGCAATCGTGGCACCATCACGGTCGTGCTGGTCCACTACTGGTCCGACCGCACGATCGACCTCGTCCTGGTGGCGTCGTGCGGGTGTAGCTCGACGCGACGCGCGCGCTGAACGACGGCCGCCGTCGCGTCTTGATCGCTACCCCGTACCGACGTGGCCTTCAGGAGCGAGCCGGTGACTTCCACCCTTTCCGAGTACGACCTGCACCCTGTCCTGGACACCCAGCTGCTGCGTGACGTGATCCACCCGTCGCGGTCGCTGTGGACCCCGCGCGAGTTGCGCGACCTGACCTCGTTCGTGGCGAGCGAGCTGACCACGGGCCTGCTCCAGGTCCTGGAGTACTCGGCCGAACGCCGCTGGTGGGCGCGCCTGGGCCTGACCGAGGGCGTCGAGCTGTGGCTGCTGTCGTGGTTGCCCGGCCAGGGCACCGAACCGCACGACCACGGCGGGTCCGCGGGCTCGTTCACCGTGCTGACCGGCCGGCTGCACGAGGACTACCGCTACCCGGCCGGCCCGGTCCGCTCCGCCGTGCGCACGACCGGCGACGCGCTGGGCTTCGGCTCCGGCCGCGCCCACCAGGTGACGAACCCCTTCGACACCCCCGCGGCCACCGTGCACGCCTACTCACCGCCCCTCGTGCCCACGCGCGAGTACGCGTCGCTGCTCGACATCCCCGACCAGATCCCACCCCTGCCCGCACAACGGCTGCCGCTGTCCGAGCTGCGCCGGCTGGCCGACCTGGAGGGCCCGTGAGCAACGTCGACACCTACCTCGAAGCCGCCCGCGCCCACCTCACCCGCCTCACCCCGCAGGAGGTGCACGCCCTGCCGGACGCGCTGGTCGTCGACATCCGGCCGCTGCCCAACCGGCTCGCCGAGGGCGAGATCGAGAACTCCGTGGTGGTCGAGCGGATCGTGCTGGAGTGGCGGCTCGACCCGACCGGCGACTGGCGGCTGCCCGGGTTCACCGCCGACACCACGGTCGTCGTGGTCTGCAACGAGGGCTACTCGTCGTCGCTGGCGGCGCGGGACCTGCAACGGATCGGGCTGCCGAACGCGACGGACCTCGTGGGCGGGTACCGGGCGTGGCGGGCCGCGGGACTGCCGGTGCGGGAGGGCGGCACGCAGGCGGTGGCGTGAGGCCGGGGAACCGGGGCTGGTGCGCCGAAGCCGGTGGTCCGGAACGGCACTCCGAGACGCGCCGACGGCCGGCCGGTCCCCCACATCGGCCCGAGCCGGGAACCGCGAGCCCGCCGAGTAGCGTCTGCGAACCGTGACAGTTGTGCGCTGGGCCCTCGCGGCCCTGGTCGTGGCGGGCACGATCGCGTGGGACCCGTCGGCCTGGTACCTGGGGCTCGCGGGGGCGGTGACCGGGTTGCTGCTGGAGCTGAGCGTGGTGCAGGCGGGGCTGGCGCTCGGCGCCGTCCTCTTCGGACTGCGGCTCACCCACGTGACGATCGGCGTGGGCAGCGAGGTGAGGTCGTGGACGAGCAACGACCGCCGGGTCGTGCTGCGGTCGGTGCCGCTGCTCGCGTCGTTGAGCTTCACCGGGGTGAAGCCGGGGGTGCGGCGCCGGACCGTGCTGGCCGGGGTCACCGCGATCGTGGTGACCGCGCTGTTCGTGGCGGTGACGTGGCTGCTCACCGGCTGGGCGTTCGGCAAGGGCATGGCGCTCGCCTCGACGGCGCTGCTCGCGGTGCAGCTGTGGCCGCTCGAGAAGCCGGGGCACACGAGCCTGGGGTGGTTCGTGTTCCGGTTGCCGAAGGTCAGCGGACGGCCGCTCGACGAGATGGAGGCACGCCCGCTGGTGGGAGCGGGGATGGACGCCTACCACCGCGGTGACGTCGAGGCGGCGGAGCGGATCTACGAGGAGGCGGTCGCGCGGTACCCGCACCTGCTGACCGTGGTCGGGCTCAAGGTCGTCACGGCGTGCGCGCGGGAGAAGTACCTCGACGCGTTGCAGACGGTGGTCGGGTTGAGCTCGCGCTCGGACCTCTCCCAGCGGGAGCTCGCGTTCGTCATGGCCACGGCCGCGGGGGTGGCGGCGCAGGCCGTGGAGTCCGGGCAGTTCCCGCGCGAGATCGGGCTGGAGACGGCGAAGAACATGCTGGTCAACGCCTACGAGGCCGGGTACCCGAAGCACCGGGCCCACGGGACGCTGGCGCTGATCGCGTTGATCGAGGGGCAGAACGCGGAGGCGCGCAAGCTCGCGACGTGGGCCGCGGAGAACAGCGAGCAGGCGCTGGGGCGGGCGGACGACCTGGTCACGGTCGCGCGGGCGTGGATGGCGGACGGCGACAACGCGAAGGCGCGTGCGTTCGTGGCCGAGGCGCACGAGCTCGCCGGCTGGTACCCGCGGGTCGCGGCGACCCGCGCCCGGCTGGAGATCAGCTGACCCACCGGTGGGAAGGGCCCGCCACCGACACCGTGACGGGCCCTTCCCACCCCGCGCCGGATCAGCCCTGCCCGACCGGCAGCGGCGCGCCCGACATCGCGGGCATGCCACCGGACGGCTTCGGCAGGCCGCACTTCGCGAGCAGGTCCTCGGCGTCCTTCAGCACGCCCTTCAGCAGCTCGGTCAGCTTGGCGGCGTCGGGCTGGGCTCCGGCGGCCGCACCCAGCACCGTGCCGCCGAGACCGGCGACGGACGAGATCAGGTTCAGCACGGCCGCCACGCACTGGTCGGCGGGTCCCTCGTAGGTCTTCGCGGTGACCGGCGCGGGCACGCTCGGCGCGCTGACCGGTGGTGCCGGCAGACATCCCGCGTTCTGCATCGCCGTCAGGACGGCGAGCACGTCACCGACCAGCGGTGTCAGCGCGGCCACGTCGGGGGCCGGGACGAGGCTGGCGACGGCCTTCTTGAGCTTCGCCGCCAGGTCGGAGACGAGGTCGGCGCAGGCGGCGGGCGGTTCCGGCGCGGCGGTCGTGACGGAGGCAGCCGGAACCGTGGAGGCGGCGAACAGAGCTGCGGCGAGCGAGAGCGCGGTAATCGTCTTCTTCACGGCTACCTTCTTCCTCAATGCGCAATCAGGTGGGGCCGCGCCGGAAAGTTCCGTCGGAATTCGGCTGCGGTTCGTCCGATGCGATCGAGCGTAAGTCGGTCCACCGACCCCTACCAGCGGGGATCGTGAAATCACCCGCCGGAAAAGGGCGTCATCCGGATGAGGGAGACGTGCCTGGGCGAGATGCGCCTGAACCAGGTCACGAGCAGTGACCGGGCACGGTGAAAATGAACAAATCAGGGCATCCAGCCCGCCGGAAGAAGGCGAGCTGGATGCCCTGCGTCGATCGGGCTGAGCGGTCAGCCGGCCAGGACCACGCGTCCCAGCTCCGCGGGCGAGGCCAGCAGGCCGTGCCGGGGCAGCACGCGGACGGTGTAGCCCAGCGCACCGGCGTGCGGCAGCGGCACCTCGGCCTCGTAGTTGCCGTTGCCCGCGTAGTTCATCGGCGCGGTGACGACGTCCTTCAGCTCGTCCGAGTCGTGGGTGAGCTTGCCGAGCACCACCTGGACGTCCACTTCGGACGGTTCCAGGCCGGCCAGCTCGACGCGGGCGCGCACCACGACCGGCGACCCGAGTACCGGCACCGACGACCCGGCGATCACCAGGTCGCTGTCGAGCACCCGCACCCGCGTCCACGAGGCGCGCAGCCGGTGCCGGTACGCCGACAGCTCCTTCGCGCCGCGGAAGCCCTCACCGACGACGTTCTGGGCGGACGCGGCGGCCGGCGCGTAGTACGTCTCCACGTACTCGCGGACCATGCGCGAGGCCTGCACGACCGGGCCGAGCGAGGCCAGCGTGTGCCGGACCATGGACATCCACCGCAGCGGGACGCCGTCCTCGTTGCGGTCGTAGAACAGCGGCGCGACCTGCGAGCCGAGCAGCTCGTAGAGCGCGTTGGCCTCCAGGTCGTCGCGCCGGATCGGGTCGTTGACGCCGTCCGCGGTCGGGATGGCCCAGCCGTTGGAGCCGTCGTAGAGCTCGTCCCACCAGCCGTCGCGGATGGACAGGTTGAGCCCGCCGTTCAGCGCGGCCTTCATGCCGGACGTGCCGCACGCCTCCAGCGGGCGCATCGGGTTGTTCAGCCACACGTCGCAGCCCCAGTACAGGTAGCGGGCCATCGACATGTCGTAGTCGGGCAGGAACACGATCCGGTGGCGCACGCCCGCGTCGTCGGCGTAGCGCACGATCTGCTGGATCAGGGCCTTGCCGCCGTCGTCGGCCGGGTGCGACTTGCCGGCCACCACGAGCTGCACGGGCCGTTCGGGGTGCAGCAGCAGCGACCGCAGCCGCTCCGGGTCGCGCAGCATCAGCGTGAGGCGCTTGTAGGTGGGCACGCGGCGGGCGAACCCGACGGTGAGCACACCGGGGTCGAACACGCCGTCGGTCCAGCCCAGCTCCAGGGCGGAGGCGCCGCGCTGCAGCCACGACTCGCGCAGCCGCCTGCGCACCTCGTCGACGAGCCGGCCGCGCAGCGTCGAGCGCAGCTCCCACAGGCCCGCGTCGGTGACCGGCTCGAACGCGCCGAGACCGATGCCGCTGGTCTGCGTGTCCGCCTCGGAGGCGCCGAGCAGGCGGCTCATCTCCGCCGCCGCCCAGGTCGGGCCGTGCACGCCGTTCGTGACCGAACCGATCGGCACCTCGGTGGCGTCGAAGCTCGGCCAGAGGCCGCGGAACATGTCCCGGCTGACCTCGCCGTGCAGTTTCGACACGCCGTTGGCGCGCTGGGCCAGGCGCAGGCCCATGTGCGCCATGTTGAACATGCCGGGGTTGTCCTCGGCGCCGAGCGCGAGGATGCGCTGGGTGTTCACGCCGGGCACGAGCTGCTCGGACCCGAAGTAGTGCTGGACCAGGTCGACCGGGAAGCGGTCGATGCCCGCGGGCACGGGGGTGTGCGTGGTGAACACGGCACCGGCGCGCGCCGCGGTCAGCGCCTGGTCGAAGTCGAGGCCGTCGTTGGTGATGTACTCGCGGATCCGCTCCAGGCCGAGGAAGCCCGCGTGGCCCTCGTTCGTGTGGAACACCTCGGGCTGCGCGTGCCCGGTGAGCTCGCAGAACGTGCGGACCGCGCGGACCCCGCCGATGCCGGCGAGGATCTCCTGGCGGATGCGGTGGTTCTGGTCGCCGCCGTAGAGCCGGTCGGTGACACCGCGCAGGTCCTCGTCGTTCTGCTCCACGTCGGAGTCGAGCAGCAGCAGTGGCACCCGGCCGACCTGGGCCTTCCAGATCTTCGCGCGCAGCACCCGGTCACCGGGCATGGCGACGTGCACGAGCAGCGGCAGGCCGGACGGCTCGGTGAGCAGCTCCAGCGGCAGGCCGCGCGGGTCGAGCGACGGGTAGTGCTCCTGCTGCCAGCCGTCGAGCGACAGCGACTGGCGGAAGTAGCCGGAGCGGTACAGCAGGCCGACCGCGATCAGCGGGACGCCCAGGTCGGAGGCCGCCTTCAGGTGGTCGCCGGCGAGGATGCCGAGACCGCCCGAGTAGTTCGGCAGCGCCTCGTGCACGCCGAACTCCATCGAGAAGTACGCGACCGAGGTGGGCAACGGGGTGTCGGTGCCGCCGCCGTGCTCCCTGCGCCCGGCGATCTCGTCCTGGCGGCGCTGGTACCAGCGCGGACCGTTGACGTAGCGGTCGAGGTCGGACGCCAGCGCGTGCACCTTCAGGAGGAACTGCTCATCTCTCGCAAGTGTCTCCAGCCGTCCCGCGTCGGCGGCGCCGACAGCGGACAGCAGGCGCAACGGGTCGCCACCGACCTCGGACCAGACCCGGGAGTCGATCGAGGAGAAGAGTTCCTGCGTCGGCGGGTGCCACGTCCAGCGCAGGTTGGTGGCGAGCGTGCTCAGCGCGGACAGGGGCTCCGGCAGACTGGCGCGGACGGTGAACCGGCGAAGTGCTCGCATGACGAGGCAACTTACCCGGCACCCCCGCGGCACTGACAACGTTCCCGGTCACACGCCCGGCGGACTACGGGTGGTCGCGGCTCGCGATCAGCGGCCTGTCCCCGTCACCGGCGACGGTCAGGGTGTGCTCCTCGGTCTTGGTCTTGTCCCCCTCGGCCTCGGTGAGCTTGAGCGCCACCGTCACCGAGAAGCCGTCGTCGTTCGCCTCGACCAGCGGCGTGCCCTGCAGCGCGACCTTGCTGAACGCCTTCCAGTAGTCCTGGTAGTCCGCTGCCCTCGGCGCGCTCTCCTTCGTGAAGTCCTTGATCGCGGCGTCGGTGTTGCCGGGCAGCTTGCCGTAGTGCTGCTGCACGAACTGCGTGACCTGCGCCTTGCTGAACTTCGGGCCGCTCGGCTTGGACGCGGTGGTGGTCGGCGCGGTGGTGTAGGTCGGCGCCGGCGGCTTCTGGGTCGGCTGCGGCTGGGTGGTGGTCGGCTCGTCACCGGCGGTCGGCCTGGTCGGCTCGACCTCCTGCGACGTCGAGGGACCGGGGTCGGCTGTCCGCTGGTCGTCGCCCGTGCCCTGGATGATCGCGTAGGCGACGCCCGCGACCAGCAGGACGGCGAGCACCGAGGCGGCCACCGCGAGGCCGCGGTTGCGCTTCGGCTCCGGTTCCTGGTCGGGCTCGCGGGGCGGCCGGGTGGGCGGGCCGGGCGGGCCCGCGGGCACGGCCTGGCGGGCCGTGGGGGGCCGGGACGCGGCCCCGTACGTGCCGGTGCCCGGTCCCTGGCGCGGCGGCGGCGACGGCGGGCCGGACTGGCGCAGCGTGCCGCCGGGAGGCGTGCCGGGCGGCAGGACGGCGGTGCCACCGGGCGGCGTGCCCGCACCGGGCGGGATGAACGTCGTGGCCGGCACCTGCTGGCCCGCGGCGACGGCCCTGAGCGCCTCGGCGGCCTGCGCGGCGGTCGGGCGCTGGTGCGGCTCGTTGGCGAGCAGGCGGGTGAGCAGCGGCGTGAGCGGGCCGGAGCGCATCGGCGGCCGGGTCTCGCCGCGGGCGACCTTGTAGAGCAGGCCGAGGTCGTTCGTGCTCTTGCCGAACGGCGGTTCGCCCTCGGTCATCGCGTAGATCGTCGCGCCGAGCGAGAACACGTCCGACGGCGGCGCGGGCTCGGAGCCGCGGGCGAGCTCCGGCGCGAGGTAGGCGGGCGTGCCCGCGAGCATCCCGGTCTTCGTCACGGCCACGTCGCCCAGGGCGCGGGAGATGCCGAAGTCGGTGATCTTGACGGCGCCGTCGCGTCCAATGAGGACGTTGCCGGGCTTGATGTCGCGGTGCACGATGCCGGCCTCGTGCGCGGCGGCCAGCGCCCCGGCGGCCAGCGAGCCGATCCTGGCCGCCTCCTGCACGGGCATGGTGCCGCGCTCGCTCAGCAGCGCCGACAGGTTGCGCGACGGCAGGTACTCCATGACCAGGCAGGGCTTGCCGTCCTCGACCACGACGTCGTACACGGCGATCGCGTTCGGGTGCTGCAGGCGGGCGGCGATGCGGCCCTCGCGCATGGCCCGCTGGACGGCCTCGTGGAACTCGTCCGGCTGCACCTCGGTGAGGAGCAGCTGCTTGACGGCCACGTCGCGGTGCAGCAGCTCGTCGCGGGCACGCCACACGACGCCCATCGCACCCGCACCGAGCTGGTCGAGCAGGACGTACCGGTCGCCAACCTTGTTCACGCGGGCACGGTACCCGTAACACCCCGGTGACCCGGTGGGTATCACGAGAACGGTCCACTGGAGAGGTTCGAGGCGCCGGAGGCCCGGCCGGGAGACCTCGGACACGGTCCGTGTTCGAGGTGTGCGATCGGCGGCAGCGGGGTACGGATCTACTTGGGGCAACCCGCTGACAGGGCGTTTGACCGAACAAGGCAAGATTCGCAGGCATCGCGGAGATCCACGGCGGAAGGGCGCTGCCGATGAGTGGACGGCTCGGTATCGACGACGTATCCCCGGTGGTGTCGGCTGGTAGGTATCCAGCCAAAGCCGTTGTGGGAGAACACATTCCGGTCCAGGCGACAGTCTGGCGCGAGGGGCACGACAAGCTCGCGGCCACAGTGACGTGGAGGGGACCGAACGACCGAGTCGCTCGTCAGACCCGCATGCACGAGGTGGGAACCGGGCTCGACCGGTGGGGAGCGACCATCGTTCCCGACGCCGAGGGCGCGTGGACCTTCCGGGTCGATGCGTGGAGTGATCCCTGGGGCACCTGGAACCACACCGTCGAGGTGAAGATCGCCGCCGGCCAGGGGGCCGGCGAACTCGCGAACGACCTCGAAATCGGCGCTCTCCTGCTCGATCGGGTGGCAAGGCGCCCCGATCGGAGGCAGGACCGAGCACTCCTCATGAACGCGGCCGCGGCGCTGCGCGACGACGAACGGCCGCTGGCCGAACGGGTGGCCCCGGCGCTGGCCGGTGACGTGCAGAAGGTGATGTTCGAGCACCCGGTGCGCGAGCTGATCACCAAGGGCAAGCCGCACAAGGTCTGGTGCGACCGGAAGAAGGCCGCGTACGGCTCCTGGTACGAGTTCTTCCCGCGCAGCACCGGCGGGATCGACGAGACCGGCCAGGCGGTGCACGGCACGTTCGCCACGGCGACCAAGGAGCTCGACCGGGTCGCGGCCATGGGCTTCGACGTCGTCTACTTCCCGCCGATCCACCCGATCGGCCGGGTGAACCGGAAGGGCCCCAACAACACGCTCGTCGCGGGTCCCGAGGACACCGGCTCGCCCTGGGCGATCGGTGCCGACGAGGGCGGTCACGACGCGATCCACCCGCAGCTGGGCACGATCGAGGACTTCGACGCGCTGGTCGCACGCGCGCACGAGCTCGGCCTCGAGGTGGCGCTGGACTTCGCACTGCAGTGCGCGCCGGACCACCCGTGGGTGCTCAAGCACCCGGAGTGGTTCACGACCAGGCCCGACGGCACGATCGCGTACGCGGAGAACCCGCCGAAGAAGTACCAGGACATCTACCCGATCAACTTCGACCTCGACCCGCAGGGCCTCTACCACGAGGTGCTGCGCGTGGTCCTGTACTGGGCCGAGCACGGGGTGCGGATCTTCCGGGTCGACAACCCGCACACCAAGCCGCCGGACTTCTGGCAGTGGCTGATCTGGAAGGTCAAGGAGGTCTACCCGGACACGCTGTTCCTGTCCGAGGCCTTCACCCGGCCCGCCCGCCTCTACGGGCTGGCCAAGCTCGGCTTCACGCAGTCCTACACCTACTTCACGTGGCGGACGAGCAAGCAGGAGCTGATCGAGTTCGGCGAGGACCTCCGCGACCACTGGGACGAGGCGCGGCCGAACCTCTTCGTCAACACGCCGGACATCCTGCACGAGTCGCTGCAGCACGGCGGCCCCGGCATGTTCGGCCTGCGTGCGGCACTGGCGGCGACACTCTCCCCCACGTGGGGCGTGTACAGCGGCTACGAGCTGTTCGAGCACGAGGCGGTCAAGCCCGGCAGCGAGGAGTACCTCAACTCCGAGAAGTACCAGCTGCGGCCACGCGACTACGCCCGTGCACTGGCGGACGGGCGTTCTCTCGAACCGTGGTTGCGCAAGCTGAACCACATCCGCAAGGCGCACCCCGCGCTGCAGCAGATGCGCACGTTGAAGTTCCAAGAGCTGGACAACGACGCCCTGGTCGCGTTCAGCAAGCGCGACCCCGGGACCGGTGACACCGTCGTGGTGGTCGTGAGCCTCGACCCGAACAACGCGCAGGAGGGGACGCTGTACCTCGACCTGCCCGACCTCGGGTTCGACTGGCACGAGCGGGTGATCGCGCACGACGAGGTCACGGGCGAGACCTGGGACTGGGGACAGGCGAACTACGTCCGCCTCGAGCCGTGGCGTGCGACCGCGCACGTCGTGAGCCTCCAACGACGTTTTTCCTAGAGCGCGCGCAAGCCGCTCCACCGCACAACCCCCGACGAGGTGGGCATCATGGTCGACGACCCGCGTCCCGACGCTGCACTCGGGCTGGAAGGAACACCGCACACCGGAGAAGCCATCGACGACGCCGGTTTCCTGGTCGAGCCGCAGGCCGAGGACTTCAAGTCCGCGCGGCAGGCGAAGCCGAACCCGGACTGGTACAAGGGCGCCGTCTTCTACGAGGTCCTGGTCCGGGCGTTCAGCGACTCCAACGGCGACGGGACCGGTGACCTCCGCGGGCTCGCGTCGCGGCTCGACTACCTGGAGTGGCTGGGCGTCGACTGCCTGTGGTTGCCGCCGTTCTACGCTTCGCCGTTGCGTGACGGCGGGTACGACATCAGCGACTTCCGTGCGGTGCTGCCGGAGTTCGGCACGGTGGAGGACTTCGTCTACCTGCTGGAGGAGGCGCACCGGCGGGGCATCCGGGTGATCACGGACCTGGTGCTCAACCACACCAGTGACGCGCACCCGTGGTTCCAGGAGTCG
>NZ_JBVJRT010000009.1:0-406172 GCF_055607425.1 Lentzea sp. NPDC037011 | reverse complement strand
CACCATCGGGGGCGTGGTACTTGAGAGTCACCCCACGACCAGGGCCGGACACTAACCGCTGATCACCAGCGGCACCACCAACTCTGACACCGAGTAGTACTTGCAGATGCCGGCAGGGGGTCAGGGGTCGCGGGGGCAGCCCTCGTCTGGTTCCAGGCCTGCGGCCAGCCCGCCGCGGAACGGCAGTTCGCCGCACAGCAGCAGCGGTGTCGAGGTCGTGTCGGTGTTGGCGCGCAGCACGAGCACGGCCTTGTCCACCGGCAGGCGGGTCGCGGCACCGAACCCGATCTTGCCGGTGGCGCCCTGGATCGCGTTGTCCGGCCGGATGCTGCCGATGCCCGCGAGCAGTCCCTCCCGCACCCGCGCGCCCGGATCCGTGCGGCGCACCTGCCGGATGCCCTCCGCCAGCACCTGCATGGCGTCGTAGGAGGCGGCGGACCGGCCGTCGCCGAGCTGCTGGCACGTCTGGCGGAACACGTCGAGGTAGTTCTTGTAGAACGGCACCATCGCGCAGTCCGACCACGCCGCGGGGCTCGCGAACGACAGGTAGTCCAGCCGCACGTTGGGGAACTGCGCCATCGTGCCCTCGAGGATGAACCGGGTCGACGAGTCGCTCGCGAGCACCGGCGGTGTGCTGCCCTGGCACCTGCTGTTCATGCCGCGCAGGAACTCCGCGAGGAACTGGGCCCGGCCCGCGTAGAACACCGCGTAGCCCGGTTTCCCGGCGGACGGGCAGGCGCCCTGGCCGAGGCTCGCTGGTGCGAGGCCTTCGTCGTCGTTGGCGACCCGGTAGGACTTGTACTGGTCGACCGCGATGCCGAGCAGCGCGAACGCGGTCTTCGCGTCGTCGGCGAGGTTCTGGCTGTAGCGGTCGGTGGGATCGCCGGAGTAGAAGATCGCCACGTTCGACACTCCCAGCCGCCACTTGGCGTAGAACGCCGCCACGGCCGCCTCGCGCAGGTTGTTGGGTCCGATCTGGTAGTAGTACTCGTTGATCGTCGCCATGTCGTCGGCCGAGGTCAGCGAACCGATCACCGGCAACGCGCTGCTGCCCAGCCGCTTCACCACCGACTTGGCCGTGTCGGTGCTGATCGACAACCCGGTCACCGCGACCACGCTGCGGTCGCGCGCCGCCAGCTCGATGATCTTGTCCGCCGCCAGGTCGCCCGACGCCAGACCGCGGCCACCCGGTCCCTCGCCGCCGTTGGCCAGCAGCATCCGGATGGGCACGTCACTGGTCTTCTGCGCCACCCACACGCCGCGCAGCTCCTCGACGAGGGCCGTGTAGCTGTTGGCGGTGCTCGGGGTCAGCACGCTCAGGAACACGATCGTGATGGCGTCCGGCCGGGTGGCGGCCTTGTCGTTCTCGGCCATGATCCGGCCGTAGACGTCCTGCAGCGAGGGCCGCACCTCCTCCGGCACGGACGGCGGCATGAAGTGGCGCAACGGGTCAGCGGACACGCCGATGCACTCCTCGCCGACCCGCTCCAGCGGCGCGCGCACCGACGGGGACCACCACGGCTCGCACCGGGCGTGGTTGACGAACGGCACGGCGGCCACGAGAGCGGCGAGCACCACCATCGCCAGCGGTGCGGCCACGGCACGGCGGAGCCGCATGGGCCCCATGTCCGACAACGCGCCGCTGACGCCCGGTGCCGGTTCGGAGGCGTCGGTCTGCAGCTCCAGCAGCCAGTTGTCCGACCGGGCCAGCTGCACGAGCCACCTGCGGTAGCCCGCCGACGCGTCGGCCGCGTGCCTTGCCGGTGCCTGCGCGGACTCGCCCGCCGCGATCACCAGCAGCGGATCGGGCCGGCTCAGCGAGTTCGCCCGCCAGGACTGTCCCTTGTGGACCGTGACGGTGTTGCGGGCGCGGCCGATCGAGTCGAGCAGCCACCGGCCGGTGCTGTCGCCACCGGCGGGACCGGCGTTCTCCACCAGCAGCCACGGGTAGCCGGTGCGCCGCCGTCCCGTCCCCCACAGCGACCACCGCCGGTGCGAGCGCCGCAGGTCCTCCAGGAACGCGCGCACCAGCAGGTCGCCGACCTCGTCCGCGTGCCGCTCTGCGAGGTGCTCCTTCACGAACGCGCGGGCCAGCCGGTAGAGCCCGCCCCGCGACCGGCCGCCGACCGGCTGCTCCCCCACCCACGTCGCCGGGCGCCACAGCAGCGCCGTCAGCGCCAGCCCGAGCCGCGGCGCCAGGGTGATGACGAGCCGGATCCACCACGGGAAGTCCTGGGCCAGGTCCTGCGACCCGTCGGGCCCGATGTTCATCCGCATCCGGCCGCGGACGTGGGCGCGGAACGCGCGGGCGATGTGCCGTTCCTCGTCCTCGGCGTCGCCGTCCTCGGGCAGGGTCAGCGCCAGCAGCCACCCGACGAGCGCGTAGTGCGGGAACCGCAGCCGCGCCGCGCCGGGCACCTTGCCGGCGAGCTGGCCGATCGCGTCGTCGAGGACCGCCCGCCGCGACTCGGGCGTGACCGGGTCGGCGCCGTCGACCCGTGCGCACGCGATCCGCTTGCCGCGCGCGGTCTCCGGCCTGCTCGCGAGCGGTTCGAGCGGACCGGCCGCGCCGGGAGGCCTGCGCAGGAACACGATCGGCAGCGGCACGTCCCGCGCGGGCCAGCGCGGGCGCCGCGAGAGCCGGTCCAGCAACGCGACGAGCTCGACCGCACCCAGGAAGTGCAGTCCGTCGGCCTGGTCCTCCCCGACGAACCAGTCCTTGGCCGTCACCATCGGCGCCCTCCCGTTCCGCTGGTCCCAAACGGGACCGGCACCCAGCGGATTGTCGGGTCAAGGGAGGTGCTCATTAGCCGGAACGACGGAATTCGTGCCGACCACGAATCCACGCGATGAGCTCAGGGGTGTGAAAACACGGGAGTTGTGGGTATACGGCGGTCATGATCGAGCCCTCTGCGCGCCAGCCTGCCGCGAGCCAGCCCGTTCCGCCGCAGCCGGAGCCGCCGCAGCCCGGCCCCGACCAGCCGCGTCCGGCGGGCCCGGACCCTGACCCCATCCCGCCGACGCCGGAGCCGCTGCCGCAGTCCACTGTGGCCGGTCGTGAGGCGGCGGGTCGGGTGCTCTGCCGCGGGGTTGTGGTCCCGCTGCGCCGGCCGAGTCGCCGCCGTGCGGTCGCGGGCGCCGGGGCGCACCCTTCGCGCAGGTCGGCCTAGCCGTTCACCTGCTCCGCACCGGTGAGCTCGGCAGCACGGGCACCGGTCCCGTGTACACCGGGAACACGACCGTGCCCTGCCTGCGCACGCTGAAGGCCATGCCCGGATAGCGGTCCTGCAGCTGTGCCGCGAGGTCCGCCGGTGGTTCCTCGGCCGTGCCCACCTCGACACCGGACCCGTCCGTCTTCGGGCCGGCGACGTTCACGTCCGCGCCCCGGCTCTTCCAGTGCTCGCGGTCGTCCATCACCCGCGTAACCGCTGCCTGCATCTCCGACTTGGTGTACCGGGCGTCCTGGAACAGGATGCGCGCGTGCGGTGCGAGTCCCGCGATCTCGGCGTCGAGCGTCGGATCAGGCTTGCGGTGGACCACCAGCGTGTCGCCGCGGACCTCCAGGCCCGCGTAGGTGGCGGTGTACCTCGACTCCAGCACCGGTTGGACGACGTCCGCGGCGGCCGACACCACCGGGTCGTTCACCGCGGTGGTGGGCTGCGCCGAGCGGAGCTCACCCGAGCTGTTCTGGCCGCACGAGGCCACGGCCAAGGTCAACGCGATGAGCAGCAGTGCCTTCTTCACATTCCGACCCCCGTCTGGTTCCGCCGATGAAGACGGAAGCGGACGGGGGCCGGGTTGTCGTCCGGTCGGGTGAACTTCCCGGCCGGACGACGGCGATCAGGAGGCGGCCTTCTGCAGCTCCTTCTTCAGCTGCTCCTTGCTCATGCTGGAGGCGTTGGGAACACCCATGTTCTTCGCCTGCAGCAGCAGCTCCTCGCGGGTGGCCTGGCCGGGCATCTCACCGAGGTGGTCGGCGCGGCTGCGCGCGAACTTCTCCCCCAGCTCGTAGCGGCGCTCGGCGCTGAGGCGCTTGCGCATGCCGGGCAGCACGGTCTTCTCCTCCTCCTCCACGTGGTGGGTGATGGAGTCGATGACCTTCTGCAGCATCTGCTCGTACTGCGGGGAGTCCATCTCGGCGTCGAGCAGCTTCGCGAGGAGCTGCTCCGCCTCGGCGTGCTCCTCCTGGCTGTGCTCGACCTCGTCGGACTCGCCGGCTTCCTGCTGGGCCACGGGGTACACCTCGGCTTCCTCGGCCCGGCTGTGCGCGACGAGCAGTCCACACAGGACGGGCGTGAGCAGCGGTCGCTTCTCCGGGTGGTTCTTCAGCTCGTCGAACAGGCGCTCGACCTCGCGGTGGTCCTGCATGATCAGGTCGACGACGTCGTACTGCACGGTGGTTCTCCTCGTTGGTCAGTTCCTGGGAAAGCGGGTGTTGATCGGTGCGACGCCGCGGCGGCCGATGCGGCCGAGCGCCACCCCGAAGGCGGTGATCACGACGGTGGCCACGCAGAGGCCGATGACGATCGACCAGGTGAGGCCGGCGTGCAGCAGTCCGGCCGCTGCGCCCGCGATGGCGCCGGCGACGAGGCCGTTCACGAGGTTCACCAGACCGGCCACGCTCAGCGCGGTGCCGATGAGCCGCGGCCGCCGGGCGTTGCGCCAGGCGGTCTGGCCGGAGTCGACCTCGACGCCGACCGTGTCGTCGTGCACCTGCCGGACGAACACGTCCCTGGTGCAGGGTTCGATGTCGCCGTACATGTGCCGGATGCGGTTGATCCCCAGGCCGGCCTGGACGTCCTCGACGCCGAGCTCGACCGTGCGGAAGAGCGT
The DNA here is from genome assembly GCF_055607425.1 of Lentzea sp. NPDC037011. Classification (NCBI taxonomy): domain Bacteria; kingdom Bacillati; phylum Actinomycetota; class Actinomycetes; order Pseudonocardiales; family Pseudonocardiaceae; genus Lentzea; species Lentzea sp. NPDC037011. Next base: position 401,339 of record NZ_JBVJRT010000009.1, on the reverse strand, counting down.
GGCGAGGCCGATCAGGAACAGGCCCGTGAAGATCACCAGCATCAGCGTCAGCAGCACCGGCAGCGGCACGACCTGGGCCACGAACCCCAGCGCGATCATCGACGCGGAGATCGTGGTGAGCAGGTGGCCCGCCCGGCTGGACGCGTCGGCGATCGTCGCGCTGCGCACCATCTGCAGCGTGTAGTGCTCGGTGGTGAGGATCGTGAGCGTGGAGCCCTTGTCCTCGACAGTGGTGGTGGGTGGCACGTCAGCGTCCGAGGGCGTGGGCGAGCTCCTTCTTCGTCATGGACGAGCGGCCCTTGACCCCGCGCTGCCTGGCCTCGTTGTAGAGCTGGTCGCGCGTGGGGCCCTGGGCGCCGCTGTGGGACCGCTGCCCGCCGCGCTGCTGCGGCGACTTGTCCTTCGTGGACGATCGGCTGGCGGTCTTGGACTCACCGGCCTGGGCGCGGTTCTTGTTCACCGTGCGCGCGGCGATCTCCTTCGCCCGCGCGGGTGACTCACCACGGCTGCGGGCCGAGTCCTCGATGTGCTCGTACTGGCGTTCACGTTTGGCGTTCGATCCGCGTGGCATGATGACCTCCCGCTGGCCGAATACCCCCGGTCGTGCCGGTTCACACGCACACGAGCGGGTAGTCCGGTGCATGGCCATCTCTTCACGACTCGACACCACGCGTGTCTTCGCGACGGTGTTGCTGCCCACGCTGGCGAAAGGCGTCATCGTCCGCAGGCCGGGCGTGATGGCGCTCGCCGACAAGGTCCAGTCCGACTCCACCGCCATCGACACGATGCGGCACCTGCGGGACCGGTACGGGCCCGAACCGGTCCGCCTGCGCGTCACCGGCCGCAGCGTCGCCGTGCTGGTCGACCCGGCTGATGTGGGACGGTTGCTGCGCGAGTCGCCGGAGCCGTTCGCGTTGGCCACCAGGGAGAAGAAAGCGGCGCTGCGGCACTTCCAGCCGCACGGCGTGCTCATCTCGGACGAACCGGAGCGCGACCGGCTGCGCGAGCTCAACGAACGCGCGCTGCGGCCGGAGAACGTGCCGGTCGAGGACGTCGTGCGCGACGAGGTGGACCTGCTGGTGCGGCACGTGATGAGCAACGGCGAGCTGACCTGGCAGGGGTTCAGCCAGGTGTGGTGGCGCATCGTGCGCAGGATCGTGCTCGGCAACGGCGCACGTGACGACGACCAGCTCACCGACGACCTGAAGGCGTTGCGGCAGAACGCGAACTGGGCGTTCCTGCACCCGCGGCAGGAGGGTCTGCGCGAACGCTTCCAGCACCGGCTCGACGAGCACCTCGCACGGCGCGAGCCCGGCAGCCTCGCCGCGTTCCCCGGCGACCTGTCCGGCCAGGTGCCGCACTGGCTCTTCGCGTTCGACGCGGCCGGGATCGTCACGATGCGGGCGCTGGCGGTGGGCGGCACCGGTGTGCGCGGTGTGCTGGAGTCGGCGCGGCTGTGGCCGACGACACCGATCATCCTGCGGGAGAGCACGATCGCGACCCGCTGGCACGGCACGTGGCTGCCGGAGAACACCGAGTTCGTGGTGTTCACGCCGTTCTTCCACCGCGACCCGGACCGGTTGCCGTTCGCCGACCGGTACGCGCCGGAGCTGTGGGACGGGCCGCGCGACCCGGCGATCGTGCCGTTCAGCGGCGGTCCCGGCGAGTGCCCCGGCCGCGATCTGGTGCTGGTCACGGCCGGAGCGGTGCTCGACGCGCTCAGCGAGCACCTGGCGTTCTCCGGTGTGCTGGGTGAGCCGCTGCCCAGGACGTTGAACCACTTCACCCTCCGCATGCCCGCGACCGCGGCGGGTACTCGCGTCCCATGACCACCGCACCCCTGCCCCAGGACCGCGCCGGCGCGCCGCTGCGCGCCGTCGTGACCGGCGCCGACTCCGGCATCGGCAAGGCCGTCGCGGTCGCGCTGGCCGGCGGCGGCGTCGACGCGGGCATCACGTTCCACGACGACGCCGACGGCGCCGAACGCACCGCCGAGGAGGTCCGCGCGGCGGGCGGCCGGTGTGCCGTGCGCCGCCTCGACCTCACCGACCTGCCCGGTGCCGCCTCCGTCGTCGACGAGCTGGCCGAGGAGCTGGGCGGCCTCGACGTGCTGGTGAACTGCGCGGGCACCGGCAGCAGCGAGAAGGCGCTGGAGATGTCGTACGAGAAGTGGCGGGAGGTGCTCTCGGTTGACCTCGACGGCGCGTTCCTGTGCTGCCAGCGGGCCGCGCGGCACATGATCGCCAGTGGTCGCGGCGGCCGGATCGTGAACATCACGTCCGTCCACGAGCACCTCCCCCGCGTCGGTGCCGCACCGTACTGCGCCGCCAAGGCCGGACTCGGTGCGCTGACCCAGGTTCTGGCGCTGGAGCTGTCCGAACACGACATCACCGTGAACTCCGTTGCCCCCGGCGAGATCTCGACGCCGATGACCGGCCAGGAGGACGTGGACCCGCGCACGGAGCCGCGGCCAGGCGTCCCGCTCGGACGGCCCGGTCACGCCGCCGAGGTCGCCGCGGTCGTGGCGTTCCTGACGACCCCCGCCGCCGGGTACGTGACGGGCGCGTCGTTCGTCGTGGACGGCGGGATGTCGCTGATGGGACCGCAGGCGAGCCCGCTCCTCGGCGACGAGGGGTGGAGGCGGCCCTGACCCGCGTGCGCGCCGGGATCAGCGCCTGGTCCCGGCGCGCACGGCCAAGCCGATCACCGCACCGAGCGCCAGGCCGCCGATGACGTCGGTCGGCCAGTGCACGCGGGTGCGCAGCCGGCTGTAGGCGACGAGCAGGACCAGCGGCGTGACGAACGCGCCGGCCACCGGGTCCTCCACCGCGGTGACGGTGCCGAAGGCGGCGGCCGTCACCGCGTGCTTGGAGGGGAACGACGACGAGTCCGGGTGCTCCGGCAACGCCTTGCGCGCGGGCAGCACCGAGTGCGGTCTGCGCCGGTGCACCACCAGGCTCACCAGGTGGCCCAGCGGCATGGCGGCCACGGCCGCGAGCAGCGCGTGCCGGGCGGTCCGCTTCCTGCCCGTCGCGGCGATGACACCCGCCACCGGCAACCACAGCAGGCCACCGCGCGCGCTCAGGCCGGCCGCGACGATCACCGGGTGTGGTCGTCTGGCCGGCAGGAAACCGCTGTCGAACTGGGAGTCCTCGTCGAGTTCGTTCACGGCCAGGACGGCTCCTGTGCGTGGGCGATCACGAGCTCGCGGACCTCGCACCCCTCGGGTTGGTTGAGCGCGAACAGGATCGCGGCCGCCACCCGGTCCGGCGGGTTGAGCTGGTCGAGGTCCTTCGGCCGGTACTGCTCGGTGCGGTCGTCGAAGAACTTCGTCCGCATGCCGCCGGGCACGACCAGCGTGACACCGGTGCGGCCCGCGGTCTCGGCCGCCAGTGCGCGGGTGAAGCCGACGACGCCGAACTTCGACGCGCAGTACGCCGTGGCGTCGCTGACGGCCTTGAGCCCGAGGGTGGACGCGACGGTGACCACCCGGCCGCCCTCCAGGTACGGCAGTGCCGCCCGGACGACGGCCGCGGTGCCGAACAGGTTGACCCGCACGACGTTCTCCCACTCGTCAGCGGGCACCTCCGCGAGCGTGCCGCACCGGTCGATGCCCGCCGCGGTCACCACCGCGTCGAGTCCTCCGTTGCGCTCGGCGAGCGTGCGCACCGCCTGCTCGGCGGCCCGTCCGTCCGCGAGGTCGACCAACTCGAAGTCGTGCACGCCCTCCGGCGCCGACTTGTCCAGCACCAGCGGGGTTCCGCCCGCTTCGCGCACCGCGTCCGCGACGGCCGCGCCCAACCCGGACGCGCCACCGGTCACCAGCACCTTCATCAAGCCCTCCTCGACAGGATCTCGGTCGTCGAATGCCCGCGGTGGTACGGCACCACGACGGTGCGCCCGCCCCACCGCCGGACCACCGCGGTCTCCGGCAGCAGCTCGGCGGTGTAGTCGCCGCCCTTCACCCAGATGTCCGGCCGCAGCCGGCCCAGGACGTGCTCGGGGGTGTCCTCGCCGAACACGACCACGTCGTCCACGGACTCCAGCGCCTTGAGCACCTCGATCCGCTCGGCCTGCCCGTTGACCGGCCGGTGCTCGCCCTTGAGCCGGCGCACCGAATGGTCGGAGTTCAGGCACACGACGAGGCAGTCGCCCAGCGCCCGTGCCGCCGCGAGCATCCGCACGTGCCCGGGGTGCAGCACGTCGAAGCAACCGCCGGTGGCGACCACGACCCCGCCGCGCCTGCGCACCTCGTCCACGGTGGAGCCGGGCTCCGCCCGCATGCCGGAGACACCGCCCTGCTGCAGGAACTCCGCCGCGCGCGCGACCGCGTCGGCCACGGCGTCGTCCGGTGCCGCGCCCCGGGCCAGCCTCGTGGTGACGGCGACGGCGAACCGGTCGCCGGCACCGCACGGGTCCACGGCCGGGATGACGGGCGCCGGAACGGCGACGGGTGTCCCTCCACAGTGGAGCAACGCACCGGACTTGCCCATCGTGACCACGACGGCACGCGCCTGCCAGGTCTCCCTCAGTGTGCGCGCCGCTTCCTCCGGGTCGGCGGTGCCGCTGAACGCGGTGGCCTCGGACAGGTTGGGCGTGACGAGCCGCGCGCCGGGCACCGGTCGCGGTCCGCGCGGGTGCGGGTCCCACACGACCGGGACGCGCGTGAGCACCGACCGCAGCCGTTCGTCGGCCAGCAGCCCACGCCCGTAGTCCGACGCCAGCACGAAGTCCGCGGTCAGCACCGCGTCGAGCATCTCGTCGGTGACCTGCGGTGCCGGGCCGCCCCCGCCGCGGTCCACCCGTGCCAGCGACGTGCCGCCGCTGCGCAGCCGGGTCTTCACCGGCACCGGTCCCGACTGCCCCACGACGGCGGGCACCTCGAACAACCCGCGCAGCCGCTGTCCGGCCTCGTCATCGGACAGGGCGGTCACCAGCGTGACGTCAAGACCGTCCCGCGCCGCCATGGTGGCGGCCAGCGCGGCACCGCCGGCACGGGCGTGCTCGTCGGCGACGTCCAGGACGGGGGCGGGCGCGTCCGGGCACACGCGGGTGACGGTGCCGCAGATGTCGATGTCGAGCAGCGCGTCACCGACGACGACGAGCTTCATGCCGGCCTCCGCTCTGCTGCGTGCGGTGGGCGGGCGGGCGCCGCACGCCAGGCTGTCGGCACTACCACGTCGCACCGCGCACGCGCCGTACCGCGCGATCCGGCCAGCTCGGGCCGCCCATCCCGCACCGCAGCCCGCGACGTCCCGGCCGCGGTCACGACACCCTCCGCCCCACGACCGGCAGCGCGGCCTCGAACGCCTCGCACAGCGCGTGCACCACGACCAGCTGCGCCTCCTGCACGTGGCACGGGTCGCCCGGCAGCGCGAGCACGTCGTCGGCCAGCGCGGCCAGCGGGTTCGGCAGGGCGCCGGTCAGGGCCCACACGCTCGCCTCCGCCACCCGACCGGCCCGTGCGGCCTCCAGGAGGTTGGGGCTGGAGCCGCTGGTCGAGATGAGCAGCACCACGTCGTCGGGGCGGGCGTGGGCGAGGACTTGGCGGGCGAACACCTGGTCGTAGCCGTAGTCGTTGGCGATGGCGGTGATGCTGGAGGTCTCGGCGTTCAGCGCCAGGGCCGCGAACGGGCGGCGGTCGTGGCGGTAGCGGCCGACGAGCTCCGCGGTGAGGTGCTGGGCCTCGGCGGCGGAACCGCCGTTGCCCGCGGCGAGCAGGCGGCCGCCCGTGGAGAGCAGGTGGGCCAGGCGGGCGCCCCAGCGGTGCACGAGGGAGGCCTGGGACTGCAGGCCGGACAGCGTGTGGTTCAGGCCTTCGAGGTGGCTTTCGAGGGTCACCGGGCCACCGCCAGCCGGTCGGTCGGCGCGAGGTGGCCGGTCGCGAGGCCGCGGTAGACCAGCTCGGTGCGGGCCGCCACCTCGTCCCACGAGTACATGGCCTCGACGCGGTCGCGGCCGGCGATGCCGTAGGCCGTGCCGCGGGACGGGTCGGCCAGCAGCGTGCGCAGCGCCCGGCCGAGGGCACGCGGGTCGCGGGGTGCGGTCAGCACACCGGTCACACCGTCGACCACGGTGTCGGTCAGGCCGCCCACCTCGGACGCCACGACGGGCACGCCGCAGGCCATGGCCTCCAGCGGCACGATGCCGAACGGTTCGTACCAGGGCACGCACGCCACGACGTCCGCGGAACGCAGCAACGCGGGCATGTCCGTGCGCGCGACCTGGCCGGCGAGCTGCACGCGGTCGGCGACGCCGAGCGACTGCGCCACGGCCAGCAGCCGTCGTGCCTCCGGGTCCGCGGTGAGGTCCGGTGGTCCGCCCACGATCACCAGCTCGGTGTCGTGCACCATCGGCAACGCGGCGATGAGGTCGGCGAACCCCTTGCGCGGCAACAACCTGCCCACCGACACGATCCGCCGGGGCGCCGACCGCGGCACCACCGGGCCGGCCACGCCGAACAGGTCGGTGTCCACGCCGCAGGGCACGACGACGGTCTTGTCCCGCCGCAGGCCCATGGCGACCAGCTCCCGCACCTCGTCGGCGCAGGTCGCGGCGATGACGGTCGCCTCCTGCCCGACCAGGCGCTCGACCGCGACGCGCTGCGGCGGGCTGGTGTCGTCCGCGCCCTGGTGGCGGCGCTTCACGGTGCCGAGCGCGTGGTAGGTGTGCACGATCGGCACGCGGGAGCGGCGGGCGGCCAGCACGGAGGCGAGACCGGACATCCAGAAGTGGCTGTGCACGACGTCGGGTGCCTTCTCCTGCCACTGCTCGTGCAGGAACCGGCCGAACTCGGCCATGTGCGGCAGCAGCTCGTCCTTCGGCACCTCCGCGGGCGGCCCGGCCGGCACGTGGACGACCTCGTACCCGTCGGGCGTCGTCACGCGGCCGGGCAGTGCCTCGCCGTCGCGGCGGGTGTGGACCACGACGTCGTGACCGCGCCGCACCAGTGCGGCCGCGAGCGACGCGACGTGCACGTTCTGACCGCCCGCGTCCGCGCCGCCCAGCACGGCAAGCGGACTTGCGTGCTCCGACACCATTGCGATCCTCATCCGACCCACACCTCCTTCAGCACCACGTCCCAGCTCCGCAGGAACGCTTCGAGCCCGTAGCGGGCCAACGCGAACTCACGCGCCCGTTTCCCTTTCTCGTGCGCAAGAGCCGGATCGGCGATCAGCTCCCGCACCGCCGACACCAGCTCCTCCACGTCCGTCGAGATCGCACCGGCCTCGGGCGGCACCGCGCGCATGGCTTCCGTGCACGCCAGCGCGACCACGGGCATCCCGATGTGCATGGCCTCCAGCAACGACAGCCCGAGCGACGTCCAGCGCGGTGTGTGCACGTAGACGCGGCGGCGCGCGAGCTCGCGGTGCAACGACTCCAGGTCGTGGTCCCCCATGCCGCCGATCTGCTCGGTGCCCATGCCGAACACGTCGACCGGGTCGAACCGCGGCAGCAGGTCGGTGCCCACGACCCGGCCGCGCCGCACCGGTTCGTTGATCACGGCCGCCGCCCTGGGCAGCTCACCGGTGTAGAGCTGCCCGGGGTCGACGACCCCGTGCTCGACGACGATCGTGCGGGTCCTGCCGCAGTCCCACATCAGGTCGTTGAAGTGCGTGACGTGGACCAGGGTCCCGTCCCAGTCCGCCATCGGGTGCCGCTGGCCGGGCGCGGCGGGCGTGTTGTGCTCCAGGTACACGACCGGGATGCCGCGCGGTACCAGCGACAGCTCCTCGACCCGTTGCACCACGGCCACGTCGGGGTCCACATCGGACAGTTCGATCTCGCGCGCCGCGGGCCACGGCCGCCCGGCGAGCCCGATGCCGTCCGGCGGACCGGGCACCAGGTACTCGTGTCCACCTTGGACGAACGAGTGCGTCCACGAACCGTGGACGTGCCACAACAGGATCCTCACGCTGTCACCTCCGCGACCGCCGCGACGACCGCGGCCGGGTCCACCAGGTCGAGACACGGATGTCCGGGCACCGGGCACTCGCGCGCCCTGCTGCCCCGGCACGGCGCGTTCTGGTCACCGAGCAGCACGTGCCTGCCGTACGGCGCCCACCGGACGGCGGGCACCACCGGCGCGAACAGCGACACGACCGGGGTGCCGACCGCGGCCGCGAGGTGGGCGGGTCCGGTGTTGCCGACGACGATCGCGGCAGCACCCTTCAGCACCCCGGCCAGCTCGCGGAAGCCGGTGCGCCCGCCCAGGTCGAGCCCGCACGCGCCGGCAACGTGCCCGGTCAGCTCGGCCTCGGCCGGTCCGCCGGTCACGACCACCCGGTGCCCGGCGGAGGTCAGCGCGACCACCGCCTTCGCCCAGCGGTCCGGCGACCAGGTGCGGGCGGGCGCCGTCGCACCGGGGTGCACCACCACGTACGGACCGCTCAGGTCCGCCTCCGGCGGGTCGGTGACGGCGAGCCGGCCGTCGTCGCCCTCCGGCAGCTCGAACCCCGCGGCTCGGGCGACCTGCAGGGCCCGCTCCGCCTCGGGGATGTCCGGGTCGTCGCGCAGCCGCACGTCCAGCAGCGACCCCGGGTAGTCGGTCGAGCGGGCCACGATCTTGGGCACGCCCGCCAGCCGCAGCAGCAGCGCCGTGGGCAGCGGGCTCTGGTGGAACGACGTCAGCACCAATGCCACGTCGGCGCGAATCCCGTGCACCAGCGCGATGACGGCCTCGATGTCGACCGGGCGCACGTCGGAGGCCGGGTTGACGATCCACGGGCACTCCCACTCGACGATCCGGCTGACGCCCGGCAGCAGCTCGGCGGCGCGGACACCGTTGGGGCCGCACAACAGCACGACCTCGCCCGCCGTCGCGGCCGCGCGCACCGCCGGACCGGCCAGCAGCACGTCACCGTCGCTGTCGAGGCGGGCGACCAACGTCCTCATCGGACCATCTCCAGCACGCCGAACAGGTCGGGTGCGGTGTGCGGTGCACCGGCGACCTCGTCCGGCCTGGTCACCTCGGTCGGCACGAGCAACGGCACCGCGCCCGCGGCCTGCGCGGCCTCGACGTCGGAGCCGATGTCCCCCACGAACAGCGTGCGGTGCGGACTCACCCCGAGGGCTTCGCACGCGGCCAGGACCATCCCGGGAGCCGGCTTGCGGCACGCGCAGCCGTCCTCGGGCGCGTGCGGGCAGATCTGCCAGGTGCCGAACCGGCCGAGCAGCTCGTCGACCCGTGCGTTCACGGCCGTGACCTGCGTCTTCGTGAGCAGGCCACGGCCGATCCCCGACTGGTTGGTCACCACGCCGGTGAGCAGGCCGTGGGCACGCAGGCCGTGCAGCACCTCGCGGGCGCCCGGCATGGGTGTCACGGCACTCGGGTCGCCGTTGTACGGGACGTCCCGGATGAGCGTGCCGTCGCGGTCGAAGAGGACCGCGTCGAAAGTCCCGTCCATAGAGGAGATTTAGCCGAGAAAAGCGGCTTGAAACGCTACTCGGCGAAGCGGTTCTCCCCGTCTCACAGCACCGGGCTGGCGTCGACCTCCTGACCGGCGCCGATGCCCCGAACAAGAGCACGAAGAGCTTCCTGTGACCCGAAAGTGGGCTCCCAGCCCAGTTCCGACCGCGCCCGCGACGCGCTGAGCAGCGGCGATGCCAGTGCGAGGTCCACCCAGCCCGGCGGAGTCGGTTGAAGCCGCAACAACCAGGACGCGTGCGCCAAGAACCGCATCAGCCGCGCCGGCACGGGAACGTGGCGGCCACCGAGGACGTCGGCGAGAACACGGGGAGTGACGACGGGTTCGGCGACGAGGTTCACCGCGCCGTGCGGGCGGTGCCGCAGGATGCGCACCAGACCGTCGGCCACGTCGTCGGCGTGGACGAACTGCAGCACCAGGTGGCGCGGCAGCGGCAGCACCGGGATGCGGTGCCGGAACAGCCACTTCGGCACGAGGCTGCCGAGGAAGTAGTCGCGGATCTCGGACCCGGCGTCGGACTGCAGGATCAGGCCCGGTCGCGGGCGGGAGATGAGCAGCTGCGACTCGAACTGGCCCAGCAGGTGCTCCACCGCGGCCTTGTGCCTGCTGTAGAACGACGACCGCACGCCCTTGACCGGCCACGACTCGTCCACCCTGCGGTCCTTCGTCGCCGGCGAGTACGCGCCGACCGACGACATGTGCACCAAGTGCCCCACGCCCGCGTCGACCGCGGCGGTGAACACGCGTGCCGAACCGGCGATGTTCGTGCGGTACAGCGCGCGTTCGTCGTGCGACGGCTGGATCAGCCACGCCAGGTGCACGACGGCGTCGGCGTTCTCGAACGCGGTGGCCAGCACCTCCTCCGCGCCCGGCCGGCCGATGTCGACGGGCGTCCAGGTGATCCCCTGGTAGGGCGCGGCGTTCGCGGGACGGCGGCGGGAGATGCCGTGCACCTCGATGTCGGGCTCGTCGGCGAGCCTGCGCAGCAGGGCGGTGCCGACGTTGCCGGTCGCGCCGGTGACGACGACCTTCACGAGCGCGCCCGAGCCGTCGCGCGGGTGTTGGCCCTGTCGATCGCGTCGACCAGCTCGTCCTTGGTCATCTGCGACCTGCCCTCGACGCCCAGCCGCTTGGCCAGGTCGTAGAGGTGCTGCTTGGTCGCGTTCGCGTCCACGCCACCGGCGGTCTCACCCTGCTGCGGGGTGCTGCGCTCGGCCTGCGGGTCGGACGGTCCCTTCTCGTCCTTGGCCTCCCAGTGGTCGCCCACCTTCTCGAAGCTGTGCTTGAGCGCGGAGAACGCGGTGCGGTGCGCCCGTTCCCCCTCGCCGTAGGACTCGACGGCCGAGTCGTGCGCCTTGATCCACGTGCGCTGGGCCTTCTTCGACGACCGGGCCACCGTGCTGGGCAGTTCCTCGCGTCCGGGCATGGTTCTCCTCCCAGGTGTTTCTCCCTGCTCAGAAGGGCTACCCGGCGGACATGACCACCATGCACGCCATCGACGTCCGCAGCCCCCTGGACGACCAGCCGGTCGGCTTGCTCCCCGTAGCCGGCGAGGACGACGTGACCGCCGCGCTGGCCGCCGCGCGGACCGCTCAGGCGGAGTGGGCGGCGACACCGGCGGCGGAACGCGGAGCGGCGGTCGCCGCGGCGGCGGCCGAGCTCAGGGCGCGGGCCGGCGACCTGGCCGCGGTGATCGAGACCGAGACCGGGCGGCCGCTCGCCTCCGCGCGGGAGGGCGTGCTCGCGGGCGCCTCGACGCTGGTGCAGTACTCCGAGCTCGGTCCGGTCCACCGTGGACGGTCGTTGCACGGCACCGCGGTCGACTTCATGATCCCGCAGCCGCGCGGGGTGGTCGTGGCGCTGACGCCGTGGAACGATCCGGTGGCGGTGGCGTGCGGGCTGCTGGGGGCGGCACTGGTCACCGGGAACACCGTGGTGCACAAGCCGAGTGAGCGCTGCCCGCACACCGGTCTGCTGCTCGACGCGGTCCTGCGCCCGTTCTTCCCCTCCGGCGTGCTGCAGACGCTCACCGGCGCGGGCCCGGTCGGTGCGGCGCTGGTGAGCGGTGACGTGGACGTCGTCGCGCACGTCGGCAGCACCGCGACCGGACGCGCCATCGCCGCGTCCACCCGCGCGAAGGTGTTGCTGGAGAACGGGGGCAACGACCCGTTGCTCATCGACGACGACGTCGACCCGAGGTGGGCGGCGGCGCAGGCGGCGCTGGGCGCGTTCACGAACGCGGGCCAGCTCTGCGTGTCGGTCGAGCGGATCTACGTGCACAAGACGATCGCCGCACCGTTCCTGGAGGAGCTGTGCGCGCTGGCCCGCCGGTGGAACGAGCAGCCGCAGCCGCTGGTCGACGTGCGGCACCGGGAGTTCGTGCACGGCCAGGTCGCCGCGGCCGTCACCGCCGGGGCGCGGGCCCTCGTCGGCGGGGAGGTCCCGCCCGGTCGCGGCGCCTTCTACCCCGCGACCGTGCTGGCCGACTGCACCTCGGCGATGCAGGTCATGTGCGAGGAGACGTTCGGCCCGGTCGCCCCGGTGCAGGCGGTGCCGACGTTCGACGACGGGCTGGCCGAGGCGTGCTCCGGCGACTACGGGCTCGCGGCGACCGTGCTGACCGGGTCGATGGAGCACGCCACCCGCGCGTGGCGTGCGTTGCCGGTGGGCACGGTGAAGGTGAACAACGTCTTCGGCGGTGCCCCCGGCGGTGCGGCCCAGCCGCGCGGGGCGTCGGGCACCGGGTTCGGGTACGGGCCGGAGCTGCTGGACGAGATGACCACCGTGAAGGTGGTGCACCTCGGGGTCAGCGGCCGGTCGTGACCAGCAGGAAGCCCGCCTCGGCCACCTTGTCGCGCGGCACCACGTTGCGGGTGTCGAGGATGCGCGGGGTGGCCGTGTGGCGGGCGAGCTCCGGCCAGTCCAGCTCGGCGAACTCCGGCCACTCCGTGAGCACCACCAGCATGTCCACGTCCCGCGCCGCGTCGGCGGGGGTGGCGTGCACGGCGATGCCGTCGAGGTCGCCGGTGACGCACGGGTCGTAGCCGGTCAGCCGGGCACCCTCCCGGGTGAGCAGCTCCGCGACGGCGAGTGCCGGCGAGTCGCGCAGGTCGTTGGTGCCTGCCTTGAACGTGAGCCCGAGCAGGCCGATCCTCTTGTCCCGCAGCGGACCGGTCTCCGCGCGGATGCGGTCGACGACGCGGTGCGGCTGGTGCCGGTTGGTCGTGACGGCCCCCTCCAGCGTGGGGAAGTCGACGCCGGCCTGCCGTGCGGTGGCCAGCAGCGCGAGGGTGTCCTTGGGCAGGCACGAGCCGCCCCAGCCTGGTCCGGGTTCCAGGCAGGACGCGCCGATCCGGTCGTCGAGCCGCATGCCCTCGGTGACGCCGTCGATGTCGGCGTCGACCTGCTCGCACAGCTCTGCCAGGGTGTTGACGTAGGAGAGCTTCAGCGCCAGGAAGCAGTTGCTGGCGTACTTCACCAGCTCCGCGCTCGTGTTGTCGGTGATGACGGTGGGCGCGCCGGTCGGTTCGTACAGCGCGGCCACCTCCAGCGCGTGCCGCTCGTCGCGGGCGCCGACGACGACCCGTTGCGGCCGCAGGAAGTCCTCGACAGCGTGGCCCTCGCGCAGGAACTCGGGGTTCGACACCACCCCCGGGTACCGCGCGGCCGTTCCCACCGGCACGGTGGACTTCAGCACCAGCCGGCACCCCCGCGGTGCCTCGGCGATGACCGCCTCCACCGCCGTGAGGTCGGCCGCGCCGTCGGGTCCGGTGGGGGTCGGCACGCAGACGAACGTGAAGTCCACGTCGGACAGCGCCTCCCGGTTGCCGGCCACGAACCGCAACCGCTCGGCGTTGCGCACGACGAGCTCGCGCAACCCCGGCTCGTGCAGCCCGACCTCACCCGCGGCGAGGGCGGCGACCTTGGTCTCGTCGACGTCCGCGCACACCACGTCGTGGCCGAGGTGCGCGAAGCACGCGGCCGTGGTCAGGCCGACGTAACCCGCGCCGACAACACCGATCCGCTGGGGTCGCACAGCACACCTCCTGCAGCTTCGAGGACCTCGTCCACGGTGATCCGCAGCAGGCCGGGGTCGGGTTCGGCGGCGAACGTGTCGCCGGTGGAGCCGTGCCAGAGCACGAGGTGCGGCCCGTGCCGCGGCCCCCAGAGCTGAGGCGGCACCGGCCCGAACAACAGCACCGACGGGGTGCCGTAGGCGGTGGCGACGTGCGCGACGCCGGTGTCGCCGCAGATGACCAGCCGCGCGGTGGCGACGAGGTCCAGCAGCTCGGCCAGGCTGCCCGAGAACGGCGTCGGCGAGACCCTGCGGGCGAGCTCGCGTTCACCGGGCCCGGCGGTGACGACGACATCGCTGCCCAGCGCGCGCACCACCGTCGCGTACCGGTCAGCCGGCCAGCGCCGCGCCCCGGTGCTGGCGCCGGGGTGGACCACCATCCGGTTCGTGCGCGGCCCGACCGGCGGCAGGTGCAGGTCGGCCGGGTCGCACGGGATGCCGTTGCGCTCCAGCAGGTCGCACCACCGGACCACCTCGTGGTGGTCCTCGCGCCAGTACTCGTGCGTGATCAGCCGCTGCGGCCGGGTCGCCCGCAGCAGCTCCACGCTCTGCGGCCCGCGACCGTGCAGGTTCACGGCGAGGTCGGGCCGGTCGAACGCGATCGGCGCCAGCTCCTCGGTGGGCAGCAGGCGGTCGACCGCGTCGATCCGGTCCACGACGTCCCGCAGCCACTCCGGAGCCGCCAGGGTGATCTCCGCGTCCGGGAACGCGGCTCTCAGCCCGCGCAGGGCCGGTACGGCGGTCAGGAGGTCACCGAGGCCGAGGGCGCGCAGGACGAGGACCCTCATCGGCCGGCCCTCCGCGGTCGCAGCTCGTCGGCCGGCAGCCGGTCGGGCTGAACGTCCCGGCGGTCGCCCAGGTCGGTGGCCTGGCGGTCGCCCAGGTTGGTGGCCTGACGGTCGCCTGGGTGGGTGGCCTGACGGTCGTCCAGGTCGGTGGCCTGACGGTCGTCGAAGTCGGCTGTCCGACGGTCGCTCAGCCCCGCAGCCAGCCGATCGCCCAACTCACCAGAGCGCTGCCCATTCGGCGGCACAGCCTGCGGCTCGCCCACTCCACCGCTCCGCGGCCGGCCACCCTGCGGAACCGGCACCTCGCCGCCCTCCTGCGGCACCCGAGCGACCCGCCGGTGCCGCCACTCCCCGCGCACCCGGTGCCAGCACGCCACCGGCGGGATCGCCGCACTGGTCACCACCATCTCGGCGACCTCCCGCACGTCACGCGGCCCCGGCGCGATCCGCGCCCAGGCGAACCACCCGGTCAGCCCCGCCCACACCGCCGCCAGCACCGCACCGGCCCGCCGCCGGCCCGTCAGCCCGCACAGCACCGCGCCCACCCCGGCAGCGGTGGTCAGGGCGTGCACCCGCAGCCGACCCCGCCGGCCACCGATGCGCGACCGCCAGCCGGGGCCGAGCAGGCGGCGCATCAGGGCGTCGTCGGCGTTGCCGCGTTGCTGCTGCACGCTGGTGAAGAACGTCGCGGGCTTGACCGGGTGCGTCGTGACCCGTTCCCCGCGCACGATCCGGTACCCGCGGTCCTGCACGCGCAGCGCGAGCTCGGCGTCCTCGCGGTAGGCGCGCGGGAACCGTTCGTCGAACCCGCCGCACTCCGCCAGCGCGGAACGGCGGTAGGCCATGTCGGCGGTGATCCACAGGGCGTCGGCGAGGCCGGCGGTGCCGCGTTCGGCGTCGGTCGGCCTGCGGTCGGGTGGCAGCGGCACCACGATCCACGCCTGGGTGGCGGCCACGTCGTCCGCGAGGCCTTCCAGGTCCGCGGCCAGCTGGGTCTTCCAGTCCCGCGGCAGCACCACGTCGTCGTCGACGAAGGCCACCCAGTCGCCGGACGCGGTGCGCCAGCCGGTGTTGCGGGCGGCGGCCGGGCCCAGGCGGGTCTCGCTGTCGTCGACGACGACGACCTCCAGCGGCTCCGGGCCGGGGCCGTTCTCGAGCACGTCGAGCAGCGCGTCCAGGGACGCGCGGCCGACGGTGGGGATCACGACGGAGTACTTCATCGGCGCACCACGAAGGGGCCGATGGCGAGCAGGTCCACCGGGGACGAGCCGAAGCACTCCAGCGCGTCGCGCGGGGTGTCGACCATCGGGCGGCCCGCGGTGTTGAGGCTCGTGTTGACCACGACCGGCACGCCGGTGAGCTCCTCGAAGCCGCGCAGCATCCGTTCGAGCAGCGGGTCACCGGCCACGGTCTGGGCCCGCGCGGTGCCGTCGACGTGCACCACGGCCGGGATGCGGTCCCTCCACTCCGGACGGACGTCGTGCACGAACAGCATGTAGGGGCTGGGGATCGGGCCGCGGGTGAAGATCGTGGCGGCCCGTTCGAGCAGCACCATCGGCGCCACCGGGCGGAACTGCTCCCGGCCCTTCACGTCGTTCAACCGGTTCAGGTTCTCCGGGAAGCACGGGTTCGCGAGCAGCGACCTGCGGCCGAGTGCGCGCGGGCCGTACTCGCTGCGGCCCTGGAACCAGGCCACGATCTTGTTGTCCGCCAACGCCCGCGCGACCTCGGCGGCCACGTCGGCGGGGCGTTCGTAGGGCACGGCCGCGGTCTTGAGCACCGACTCGATCTCGGCGTCGGAGAAACCCCGGCCCAGCGCCGCGGTCGGCATCGGCTCGACCACGTCGGTGCTCGCGTGCAGCGCGGCGCCGAGAGCGGTCCCGGCGTCACCGGCGGCGGGCTGGACCCACACCTCGTCGAACGGTCCCTCGGCGAAGATCCGGCTGTTCGCCACGCAGTTCAGCGCCACGCCACCGGCCATCGCGAGCCGCCGTTCGCCGGTGTGCTCGTGCAGCCACCCGGCCAGCTCCAGCAGCACCTCCTCGACGCGGACCTGCACGGACGCGGCCAGCTCCGCGTGCTCGGAGGTCAGCTCCTCGTCGTCGGCCCGCTGCTTGGCCAGGGTGTTCCAGTCGAACGGCGTGATCTCGAAGCCGCCGTCGCGGACCACCACGTGCTCGCGCATCAGGTCCAGGTGCACCGGCTTCGCGTGCGAGGCCAGCGCCATGACCTTGTACTCGTCGCTGGACCGCAGGAACCCCAGGTGCTCGGTCAGGTCCTCGTAGAACAACCCGAGCGAGTGCGGCAACCGCTGCGCCGCCAGCGTGGTCAGCTCCTGGTCGACGTACCGGCCGGCCAGGTGCGACCCGCACTCGCCGCGCCCGTCGGCCACCAGCACGGCGCAGTTGCCCGCGAACGGTGCGGCCAGGCCGGTGGAGGCGGCGTGGGCGACGTGGTGCGGTACGAACTGGACGATGTCGGGGTCCAGCCCCGGCAGGACGGTGGAGAGGAACTGCGGCGCGCGCCGCACGTACTGCGTGCGCAGGTCCTCCCACGGCGCGTACTGCGCGTCGACCAGGTCCGGGTCGTAGGAGTAGGCGACGGCGTCGAGGTCCGCCGCCGTCAGCCCCGCCTGCTCCAGGCACCAGCGCGCGGCCAGCTCCGGCTGCTCCCACGCGGAGAACGGCACCGGGCGCTTGCCGTGCTTGCGGCGGGAGAAGCGTTCTTCCTCCGCTGCCGCAACGGTCTTGCCGTCGATCACGAGAGCGGCGGCCGGGTCGTGGAACACCGCGTTGATCCCGAGGACTCGCATGGTCAGCGGCTACCCGGCGAAGTGCCGGGCAAACGAGCGCAGCCCCTCTTCCAGCGGAACGCGTGGCTGCCAGCCGAGCACCTGCCGTGCCAGCGCGATGTCGGGGCGGCGGCGGCGCGGGTCGTCGGTCATCGGCTCGACGTGGCGGATCTCCGACGAGCTGCCGGTGACCTCGATCGTCTTGTGCGCCACGTCCAACACGGTCACCTCGGCCGGGTTGCCGAGGTTGATCGGGCCTGCCTGGTCGGTGCGGGCCATCGCGAGCAGCCCGCGCACGAGGTCAGAGACATAGCACAGCGACCGGGTCTGCCGGCCGTCGCCGTGCACGGTCAGCGGTTCTCCGGCCAGCGCCTGCCGCAGGAACGTGGGGATCATCCGACCGTCGTGCGCGCGCATCCGCGGGCCGTAGGTGTTGAAGATCCGCACGATGCCCGCGTCCACGCCGTGCTCCTGCCTGAACGCCATCGTCATCGCCTCGCCGAAGCGCTTGGCCTCGTCGTAGACGCTGCGCGGCCCGATCGGGTTGACGTGGCCCCAGTAGGACTCGCGCTGCGGGTGTTCCAGCGGGTCGCCGTACACCTCGCTCGTGGAGGCCACGACGACCCTGGCCCCCTTGCGGCGGGCCAGCTCCAGCGCGTGGTAGGTGCCGAAACCACCGGCGCGCAACGTGTCCACGGGCATCCGCAGGTAGTCCGCGGGCGAGGCCGGGCACGCCAGGTGCAGCACCAGGTCGACCGGGCCGAGCAGGTCGAGCGGACGGGACACGTCCGCGGTGACCACGCCGACACCTTCCGGCACGTTGGCCCGCGAGCCGGTGCGGAAGTCGTCGATGCACACGACCTGCGCACCGTCCCGCAGCAGCGCTTCGCACACGTGCGAGCCGAGGAACCCCGCACCCCCGGTGACGACGACCCTTTCAGGCGACATCGAGGACCGTCTTCAACCAGCCGTCCTCGCGCAGGTCGAACGACTTGTACGCGTCGATCGCGGCGGCGGGCTCCTCGTGCTTCGTGATGAACGCCGTCGGGTCCACGACACCGGAGACGACGAGGTCGAGCAGCCGCGGGAGGTAGCGGCGGTGGTTGCAGTTGCCCATGCGCAGGGTGAGGTTCTTGTTCATCGCCTCGCCGATCGGGAACTGCTCGAAGCCCGGCGGGTAGACGCCGATGATCCCGATGGAACCGGCCTTCGCGACCATCTCCACCGCCCACTTGAGCGCGAGGTCCGGCGCGTCACCGGGCTTCCACTGCTCCCCCCTCTCGCCACCGGGCTTCTCGGCGTCGACACCGACCGCCTCGATCACCCGGTCGACGCCGATGCCGCCGGTCAGCTCCTTCACCACCTCGGCGGGGTCCTCGGTGTTGAAGTTCACCGTCTCGGCGTTCTGCTCGCGGGCCTTGTCCAGCCGGGACTCGATGCCGTCGACGACGATCACCCGTCCCGCGCCCTGCCGCTTGGCCGACGCGATCGCGAACTGACCGACCACGCCCGCGCCCAGCACGAGCACGGTGTCACCGGAGCCGACCTCGGCCAGCCGGGCGCCGAACCACGCCGTGGGGAAGATGTCGGAGAGCAGGATCGCCTGGTCGTCGCTCACCGCGTCGGGTATGCGCACCAGCGTCGTCATGGCGTACGGGATGCGGGCGTACTCGGCCTGCAGCCCGTCCACCGGTCCGGTCGGCTGGGGGCCGCCGAAGAAGCAGGTGCCGGCTTCCGGGCCGTTCGGGTTGGCGGTGTCGCACTGGGCGAAGTACCCGGCCCGGCAGTAGGAGCAGGTGCCGCAGCCGACCGTCGAGGTCACCACCACCCGGTCACCGGGCGTGAACCCGCGCACCGCGGACCCGACCTCCTCGACGACGCCGACGGCCTCGTGGCCGAGGACCGTGCCCTCCACCATGCCCGGCATCGTGCCGCGGACCATGTGCAGGTCGGTGCCGCAGATCGCGCTGCGGGTGATCCGGATGACCGCGTCGGTCGGTTCCTGGATGCGCGGGGCGTCCACGTCGTCCAAGCGGATGTCGCCCACGCCGTGCCACACAACAGCCTTCATCGGCCCTCCTCGTTTCCAGGCTGGTTCCCGTGCCGGAGCGGCACAAACACGCCCGGACGGGTGTTTGCGGCGGGCGCACCCCGGGTAAGGCTCGTCCGATTTGCGCGCGATGTCCGCAGTTTCAGCAGGTCAGCGGGGGGTACCGCTTCCTGGTGAACCGCATCGACGACATCTGGGGACCGCGCACTCCGCACGCTCGCGACGCGCGCTGGCCGGTACGGGTGGACCTCGAGCTCGCGGACGGCGTCACCGAGTCCGATGTGGACCGGTGGGTGCCGTCGGCCTGCGTGCTGTGCAGCAACGGCTGCGGCTGCGACATCGCCGTCAAGGACGGCAGGATGGTGGGCGTCCGCGGTCGCTCCGGCGACATGGTCAACCATGGCCGGCTCGGCCCCAAGGGGCTCTACGGCTCCTGGCAGGCCCATCGCACCGACCGCCTCACCAAGCCGCGCGTCCGCCGCGGTGGCGAGCTGGTCGAGACCGACTGGGACACCGCGATGGGCGAGGTCGTGCGCCGGTCGAAGGCGCTGCTGGCCGAGCACAGGCCGTTGTCGCACGGGTTCTACACGAGCGGGCAGCTGTTCCTGGAGGAGTACTACACGCTCGGCGTGATCGGGAAGGCCGGTCTCGGCACACCGCACATGGACGGCAACACCCGGTTGTGCACGGCGACGGCCGCGGCGGCGCTCAAGGAGACCTTCGGGGCCGACGGGCAGCCCGCGTGCCACGCCGACGTGGACCTGACCGACGCGATGTTCCTCTACGGGCACAACATGGCCGCGACGCAGACCGTGCTGTGGGCGCGGGTGCTGGACCGACTGGAGGGCCCCGACCGGCCGCGGCTCGTCGTCGTGGACCCGCGCCGCACGCCCGTGGCCGAACGCGCGGACGTGCACCTGGCGCCGTTGCCCGGCACCAACCAGGCGCTGATGAACGGCCTGGTGCGCGCGGTGATCGCGAACGACTGGGTCGACCACGACTACGTCGCCGCGCACACCCTCGGGTTCGAGGACCTCAAGGCGGTCGTCGAGCCGTACACGCCCGAGCACGTCGCCGAGGTCTGCCGCATCTCCCCCGTCGACCTGCTCAGGGCGGCGGAGATCTTCGGCACCACCGGGCGCGTGCTGTCGACGGTGTTGCAGGGCTTCTACCAGTCCCACCAGGCCACCGCGGCGTCCTGCCAGGTCAACAACCTGCACCTGCTGCGCGGCCTGATCGGGCGGCCGGGCAGCGGCGTGCTGCAGATGAACGGCCAGCCGACCGCGCAGAACACCCGCGAGTCCGGCGCGAACGGCGACCTGCCCGGTTTCCGCAACTGGGACAACCCCGACCACGTCGACGAGCTCGCGCGGCTGTGGAACGTCGACCCGCTGACCATCCCGCACTGGGCGCCGCCGACGCACGCGATGCAGATCTGGCGGTACGCCGAGCAGGGCACGATCCGGTTCCTGTGGATCTCCGCGACGAACCCGGCGGTGTCGCTGCCGGACCTGGCGAGGATCAGGGACATCCTGCGGCGCGAGGACCTGTTCGTCGTGGTGCAGGACGGTTTTCCGACCGAGACGACCGAGCTGGCCGACGTCGTGCTGCCCGCCGCGCTGTGGGGCGAGAAGCAGGGCACGTTCACCAACGCCACCCGTGTCGTGCACCTGTCCGAGCAGGCCGTGCAGCCGCCCGGCGAGGCCCGCAGCGACCTGGACATCTTCCTGGACTACGCGCGCCGCATGGACCTGCGCGACCGCGACGGCGCCCCGCTGATCAAGTGGAAGGACGCCGAGGGCGCGTTCGACGCGTGGCGTGAGTGCAGCCGTGGCCGGCCGTGCGACTACACCGACCTGTCCTACGAGAAGCTGCGCGGCGGCGGAATCCCCTGGGGCGGCGCGGAACGGCTCTACGCCGACGGCCACTTCCCCACCGCAGCCGACTACTGCGAGGACTTCGGCCACGACCTGCTGACCGGCGCATCGGTCACTCCGACCGAGTACAGGGCGCGGCGCCCCGACGGCCGCGCGTTCCTCAAGGCCGTCGAGCACACCCCGCCGCCGGAGCAGCCGAGCGAGGACTACCCGCTGCTGTGCACGACCGGGCGGTCGGTCTACCACTTCCACACCCGCACCAAGACCGCCCGCGCACCGAAGTTGCAGCAGGCCGCGCCCAACCCGTGGGTGGAGGTCTCCCCCACCGACGCCGAAGAGCTGGGCCTGGCCCACGGCGACCTGGTGCGCGTGGAGTCGCCGCGCGGCGCGATCGAGGTCCCGGTCCGCATCGGGCGGTGTCGGCCGGGGGTGGTGTTCGTGCCGTTCCACTACGGCTTCCAGGCCGCGAACGAGCTCACCCGCACCCAGTGGGACCCGGTCTCGAAGCAACCGACGTTCAAGATCAGTGCCGTGCGGATCAGGAAGGTGTGACCGGTGCACCTCTCGACTTACCTCGGTCTCCTGCACACCTCGCTGGGCACGCTCGCCGCCGCGTTCCGCGAGATCGCCGCCGGGCACGGCGACGAACCCGACGTGCAGCATATGTGCGAGGTGCTGGCCGGCCGGACCGACAGCCAGGCCGGCCACCTCTGGCCGTTCGTGCAGCGCTACGGCGAGCACCGCGAGGACGAACCGGAACGCCTGCACGCGGCCGAGGTCACCGAGACCCGCAGCGGTGGCGTCGGGCTGTTGCGCGACCTGCAGGACCTGTACGCGCTGGCGTCGTTCACGGACATCACGTGGACCGTCGTCGGGCAGGCCGCGCAGGGGCTGCGGGACCGCGCGCTGCTCGACGTCGTGAGCTCCTGCGAGAAGGAGACCAAGCGGCAGCTGTCGTGGCTGACGACGCGGATCAAGCAGGCGGCACCGCAGGCGTTGATCGCGGCGAAGGACTAGAAGCCGCGCAACATCTGGCGCACCAGGTCTCGGCGCACGCGCCGCCACCGCTCCGCCGCCTCGTCGTCACCCAGCCTGGTCTCCAGCACGATCACCGCGTCGGCGGCGGCGAGCGCGCCCGCACCGTCGAGCAGCAGCTCGCGCACGCCGTCGGCGAACGGTCCCGGCCCGGTCACCAGGTCCACGGCGATCCCGTGGCCGTCCTCCGTGAGGTCGATCAGCCACCTGAGGTGCTCCAACGCCTCGTCGAACGCGCCCGCCCGCACCGCACGCGCCGCGAGCTCCCGGCGGGCCTCCCGGTCGCACGGGTCGACCTCCAGCGCCTGCTCCGGCGAGTCGCACGGGGTGAACTCGACCGCGCGGGCCAGCTCGACCAGCCCGGCCGGCTCGGTCTCCACCACCGGGCCGAGCCAGCCGACCGCCCTGCGCACCGGCGGTTCCGGCAGCGACGGCATCCCGGTCAGCGCGAACTGCTGGTGGAGCAGGAAACCCGCACCACCCAGCACGGCGGGCAGGTCCGGCAGCAGGTGCGGCAGGCGTGCCGCCACGACGACGTCCGCGAAGAGGCCCTGCATCGTCCGGCCCTGGCCCAGCTGCAACGCACGGCCCTCGGTCGAGGCGGTGCGGGCGGCGTCGGCGTCCCCGCACACCGCGAACACCGCGGCGGCGGCCCTGAGCACCAGGCCGCGGCACCCGCCGCAGTGGTCGTGGGCCCGCCGCCACACCGCCAGCGCCTCCACGAGCAGCCGCGCCGCGTGCGCCGGCCGACCGGCCACCAGGAGCACCTCGGCGCACCGGACCAGGGCCTCGACCTGGTCACCCGACGGGCGCACCAGGGGACGTGCGGACGGCAGCCCGAAGACGTCGACCTCGTCCACCCGAGCCGCGGCGGCGAGCCTCCTGCGGGCGCCGTGCACCGCCGCGAGCCCGATCTCCAGCGCTGCGGCGGGATCGCCACCGTGCAACGCCACCGCCATCCGCACCATCGCCGTGTCGTGCTGCTCGGCGCCGTCCGGCAGCACGGCCAGCTCGTGCGCGGCCTGCTCGGTCCGGCCGATCATCAGCAGGTGGTGGGCCAGCGCGGGCCGCAGCCGGTCCGGTCCGAACTCGCCCTGCTCGGCGCCGAGCCCGGCCACCAGCGCGGACAGCAGCTCAACGGCCTCGAAGTTCGCCCCGATCTCCAGCCGCAGCGGGAGGTCGAGCTGCTCGTCGTACAGCTCGGCCGCCGCCTGCCACTCCCCGAGCCGCACCAGCGCGCGGCACAACGCCATCGCCTCGGCCCGGTCCGACACGTCGGCCGTCGCGCACCACCCGGCGTACCCGGCGCCCCACGCGTCGATGCCGGTGAACCGGCCGCGCAGCGTGGTGCTGAGGGTGCGGACCAGCGCGGTGGTCTCGTCCGGCGCGAGCCGCGCGGCCGCCGCCGACCCGGTCAGCGGGTGGCAGCCGAGCTCGTCCCCGTCCGCCACCGCGAGCCCGGACGCGACGACCTCCCGCACGGCCCGGCGGAACTCCGCGTCGGTCAACCCGGCCGGGCCGACCGCCCGCAGGGTCGGCAGGTCCGCCGAGCCGCCCAGCACACCCGTGGCGGCGAGCAGCAGGCAGGCGGGGGCCGACAACGCCGAGGCCGCGCGCACGAACAGCCGGTCGCGGAGCTGCCGCGGCCCGGTGCCGTCCGCCGTCAGGTAACCCTCGTCGGCCAGCCACGCCGACAGCGACCGCTTCGGCCGCACCGACCCGCGGACCTGGCGGGCGAGCAGTTGCAACGCGAGCGGGTGGCCGCCGAGCACCGACGCCGCCGTTGCCGCGTCCGCCGGGGTGAGCGGGGTGCCGACCCGGTCGAGCAACGCGCGGCCGTCGGCGGGGGTCAGCGGGCCGACGACGTGGCTCGTGATCCCGGCCCGCAGCGCACCGCCGCTCGCGAAGTAGTCGGCGGGCACGACGCGGGACGTCGCCACGACCCGTCCGGCGGGCAGCTCGGTCAGCTGCTGGAAGAAGCGCAGCGCGTCGTCGGAGGCGAAGCCCAGCTCGGTGTCGTGCCACAGCTCGTCACCGTCGTCCTGCACCGCGCCGAGGGGGCGCTGGTAGCAGCGCAGGCAGCGTTCGACGCCGTCGAGGAAGAGCACGACCTCCTCCGCTGCCACGGCGTCGAGCACGGCGTCGACGCGCGCGGTCTCCGGCAGTCCGAGGAACCGGGCCAGCTCCGGGACCATCGCGGCGAAGCTGCCGACGCCGCGGCCGTCGTAGAACGAGTACCAGAACTGCCGGGCCCCGCTCGCGCGCCGGCGTTTCCAGCTGTCCCAGGCCAGGGCGCTCTTGCCGATGCCGGGCACGCCGACCAGCAGCAGCACCGCCGCGCCCGTCCCGGTGAGGAACTCGTCGACGGCGCGGCGCAGCTCCGCCCGCCCGACCACCGCGCCGGTCTCCAGCAGCAGGTACGGGCGCGCGGCGACGGCGTTGGGCCGCGGGCGTGCCGAGCCGATCGTGACGTCGCCGTGGACCGATCCGCCCACCTGCACCACGACCTCGGCGTCGCCGGTGAACGAGACCCGCGCTTCCGGTTGCTGCACAACTGGCATTGGTACCAGCTCAGCGGGCGCTGACGACCAGGATTCCGCCACGTCGCACGAACGACTCCGGCAGCCGGGGCTGCTCCACCGCCCGGCCGTTCCACCGCACGGTGCCGACGTGCACGCCGTCCGGCCGCGGCGCCAGCACCGTGATGCCGCGGCCGGCGATGCGGGCCTTCGCGAACATCGGGTTGGTCACGTGCAGCTCCGCGCTGCTGGGCGTGCGCGGGTACAGGCCGAGCGCGGCGAAGACGTACCAGGCGGACATGGTGCCGAGGTCGTCGTTGCCGGGCAGGCCGGCCGGGCCGGTGCGGTAGACCAGCGACGCCAGGGCGCGCACGGTCTCCTGCGCCTTGTCGGGGCGGCCGAACTCGCTGTAGAGCCACGGGGTGTGGATGCCGGGCTCGTTGGTCGGGTCGTAGCGCGCCGGGTCGCCGCCGGTGGCCCACGAGCCGTCGGCGCGGTGGAAGAACGCGTCGAGGCGGGCCACCGCGGCGTCGTCACCGCCCATCGCGGCGGCCAGACCGGCGGCGTCGTGCGGGACCATCCACGTGTAGGTGGCGCTGGACCCCTGCGCGAACCCGAGGTCGGAGGACGGGCTGAACGGCGTCACCCACGACCCGTCGGCGCGGCGGGCCTGCTGGTACCCGGTGGCCGGGTTGAAGGTGTTGCGCCACCAGCCCGCGCGGGCGCGCAGCTCGGCGGACGGGCGGCCGAGGCGGTCGGCGAGGTCCGCGAGCGCCTGGTCGGCGACCGCGTCCTCCAGGGTCTCGGCGGCACCGCCCCAGCAGTGGCAGGTGTCCTGCGGGGCGTAGCCGAGGCGCAGGTGCTCGGCGAGGTTGGGGCGCTGGCCCTCGCACTGGCCGGGACAGCCCTTGTCGGACAGGCCGTCCGGGTGCGGGACGGTGGCCTGGCGCAGCAACGAGTCGAACGCGCCGCGGACGTCGAAGTTCTTGGCCCCCATGGCGTGCATGCCGGCGACAGCGGGCGCGGACGGGTCGCCGGTCATCACGTGGGTGGGGCCGTTGACGTGCACCCAGCGGTCCCACACCCCGCCGTTCTGCCGTGCCAGGTTCAGCAGGGACTGGGCGTAGTCACCGGCGACGCGCGGTTCGAGCAGCGCCAGCAGCTGGGTGTGGGCGCGGTACTGGTCCCAGCCGGAGAAGTTGCCGTACTGGACCCGCTGGCCGGGTGCCAGGCGGTGCACGAGGCGGTCGCTGCCGAGGTAGGTGCCGTCGACGTCGCTGGCCACGTTCGGCTGCAGGAAGGCGTGGTAGAGCGCGGTGTAGAAGACCGTGCGCCGGTCAGCGGTGCCGCCGTCGACCTCCACGGCGCGCAGCTGCCCCGCCCACTCGCGCCGGGCGTCCCCGGCCACCGACTCGACGGTGTCCCGCTTCGAGATCTCGGCCTTCAGGTTGCGCTGTGCGGCTTCGAGGCTGGTGTAGGAGATGCCGACGCGCATGCGCACCTTGGTGTCCGCGAAGGACACGTAGCCGCCGGAACCCCTGCCGGCACGGGCGTTGCCGGTCAGGTAGCCCTCGCCGCCGGTCGCGGTGGTGGCACCGGGCTTGAGCGAAGCGTCGACCCACGTGCCGAAACCGCTGAACGCCTGGTCGAAGGAGGCGGTGAAGTACAGGCGGTAGTAGGACCTCTGGTTGTTCGTGCCGCCGTTCGCCCGCCGGCCGCAGAAGGCGCCGGTCAGCACGGAACCGGAGACCGTCCGCGCGGCCGGGTCGATGGTGACCTCGGCGTCCTCGCTGCCGTTCAACGAGTTCGAGACGCGGAACAGCAGCGACGCCGGCTGGTCGGCGGGGAAGCCGAACTCGCCGATGCCCGCGCGGGTCGTCACGGAGAGGTCGGCGCTCGCACCGGACTTGAGCCCCACCCGGTACCGGCCGGGTTCGGCGACCTCGTCGGCGTGGGAGAAGTCGCTCGCGAAGACCTGGTCCCCGATGTCCGCGGTCGGTGACGTGGTGATGGCGCCGACGTGCGGCATGATCGGCACGTCCCCCGCCGCGCCGGGGTGGCAGCCGGCGCCGTTGACGTGTGTCAGGCTGAACCCGCGCACCCGCGTGGCGTCGTAGGCGTACCCGTTGGCGGCACCGGTGTTCGTCTGGTCGCCACGGGTCGACGTCGGGCTCCAGGAGATCATCCCGAACGGCCGCACCGCGCCCGGATAGGTGTTGCCACCACCCGCCGAGCCGATCAGCGGGTCGACGGAGGACGTGTCGTCCCGCACCGCCGCGCTCGCGGGAGCCGCCAGCGCGGCGGTGAGGACAGCGACCAGGGTGATCGAGAGCGCTCTCACGCGCCGGAACGTACCCGGTCGCGACAACGCTGTCAGTAAACGCAGGGTGGCCGGTACCCGTCCACCTTCAGCCCCTTGAACGTCAGGTCGTTGGGCGTCTTGCCGACGAAGACCAGGCCGCGGGCGTCGTCGAGCGCGTCCGCCAAGGGGTAGTTCGGCGCACCGAGCTCCGCCAAGGTCGTCCACTTGTCCGGCGCGAAGCTGAAGAACCGCGAGACGACCTTGCCGCGGGTCGACGGGATCTTGGTGACCCACTTGGCCCCGCCGCTCCAGTCGGACGCGGGCCGCAGCTGGACGTACAGGTCGTCGGTGGCGCTGTAGGTCATCAGGAACCCGCGCGAGCGCGACAGGTCCGCCTCTGCCTCGAACCGGTTCCCGAGCCAGAGCACCATGACGTGCCACTCGGGGTTGAGGAACTTGATCTTCGCCGCGTACCGGTGCCGCCCGTCGGGGACGAGGGTGCTGCCGGTCGCGGGCTCGGTGGTGCCCTCACCGCTGGCCAGCCACTGCTGGTAGCGGTCGATGGACGGGGTGGCGCACTCGTGGCGGGCCGGAGCGGCCGCCGCCGCCGCTCCGGAGCCGAGCGAGACCGCCACCAGCACGGACGCGATCACTGTTTTCAGGCGCATGCAGCCAACCTAATGGTTCAGACCACTGCGCGGTCGAGCTGAGACGGGTTCCGGTACCGATGGATCAGTGGAGCCGGAGCAGCGCCTGGATCGGGAGGTGGTCGGACGGGTACTGGGTGCCCTCGGCGTAGGTGTTGATCGCGGCGGCCTCGGTGGTGGCGCCGCGGGTCATGATCCAGTCGATCCGCGGGCCGTCCGGCACCAGCGGCGCGTAGCCGTGGAACGTGCCGTACGCGGGCGTGAGGCGGGAGCCGTTCCAGGTGTCCTCCAGGCCGAGGACGCGGTAGGCCTTCGACCCCGGCACGTCGTTGAAGTCGCCGGTGAGCACGACCGGCAGCGTCTGGGCGTTGAGGCGGTCGCGGATGGCCTCGGCGCTGCGCAGCCGCGCGAGCTCCGACTCGTGGTCGAAGTGGGTGTTCACGAAGACGAACTGGGCACCGGTGTGCTTGTCGGCGAAGCGGACCCACGTGACGATCCGGACCACGTTGTTGCCCCACGTCCGCGAGCCGATCACGTTCGGGGTGTCGGAGAGCCAGTGGTGGTCGAACGCGAGCGGGTCGAGCCGCGCGGTGTCGAAGAAGACGGCGACGAACTCGTCGTGGCTGCCGCCCGCACGGCCGACGCCGATCCAGTCGTAGCGGTCCGGCAGGTCGGTCGCGACGTCCTTGACCTGTCCGTACAGGCCTTCTTGAGTGCCCAGGACGGTGGGTTGCTCCGCGTTGAGCAGCCGGGCCACCACCGGTCGTCTCGTGGCCCAGGAGTTCGGCTCCACGTTCGAGGCGAAGCGCAGGTTGAACGACATCACGTGCAGTCGGTCGTGGGGAGCCGGTCCGATCACCATTCGATCGAGCATAGGCCCGCCCGCGCCGGTGCGCGGGCGGGCCCGTTCCGTGCTATGCGGGCGCATAACCGGTGGGGCGGCTGGTGAACGTGCCGCGGCCCTGCGTCCGGCTGCGCAACCTCGTCACGTAGCCGAACATCTCCGCCAGCGGCACGCTCGCCGTCACCACCGCCACGTCCGCCCTGGTGGTGGAGCCGAGGATGCGGCCACGCCGGGCCGCCAGGTCGCCGAACACGCCGCCGGCGAACTCCTCCGGCACGGTGACCGTGACCTCGGTCACCGGTTCGAGCCTGGTCATGACGCCCTGGCGCAGCGCGTCGCGGAGCCCGAGGCGGCCCGCCGTCCGGAAGGCCATCTCACTGGAGTCCTTGACGTGCGTGGAGCCGTCGGTGAGCGTCACCCGCACACCGGCCACCGGGAACCCGAGCGGGCCCTCGGCGAGCGCGTCGCGGCAGCCCTGTTCGACCGCCCTGACGAACTCCTGCGGCACCCGCCCGCCGGTGACCGCCGAGCGGAACTCGAAGGCGTCGGCCGGTTCGGTGTCGATCACCACGTGGGCGAACTGCCCCGCACCTCCGTCCTGCTTCACGTGCCGGTAGACGAATCCGGACACACCCCGTTCGACCGTCTCGCGGTAGGCGACCCTCGGCCGTCCCGTCACGACCTCGACGCGGTGGGTCTGGCGCACCTTCTCCACCGCCACCTCCAGGTGCAGCTCACCGAGGCCGGCGAGCAGCAGCTGATCGGTCTCCCGGTCGGTCGTGACCTTCAGCGACGGGTCCTCCTCTGTGAGGTGGGCCAGCGCCTGGACCAGCCGTTCGGTGTCGGCGGCGGACCTGGCCTCCACCGCCACCGAGACGACCGGGTCCTGCGTGACCGGTTCTTCGAGCAGCAGCGGGGCGTCGGGCGCGCACAGGGTCGCCCCGGTGCGCGTGTTCTTCAACCCCACCACGGCCACGATGTCACCGGCCGTCGCGGTGTCGATCGGCGTGTGCCGGTCGGCCTGGACCCGCAGGATCCGCGCGACGCGTTCCGTTCGGCCGTTCACGAGCACCGTGTCTCCCTTGTGGAGGGTGCCCGAGTAGACGCGCACGGAGGTCACCCGGCCCGTCGCGGTCGAGTTCACCTTGAACGCCAGCGCGGCGAACGGTTCCTCCGGATCCGCCCGTCGTCGTTGCCCGTCCACGCTCTCGATCGGCCGTACGTCCACAGGGGACGGCAGGTACGCCACGACCGCGTCCAGCAACGGTTCGACGCCGCGGTTGCGGTACGCGCTGCCGCACAGAACGACTGTCGCCTTGTTCGCGTGCGTGAGGTCGCGCAAGGCGTTCCTGAGCGTGTCGTCGGTGAGCTCGTCCTTCGCGCAGAACTCCTCCAGCGCACCGGGGTGCAGCTCGGCGACCGCTTCCTCCAGCCTTCTCCTGCGGGCGTGTGCTTCTTGCGGCACAGCGGTTTCCGCGCATTCGTCGGTCCAGACGTACGCGCGCATCGCGACCAGGTCGACGACCCCGCGGAAGCCGTCCTCCCGGCCGATGGGCAGCTGGACGACCAGCGGCGTGGTGCGCAGCCGGGTCCTGATCGACTCGACGGCCCGGTCGAGGTCGGCGCCGGCCCGGTCGAGCTTGTTGACGAACGCGATCCGCGGCACGCCGTACCGGTCGGCCTGCCGCCACACCGACTCGCTCTGCGGCTCGACCCCGGCCACCCCGTCGAACGCCACGACCGCGCCGTCGAGCACGCGCAGCGCCCGTTCGACCTCGTCGGCGAAGTCGACGTGGCCCGGCGTGTCGATGAGGTTGATGCGGTGGTCGTCCCACGTGCAGCTCACGGCGGCGGCGAAGATCGTGATGCCGCGGTCGCGCTCCTGCGGGTCGAAGTCGGTGACGGTCGTGCCGTCGTGGACCTCGCCGCGCCGGTGGGTGGTGCCGGTGACGAAGAGGACGCGTTCAGTGAGGGTGGTCTTGCCGGCGTCGACGTGGGCGAGGATGCCGATGTTGCGGATGGCGCGCATGGCGCGGTGCCTTTCGGGTGGTCTCTGGTGGTGCGGTCGGCGCGATGCGGCCGACGAGACCCGGACGGCACGACAGGTCACGTGCCGGGAGAAGAGGGGTCTTCGCGGACTACCGGTGCCCGGCGCGCAGCGGGCAGCCGGGGTGCGAGGACACGAGGATCACGTCGAAGCGGGGAGCGGTGCGGACGCGCACGGCCGTACTCCCCTCGCTCGGTGATGGTGATCAGAAGTCTACGAGGCGCGTTGCGGACGTGGAACCGGATTATTGCGATCACGGGCTCGGCGTCGTACGGTCTGCACTAAGTTCAAGCTTTGAACGAAAGGGTGGATCATGAGCGCGCCCACTCCGGCGGACAAGTTCTCCTTCGGCCTGTGGACCATCGGCTGGCCGGGTCGTGACCCGTTCGGCGAGGCCACGCGACCCGCACTGGACGTGGTCGAGGCCGTGCACAAGCTGGCCGAGCTCGGCGCGTGGGGCATGTCGTTCCACGACGACGACCTCTTCGACTCCTCCAACCGCGACCAGCAGGTCGGGCGGTTGAAGGGGGCGCTGGAGGAGACCGGGCTGACCATCCCGATGGTCACCACGAACCTGTTCACCCACCCGGTGTTCAAGGACGGCGGTTTCACCAGCAACGACCGGGGCGTGCGCCGGTACGCGCTGCACAAGGTGCTGCGCAACGTCGAGCTCGCGGCCGAGCTCGGTGCGAAGACGTACGTGCTGTGGGGCGGCCGCGAGGGCTCCGAGTACGACACCGCGAAGGACGTGCGGGCGGCACTGGACCGCTACCGCGAGGGCCTGAACCTGCTCACGCAGTTCGTCACCGACCGCGGTTACGACATCAAGTTCGCCATCGAGCCCAAGCCGAACGAGCCGCGGGGCGACATCCTGCTGCCCACGATCGGTCACGCGCTGGCGTTCATCACCTCGCTGGACAAGCCGGAGCTGGTCGGCCTCAACCCCGAGGTCGGGCACGAGCAGATGGCGGGCCTCAACTTCGTGCACGGCATCGCGCAGGCGTTGTGGCACGGCAAGCTGTTCCACATCGACCTCAACGGTCAGCGCAGCATCAAGTACGACCAGGACCTGGTGTTCGGCCACGGCGACCTGATGAACGCGTTCGCGCTGGTCGACCTGCTGGAGACGGCGGGCTACGAGGGGCCGCGGCACTTCGACTACAAGCCGTCGCGCACCGAGGACTTCACCGGCGTGTGGGAGTCGGTCAAGGCGAACATGCGGACGTACCTGCTGCTCAAGGAGCGTGCGGCGGCGTTCAGGGCCGACCCCGAGGTGCAGGAGGCGCTGGCCACCGCCGGTGTGCCGGAGCTGAGCCAGCCGACGCTGAACGACGGCGAGGGCTACGACGAGCTGCTGGCCGAGTCGTTCGACCCGGACAAGGCCGCCGAGCGCGGGTTCGGGTTCGTTCGCCTCAACCAGCTGGCCCTCGAGCACCTCATGGGAGCGCGCTGACATGACGCTCGTGGCGGGGGTCGACTCGTCTACGCAGTCGTGCAAGGTCGTCATCAGGGACGCGGACACCGGCGAGCTCGTGCGCGAGGGCCGGGCCGCGCACCCCGACGGCACGTCGGTGCACCCGTCGCACTGGTGGCGGGCGTACGAGGAGGCCGCCGCCCAGGCGGGCGGGCTCGACGACGTGGCCGCGCTCAGCGTCGCGGGGCAGCAGCACGGCATGGTGTGCCTCGACGACGACGGCGAGGTCGTGCGGGACGCCCTGCTGTGGAACGACACCAGGTCCGCGGCAGCCGCCGCGGACCTGACCGCCGAGCTCGGCGCGGACGTGTGGGCGGCGCGGATCGGCCTGGTGCCGGTCGCGTCGTTCACGATCACCAAGCTGCGCTGGCTGCAGCAGCACGAACCGGAGAACGCCAAGCGCACCGCCGCCGTCTGCCTGCCGCACGACTGGCTGACGTGGCGGCTGCGCGGCACCGGCGACCTCGCCGACCTGGTGACGGACCGCTCGGACGCCTCCGGCACCGGCTACTTCGACTCGGTGGCCGACGAGTACGTCCCGAGCCTGCTCGAACGCGGCCTCGGCCGCGCCGACGTGCAGCTCCCCCGCGTGCTCGGCCCTGCCGAGTCGGTCACCGCGGGCCACCTGCGCCTCGGTCCCGGCGCCGGCGACAACGCGGCGGCGATGCTGGGCGTCTCGTCGGGCAACGACGTCGTGGTGTCCCTGGGCACCTCCGGCGTGGTGACCGCGACGAGCGAGGTCCGCGCGACGGACCCGTCCGGCATCGTGGCGGGCTTCGCCGACGCCACCGGCCGCTACCTGCCACTCGCGTGCACCCTGAACGCCGCCCGCGTGCTGGACGCGACCGCCCGCATGCTGGGCGTGGACCTCGACCGGCTGAGCACGCTCGCCCTGTCGGCCCCGGCCGGCGCGGAGGGCGTGGTGCTGGTGCCGTACCTGGAGGGCGAACGCACCCCGAACCTCCCGGACGCGACCGGCGCCCTGCACGGCCTGACCCTGTCGAACGCCACCCCGGCGAACATCGCCAGGGCCGCCGTCGAGGGCATGCTGTGCGGCCTGGCCGTCGGCCTCGACGCACTCGCCGCCCAGGGCGCCGACGTGACCGGCGTGCAACTGGTCGGCGGCGCGGCTGCCTCACCCGCGGTCCGCCGGATCGCGCCGACCGTGTTCGGCGTGCCGGTGACCGTGCCGTCGCCCGGCGAGTACGTGGCCGACGGTGCGGCCCGGCAAGCCGCGTGGGTGCTCGCCGGTGGTGCGCAGCCGCCCGTGTGGTCGCGCGGGGCGGCGGAGGTGTTCGAGGCCGCCGCTGTTGCGGAGGTCCGGGCCCGGTATGGCGAGGCGGCGCAGAAGTACCTGAGCCGGTGATGGTGTGACCGGGGGCTTGGGAGTGGGCTTGGGCGGCGTGCGCGCGGTGGGAGTCGTGCGCACGCCGGCCGGGTCGTGTGTGGGGTGCGGTGTGGGCGCATGTGCCACCACCACGCGACCCGCCGCTCCCCCGCCCACCCGCGTCGGCCCACCAACCGGCATCCACGCGCACCCCTCCGCCCCCGCGCGGCGATACTGATGGCGATGACCACCGTCGACCACCTGCGGCAGGTACGCCTCGGCAACCTGCGCACAGTCCTGCTCGCCCTGGTCGACAAACCCGGCTCGCGCGCCGAACTGGCCGCCCGCACCGGTCTCACCAAGGCGACCCTGTCGAACCTGACCGAACCGTTGCTGGCCAACGGTGTCCTGGTCGAGGAGCCCGCGACCCTGACCGGGGTCGGACGGCCGTCGAAGCCGCTCCGGTTCCACCCGGAGGGGCCGGTCTCGATCGGCGTGGAGGTCAACGTCGAGCACCTCGCCGTCGAGGTGCTGGGGCTCGACGGCGAGACCGTGCACCGGCACCGGGTGCCCGCCGACAACCGGCACGCCACCGCCGAGCAGGTGCTCGCCCGCGTCGCCGACCTCGTCGAGAGCGCGAAGACCACGAGAACCGTCCTCGGTGTCGGGCTCGCGGTGCCCGGCGTGGTCCACAACGGAACGGTCGTCCGTGCGCCGAACCTGCCGCACCTCGTCGGCCACGACCTCACCGCGCACCTGACCGCGCGGCTCGGGCTGGACGTCGAGCTCGACAACGAGGCCAACCTCGCCGCCCTCGCCCACCTGTGGCCGAAGCACCTGGCGGGCGAGGACTTCGTGCACGTCTCGGCGGACGTCGGCATCGGCGCCGGGGTGGTGCTCGGCGGCGAGGTGTACCGCGGGGTGAGCGGGTTCGCCGGCGAGCTCGGGCACGTGGTCATCGAGCGCGATGGTGTGCAGTGCACGTGTGGCAGCCGTGGGTGCGTGGAACGGTATGCGGGGCTTGACGTCATGCTGCGGGATGCGGGACGCAAGCACCTCGACGAGCTCACGGAAGCCCTGAAGACCGATGAACGCGCACGGCACGCCGTCAGCGAGGCCGGACGGGCGCTCGGAGTGGGGCTGGCGACGTTGATGAACCTCTTCGACGTGCCGACCGTCGTGCTCGGCGGCAGCTATGCCGTCCTGCACGACCACTTGAGCGCCGCGATCCGGTCCGAAATGGACAACCGGGTGCTGGCGGGCGGTGAGCGGCACACGCGGCTGGTCGCGTCGCCGCTCGGCGAGTTCGCGGTCGTGCGGGGTGCGGCGGGGCTCATCACCCGGCGGACGGTCCAGCAGCCCGAGCGCCTCTACGCCTGAGCACGGCGGTGACCACCGCGGCCAGGCCCACGACCAGTGACACGTAGCCGCCGACGATGCCGTGGCCGGTACCGGGACCGCCCTTCGCGAACGCCACCACCAGCACCCCGGCCACCGCGCCGGCGGCACCCGCGGCGAGAGCGACCACCGCGAACCGGCGCCCGGCGAACGCGAGCACCAGCCCGGCCAGGCCGAGTGCGGCACCGACGAGCGACCACGTGCGGCCCGCCGTCATCCCGTACGTGTCGGCGATCTGTGCGAGAACCACGACTTTCCCCTTTCAACGGATGGCCCCAGCGTGGCCGCGCAGACCGTCCGCGTCGTCGTGCGCGCACAGACACCCGTCTACTGCGTCCGCGGTAGCCGGAAGGTCCTCCCCGTGCAGGATCTACCAGCGTGAACATCCGGTTAGGGTGCACGCATGAGCAGGCGGTGGACGGACTGGGCGATCGCGGCCGGGGTGGCGGCGAGCCTCGTGGTCGCCGGTGCCTCCCGGCCGGTCACGACGCTCGAACCGCTCGGTTTCGCACTGCTGGCGGCGAGCGGACTGGCGTTGGTCGCGCGGCGCAGCCACCCGCGTGCCGTCCTCGCCGCCACCGGGCTCACCGCGCTCGGCTACCAGGCCGCCGGGTTCGACGTGCCGGTGATCGCGTTCCTGTTCGCCGTCTACGCCGCGATGCGCGCCGGTCACCACGTCGTCACGGTCGCCGGGTCGGTGCTGATGCTGGCCGCGCTGCCGCTCGCCGTCGTGCTGTCGCCGCGCGGGCTGACCACCGCCGAGGCGTTCACGCAGAGCCGGGACGTGCTCCAGATCGCCTGGCTCGTCGCGGCCGCGGCGGCGGGAGAAGCGTTGCGGCAGGCGGAGAGGAGGGCGGACGAGGCCGAGCGCACCCGTGAGGAGACCGCGCTGCGCCGGGCGAACGAGGAACGCCTCCACATCGCCCGCGAGCTGCACGACTCGCTCACCCACCAGATCTCGGTGATCAAGCTGCAGGCCGAGGTCGCCGTCCACCTCGCGCGGAAGCGGCGGGAGGACGTTCCGGACGCGCTCATCGCCGTCCGCGACGCCAGCCGCGAGGCGACCAGGGAGCTCCGCGCAACGCTGGAGGCCCTGCGCGACGACACCGAGTACCACGGCCTGGGCGACGTGCCCGACCTCGTCGACCGCGCGCGGACCACCGGCCTCGACGCCCGGCTCACGATCGAGGGCGACCGCGCGGACCTCCCCGCGGCCGTCGACCGGACCGCGTACCGGATCGTGCAGGAGTCGCTCACCAACATCGCGCGGCACGCGCGGGCCGCGTC
Source organism: Lentzea sp. NPDC037011 (assembly GCF_055607425.1). NCBI lineage: Bacteria > Bacillati > Actinomycetota > Actinomycetes > Pseudonocardiales > Pseudonocardiaceae > Lentzea > Lentzea sp. NPDC037011. The sequence goes on along the minus strand of NZ_JBVJRT010000009.1, from coordinate 365,450 downwards.
CGCCAGCGTCCACATCGACCACCGCGAGGACGCGCTCGTCATCCGGGTCGACGACGACGGCACCGCCACCCCGAACGGCACTCCCGGTGTCGGCCTGCGGGGGATGCGCGAACGGGTCACCGCGCTCGGCGGGCGCCTGGACGCCGCGCCGCGCACCGGGGGCGGCTTCCGCGTCCACGCCGAGCTGCCGGTGGCACAGCCGTGATCCGGGTGCTGCTGGCCGACGACCAGCCGTTGATCCGCAGCGGGTTCCGCGCGCTGCTGCAGGCCGAGGACGACATCGCGGTCGTGGCGGAGGCGGCGAACGGCGCCGAGTGCGTCGAGCAGGCCCGTGCCCACCTGCCGGACATCGCGCTCGTCGACGTCCAGATGCCCGAGGTCGACGGCATCGAGGCCACCCGCCGGATCGCCGCCGACCCGGCGCTGGCGGGCGTGCACGTCGTCATCCTCACCAACTACGGCCTGGACGAGTACGTGTTCGAGGCGCTGCGGGCGGGCGCGGCCGGGTTCCTCGTCAAGGACGTGCACCCGGAGGACTTCCTGCACTCGGTGCGGGTGGCGGCCCGCGGCGACGCCCTGCTCGCGCCGTCGATCACCCGCAGGCTCATCGACCGGTACGTGAGCCAGCCGCAGCTCAACCGGCACGGCCTGAGCGAGCTGACCAACCGCGAACAGGAGGCCGTCGTGCTCGTGGCCCAGGGCCTGTCGAACGACGAGGTCGCCGCCCGCATGGTGATCAGCCCGCTCACCGCCAAGACCCACGTCAACCGCGCCATGACCAAGCTGCACGCCCGCGACCGCGCCCAGCTCGTGGTCCTCGCCTACGAGTCGGGCCTCGTCACGCCGCAGCGCCCGTGACGCGGACCCTGCTCGCCGACTTCAGCCCGTTGCCACAACGGGTGCCGCTCGCCGTTGCAGGGCAAGCGGTTGCGCGTGGAGACGCGGCAGGGCAGATGACGACGCTGTGGGTGAGGGCGGCCGCCGCGGAGGCGGCACCGGAGGCGGGCGCCGGTCAGGCGATGCCCGCCGCGATCAGCTTCGACCAGATCTCGCCCTGGTCCACCACCTCGACGCCGAGCTTCTCCGCCTTGGTCAGCTTGCTCGCGCCGACGTCCGCGCCCGTGATGAGCATGTCCGTGGTCGCCGAGACCGAGGAGGCGGCGGTGGCGCCGGCTTTCTCGCACATGCGCTGGAAGGTGGGGCGGGCGACCTTCTCGCCGGAGCGGGGGTCGCTGATGGAGCCGGTGATGACGACGGACTTGCCTTCGAGCGGGGCGCCGGCGGCGACCACGGGTGGGAGGTCCTCGTCGCGGACGTCGAGGTTCACGCCGCGGGCGCGCAGGCGTTCGATCTCGGGGCGCAGGCGGGTGAGGTGGTGGTTGAGGGACTCGGCGACCTTCGCGCCGATGTCGTCGACGGCGACCAGGGCCTCGACGCCCGCGTCGGCCACCTCTTCGAGGGAGCCGAAGCCGGCACGGCACAGGCGGGCGGCGGTGCCCTCGGAGGCCATCGGGATGGCGAGGCCGATGAGGGCGCGGCGCAGGCCGACGGCGCGACTGCGGTCGATCGACTCGATCATGCGGGTCGCGGAGACCTCGCCGACGCGGTCGAACTCCAGCAGGCGTTCCTTGGTGAGGGTGTAGAAGTCGGACGGGTTCACCAGGTCGCCGGTCTCGGCGAGGCGTTCGATCCACACCTGGCCGATGGCGTCGATGTCCGCCGCCGCGCGGGAGGACCAGTGGATGAGGCGGCGCACGGTCTGCGCGGGGCAGGCGGCGTTGGTGCAGAACAGTTCCCGGCTGTTGCCCTGCTCGGTCAGCGGCTGCGCGCACGAGGGGCACTCGGTCGGGGGCACGATCTCGCGCTCCTCGCCGGTGCGCTTCGAGGCGTCGAGCACGCCCGCCACGAACGGGATCACGTCGCCGGCGCGGCGGATCAGGACCGTGTCACCGATCTTGATGTTGCGGGCGCGGATGACCTCCTGGTTGGCCAGGGTCGCGCGGGTCACGGTCGTGCCGCCCACGAACACCGGCTCCAGCCACGCGACGGGGGCGATCTTGCCGGTCTTGCCGACGTCCCACACCACGTCGGCGAGCACCGTCGTCTTCTCCTCGGCGGCGAACTTGTAGGCGATCGCGCCGCGCGGTGAGCTGGACCGGGTGCCGGCGGCGGCGAACGCGTCGCGGTCGGCCAGGCGCAGCACGGCGCCGTCGAGGTCGTAGTCGAGGGAGTTGCGCTGCTCCTCGATCGAAGCGATGACCTCCTGCGCCTCCGCCGCGGTGCCGCAGTGCCGCATCTCGGCAACGCTGAAGCCGAGCTTGCGCAGACCGGCGTCCAGGTCGGAGTCCGCGCTCTCCGGCTCGGTCGTCAGGTCGAACGCGAAGAACTGCATGCGCCGGCCCTCGACCGCCTTGGGGTCCTTGGCGCGCAACGTGCCCGCCGCCGCGTTGCGCGGGTTGATCAGCGGCTTGTCCGGGTTCTTCCTGTTGTAAGCGTCGAAGGTGGACCGCAGCATCACGCACTCGCCGCGCACCTCGACCCGCCCCGGCGCGTCCACCCGGTCGGGCACGCCGTCGGTCAGCGCGCGCGTCAGGTACGTGACGTCGTCGCCCGTCGTGCCGTCGCCCCGCGTGACCGCGCGCGCCAGCCTGCCGTTCTCGTACACCAGCGCCAGCGACAGCCCGTCGAGCTTCGGCATCACCACCACCTGCTGGCCGGGGAACCGCCCGAAGAACGCCTCGACCTGCTCGGGCCGGTTCGCCTTCTCCAGCGACAGCATCGGCCGCGAGTGCCGCACCGGGGCGTGCAGCACGGTGGGCGCCCCCACCGAGTCGAGCGGGTTGTCCTCCGGCGTCAGCTCGGGGTGCTCGGTGAGCAGCGCCCGGAACTCGTCCTCCAGTGCGTCGTACTCGGCGTCGGCCACCAGCGGCGCGCCCTGGTAGTACGCGTCGCGCAGCTCGAAGAGGCGGGCGGCGAGCTCCTGAATCCGGTCCCCAGCGTTCATGGGCCAGACGTTACTCGGGGGGACCGACAACATCGGCTCGTTCCTGGTGGAGGCCCGCTTGAGTCCTCGTCGAGCCCGCTCCCGCGGCCACCCGATCCACATGCGACTCCGGATACTGGTTCGCGTGCCGGCGCCACGTGCTCAGCGGTGTCCACTCCGGACCTCCGTGAACGCCCGCAGGAACCTGTCGTCGGCGAACAGCCCGTGCGTGAGCATCTCCAGGCCCGTCACCGCCGAGGGTCGTGGCCGCGACGCCGTCCGCACCGAACGTGTTCGGTCTTGCCAAGATCAATTGATTCGGCGAACTCCCCGGAAAAGTGGACAAATGCTGGCCAGGCGATCACGGACTTGCTCGTGCCGCTACGCTTTCCGCTTTCCCCAGGGCGTTCAGGAGCGGAACGGATGCGGGCCCACGAAAACCGGAGACGAGACGGTCTCGAATCCGACGTGCGCAACGAATTCACCGGGCTCGCGACCGGTCCGGTCGTGCAGGTCGGGCACATTGGTGGAAACGTCAACATCCATTCCCGCAGACGCCGCTACGACCTGCGCCCGTTCACCAGCCCCATCCCACCGGACCCCGCTGAGCTGCGCAGACAGCCCAGCCAACTGCTGCTCGCCGGCAACCAGGTCGTGCCCTTCACCGGCCGGGAGAACGAGCTCGCCCGGCTCGACGAGTGGCGGCGCGGCGAGGGCCGGATCAGCGCGATGCTCGTGCACGGTCCGGGCGGCCAGGGCAAGACCAGACTGGCCACGGAATTCGCGGCGGAATCGATGTGGGCGGGCTACTCGGTGCTGGTCGCGCACCACGGCGGCGATTCTTCGGAGGCCTTCGCCGAACAGCTCACGGTCACCGAGCCGAACACGGGAATTCTCGTCATAGTGGACTACGCGGAAAGGTGGCCGCGTGCCGATCTGCTGGCGTTGTTCGAGGACCGGCTGATCCACCACGCCGGTCCCACCAGGGTGCTGCTGCTCGCCCGCTCGGGCGCGCGGTGGTGGGACCTGCTGCGCTACCCGCTGCTCAAGCGCGGTGTGGCGGCCGAGTCGGAACGGCTGACCGACCTCGCCGCCGACGTGGACGCGCGGCAGGCGGTGTTCGACTCCGCGCGGGACAGCTTCAGCACCGTGCTGGGCACGGACGCGCGGGACGCGACGCCCGCGGGGTCGTTGGCCGACCCCGCCTACCAGTCCGTGCTGACGATCCTCATGGCCGCGCTCGCCGCCGTGGACGCGTGCGACCGCAACCGGGTGCCGCCCGGTCACCCCGGCGCGCTCGCCTGCTACCTGCTCGACCGGGAGACCGACCACTGGGCCGGGATGCGGGCCGGTGGCAGCGTCGGGGCGAGCACGGACGTGCTGGGGCGGGTGGTGTTCCTCGCGACGCTGACCGGCCCGATGTCCTACCGCGAGGGCTGCCTGGCGTTGCGGGTCACCGGGCTCGCGCGGTCGCGGGAGGAGGCCGACCGGCTGCTCGACGACCACCAGGCCTGCTACCCGCCCGCCGACGACGGCACCGTGCTGGCCCCGCTCGCGCCCGACCGGTTGGGCGAGGACCTCGTCGCACGGGGCCTGAAGACCGATCCGCGCTGCCGGGACATGGTGCGCGCGCTGCTGACGACGGGCGCGCTCAGCCAGGTGATCACGGTCCTCGCCGAGACGGGCAAGCGGTGGCCGCACGTCGGCGAGCACCTCGACGCGGTGGTGCGCGAGGACCCGTGCCGCGTGATCGCCGCGGGTGGCAGCGCGTTGATGGCGGTCGTCGACACAGCGGGGACGGACCTGCTGGCCGCGATCGAGCCGCAACTGCCGGAACGGCACGTGGACCTGGACTTCCCCGCAGCCCGGCTGACCCAGCGGCTGACCGAGCACCGGCTGGAGCAGACCCACCACCCCGCCGAACGCGCACGGCTGCTGATGGTGCTCGCCCGCAGGCTGGCCAACGCGGGCGCGTTCGACGAGGCGGTGAAGGCGAGCGAGCCCGCGGTGCAGATCTACGAGGGCCTGGCGCAGCGGCAGCCGGACAGGTACCCGCTCGTGCTGGCCGAGGCGCTGCACCACCTGGGCACGCACCTGTCCGGCGCGGGACTCGGCCAGCGGGCGCTGGACGCCACGGCCCGCGCGGTGGAGCTGCGCCAGCGGCTCACACCGGCGTCGGCGGAGCTCGCGTCGTCGTTGAACAACCTCGCGATGGACCTGTCGGCGCTGGGCCTGCGCGGCCAGGCGCTCGGCGCGACCCGCACGTGCGTGGCGATCCTGCGCCGCCTGCGCCAGCCGCAGGAACCGCTGCTCGCGGTGGCGCTGAACAACCTCGGCATGCACCTCGCGGGCGTGGGCCGCCGGCACGAGGCGCTGGAGGCGGCCCGGCACTCGGTCGACCTGCACCGCAGGCTCGCCGCGGTCAACCCGGCCGTGTTCGACCCGGACCTCGCGGGCGCGCTGCACAACTTCGGCCTGCACTGCTCCCACCTCGGCGGCTGGGAGGAGGCGCTGCGGGCCACCGAGCAGGCCGTCGCGATCCGCCGCCGGCTGGCGATCACGAACCCGGCGCTGTTCGAGCCCGGTCTCGCGCTGTCGTTGCGGGAGCTGGCCGCGATCTGCCTGGAGCTGGGCCGCGCGGCCGAAGGGCGGGAGTGGAGCGCGCAGGCCGTCGACCTGCACCGCACGCTCGCGACCGTGAACCCGGCGGTCTACGACGCCGAGCTGGCCACGTCCCTGCACAACCACGGCGTGCACCTGGCCCGCGCCGGTGAGCAGGTCGGCGCGCTGGCCGCCACCCGCAAGGCCGTGGTGATCAGGTCGAGCGTGTTCGAGGTCCACCTGCACGCCCACGAGCTGCGCCTCAACTCCGTGCTGACGCAGCTCGGCATCGCGCTGCCCGGCACCCCGCGCGCGTCGTCCGACAGCGACCTGCAACGGCGGGTGGACGAGATCTTCAACTTCCCGCGCCCCGGTTTCATGCAGTCCACCGACAACCTCGCGGCCCGCTCGGCCATCGCCCACCGCCTCACCGCCGCCGTGTGCGCCGTGCACCCGCGCTGGTCGGACCACCTCACCCCGTCCGCCGCCGCGCTGGTGACGATGGAGGCCCTGCTCGCCCGGTCGCTGGGCAACCTCAGCGCCCGCCACGCCGACCTCGGCAAGCAGGCGGAGGCCCTCACCGCGGCCGAGCAGGCCGCCGACTCCTACCAGCGCCTGGCCGACCTCGACCACGCCCACCGCGCCGACTTCGCGACGTGCCTGGCCTCGCTCGGCACCCGCCTCGCCGAGTACGGCCGCCGAGACCAGGCTCTCAAAGCAACCCGCTGGGCCGTCGCCGGCATCGGCACCGGCCGCACCCCCCAGGTCGCCGCGGCACTGCACGCCTTCGCCTGGGTCCGCATGCACTCCAGCCTCGAACTGGACGACGCCGTCCGCGCCGCCGAGGCCGCCGTCCGCATCTACCGCGACCTCGGCCGGACCTCACCGGCGGTGGCGGCCGACCTGCGGTGCGCGCTCAAGACCTGTTCGGCGCTGCTGAGCCAGGTCGGGCGGGGCCGGGAGTCGCTGACGATCGCACGGGAGCTGCGCGCGCCGGGCGGTGAGGAGGCGCCGGCGACGGTGCGGTTGACGGCGCTGGAACGGCGTCCTGCTCTGACCTGATGCCCGCCCTCAGCGCGGGTCAGCGCGCACTCGTCCGCTTGAAGAGAGCGGCGACCTCTTCGGTCATCCAGTAGTGGGCGGTCTTGCCACCGGGATACCCCCAACACCACACCAACGCGCGGCCGAGCTGGTAGCAGCACTTGCCTGCCGTGCCGAGGACGCCCGCCACACTGCTCTTGCCCTTGGGCAGGTCGAGCAGTCGGCTCAGCTCGTCACCGCTGAACTTCCTCCCCGGCTCTGTCATCAACTCCGAGAAGAGGGCTTTGGCGCTGTCGTTCAGCGTCTCCCACAGCTGCTCCGCAGCGGCACCGTCGGCACGGCTCCACGCGAGCCGGTCTTCAGGCACGGACCGCTCCTCTTCCTGGTCGGGTCGAGGCCCGACCGGCCACGCACGAGTCGCCACGAAAGATCATCGACGATTCGCCCCGCGTGTTACAGCACCTGCGCCGCGGCATCACGAACGGCAACCGCCCCGGTGCTAGTCCCGAGGACCGCGCAACGTCAGCACCACCCGCAGCACGTGCTCCACAGCAGCCGGGAACACCGCCCCGCGCAGCTCGTCGCGGTGGGCCAGGGTCTGGCCGGCGAACTCCACCATCCGGTCGGGTCCCACGCGGCGGACCACGAGCGCGGCGACCTCCTCCAGGTCGAGGCCGGGGTGGTCGAGGCGGGTCAGGGCGAACTCGACGACCAGCTCGTCATCGGTCACGGCGCCTCCTCCCACCGCGGTCCAGCCTAGTGGAGAACCGGTGGGCGAACCGGACGAGCAGGCGTCGCGAACGCGCGCTGGACCGACGGCTCGGCCAGGCCCCAGGCTGGGCACCATGATGTGGTTCACGCGGCCGGGTGCCCGGCAGTGGCGGTGTGCACCGGCGCCGCGCGAGGTGCGCGCCTTCCACGCGGGGCTGCCGGGATACGCGCCGACGCCGCTCGTCGAGCTGCCGGACCTCGCGGCGGAGTTCGGGGTCGGGCGGTTGCTGGTGAAGGACGAGTCGGACCGGCTGGGGCTGCCCGCGTTCAAGGCGCTCGGAGCGTCGTGGGCCGTGCACCGCCTCCTCGAACGGGTCACCGCGCCGGTCACGCTCGTCGCCGCCACCGAGGGCAACCACGGGCGGGCAGTGGCGCGGATGGCCCGGCTGCGGGGGCGGGCGGCGCACGTGTTCGTGCCGGAGGCCGTGCACTCGCAGGTGGTGCAGGCGATCGCCGCCGAGGGTGCGCGGGTCACGGTCGTGCGCGGGTCGTACGGCGACGCGGTCCGTGCGGCCGCGGAGGCCGACGGGGTTCTGGTGCAGGACGTGGGGTGGCCCGGTTACGAGGAGGTGCCGGGGTGGGTCGTCGAGGGGTACGCCACGCTGTGCGCCGAGGTCGACGAGCAGCTCGGGCGGGCGCCGGACCTGGTCGTGGTGCCGGTCGGGGTGGGGTCGCTCGCGCAGGCCGTGATCACGCACTACCGCAGCACGACGGCCGCGCCCTGCGTCCTCGCCGTGGAACCGGAGACCGCCGCGTGCGTCACGGCCAGCCTCATCGCCGGCGAACCGGTCACCATCGGCACGAGCGACACCGTCATGGCCGGGCTGAACTGCGGGACGCCGTCGACCACCGCGTGGCCGTTCCTGCGCAACGGCCTTGACGCCGCCGTCACCGTCTCCGACGCCGAATGCACCAAGGCGGCAGCGGATCTGCACGCGCGCAACGTCCACTCCGGACCGTGTGGTGCCGCCCCGCTCGCCGGGCTGCGGGCGGCACCACACGGGGACCTCGGGCTCGACTCCACGTCCGTCGTCGTCCTGCTCGGCACCGAGGGCACGAGCGCCAACCCGCGAGGAGCGACCGGCTGACGGCGATGATCATCCGGTTCTGCGGCTGAGCGGCGCCCGCTACCTTGCTCGGTACGCGAGGGCAGGGGGATTCGGGGATGCCACGCAGGGAACGACCGCTCGACGCGGGCGACGGCGCGGTGCTCGCGTTCGCGCGCGAGCTGAGGGCGTTGCGGGAGCGGGCGGGGAGCCCGACCTACCGCGAGCTGAGTGCGCGCACGCACTACTCGGAGGCGGCGTTGTCGCAGGCCGCGGCCGGGCGCAAGCTGCCGACGCTGCAGGTCGCGCTGGCATACGTGCGGGCGTGCGGCGGTGACGAGGACGAGTGGCGGCAGCGCTGGCAGGAGACGTCCGCAGGCCAGCGGCCCGCCGACGTCGACGACCGGAGCGCGCCGTACGCGGGGCTCGCGGCCTTCCAGGCGGAGGACGCCGACCGGTTCTTCGGCCGCGACCGGCTCGTCGAGCAGCTGGTCGAACGCACGGAGGAGCAGCGCGTCGTCGTGGTCGTCGGGGCGTCCGGTGCGGGCAAGTCGTCGCTGCTGCGGGCCGGGCTGCTGCCGCGCCTGGGCAACGCCGTGCTGTTCACGCCCGGTGCGCAGCCGCTGGAGGAGTACCGAGCACACGCACGTGAGAACGCCGTCCTGGTGGTCGACCAGTTCGAGGAGGTCTTCACCCTCTGCGCCGACCGCGAGACCCGGCGCCGGTTCGTCGAGAAGATCACCGCTCACCGGGTCGTGCTGGGGGTGCGCGCCGACTTCTACGGTCACTGTGCCGACTTCCCGGTGCTGGTCGAGGCGATGGGGTCCGGCCAGGTCACCGTCGGGCCGATGAGCACCGACGAGCTGCGCGCCGCGATCGTCCAGCCCGCCCGCGGCGTCGGGTGCGCCGTCGAGACCGCGCTGGTCGCCGAGCTGGTCGCGAACGGGACCGGTCACGCGGGCGCGCTGCCGCTGCTGTCGCACGCGCTGCTGGAGACGTGGCACCGCCGCAAGGGCAACACGCTGACGTTGCAGGGGTTCCAGGCCGCCGGCGGGTTCGAGGGCGCGCTGTCCAGGACGGCGGAGTCGGTGTTCGGCGAGCTGACCGGGGCACAGCGGGAGCGCGCGCGGTCGTTGTTCCTCCGGCTCACCGCGGTCGGCGACGGCACCGAGGACACCCGGCGCCGAATCGCCCGCGCCGAGCTGGACGACGAACCGGACACGCGGCTGGTGCTGGAGGCGTTCACCGCGCAGCGGCTGGTCACGGTGGACCACGACCGGGTGGAGCTCACCCACGAGGCGCTGATCCGCTGCTGGCCCCGGCTGCGCGAGTGGCTCACCGCCGACCGCGACGGCCTGCGCGCCCACCGCGACCTCACCGAGTCCGCCGGTGTCTGGGAGTCGCTCGACCGCGACCCCGGCGCGCTGGTGCGGGGTGCGCGGCTCGCGGCGTTCCGGTCGTGGCTCGACGAGCCGCCGCACCCGCTGACCGCCCGTGAACGCGACTTCCTCACCGCGAGCCTGGCCGCCGAGTCCGCGGAGCTCGCGAAGGCCCGCTCCGACCGGCGCCGGCTCGGCCTGCTCACCGCGCTGCTGTCGGTGCTGCTCGTGGCCACGGCCATCGGTGCCGTCACGGCGGTCGACGCGGGTTCCGAGGCCACCCGGCAACGCAACAACGCGCTTTCGCAGAAGGTCGCCCAGGACGTGCACCGCCTGCGCGGCACCGATCCCGCGCTCGCCGCCCAGCTCGCGCTGGCCGCGTTCCGCCTGTCCCCCACCGTCGAGGCGCGCAGCGCGTTGCTGGGCTCGTTCACCCCGTCCTACGCCACCCTGCTGACCGGCCACACCGACGCCGTCAACGCGGTCGCCCACAGCCCGGCGCGGCACCTGCTGGCCAGTGCGAGCCACGACCGCACGGTGCGGCTCACCGACATCGCCGACCCGCACCACCCCCGTGAGGTGCGCACGCTGACCGCCCACACCGACAACGTCCCGCACGTCGCGTTCAACTCCACGGGCAACGTGCTCGCCACGGCCGGTTGGGACCGCACGGCACGCTTGTGGGAGACCAGCTCCGGCGCCGTTCTCGCGACGCTGACCGGTCACACCGGGCCGGTCAACGCCGTCGCGTTCAGCCGTGACGACCGCCTGCTCGCGACCGCCGGATCGGACAACTCCGTGCGGTTGTGGGACCTCACGGACCTGCGCTCACCCCGCGAGGTCGCCGTTCTCCCGCACCCGGCACCGGTGGTGGCGCTCGACCTGGGCGACCGGCACCTCGTGACGGGGTCGTGGGACGGCTCGGCGCTGCTCTGGGACCTCGGCACCCGCCGGGCACGGCCGTTGACCGGGCACACCGGCGCGGTCCAGGCGGTCGCGGTCAGCCGGGACGGCGCCCTGGTCGCCACGGCGGGCCAGGACCGGGTGGTCAGGGTCTGGCCGGTCGAGGGCGGCGAGCCGCGCGTGCTGACCGGGCACACGGACGCCGTGCGCGGGCTGGCCTTCGAGGGCTCCCGGCTGGTGAGCACCGGCGTCGACCGCACGGCCCGCGTCTGGGACCTCGACCACCCCGGTGACCCGCTGGTGCTGACCGGCCACACCGCCGCGGTCGTCGGCGCGGTGGTCGCGGGCGGCACGCTGGTGACCGCGAGCGACGACCACACCGTCCGGCTGTGGGACCTGCCGTTGCCGTTGAGCCACAACGACTCGGTGTACTCGGTGGCCTCCTCCGGCCCCCTCGTCGCCTCCGGCGGCTACGACCGCACGGTCCGGTTGCTGGCGAACGGCCGGACGGCCGCGGTGCTCACCGGACCGGCCGGCGCGGTGAACTCGGTGGCGTTCTCCGCCGACCGCCGCACCCTCTACGCCGCGAGCGCCGACCAGCGCGTGCACCGCTGGGACATCGGCGATCCCCGGCAGCCACAACCGCTGCCGCCGCTGACCGGGCACACCGACGCGGTGAACGCCATGGCCGTCAGCCCGGACGGCAAGGTGCTCGCCACCGGCAGCACCGACCGCACGATCGTGCTGTGGGACACCGCCACCGGCACGTCCCTGGGCACCCTGACCGGGCACGCGGAGTCGGTGCAGGCACTGGCGTTCAGCCCGGACAGCCGCAGGCTCGCGAGCGGCGGCGGCGACTTCGGCGTGCGGATCTGGGACGTGGACACCCACCGGGTCACGACCCACCTGCCCGGCCAGGGGCACGTGGTGAAGTCGGTCGCGTTCAGCCCCGACGGCACCCGGATCGCCACCGGGACCACCGACTTCGCCGTCCGCGTCTGGGACGCGGCGACCGGCGCCCGCACGGCGGAGCTGACCGGGCACACCGACACCGTCCACGCCGTCGCGTTCTCCCCGGACGGCACGACGTTGGCCAGTGCGAGCGCCGACCACGACGTGCGGTTGTGGCGCCTGTCCGACCACACCCCGTTCGCGGTGCTCAGCGGGCACACCGAACGGGTGTACGGGCTGGCCCACCCGGACGCGCACACGGTGCTCAGCGCGAGCGGCGACCACACCGTCCGGACGTGGGAGGCCGACGAAGAGCATGCCGCGCAACGGGTCTGCGCCACCGCCTCACCACCGTTGTCACCGCAGGAGCACGACCGGCACTTCCCCGGCGTCGGGCACACCCCGCTCTGCGGATCGTGACCTTCCCCGAACGGGGTGCCGGCCGTGGCGGAAGGCCCGGTACGTCCCCCGTACCGCACGCTCCCCGCCGGACGAGGGCAGACTGGCGTCCGTGACCCAAGACGTGAGGACCCGCTGACGTGCACGCCGCAGGACTGGTGCTGCACCCGCGCCGTGACTCCGCCGCCGCGGTCGAGGCCGTGCTCGGCTGGGCGGCCAACCGCGGTGTCGAGATCCTCGGCATCGACGACGAGATCCAACGCCTGCGCTGCGCCGCCACCCCGGTGTCGGCGGTGGAGCTGGGGCGGCGGGCCGACCTGGTGGTGAGCCTGGGCGGTGACGGCACGATGCTGCGCGCGATGCGGCTGGCCGACGGGGAGAAGGCGCCGGTGCTGGGCGTGAACCTGGGCAAGCTCGGGTTCCTCGCCGAGGTCGACGTGCCGGACCTGCCCGCTGCTCTGTCGGCCATCGACGCGCACGAGTTCACCGTCGAGCCGCGGCTGGCGGTCGACGCGACGTTCGGCGATCAGGAGGTGACCGCGTTCAACGACGTCGCGGTCGTGCGCACGCCCGGTCAGGGCAGTGCGCGGGTGGCGGTGCGGGTCGCGCGGCAGCCGTTCGTGAGCTACGCGGCGGACGCGGTGATCGTCGCGACGCCGACCGGGTCGACCGCGTACAGCTTCTCGGCCGGTGGGCCGATCACCAGCCCGTCGGTGGAGGCGTTGCTGGTCACCCCGGCCGCGCCGCACTCGGCCTACAGCCGCGGGGTGGTGCTGTCGGTGGCCGACGAGGTGGACCTCGACCTGCTGCCGTCGAGCGGGCGGCTGGCCGTCGAGGTGGACGGGCAGGTCGCGGGCTACGTCGAGCCGGGTGAGCGGGTGTCGTTGCGCGGGCGGCCCGCCGCCGCGAAGGTGGTGCGGCTGGGGATGACCACGTTCTACCAGCGGGCACGGCGCAAGCTGCAGCTCACCGACTCGGCCGAGCTCACCTGAGCACCCAGTAGGTTGACCTCATGCCACAGATCACCGTCGAGTACTCCGCCGAGCTGGCCGGCGCGTTCGACCGCCGCGGGTTCGCCCTCGCACTGCACCGGGCCGTGTCACCGCTGGTCTCCTCCGAGGTGGCCGCGTTCAAGACGCGGTTCCGGCAGATCGAGGAGTCGGTGATCGGCGAGGGCGCGCCGGCCGCGATGGTCCACGTCCGGGTCGGCCTGCTCTCCGGTCGTCCGGCCGAGCTGAAGCAGGAGGTCGGCCGCACGGTCGTCGGGCTCGCCGGTGAGCACCTCAAGCCGGTGGAGGGCCTGCCCACGCAGGTGACGCTGGAGGTCTACGACATGGACCGGGAGCAGTACCGGCAGCTGGAGTCCTAGCCGCTCATGCGGCGGGCGCGGTACTGGGCCGCCTTGATCCGGTTGCCGCACTCCTCCATGTCGCACCAGCGCCGGTTGCCGGTGCGCGAGCGGTCGATGAAGATCCGCGTGCACTCGGCGCGCCCGCACTCCCTGATCACCAGCTCGTCCGCGCGCTCCAGCAGGGCCGCTGCCGCACGCGCGATCTCGCCGCCCACCGCACGCGCGGTGCCGTGCCTGCGCACCCCGGTTTCCGTCAGCGTGAACGACGGCGCCGGGGCGTCCGCGTAGGAGTTCACCCGCAGCAGGTCGTCCTCCGGCCGGCCGCTGCCCGCGAGCGTGGCCCTGACCAGCCGGTACACCGACTCCCGCAGCTCGACGAGCGCGGTGAGCTGGGCCGCGGTCACCTCCGGCTGCTCCGTGACCAGCCCAGCCGCCACCGCCCACGCACCCACGTCCCGCGGGCCGGTCAGCAGCTCCTCGTCGTCGCCGCCGCGCCACTTCAGGGTGCCCAGGAAGTCCAGTGCCAGGTTGCCGCTGACGAACGCGAAACTCACGTCACCATCTTGACAGGTGACGCGGGTGCCCGGCAACGTTCGCGTCACCATCTGAGAAGGTGACGCGAACTGATGATCACTGTCGAGCAGTACCTCCACTTCACCGGCCAGGCCCTCGACGACATGGCCGCGACCGTGCGCGACCTCGGAGCCGAGCGCGCGAACCGCACGCCCATCCCCGGCGTGAGCAGCCCGTACGCCCTGCTCACGCACTGCTGCGGCGTGGTCGACTACTGGGCGGGTGAGCTCGTCACCGGCCGACCGGCGCACCGCGACCGCGACTCCGAGTTCGTCGCCACCGGACCGGTCGAGCCGCTGCTCGCCCGCGTCGGCCGCACGAAGGCCGCGCTGGAACGCGCTGTGCGGCAGGCCGACTTCCGCGCGCCGCTGAAGGCCGAGCCCGACTCGAACTTCCTCGGCCCCGGCCTCCCGCTCGACCAGGGCGCCGCCCTGCTGCACGTGTACGAGGAGCTCGCCCAGCACCGCGGTCACGTGGACATGCTGCGGGCCGTTGTCGAACGGGGCACCGCGTGAGCTTCGACCGGATCGACGAGTCCCGGCTGCGGTCGGGTTCGGGCGTGAAGTGGGGTTCGCTGCCCACGGGCACGATCGGCGCGTGGGTCGCGGACATGGACTTCGGCCTCCCGCCCGCGGTGAAGGCCCGGCTGTGGCAGGAGGTCGAGCGCGAGGACTTCGGCTACCCGCACTGGCCCTCCGGCGACCCGGTGGTCGCGGCGTTCGAACAGCGGATGCACACGCGCTACGGCTGGACGCCGTCGGCGGGCCACACCAGGGTGTTCAGCGACCTCATCCAGGTGCTGCAGGTCGTCATCGAGCACACCACCGCACCCGGTGACGGCGTCGCGCTGCACGTGCCGACGTACCCGCCGTTCCTCGCGAGCATCCGGCGCGCCGGCCGCCGGGTCGTGCCGATCCCCCTGCGGCACACCGGGGACGGGTGGCGGTTCGACGCGGAGGTGCTGCGCGGGACGGGGTGCCGGTTGCTCGTGCTCGTCAACCCGCAGAACCCGACCGGCCGGGTCTTCACCCGCGCGGAGCTGACCGGGATCGCCGCACTGGCAGAGGAACTGGACCTCGTCGTGCTGTCCGACGAGATCCACGCCGACCTCACCCACCCCGGCCACCGGCACCTCCCGTTCGCGTCGCTGAGCGCGGAGACGGCCCGGCGCACGGTGACCGCCACGTCGGCCACCAAGGCGTTCAACATCGCCGCCCTGCGCTGCGCGGTGGCGCACATCGGCGTTCCGGCCCTGCGCAGGGCGCTCGACGCGGCACCGCTCGACTACTTCGGCACGCCGAACACGCTGGGGCGGGCGGCCACCGTGGCGGCGTGGCAGGACGGCGACCCGTGGCTCGCGGAGCTGCTGGAGACGTTGCGGCGCAACCGGGACACCGTGACCGCGTGGCTGGGGCCCGACCGGCGCTACCACCCGCCGGAGGCCACCTACCTGGCGTGGTTCGAGGGCACGGCCGCGCCGGGGGTGAAGCTCAGCGAGGGCGCGGAGTTCAGCGCGGGCACCGGCGTGGACACCTCGGCGTTCGTGCGGCTGAACTTCGCGACGAGCCCGGACACCCTGGCGGAGGTCCTGCGGCGGTTGGCATCCTCGTAACGGTGTGCCCGCCGCGCTCGATGTCCTGCGGCACGCGTTGACCGGCACCCCGGACGTGCCCGCTCCCCCGTCCCGCCGCGAGCTCGCCGCCCTGCTCACCGCTCCGAACTGGACAGAGGTGCTGCACGTCCTCGCCGCGTCAGAGCCGGAAGTCCTGCGGCAGCTCGCGGAGGCGTTGCCGGCGCTGCACCGGTAGCGGTCCCACCGCACGGGACCCGCGGGCCGCCGGAAAGTTCCCGGCGGCGTTCAAGATCATCCCTTGGTGGCGCATCGGGCAGGAGGGGTGGCCGCGTGGAGCGTCCACATCGGATACTCCGGTGGCCTTGGCCGCGACCGGAGGAAGGCCGCACGATGACCACCGCGGAAATGCTGCTGCGCCTGGGCACGGGTGTGGGGCTGGGTGCGCTGATCGGCATCGAGCGCCAGTACCGCGCCCGCATGGCCGGGCTGCGCACCAATGCGCTCGTCGCCGCCGGTGCGACGTTGTTCGTGCTGCTGTCCGCGCACGGCTTCACCGGCGGCACCGCCGACCCCACCAGGGTCGCCGCGCAGATCGTGTCCGGCATCGGGTTCCTCGGCGGCGGTGTCATCCTGCGCGAGGGCCTCACCGTGCGCGGACTGAACACCGCCGCCACGCTCTGGTGCTCGGCCGCGGTCGGAGCGCTCGCGGGTGCCGGCCTGCACCTCATGGCGGTGGCCGGAACCGTTGCCGTGGTCGCCGTCCACCTGGTGTTCCGCCCGCTCGGCCGGGTGCTGGACCGGCGCCCGGACACCGGTGAGGAGACACCGGCCACCTACACCTTCCTCGCGGTCACGAGGGACGACGACGAGGCCCACGTGCGCACGCTGCTCGTGCAGGCCCTGTCGCGCACCGACTTCGCGCTGCAGTCGATCGAGAGCACCAACGCCGGCCGCGACGGCCTGGTCGAGGTGCGGGCGGCGTTGAGCGCCGAACAGCGCGACGACAAGCAGATGGAGTCGGCGGTCAGCCGCCTGTCGCTGGAGCCGTCGGTCACCAGCGTGCGGTGGCGGGTGCACGCACCCGGCGAGCGCAACGACGAGGACGGCTGGTGACGCGGTCAGCCGATCCAGTTACCCCGCACGAGGTCTAACACCCCTTCAGGTGGCCGGTACATCAACGCACGATCAGCGCGTGTCGCCCGTTCAGCTATCGCTTGACCAGCATGTTTTCCGCCCTCCGGCACGGTTATTCCCACCCCGGGAGTCACGGTGCTCCGTCGAGAGGAGGGCTCTGCGCGGACGTGGTTCCCATGCTGTGTCCCGCACATCCGAAACGACATCACGTTCCAAGGCAGTTGTCGTCAAGGAAGGAAGACAATGCGCAAGAAACTCAAGGGCGGTCTGCTGGCCGCCGCCGTGGCCGGTGGGCTCGTGCTCGCGAGCGGGCCCGCCTCCGCGGACGTCGCCGCGTTCCACCCGTACTGGTTCGGCGGCGGCGCACACCCGCTGGCCGGGGAGATGCTGCTGCACCACGCTTCACCGTCCACTGTGGCCGCTGAGGACGACGAGGACGCCGAGGACGAGGACGGGCACCACCCGCACGGCCACGGTCACCACCACACCGGCCAGGCCGACTCGGACGCCACCGCGCTCGCCGTGGGCGGTCACGGCGCCCCGTCCGGTGAGGGCGGCGACGCCGAGAGCCAGAACATCGCCCTCTCCGGTCACTCCGGTGACTCCGGTGACTCCGGTGACACCGGCGACAACAGCGCGATCATCATGTGCGTGCAGGCCGACTGCGCGGCGGACGTGTCCTCCGGCGACTCCGGCGACACCGGCAGCGGTGACACCGGCGACGCCGTGAACCTCAGCGCCACCAACGGCGGCGACACGGGCAACGGCGGCAACGGCGGCGACGCCGGGGCCATCGCGGAGAGCGCGACCGCGACCGGGTCGGAGGACGACGACCACGGCTCGGCGAACGACTCGGACGCCACCGCGGTTGCCGTGGGCGGTCACGGCGCCCCGTCCGGTGAGGGCGGCGACGCCGAGAGCCAGAACATCGCCGTCTCGGGCAACTCCGGGCACTCCGGTGACTCCGGTGACACCGGCGACAACAGCGCGATCGTGATGTGCCACAAGGCGAACTGCATCGCCGACGTGAGCTCCGGCCACTCCGGCAACACCACCACCGGTGACACCGGCGACGCGGTCAACACGAGCGTCACGAACGGCGGCGACACCGGCCACGGCGGCAACGGCGGCGACGCCGGCGCATGGGCCACTTCTCTGAGCGAGCTGTACGAACTGGACCTCGACTGATGCCGTGACCGCCGGTGGGACGGACGGGATCGCCCCCTGTCCCGTCCGTCCCACCGGCGGTTCAGTCGAATGCGGGTCTTCGCCATCCAGATGACCGGCAGGCACGGCAGCGCCGGTTCGGGCCCGTCCAGCGCTGCCGTTCCGGCCTGCGGCCTCCCGCTCAGCAGCTGATCCCGCACCGACCGAGCAGCCGGTCCACCAGGTCGGGCAGCGGTTCGTCCGCGCCCTCCAGCCACAGCGCGACGCCGGTGCGCAGGACCGCGAAGAACGTCGCCGCCGTCAGCCGCGCCAGCTCCGGGTCGGGGCCGCGCGCCACCAGCACCTCCGTCAGGTCCCGTTCGACCGCCACCTGGTCGCCCACCTGCCGCGCGAGCAGCGACGGGTGCCTGCGCAGCATCCGCAGCTGGGCCATCCACTCCAGGTCGGGCACGGGCCACGTGGCGTACAGCCGGGCCGTCGCCGCGCGCAGGGCCGGCCACGGCTCCTCCTCCGCCGGCCGTGCCGCGACCAGGGCGACCAGTGCCCTGGTCCGTTCGCGCTCGGCCTCCAGGACGGCGTCTTCCTTGCCGGCGAAGTAGTTCGAGAAGGTGCGCCGGGAGACCCCCGCCGCGTCCGCGATGTCCTCGACCGTCACACCGTCCAGACCGCGCTCCATGGCCAGCCGCAACGCCGCCGCGGCCAGCGACCGCCTCGTCACCGCCTTCTTCTGCGCGCGGAGCGTGGTGAGGGTCTCCATGCACCCAGACTAGCCGTGGAGTAAGTTGCCCATTGTGCAAATTTGCACGACGCGCAAGAATTGAGGGGACGAAGGGACTCGGGGTGAAGACGCAAGAGAGCGGCGCGATGGGGCACCGGCAGGTGCTCGAGTCGTTGTCCGGACTGCTGCTCGCGCTGTTCGTGGCCATGGTCAGCTCCACGGTGGTGTCCACCGCGCTGCCGCGGATCATCGGCTCGCTGAACGGCACGCAGACCCAGTACACGTGGGTGGTCACCGCCACCCTGCTCACCGCGACGGCCACGACCCCGGTCTGGGGCAAGCTCGCTGACCTGTTCAACAAGAAGACGCTGGTCCAGGCCGCGATCGTGATCTTCGTGATCGGGTCGCTGCTGTCCGGCTTCGCGCAGGACACCGGTCAGCTGATCGCCGCCCGCGCGTTCCAGGGCCTCGGCGTCGGCGGTCTGCAGGCGCTGGTCCAGGTCGTGATCGCCGCGATCATCCCGCCCCGCGAGCGCGGCCGGTACAACGGCTACCTCGGCGCGGTCATGGCGGTCGCCACGGTCGGCGGCCCGCTGCTCGGCGGCCTGATCGTGGACGTGTCGTGGCTGGGCTGGCGCTGGTGCTTCTGGGTGGCCGTGCCGATCGCCGCGCTCGCGTTCGTCGTGCTGCAGGCCACGCTGAAGCTGGAGACCGTGCGCAGGCAGAACGTGAAGATCGACTACCTCGGCGCCGCCCTGATCGCCGCCGGTGTCAGCGTGCTGCTGATCTGGGTGTCGTTCGTCGGCAACTCGTTCGACTGGCTGTCCTGGCAGACCGCGGCGATGGTGGGCGGCGGGCTGGTGCTGCTCGGTGCCGCCGTGGCCGTGGAACTGCGCGTGCCCGAACCCGTGGTGCCGCTGCACATCGTCACCCAGCGCACCCCGGCGCTGGCGATCATCGCGAGCCTCGCGGTCGGCATGGCGATGTTCGGCGGCGCGGTGTTCCTCGGCCAGTACTTCCAGATCGGCCGCGGCTACTCCCCCACGGAGGCCGGCCTGCTGACCATCCCGATGATGGCGGGCGTGCTCGTCTCCTCGACCGTCTCCGGCCGCATGATCAGCCGATCCGGCAAGGTCAAGCCGTACATCGTGTCCGGCACGGTCATCCTGGTGCTCGGCTTCCTGGGCCTCGGGTTCGTCGACCACGCGACCGCGCTGTGGATCGTCGGCACCGCGATGGCCGTGGTCGGCATCGGTGTCGGCATGACCATGCAGAACCTCGTGCTGGCGGTGCAGAACACCGTGCCGCTGCGGGAGCTGGGCGCCGCGAGCGCCACGGTCACGTTCTTCCGCTCGCTGGGCGGCACGATCGGCGTGTCCGTGCTGGGCGCCGTGCTGGCCAACCGGGTCACCGCCGACCTGTCCGCCGCGCTGCACGTGCCCGCGGGCCAGTCGACCGGCGAGACCAGCGCCCTGAACCTGCAGGCGCTGCCGCCGCAGGTGCAGACCGTCGTGCACACCGTGTACGGCGACGCGACCGCCCACATCTTCCTGATCTCCGCGGCCGTGGCCGTGGTCGGTGTGGTCGCGGCGCTGCTGCTGAAGCCGATCACCTTGCGCACGACCATCGACCTCGAGAAGAAGGACGCCGACACCGCTGTCGTGAGGTGACATCGTGGACCGTTCGCTCAACACCTTCGAAGCCACCAAGGACGACTTCGGCCCCCGCCCGGTGCCGTCCGCGCGGACCATCCTCGTCGGCGTGGACGGCTCCGACACGGCCATGCGGGCCGCCGCCTTCGCCTTCGGCTCGGCCCGCCGCCAGTGCGCCCGCCTGGTCGTCACGTTCGTCGCCTGCCACTCGACGCTGGCCTCGCTGAGCCCTGGCGCGGCATCGGTGTTCGAACACGAGGCCACGGCCGGCCTGTACGCCGAACTGCGCGGCCAGGTGCGGGCGGCCGCCGAGGAGCTGGACGTGCCGGTGACGTTCGTGAAGACCTTCGGCGACCCGTTCACCACCCTGCGCGACTGCGCCGACCGCTGCCAGGCGGACATGGTGGTGGTCGGCGCCTCGCAGCAGGCGGGACATCGCTTCGCGGGCTCGGTGGCGACCCGGCTGATCCGCACGGGCCACTGGCCGGTGCTGGTCGTGCCGTGAGTTTTTCGTCGGTGCTCGTCGCTACGGTCATCCCATGCCCCACGTCACGTTGCGAGAGATCGAAGAGTCCGACCTGGACGCGCTGTTCGAGCTGATGCGCGATCCCGAGTCGGTGCGCATGGCCGCTTTCGTCGCCGACGACCCGGACGACCGCGCGGCCTTCGACGCGCACTGGCAGCGCATCCTGGCGCGCCCCGACGTCACGAACCGCGCCGTGCTGGCCGACGGCCGGTTCGCGGGCACCGTCGCGAGCTTCGTGCTGGAGGGCGACACCGAGGTCACGTACTGGATCGACCGCAGCCTCTGGGGGCAGGGCGTGGCCAGCCGTGCGTTAACGCTGCTGCTGGAGCTCGTGCCCGTCCGGCCGGTGTACGGGCGGGCGGCGAGCGACAACGCCGGGTCGAGGCGGGTGCTGGAGAAGGTGGGCTTCGAGGTGGTGGGGACCGACGTCGAGTACGCCACCGGGCGGCGTGAGGAGGTGGAGGAGACGATCATGCGGCTGGGCTGAGCCGGTCGGCGTTGGTCTGCGCGGTCGCGCTGACCAAGCGGCCTGCGATGCCCAACGGCCCTCGCGGGCTCACGGTCCCGCGGGTTTACGGTCCCGCGGGCTCACGGTGCCAACGGTCCCGCGTTGCCTCGCCGATCCGACGCGCGTCGTCCCGTGGGCTCACGTTGCCCAGTTGGCACGCGCCGACCCGTGCCGTCCAGCGAACCTGCGTCGCCCCCGCCCCGTGCTGCCCAGCGAGCCTGCGCTGCCCAGCCGACCCGCGCTGCCCAGCCGACCCGCGCTGCCCAGCCGACCCGCGCTGCCCAGCCGACCCGCGCTGCCCAATCGACCGTGACGCCCGCTGGCATGCGCCGCCCAGCCGATCCGCCGTCCGGCTGCCCTGCCCACCTCACACGCGCCGTCCGGCCGACCTGCGCTGCCAGGCGGCTTGCGCTGGCCTGCGCTCCTGGTGGGCCCGCGCCGCCCAGACCAGCCCGTCTCCCTCAGCCGACCCGCACCGCCCAGCCCGCCGCATCGCTCAACCCACCCCACCCAACTCGCCCGCGCAGCCCACCCCCGTCGGCCCCAACCACCCTCCAACCCCCACCCACTCACGCTAACGATAATCATTGTCATGTACGCTGCCACCCATGGCAGCGAGGGTCGTATTGGTAGCCGGGTTCACGCAGCACGACGTGGCGGACGAGGTGTGGCGGGCGTCGCCGGACTCGGTGCTGGTCCGGCACGACCTCAGCCGCCTCGCCGACGGGGTGGTGCGCAGGTGGGTCGACGGCCGGTTGACGGTGCTGGAGCTGGCGCACGGGTGCGTGTCGTGCACGTTGCGGCTGGACCTGGTCCCGTTGCTGGAGGGGCTCGACGCCCGCGTGGTCGTGCACCTCGACCCGGCGTTGGAGCCGGAGGCGGTGTGCTTCGCCCTCAGCGCGACCGAGGTCGAGGTGGAGGCGGTGCTCACCGTCGTCGACCCGGCGCGGTGGCTGGCCGACGCCACCGGTGGTGACACGCTGGCCGAGCGCGGCATGGGTGCGGCGGCGGAGGACGAGCGGACGGTGGCGCAGGTCGTCGTCGGGCAGGCGGAGTTCGCCGACGCGCTGGTGCTCACCGCGGCACCAGACCCGGCGACGGCGGCGGTGCTGGAGCGGCTCAACCCGTTGGCGCCGCGGCAGCAGCTCGACGGGATTGACGTGCCGGCGTTGCTCGCCGCCATTCCCGCGACGGCGCGGCGGGGTGGGTTCGACGACGGGTTCGGGTCGTTGCTCTACGGGGCGCCGCCGCTGCACGCCGCGCACGGGGTGTCGGTGGTGTGCTTCAGCGAGGCGCGGCCGTTCCACCCGATGCGGTTGCACAAGGCGGTGGACGTGCTGCTCGACGGGGTGGTGCGCACGCGCGGGCGGGTGTGGGTGGTGAGCCAGCCCGACGAGGCGCTGTGGCTGGAGTCGGCCGGTGGCGGGTTGCGGGTGGGGAACCTCGGGGCCTGGCCGCGGGACAGGGGTCAGGAACTCGTCGTGATCACCACGAAGGACCCGGCGCGGATCACCGCCGCGCTGACGGCCGCGGTGGTCACGGACGAGGAGCTCGCGCTGGCGGACGAGCTCGACTTCGTGGACCCGTTCGGCGAGTGGCACGAGGAGGCGGAGCTCTGATGCGCACGCCCGTGACGGTGCTGTCGGGGTTCCTCGGCGCCGGCAAGACGACGTTGCTCAACCACGTGCTCGCCAACCGCGAGCAGCGCAGGGTGGCGGTGGTGGTCAACGACATGAGCGAGGTCAACGTCGACGCCGCGCTCGTGGCCGGGCAGGGGACGCTCGACCGCACCACCGAACGGCTGGTGGAGCTGACGAACGGCTGCATCTGCTGCACGCTGCGGGAGGACCTGCTGGAGAGCGTGGGCGAGCTGGCGCGGTCGGGGCGGTTCGACTCGATCCTCATCGAGTCGACCGGCATCTCCGAGCCGATGCCGGTGGCCGCCACGTTCGAGTGGACCTTCGAGGACGGCACCAGCCTGTCCGACCACGCCCGCCTCGACACGATGGTGACGCTGGTCGACGCGGCCGGGTTCCTGCGTGAGCTCAAGGCGGGTGACCGGCTCGACGAACGCGACCTGGCCGCCGCGGAGGAGGACGAGCGCACGATCTCGGACCTGCTCGTGGACCAGGTGGAGTTCGCCGACCTGATCGTCGTCAACAAGACGGACCTGGTCGGCGCCGAAGAGCTCGCGACGGTGAACGCGCTGCTCAAGCGGCTCAACCCGGTCGCACGGCTGCTGCACACCCAGCGCGGCGTCATCGACCTGGCCGAGGTGTTCGACACCGGCCGCTACGATCCGGTCACTGCGGCCCGGTCCCCCGGCTGGGCGCAGGAGCTCGCGGGCACCCACACGCCGGAGACCGAGGAGTACGGCATCCGGTCGGTCACCTACCGCGCCGACCGGCCGTTCCACCCCGGCCGGTTGCTGGCCGCGCTGGCGGACTGGCGGACACCGCTGCGCAGCAAGGGTTTCTGCCACATCGCCACCCGGCGGGACGTGCTCGCGGTGTGGTCGCAGGCCGGTCCCAACCTCACGTTCGAACCCGGCCAGCTGCTCACCGGTGACGAGCGGCCGCGGCAGGAGTTGGTGTTCATCGGTGTCGGCCTCGACCCCGACGAGCCGCGCCGCCTCCTCGACCCCGCCCTGCTGACCGACGCCGAGCTGGCGGACCCGGCCGGCTGGGCCGCGTTCGACGACCCGCTGCCGCCGTGGAGCGCCGAGGACCTCCACGCGCACTGACCGGTTCCACCGGTCTTCAAGCGCCGCTTGTTCGGATGTCCGCGCCGAGCAACGGGATGTGGGGGTAGGGACGATGGAGTTGAACAGACGCGGCGTCTTCGCACTGGGCGCCGCACTCGCCGCGGGCACGGGGGTCGCGGGCACCGGGGTCGCGAACGCGGAGGGCGCCGGGGCGAAGCACGCGGAACCGAACCTGCCCGGGTTCAAGCACAACTACGCGCGGGTGAACGGCGTCCGCCTGCACTACGTCACGGGTGGCAGCGGCGAGCCGCTTGTGCTGCTGCCGGGGTGGCCGCAGACGTGGTGGCTCTACCACAAGATCATGCCCGCGCTGGCCGCCCGGTACCGGGTGATCGCGGTGGACCTGCGCGGCATGGGCGGTTCGGACAAGCCGCAGTCCGGGTTCGACAAGAAGACGATGGCGACCGACATCCACGAGCTGGTGCGCGCGCTCGGGTACAGCAAGGTCAACGTCGTCGGCCACGACCTGGGCAGCATGGTGGCGTTCGCGTTCGCCGCGAACTTCCCCGCGGCCGTCGACAAGGTCGCGTTCATGGACGTGCTGCACCCGGACGAGAGCTTCTACCACATCCCGCTGCTCCCGCCGCCCGGCGGATTCAGCCTGTGGTGGTTCGCGTTCAACCAGGTGCAGGCCCTGCCGGAGCAGCTGCTCGCCGGCCGGTTCCGACACCTCGCCGACTGGCTGTTCGCGAACACCGCGTTCACGCCGGCCGCGATCGACGAGCGGTCCCGCCAGATCTACGCGCGGTCTTACAACTCACCGGACGCGATCCGCGCGAGCAACGGCTGGTACCAGGCGTTCCACCAGGACATCGCCGACGGCAAGACCTACGCCAAGCTCGTCCCGCCGGTGCTGGGCCTCGCGTCCGTCTCGTCCTACGACCAGTTCCTGGGCGCGCTGCCGGCCGTGGCGAACGACTTCCAGGTCGTGCGGGTCGACGGCTCCGGCCACTGGCTCGCCGAGGAGCAGCCCGACTTCGTGGCACGGGCGCTCACCGAGTTCTTCGGCTGACCGCCCAGCGGCAGCGGGACGACCGCGGGCGCCGGGAGTGCGCCTGCCGGATCAGCCGGACCCGTTGTCCCGCAACCGGCGCAGCAGCAGCGCGAGGTGCAGCCGAAACCGCCCGCCCGCCGAGTCGACCTCGAACCCGAGCACCGTCTCGGCGCGGGCCAGCCGGACGGTCATGGTGCTGTGGTGGCGGTGCAGCACGGCGGCGGCCTTGCGCACCGATCCGGTGGCGCACAACGCGTCCAGTGCCGCGAGCGTGTCGGGCTGGACAGCGGCCAGCCGGTCGAGTGCGCGGACGTCGTCGAGCGCGGCGACGTCGTCCCGGTCGACTCGCTCGGCCACCAGCGCGAGGCCGCCGAGCCGGTCCCACCACACCACGGGTTCGCTGTCCGCGGTGAACCGCAACGCCTTCAGCGCGTCCTGCCACGACCGGGCCGCCTCGATCGCGGGCACCACCGGCCCGACGCCGACCCGCACCCCGGCGGCGCCTGGCAGCCCTGCAACGCCCGGTGCCCAGGCGGCATCCGGCACCCCGGCGGCATCCGGCGGCCCGACGACGCCTGGCATCCCTGCGGTGCCCGGCAGCCCTGCAACGCCCGGCGCCCAAGCGGCATCCGGCACCCCGACGGCGCCTGACACCCCGACGGCACCCGGCAGCCCGACGGCACCCGGCAGCCCGACGGCACCCGGAAACCCGACGGCACCCGGCACCTCGGCGGAGTCCGGCACGTCCGTGCTCAGCACCGCCCGCACGCTGCCCAGCACCACCGACCGCCCCGGCAGGTCGCCGGTGGTGGCCAGCACCCGCAACCGGCTCGTGGCGGCGATGCCGAGCAGGTGCAGCGCCCGCGAGCGCTCCGCCGTGCCGGCGCCCTCCGAGAGCACCAGCTCCACCAGCGCGGGATCGCCCAGTTCGGGCAACGGCACGCTGGAGTGGTCCAGCAGCACGGCGGCGGCGATGGCGAACCGTTCAAGCAGCATGTCGTCCAACGGCGCGGGCGCGCCCTCGCGGGCCACCCACACGTCGGCGCCGCCCTCCAGTGCGCGGACCGCTGCACGTGCGGGAGCCGGTGCGGCCGTCACGCCGGTGCCAGGGGCGGCGCGCAGCACCAGGCCCTGGCCGGGGGCCCGCAGGCCGACCGGGCAGCCGGCCAGCTCGGCCGTGCTGTGCACCAGGGTGTCGAGGCCGGAGCGCTCGGTGATCAGGCGGTCGAAGAACCCGATCACCCGCACGGCGTTCTCGGCATCGGCGTCCAACCCGGACAGCCGCAGCAGCAGGCCCTTCATCCCGTCACGATAGCCCCGCGGGACGGCCGCACCGGGCGATCCGCCACCTGGCTGTCCCGGAGCGCCGATCCCCCGCCACGTGTCGGCTGCCGCCGGAGCTGGAACGGCTCCATGATCGGTGCATGAGCTACGCCATCGACCCGGAACTGCTGCCCTGGCTCGACATGCTGCCCGCACTGCGGTTCACCGACCACGAGGAGCTGCTGGCCGCCCGCGCCAGGCAGTCCGAGCTCCTCGCCGCCATGCCGACGTACGAACCGGTGAACGCGATCGACGTCCGCGACACCACCGTGCCGGGACCCGACGGCGCGCCGGACGTGCCGGTGCGGGTCTACTCACCGACCAGGGACGCGCAGCCCGTGCCCGGCCTGCTCTACATCCACGGCGGCGGGTTCATCGTCGGCGACCTCGACATGTTCCACTCCTCCGTGCTGCGCATGGTCGACGAGCTCGGCGTCGTCGTCGTGTCGGTGGACTACCGGCTGGCACCGGAGCACCCGTTCCCGGCACCGGTCGAGGACTGCTACGCGGCCCTGCGGTGGCTCTCGGCCAACGCGGCCGAGCTGGGCGTCGACCCCGGACGCATCGGCGTGGCCGGGGAGAGCGCGGGCGGCGGGCTGTCCGCCGGGGTCGCGCTGCTGGCCCGCGACCGGGGCGGGCCCGCGCTGTGCTTCCAGCTGCTCGGCATCCCCGAGCTGGACGACCGCCTCGACACCGAGTCCATGCGCGACTACGTGGACACGCCGCTGTGGAACCGGCCCAACGCGATCTTCAGCTGGGCCAGCTACCTCGGTGGTGCCGAGGAGGTCTCGCCCTACGCCGCGCCCGCCCGCGCCACCGACCTGTCCGGGTTGCCGCCCGCGTTCGTGACCGTCTGCCAGTTCGACCCGCTGCGCGACGAGGGCATCGAGTACGCCCGCCGGCTCGCGCACGCGGGGGTGCAGGCCGAGCTGCGCCTCTACCCCGGCACGTTCCACGGGTCGAGCCTCGTCGAGAGCGCGGAGGTCTCGCGGCGGATGTTCACCGACGAGCTGGACGCGCTGCGCCGGGGACTGCGGATCACGGGCTGACCGGGGGCCGGGCCAGGCACGCGGTCACGTGATCGACGCGCGTCACCCACTTAGGTAAGGGTGAGCTAACGTAGCGGCTCGTGAGCATCGTGGTGGAGCAACGCGGACTCGACCCCGCACCGGGCGGTGGGGGCGCCGGCCCGCGACGGCGCAGGCTGCTGGGACTCGTCCTCCTGGTGGTCCTGCTCGCCGCCACCGCGGTGCTCTCCACGACGATCGGCGCACGGGCGCTCAGCCCGGCGCAGGTGTGGCAGGGGCTGTTCGGCGACCCCGGCACCGACCAGCGGCTCACCGAGATCGCGCTGATCATCCACACGTCGCGCATCCCGCGCACGGTCCTCGCGGTCGTGGCGGGGCTCGCGCTCGGGGTCGCCGGTGCGCTGATCCAGGGCCACACCCGCAACCCGATCGCCGACACCGGCCTGCTGGGCGTCAACTCCGGCGCGTCGTTCGCGGTGGTGCTCGCGGTCTACCTCTTCGGCCTGCAGAACCCGCTGCAGTACCTGTGGTTCGCGCTGGCCGGTGCCGCGGCGGCCGGTGTGGTCGTGTTCGGGCTGGCGAGCCTCGGCCGCGGCTCGGGCAACCCGCTGACGCTCGCGCTGGCCGGGCAGGGCGTCACGATCTTCCTCGCCGCGATGACGACGGCGGTGGCGTTGCAGGACAAGGCGTCGCTGGACGTGCTGCGGTTCTGGAACGCCGGTTCGGTGCAGGGCGTCGGCTGGAACGTCATCGCGGTCGCCGGGGCGTTCGTCGCCGCCGGACTGGTGCTGGCGGTGGTGAACCTGCCGACGCTCAACCTGCTCAACCTCGGTGACGACGTGGCGCGCGGGCTCGGCGTGAACATCGCGGCCGGGCGGACCGTCGGCGTACTGGCGATCACGTTGCTCGCCGGCGCGGCCACGGCGGCGTGCGGGCCGATTGCGTTCCTCGGGCTGATGGTCGCGCACATCGCGCGCTGGATCACCGGCCCCGACTACCGGTTCCTGGTTCCGTTCGCGGGGCTGCTCGGCGGGGTCCTGCTGCTGGTGGCGGACATCGCCGGCCGGCTGGTCGTGCGCCCGGCGGAACTGCAGGCGGGCATCGTCGTCGCGCTGCTCGGCGCCCCGTTCTTCGCGGTGCTGGTGTGGCTCGGGAAGTTCAGGCAGGCATGAGCACCCCCGCGGCCGACCCGGCCACCGAGAAGATGCCCGCGGGCCTGCGCCTGGGCGGCTGGTCCTGGGTCTGGCGGCCCTGGCTCGTGCTCGCCGCGGTGGTGCTCGCCGCAGCCACGTTCCTGCTGTTCTGCGTGTCCATCGCGGTCGGCGACTTCACGATCGACCTGCCCGCCGTGGTCAGGACGATCTTCGGCCAGGGCGAGCGGGTCGACGAGTTCGTGGTCATGGAACTGCGCATGCCGCGCTCGCTCATCGGCCTGATCGTCGGCGTCGCGCTCGGCATCTCCGGTGCGCTCACCCAGTCGATCGCCCGCAACGCGCTCGCGAGCCCGGACGTCCTCGGCATCACCACGGGTGCCGGCGCGAGCGCGATCTTCGTGGTGACCACGTCGGGTGGCGCGGTGGTCGGCGGGTCGATCGGGCTGCCCGCGGCGGCGCTGGCCGGTGGCCTCGGCACCGGGCTGCTCGTCTACTTCCTCGCCTGGCGGAAGGGCATCGACGGGTTCCGGCTGATCCTGATCGGCGTCTCGGTGAGCGCGATGATGACGGCGCTGACGACGTGGCTGCTGGTGCTGGCCGACATCCGCGACGTCGCCCGCGCGCAGTCGTGGCTGGTCGGGTCGCTCGACTCGCGGTCGTGGGCCGAGGTGTGGACGACGCTGTGGATCACAGTCGCGCTGGTCGTGGTCGTGCTGGCGGTCTCGTTCCACCTGCGCCCCATGCACTTCGGTGACGACGTCGCCGCCGGCCTGGGCGTGCGGTACTCGCTCGTGCGGGCGGTGCTGCTGCTGTGCGCGGTCCTGCTCGCCGGAGTCGCGGTGTCGGCGGCCGGTCCGGTGCCGTTCGTCGCACTGGTCGCGCCGCAGATCACGATGCGGCTGCTGCGCACTCCGGTGCCGCCGCTGGTCGCGTCCGGGCTCTTCGGCGCGCTGCTGCTGATCGGTTCCGACCTGATCGCGCGGCAGGTGCTGCCCAACGACCTGCCCGTCGGCATCGTGACCGCGATGATCGGCGGCCCGTTCCTCGTCTACCTGCTGGTGCGCGCGAATGTGAAGCGTCCTGCCTGAGGTGAGCCTCAGTTAAGTAAGGTTGACCTATGACCGCGATGCGCAACGATGTCGCCCGGCTGGGCGCCCAGGGCGTCACGGTCGGGTACGCCGACCGGGTCGTGCTCGACGACCTGGACGTCGCCATCCCGACCGGGGTGATCACCACGGTGATCGGGCCGAACGGCTGCGGCAAGTCGACGCTGCTGCGGACGTTGTCCCGGCTGCTCAAACCGCGCCGGGGCACGGTGCTGCTGGACGGCGACGACATCGCGCGGCTGCGGACGAAGGACGTGGCGAAGCGGATGGGCCTGCTGCCGCAGACCCCGATCGCGCCGGAGGGCCTGACGGTCGCCGACCTGGTCGCGCGGGGCCGGCACCCGCACCAGAGCTGGGTGCGGCAGTGGTCGTCGGACGACGCGGAGATCGTGGCGAGAGCGCTGGCCATGACCGGTGTCTCCGACCTCGCGCACCGGCCGGTCGACTCGCTGTCGGGCGGGCAGCGGCAGCGGGTGTGGATCTCCATGACCCTGGCGCAGGGCACCGACCTGCTGCTGCTCGACGAGCCGACGACCTACCTCGACCTCGCGCACGCCATCGACGTGATCGACCTCGTCGACGACCTGCACGAGAACGGCTGCACGATCGTGATGGTGCTGCACGACCTGAACCTGGCCGTCCGCTACAGCGACAACCTGATCGTCATGAAGCAGGGGTCGATCGTCGCCCAGGGCCACCCGAGCCAGGTGATCACCAGCGAGCTGCTGCTGGACACGTTCGGCCTGCAGGCGAAGGTCATCGACGACCCCGTCTCGGAAAGGCCGCTGATCGTGCCGATCGGCCGGACGCACGTGGTATCGAAGAGTGACCAAGGACTAGGTTAGCCTGTCCTAACTGGGTGATAAGGTTCGGCTGTCCTAAATTTCCCCCGCCGCGTGGGCAGCGAAGATCGAGGTGCCGAATGGGCTTCAACCGTCCGAGAACAGCCATGACCTGGAAGCGGCTGACCGCTGTGGCCGCCGCCGTGGTCGTCGGCGGCAGCGTGCTCGCCGGGTGCGGCTCTTCCCAGCCGGCGTCCACGCCCGAGGGTGGCAACGCGAGCGGTGGCACGTTCCCGGCCAAGGTCGAGCACTTCTTCGGCACGACCGAGATCAAGGAGGCCCCGAAGCGGGTCGTCTCCCTCGGCTACACCGACGAGCAGACGATGCTCGCGCTCGGCACGGTCCCGGTCGGCATGGTCGACCAGTACCCGAACCCCGAGGGCACCAGCCCCGACGTCAACACCCAGTGGCCGTGGGTGAAGGACAAGTGGGGCTCGACCAAGCCCGAGGTCGTCATGAAGAACGGCGACACCGAGCCCAACTACGAGAAGATCGCGCAGCTGCGCCCCGACCTGATCATCGCGGTCTACTCCGAGGCCGACCAGGCCTGGTACGACAAGCTCAGCAAGATCGCCCCGACGGTCGGCCGCCCCAAGGGCGAGGCCGAGGCGTTCAGCGGCAAGTGGCAGGACACCACCCTGCAGATCGCCAAGGCGCTGGGCAAGCAGACCGAGGGCGAGAAGATCATCAAGTCGGTCGACGACAAGTTCGCCGAGATCAAGAAGGCCAACCCGGACTGGGCGAACCAGACCGCGGTCGTCACCTCCTGGTACAAGGACGCCATTGCGCCGTTCGCCACGACCGACGTGCGCAGCCAGCTCGTGACCGGCATGGGCTTCAAGGGCAACACGAAGGTCGACGAGGTCGCGGGCGGCAAGTTCTTCACCACGCTGTCCCCCGAGCGCATCGACGTGATGAACGTCGACCGCATCTTCGTGATCGCCGACAAGGCCGACGCGGACAAGCTGAAGTCGTTCGAGCTCTTCGCGAACCTGCCCGCCGTCAAGGCGGGCAAGGTGTCGTGGCTGCTCGACAGCGAGGGCCCCGCGATCGGTGCCGCGATGTCGCAGGCCACGCTGGCCTCGCTGCCGTACGCGATCGACGAGATCGCCAAGTCCGCGAAGTCGTAGTACCCGCTCAACCCCTGCGAAAGGCCTCCGAACAGTGAGCACCACCGCGTCCGCGCCCGTGACCATCCTGCGCACGGCGACCGGACGGGAGGCCCTCCGCTGGGTGTACGACCACTGCCGCACCACCCCGCTGCTGCCGATCGCCACCGTGCTGGCGACGGTGGCCGGGGCGGTGCTGCAGGTGGTCCCGGTGTTCCTGCTGGGCACCGTCGTGGACGGCGTGCAGCAGGGCCGTGACCCGGCGGTGCTGTGGTCCATCGGCACCACCACGGTCCTGGCCGCGCTGGGCGGGGCCGTCATGACCTCCGTGTCGACCTACCTGGTCGGCCGGGTGGGCGCAGATTTGCTGGCACGCCTGCGGGAAGGCGCTGTCCGCGCGGTGCTGGGGATGCCGAGCGCGCGGATCGAACAGGTCGGCCGCGGTGACGTGCTGTCCCGCGTGGGCGACGACGTCGCCGTGATCTCCAAGGGTTTCCGCACCGCGATCCCGACGATCTTCTCCGCGACCGTGCTGGTCGTGATCGCCACGGCCGGCATGTTCGGCCTGGACTGGCGGCTCGGGCTCGCCGGTGCGATGGCACTGCCCGCCTACTGGTGGGCGTTGCGCTGGTACCTGCCGCGCTCGCAGCCGCTCTACCGCGCCCGGTCCGAGGCGCAGGCCGACCGCGCGCAGGCGTTGATCAGCGGCCTCGACGGCATCGACACCGTGCGGGCCTACCGGCTGGAGAGCGCGTTCCGGGACAGAGTGACCGCCGAGTCGTGGCGGGTGCGCAACATCGGCATCGACGTCTTCCGGTTCTTCGGCCGGTTCATCGGCCGCGAGAACCGCGCCGAGTTCATCGGCCTCGGCCTGATCATCGTGGTCGGCTACCTGCTGGTGGCGAACGGGCAGTCGACGCTGGGCCAGGTGTCGGTGGCCGCGCTGCTGTTCCACCGGTTGTTCAACCCGCTCGGGCTGATCATGGCGTTCTTCGACGAGGCGCAGAAGTCCGGCGCGGGCCTGACCCGGCTGGTCGGCGTGCTGTCGGAGTCCGACGGCGACCAGCTCGTGCGCAGCGCGGTGGCCGTGGACGCGAACGCGCGGCCGCTGCCCGTGTCGGTGCGCGGGCTTTCCTTCCGCTACCCCGAGTCCGACCACGTGGTGCTGCGGGACGTGGACCTGGAGATCCCCGCGGGCACGTCGCTGGCGCTCGTCGGCGCGACCGGTGCGGGCAAGACGACCCTGGCGGCCCTGGTCGCGGGCACCGGCACCCCGCTGACCGGGTCGGTGCACATCGGCGGGACCGACCTCGCGGACGTGGACGAGGCGGGCGCGCGGGCGTTGGTGAGCATCCTGACCCAGGAGGCGCACGTCTTCGCCGGCCCGCTCGCGGAGGACCTGCGGCTGGCCGCCCCCGACGCGACCGACGACGAGCTGATGGCCGCCCTGCGCACCGTCGGCGCCGCCGGGTGGGTGCAGGCGCTGCCCGACGGCCTGCGGACCGACGTCGGCGAGGGCGGCGAACGCCTCGACGTGACCAAGATCGCCCAGATCGCGCTGGCCCGCCTCGTGCTGGGCCGCTCCCCCGTCGTCGTGCTGGACGAGTCGACAGCGGAGGCGGGCAGCCAGGGCGCCGCACAGCTGGAGAAGGCGGCGCTGGCGGCCTGCCGGGGCCGGACGACGCTGCTCGTGGCGCACCGGCTCACCCAGGCCGTCGCCGCGGACCGGATCGCGGTGCTCGACGCGGGCCGCGTGGTGGAGCTGGGCACCCACGACGAGCTGGTCGCGCGTGACGGGCGTTACGCCCGGCTTTGGGCCGCTTGGCGACTCGGCTCCGCGACCACTTAGGTTAGGCTCACCTTCACCGAGATGAGGGGATGGCTGAGTCGTCGATGGAACTGGTGGCCGACCGTGACGTGCTTCTTCCGACCGCCCGGATCGACTCCGTCCGGCGCCGCGCCGGCGAGTACCCGCAGCGGACCGTCGCCGTCGCCGCAGCCGTCGCGCTGAACCACTGGGCGGACCCCGGTCTGCGGGTCGACGGCCTGGACCTCTCCCCCGCCACGCTCTTCGGCGACCTGCTCGTCTGGGCGGACAAGGGCGAGGACGCCGCGCGGTGGAACGTCACCGAGCGCCAGGAGGGCTGGACGATCGGCCTTCCCGCGGGCGTCGCGCTCGACGAGGCGCAACGGGCGCTGGACGACCTGGCCGAGTTCCCGAACCGGGCGATCGGCACGATGACCGCCCAGACCCCCGGCGACCGGCTCGCGGAGCTGGCCAGGTGGAACGACAACGACCTCCCGCGCGACCGGCCGAGCATCGTCGAGCTGTTTCGCGCCCAGGCAGCCGAACGCCCCGGCGCCGTCGCGGTCAACGACGGCGACCGCGCGTTCACCTACGGCCAGGTGCTCGCGCTGTCCAACCAGCTGGCCCGCCACCTCCTCGACCGCGACCTGCGGCCGGAGCAGGTCGTCGGCATCTCGCTCGACCGGTCGGCGGAGATGGTCGTGGGCCTGCTCGCCGTGCTCCAGGCCGGTGGCGCGTTCGTGCCGCTGGACCCGCAGTGGCCGGCCTCCCGCCGCGAGTCGGTGATCACCGACGCCGGGGTCGTCCTGCTGCTCGGCAGCGGTCAGGACGGTGAACCCGAGGCGGTGCGGGTCTCGTTGGAGGACTGGGACTTCAGCGCGTACTCCGCTGACCCGACCGACGTCGAGGTCGGTGGCGCGCAGCTCGCGTACGTGATGTTCACGTCCGGTTCGACCGGCCGCCCCAAGGGCGCGATGATCCGGCACGAGGCGATCAGCGAGCGGCTGCTGTGGCAGGTGCACCAGATCCTCCACTTCGGACACTCCGACGCGTCGCTGTTCAAGGCGCCGCTGTCGTTCGACATCTCGATCAACGAGATCTTCCTGCCGCTGGTGTGCGGCGGGCGGACCGTCGTCGTGCGCTCCGGCGGGGAACGCGACCCGCACCACCTGCTGCGCACGATCGACCGGCACCGGGTGACGTTCGTGTACCTGGTGTCGTCGATGCTGGACGTGCTGCTGAACATCGCCTCGGACGGCGAGCTGGCCAGCCTGCGGCACGTGTGGTGCGGCGGCGAGGTGCTCACGCCCGAGCTGTACGAGCGGTTCCGCACGCAGCTCGACATCCCGATGTACCACGGCTACGGGCCCGCCGAGGCCACGATCGGCGTCTCGCACGTGATCTACCGCGGCGAGGCGGAGCGGCTGTCGACGTCGATCGGCAAGGCCAACCCGAACACCGACCTGTACGTGCTCGACGACGAGCTGCGGCCGTGCCCGGTCGGCGTCGGCGGCGAGCTGTACATCGGTGGGTTCCTGCTGGGCCGCGGGTACGTGAACGCGCCGGGTCTCACGGCTTCCCGGTTCGTCGCGAACCCGTTCGCCACCGACGGTTCCCGGCTCTACCGGACCGGTGACCTGGCGCGGTTCGCCGCCGACGGGTCGCTCGACTTCCTCGGCCGGGTCGACAACCAGGTCAAGATCCGCGGCATGCGGCTGGAGCTGGAGGACGTCGAGGTCGCCCTCGCCGAGCACCCCGGGGTCCGGCACACCTGTGTCGTGGTGAGGAAGAACTCCGCGGGCGGCAACTACCTCGTCGGGTACGTGATCCCGGTGACCGAGGGCCTGACCGCCGACGAGGTCAAGCGCTGGGCGGCCGAGCACCTCGTCGAGTACATGGTGCCCGCCCACGTCGTCGTGATGAGCGAGTTCCCGTTGACCCCCAACGGGAAGCTCGACCGGCGCGCGCTGCCGGAGCCGGTGGTGGACACCGGCCCGGTGACGGCCGCCGCCACCGACGACGAGGCCGTCATCTGCGCCGCCGTCGCGTCGGTGCTGCGGGTCGAGGCGGTCGGTGCCGACCAGGACTTCTTCGAGCTGGGCGGCGACAGCATCCTCGCGATCTCGCTGCTGAGCGCGCTGCGGGCCGAGGGCGTCTTCGTCACGGCCACGCAGATCTTCGTCCACCGCACGCCGCGCGCGCTCGCCGCCGTCGCCACCCGTGACGGCGGTGCGGTGGCCGACCACGACGACGTGCCGACCGGTCCGGTGGCCGGGCTGCCGATCGTGCAGTGGCTGGGCGAGACCACCGACGCGATCGACGGGTTCGTGCAGTCGGTCGTGCTGAACACCCCCGCCGATCTGACCGCCGAGGCTTTGACGCGGATTCTCGACGCCCTGGTGGCACGCCACGACATGCTGCGCGCCAAGCTCGTGCGCGGCACGCGGTGGTCGTTCGACGTCCTGGAGACCGGTGCGGCGCTGTGGGAGGAGAGCACCGCCTCGCTGGAGGACTGCGTCACGGCGGCGACCGAGGGCCTGAACCCGGACGCCGGGATCATGCTGCGCGCGGTGTGGCGGTCCGGTGCGCGGCAGCTCGTGCTCGTCGTCCACCACGTGGTGGTCGACGGCGTGTCGTGGCGAATCCTGTTCGACGACCTGGCGCTGGCGTGGCAGCAGGTGTCCTCGGGTGCGCCGGTGGAGCTGCGGCCGGTGGGGACGTCGTTCCGGCGGTGGACGCAACTGCTGGAGCAGGCCGACTTCTCGGCGGACCTGGAGCACTACCGGCGGCCGTTGCCGGGTGCCGACGCGCTGCTCGGCCGTCGTGAGCTGAACGACGACGACGTCGTCGCGCGCGAACGGGTCCGGACGGTCACCGTCGGTGCCGCAGCGACCGCGGCGCTGCTGGGCGACGTGCCGGCGTTGTTCCACGCGAAGGTCAACGACGTGCTGCTGACCGGTCTCGCGGTCGCGCTCGCGAAGTGGCGGCGGGACAACGGCCAGGACCAGACGTTCGCGCACGTCGAGCTGGAGGGCCACGGCCGCGAGGGCCGGTTCGTGCCGCTCGACCCCGACCTGTCCCGCACGGTCGGCTGGTTCACCACGCTGTTCCCGGTGGTCGTCGACCCCGGCACGGTCGACGACCTGCCCGCCGCGCTGAAGAACGTCAAGGAGGACCTCGCTCGGGTGCCGAGCAACGGCGTCTCCTACGGTGCGCTGAAGTACTTGGGGCACACCGAGTTCGGCGGCACGCGGCCACAGGTGCTGTTCAACTACCTGGGCCGGTTCGACGGCGGCGCCACCGGTGACTGGCAGCTCGCGGAGAACGCGGGCCAGCTCGGTGAGAAGCGCGACCCGCGCATGCGGCTGCCGCGGGCGCTGGAGCTCAACGCGAGCGCCGAACCCGGTGACAGCGGTGAGCTGGAGCTCGTCACGGTCCTCTCGTGGCCGGAGGGCGTGTTCACCGACGCCGACGTGGAGCGGATCGGCGGCTACTTCACCGAGGCGCTCCGCGCGCTGGCGGCGTTGACGGAGGGCGGCCACTCCCCGAGCGACTTCGACCTGCTGCCGCTCACCCAGGCCGACGTCGACCTGCTCGACGGCCCGGCGTTGCGCGACGTCCTGCCGCTGACGCCGTTGCAGGAGGGCCTGTACTTCCACTCGATCTTCGACGACGAGTCGTCGCACCGGTACGTCGAGCAGCAGCTGCTGACGTTGACCGGCGCGGTGGACGCCACCCGGCTGGAGGCCGCGGCGGCACGGGTGCTGGAGCTGTTCCCGAACCTGGCCGCCCGGTTCACCGGCCTGCCCGACGGCCGGGTCGTGTCGGTGCTGGAGTCCGGTGTGCGCCCGGAGTTCGCCACGGTGGACGGCCAGGGCATGACCGGCGAGGAGATCGCGGCCTTCGCCGAACGGGACCGGCTGGCCGGGTTCGACCTCGCGCGCGGGCCGTTGATGCGCTTCACGCTGATCCGCACCGCACCCGGCCGGTACGTGCTCGTGCAGACCGTGCACCACATCATCGCCGACGGCTGGTCGGTGCCGCCGATGCTGCGCGCACTGCTCGCCGAGTACGAGGAGCCGGGGTCGGTGCACGTGCGCGGCAGCTACGCCGACTACGTGCGCTGGCTGGTCACGAGCGACGCGGCCGAGAGCGACCGGGTGTGGGCCGCCGAGCTCGCCGGGCTGCCGGGGCCGTCGTTCGTGGCGGAGGGGCACACGCCGTCCGAGCGGTTCGCGGACTCGGTGCTCGACGCCCCCGCGGGCCTCGACGAGTCGGTGCGCGCGGCCGGGGTGCCGCTGAGCGCCGCCGTGCACAGCGCGTGGGGCGTGACGCTGGGTGCGTTGCTGGGCAAGCGGGACGTCGTGTTCGGGTCCACCGTGTCCGGCCGGGACGCCGACGTCCCGGGCATCGCGGACATGGCCGGGTTGTTCATCAACACGATCCCCGTGCGGACGCGGTGGAGCGCTGACACCTCCGCGGCCGAGCTGCTGGCGTCGGTGCGCGACCACCAGACGGCCGTGCTGCCGCACCAGCACGTCTCGCTGACCCGGATCGGGCGGCAGGCCGAGCACGGGTCGGCGTTCGACACGCTCGTGGTGTTCGACGTGGCGACCGACGTGACGGCGTTGAGCGGCCCGTTCACGATCGCCGAGGTCGTCAACGAGGGCGCGCCGCACTACCCGCTGACACTGGTGGTCGAACGCGGCAACGACGGTGCGCTGCGGTTCAACCTCGTCCACGACACGACCGTGGTCAGGTCCGCCGGTGCCGAGGTGCTCCTGCGGGCGTTCACCGGCACGCTGACCGCGCTGCTGTCCGGTTCGCTGGTCACGCCGGTGCTGGAGCAGGCACGCCCGGCGGTCGCGGTGGAGCCGGCCACGCTGGTGGAGCTGTTCGACGCTGCGGCACAACGTGACCCGTCCGCGCGGGCCGTGACGATGTGCCACCTCGACGGCAGCTCGGAGGGCCTGTCGTACGGGGTGCTGGCCGACACCAAGAACCGGTTGGCGCGCTCGCTCGTCAACGCGGGCGTCGGGCCGCACGAGCGGGTGGCCGTGGCGATGCCGCGGTCGTTGCAGCAGGTCGTCTCGCTGCTGGGCATCGTGTCGGCCGGTGGCGCGTACGTGCCGCTGGACCTCGCCTACCCGGACGAGCGGCTGGAGTACGTGCTCGCCGACTCGGCGCCGCAGGTCGTGCTGGTCGAGCGGGAGCACCGGGAGCGGTTCGAACGGCTGCTCGCGCGTGCGGGCGTCACCGCGCGGGTTCTCGTGTACGGCGAGGAGGTGCCGGGTGACGGCGTGCTGCCGTCGTTCGACTGGCGCACCCCGGCCTACGTGATCTACACGTCCGGGTCGACCGGCAAGCCCAAGGGCGTCGTCGTCTCGCACGCGAACGTGGTGGCGCTGCTCGCGAACACCCAGCCGGACATGGACTTCGGCCCCTCCGACGTGTGGACCCAGTTCCACTCGTACTCGTTCGACTTCGCGGTGTGGGAGCTGTGGGGCGCCCTGGTCCACGGCGGCGAGCTGCTCGTCCCCGACCACGGCCTGACCCGGTCGCCGGTCGACTTCCACCGGCTCGTGCGGGCGCGCGGTGTCACCGTGCTCAACCAGACGCCGTCGGCGTTCTACCAGTTCATCGAGGCCGATCGGCTCTCCGACCCGCTGCCCGCGTTGCGGCGTGTGATCTTCGGTGGCGAGGCGCTGGACCTGTCCCGGCTGCGCGGCTGGGTCGAGCGCTACGGCACCGACCGGCCGGAGCTGGTCAACATGTACGGCATCACCGAGACCACCGTGCACGTCACGCACCGGGTGCTGGACTCCGCGGACTTCGAGTCCGGTGCGGTGAGCCCGATCGGCGGCCCGATCCCCGGGCTGCGCACCTACCTGCTGGACTCCTCCCTGCGTCCCGTTCCGCCCGGCCGGGTGGGCGCGATCTACGTGGCCGGCGACCAGCTGTCGCTCGGCTACCACGACCGCCCCGGCCTGACCTCGACCCGGTTCGTCGCGGACCCGTTCGGCGGCGGCCGGATGTACAACACCGGCGACCTCGCGCGCCGCACCCTCGACGGCGAGCTGGAGTTCGTCGGCCGCGCCGACGACCAGGTGCAGCTCAAGGGCTTCCGCATCGAGCTCGGCGAGGTCGAGGCGGCCGTCCGGTCCGTTCCCGGCGTCGTGGACACCGCGGTGACGGTGGCCTCCTCCGCCGACCACCTGGTCGCGCACGTGGTCGGCACGCCTTCCGCTGACGTGGCCGGGTTCCTGGGCGCGAAGCTGCCGGTGCACATGGTGCCGCAGCGGGTGCTGTTCCTGGACGCCCTGCCGCTGACGGTCAACGGCAAGCTGGACCGCAGGGCGCTGGAGGAACGCGCTGCCGGCGAGGTCGAGGCGGTCGCGTCCTCCGACGCTCCGGCGCTGTCCGCTCTCGTCGCGATCTTCGCCGACGTGCTGCCGGGCTCTTCGGTGGACGCCGACACCGACTTCTTCGTCGCGGGCGGCGACAGCATCATCGCGATCGGCGTGGTCAACCGCGCCCGCGCCGCCGGCTTCTCCCTGACCCCGCGCGACCTCTTCCTCCACAAAACCCCCCGCCTCCTCGCTTCGCACGCGGGGCCCTCCCGTGCGCTCCTGGTGAACGAAAGCTCCCCGCGTGCACTCGAAACGGCGGTGGACGGGCCGGTTGTGCCGACGCCGATCGTGCTGCGGCAGCGGGAGCTCGGTGGGGAGCTTCGGCGGTTCGCGCAGGCCAGGCAGGTGGAGTGCGCGTCGCTGGCGGATGCGCAGCGGGCCGCAGAAGCCGTCGTGCGGGCGCACCCGGTGCTGCGGATGCGGCTGACGGTCGCGCACGGGGTGTGGTCGCTCGGAATCGATTCCGACTCGCAGGCCCCCAGGGGGGATCGGGTCCCCACTCCAATCGTCTCAGGCGGGTCTGACAGTTCCGGCGAGCCGCACGTCGGGGTCGCTGTCACCGGCGAGCCGCAGGTCGAGGTGGTCGCCGCCGTCACCGACGACCCGCAGGTCGCCGCCGACGAGGCCGCCGACCGGCTCGACCCCGAAGCCGGTGTCCTGACCGCGTTCACCTGGCTGGAGTCCACCGGCATCCTCGTCGTCGTCATCCACCACCTGGCCGTGGACGCGGTCTCCTGGATGATCCTGCTCGACGACATCACCGCGGCCCTCCGCGGCGAGGACCTGGCGCCGGCCACCACGCCGTTCACCGCCTACGCCGCAGCACTCGCCCTGAGCGCCCACCACACCGCCGACCTGCCCCGCTGGGTCGACGCGCTCGACGCGCCGCCGCTCACCCCGCAGGTCGGCCAGGTCCGCGAGGTGACCGTCAACCTGGCGGCCGACATCACCGACCGCGTCGTCCACACCGCCCCGACCGCGCTCGGGCTTGGGCTGACCGAGCTGCTGGCCGGTGCCCTGCGCACCGCCCTCACCGAGATCCAGGGCACCCCCACGGACCTCACGGTCGAGCTGGAACGCCACGGCCGCGTCCCGGTCGAGGAGCACCACGACTACACGCGCACGGTCGGCTGGTTCACCTCCATCGCGCCCGTGAAGCTGAGCGCGCACACCGACCCGGTCGAGGCGGCACGTGAACTGACCGCCAGGCAGCCCGACGAGCAGCAGCACGTGCGGTACGGGCAGTTGCGCTACCTCAACCCGCAGACCGCGCCGGTGCTCGCCGCGCTGCCCCGCCCGCAGGTGCTGTTCAACTACCTCGGGCGTGGGAGCGAGGCGCAGGCGCTGCACGTCGACGCCGGTCCGCGGCCGGGTCCGTACGCGGTCGAGGTCAACACCTGGGTCGACACCACCACGGGCAGTCTGCGGGCCACGTTCGGGCTCTCCGAGGACGTGTCGGACGAGATCGCGGCACGGTGGCTGCTGGCGCTGGAGCGGATCGCGGACGCCTCGACGACCGCGCGCCGGACCGCGCCGGTGTCGCCGTTGCAGCGCGGGCTGTACTTCCAGGCCGAGCTGGCGCGCAGCGGCGGGCAGTACGTCGCGCAGAGCTGCTTCACGTTCCAGAACCGCCTTGACGCCGATGCGCTCCAGAAGGCCATGGCGCACGTCATCGCCCGGCACCCGGTGGTGGGCGCCGGGTTCGCGGACGAGGACGGTGAACCCGTTCAGGTCCTCGCACCGGGCCGCCAGGTCGCGGTCCGCACGGTCGACGTGCTCAACCAGGACGCCGTGGAGGCGTTGCGGACGGAGGACCGCGGCACGGCCTTCGACCTGGAGAACCCGCCGCTCGTGCGGCTGACCGTGCTGCGGCTGCCGGACGGCCGGGACGCGTTGCTGTTCAGCTACCACCTGCTGCTGTGGGACGGCTGGTCGCGCGAGATCGTGCTGCGCGAGCTGTTCGACGCCTACCGGGCGATCCGGAACGGCGAACCGGTCGACTCCTCCCCCGCCACGCCGAGCTTCGAGAGCTACACCCGCGCGCTGAAGGAAAAAGACGCGCAGGCCGCGGAACGGTTCTGGGCCGGCTACCTCGCCGACCTGCCCGGCCCGACGCTGCTCGGTGACGGGTCCACTTCGGACAGCCTGCCCACGAAGATCGTGCGGACGCTGGACGTCGAGACCTCCGAACGCGTCCGGGACGCCGCGCGCCGGCACGGTGTGACGCTCAACAGCGTCGTCACCGGCGCGCTCGGCCTCCTGCTCGGCAGCGAGACCGGCCGCGGTGACGCGGTGTTCGGCGTGACCGTGTCCGGCCGCGAAGAAGAAGGCACCGACGGGATCGTCGGCGTGCTGCTCAACACCGTGCCGATGCGGGTCACGGCCCGGCCGCACGACACGGCAGCCGCGTTCCTGCGGGGCGTGCAGGCCGGCCGGGTCGACGCGATGGACCACGAGCACGTCGGGCTCGGCGAGATCCAGCGCGCGAGCGGGCAGGACCAGCTCTTCGACACCCTGTTCGTGCTGCAGAACTTCTTGGACGACAGCACGTTCGAGGAATTCAACGCCGTCAACGGCATCGTGGGGCACGAGTCGGAGGACTCGACGCACTACCCGTTCACCTGGGTCGTGACGCCGGGCCGGCAGCTCACGGTCAAGCTGGAGTACCGGCCGGAGGTCACCGATCCCGCGCTGGCGCACCGGTTGTTCGACGAGTACCTGCGGATCGTCGACGACCTCGCCACCACCGACGGCCCGGTCGGCGCGGTCCGCGGCACCGGCCCGCAGCCGGAGCTCCAGCCCTCCAACGACTTCGGCGACCGGACCGTCGTGGACCTGTTCGACGTCGCGGCCGACCGCACCCCGGACCGGATCGCGCTGGTCTCGCACGGCACCACGATGACGTTCGCCGAGCTGCGGGACCGCAGCCGCCACCTCGCTGGCGTGCTGAAGGACCGCGGCATCGGCGTCGAGACGTCGGTCGCCATCGCGGTGCCGCGCTCGCTGGACTGGGTCGTGGCGCTGTTCGGCGTCCTGCGCTGCGGCGCGGCGTACGTTCCGCTGGAGCTGGACCACCCGGACGAGCGGATCGCCGCGATCGTCGAGGACGCGCGGCCCGCGCTGATCATCACGACGCGAGCGGTCGCACCGCGCATCAACGGCACCCTGTTCGAGCTGGACGGACCGTGGCCCGCCGCCGAACCGGTGACCACGTTCGCACCGGACGACCCGAACCGGCTCAGGCACGCGGCCTACACGATCTACACCTCCGGCTCGACCGGCAGGCCCAAGGGCGTGGTGACCGAGTACGCGGGCCTGACCAACATGCTCGTCAACCACCAGCGGCGGATCTTCGAGCCGGTGCTGGCCGAGCACGGGCACCGGACGTTCCGGATCGCGCACACCGTGTCGTTCGCGTTCGACATGTCGTGGGAAGAGCTGCTGTGGCTGGCCGACGGCCACGAGGTGCACATCTGCGACGAGGAGCTGCGCCGCGACGCCACCGGGCTCGTGGAGTACTGCCTGCGGCATGAGGTCGACGTCATCAACGTGACGCCGACCTACGCGCAGCAACTGGTCGCCGAAGGGCTCCTGGCCGGTGAGCACCACCGGCCGGCGCTGGTGCTGCTGGGCGGTGAGGCGGTCACGCCGGCGCTGTGGCAGCTGCTCGCCGACACCCCCGGCACGGTCGGCTACAACCTCTACGGGCCGACCGAGTACACGATCAACACCCTCGGTGTCGGCACGTTCGACTGCGTGGACCCGGTGGTCGGCGTGGCGATCGACAACACCGACGTCTACGTGCTCGACCCGTGGCTGCGGCACGTCCCGGACGGGGTCGCGGGCGAGCTGTACGTCTCCGGCGTCGGCATCGCGCGCGGCTACCTCGGCCAGCCCGGCCAGTCGGCGGAGCGGTTCGTGGCCTGCCCGTGGGTGCCCGGCGAGCGGATGTACCGCACCGGCGACCTGGT
Organism: Lentzea sp. NPDC037011; assembly: GCF_055607425.1. NCBI lineage: Bacteria > Bacillati > Actinomycetota > Actinomycetes > Pseudonocardiales > Pseudonocardiaceae > Lentzea > Lentzea sp. NPDC037011. The sequence continues at coordinate 321,666 of NZ_JBVJRT010000009.1, read as the reverse complement.
GATCCGGCGCCCCGACGGCAACCTGCTGTACCTGGGCCGTACCGACAAGCAGGTCAAGATCCGCGGTCACCGCGTCGAGCTCGGCGAGGTGGAGGCCCGGTTCGCCGCGCACCCGGACGTCCGGTTCGTGGCGGCCGTCGCGCAGTCCGACCCGCAGGTCGACGGCGCGCACCGGCTCGCCGCCTACCTGGTGCTCGCCGACGGCGCGGACATCCCGTCGATCGCCGCCGAGGTCGGGGCGGGGCTGCCGGACTACTTGCGGCCCTCGCACTACGCGCAGGTGGACGCGATCCCGTTGACGGTCAACGGCAAGGCCGACACCTCGGCCTTGCCCGAAGCGCGGCCGCTCGGCACGCTGATGACCAAGGTCGAGGAACGCGAGCTCACCGAGATCGAGACGGTGGTGCGCGAGCTGTTCGCCGAGGCGCTCGACCTCGACGAGGACGAGGTGGGCGTGGCGAGCGGTTTCACCGACCTGGGCGGGCACTCGATGCTCGCGGTGCGGCTGGTCGGTTTGCTCCGCCGCGAGTTCGGCCCGATCATCACCATCCGCGACCTGCTGGCCCTCTCCACCCCCGAAGCGATTGCGCAGCACCTTGACGAACACTGACACCACCCCCGACGTCCGCACCGGCAGGGAGATCCTGCGGATCGCGGTGCGCCGCAACCGGGGCGCGATGACGAGCGGGACCCTGCTGATGGGGTCCTACCAGGCAGCCGAGACCGCGGTGCCGGTCCTGCTCGGCGCGATCGTCGAGTTCGCGTTGCGCGGCGGGCAGCTCAGCTCGCTGGGCCTCGCGCTGCTGGGGCTAGGGCTCGTGATGGCGACGGTGTCGTACTCGTGGCGCTTCGGCATGCGAATCCTGCAGAAGGCCAACACGACCGAGGCGCACCGGTGGCGGGTCGCGGTGGCCGACCGCGGCCTGCAACCGGTGGCGCGCGACGTCGAGCTGAAGTCCGGTGAGGTGCTGACCGTCGCCACCGAGGACGCCGACCAGACCGCGGACATCATCGAGGTGGTGCCGCTGCTGATCGCCTCGCTGGTGTCGATCACGATCGCGGGCGCCGTGCTCGCGGTGATCAGCGTGCCGCTGGGCATCACGGTGTTCGCGGGCACGGCGGCGATCCTGACCGTGCTGAGCGTGATGTCACGGCGGATCGGCACGAGCACGCAGGTGCAGCAGGCGAAGGTGGCGCGGGCCGGCGCGAAGGTGTCGGACCTGATCGCCGGGCTGCGGCCGCTGCACGGTTTCGGCGGCTCGTACCAGGCGTTCCAGGCGTACCGGCGGGTGTCGGACGAGGCCAGGAAGCAGTCGGTCGTGGTCGCGCGGGTCAACGGCGTGTACGCGGGCACGGCGCTGGCGCTGAACTCGTTGCTGGCGGCCGCGGTCACGCTGTGGGCTGGCTGGCTGACGTTCGACGGGCAGATCTCCGTCGGGCAGCTGGTGACGGCGGTCGGCCTGGCGCAGTTCCTGATCGAGCCGCTGAAGCTGTTCTCCGAGATGCCGAAGTACGTGATGATCGCGCGTGCCTCGGCCGACCGGATGGCGCTGGTGCTGGCCGCGCCACCGCGGATGACGCCCGGCGTGGAGGAACCCGGCCCTGACGGCGGGCTCGAAGTCGAGGACGTGCACCACGAGGCGCTGCAAGGGGTTTCGTTCAGCGTGCGGCCCGGCGAGCTCGTCGCGGTGGCGGCCTACCAGCCGCAGGCGGCGGAGGAGCTGGCCGCGGTGCTGTCGGTCGCCGTGCCGCCCGCGGCGTACTCGGGCGTGGTGCGGATCGGCGGGCGCGAGCTGGCGCGGCTGTCGATCGAGGGCATCCGCGGGCACCTGCTGGTGAACCCGGCGCACCACGAGGTGTTCGCGGGAACGTTGCGGGACAACGTGGACCCGTCCGGCACCGCGAAGCTGGTCGACGAGGCCGTGGCGGCGGCGATGCTGACCGACGTCGTGGCGCTGCACGCCGAGGGCCTCGACTACGCCGTGCGCGACCGGGGAGCGAACCTCTCCGGTGGCCAGCGGCAGCGGTTGTCCCTGGCCCGCGCACTGGCCGCGGACCCGGAGGTCCTGGTGCTGCACGACCCGACGACCGCGGTCGACGCGGTCACGGAGCTGCTGATCGCCCGCAACGTCGCCGAGCTGCGCCGCGGCCGGACCACCGTCGTGATCACCAGCAGCCCGGCGCTGCTGGACGCGGCGGACCGCGTGGTGGTGCTCGACAACGGCGTGGTCACCGGTGAGGGCACCCACCACGAGCTGCTCGGCCGGGACGCCGAGTACCAGCTCGCCGTGGCGCGCTGACCACGCCTCCACCAGGAAAGGACCTCCACCTCCCATGCAGGCACGTTTCGCCGAGTACGGCCTCACCGCGGTTCCCGGCACCGCCGAGTTCTGGGACGCGGTGCGCGGGCCGGTCCCGGTCCCCGCTGACGGCGGCCACCGGACGTTGTTCCTCTGGCGCGGTTCCGCCGCGGTGCTGCGCTTCGAGTCGTGGTCGGGCCCGGTGCCGTTGCAGCGGTTCGAGGACAGCGACTGCTGGTACGCCGAGGTCGTCCTGCCGCCGCGGCTGCGCGTGACCTACCACTTCTTCGACGGCGACGACTACGACGGCGAGCACGCCGACCCGTTCAACCCGGCCGGCGCCGGTCCGAACCGCTCGATCGCCGCCACCCCGGACCTGGACCCGCAGCCGCACTGGCCCGTCGTGGGCCCGGACGAGGTGCTGGACGTGCCTTCCACTCGAATCCGGTGGAACGGCTCGCTGGGACGCAAGACCGTGCGTGTGCACAAGGGCGCTGAACCGGTCGTGCTGCTGCTGGACGGCGACGACTGGATGTACGTGCACCCGGCGGTGGCCGCGTTCGAGTCGGCGGTGCGTGCGGGCGAGATGCCGTCGGCCACGCTGGTCTTCCTCCCCACGCCCCGTGATCGCGACGCCGAGTACACGGGTGCGGCGCTGTGGCCGGCGGTGCGGGACGAGCTGCTGCCGTTGCTCGCCGAGAACGGCGTGACCGTCGACCCGCGGCGGTTCGTGGTCGCCGGGCAGAGCCTGGCCGGGTTGAGCGCCTTCCGCGCGGCACTGGACTTCCCCGAGCTGGTGACGCGGGTGGCCTGCCAGTCGGGGTCGTTCTGGTGGACGCCCGGCCTGCCCGACCAGGGCCTGTCGCTGGACGGCCCGGCGGGTGGTGACACCGCGGAACGGGTGCGCGGCGCGGACCTGTCCCACCTGCGGGTCGCGTTCGACGTCGGCGAGCACGAGCCGCGGATGCACCGCCACTGCGAGGCGGTCGAGGGCCTCGCGGAGAAGGCGGGGGCGTCCGTGCGTGCCACCCGCTCCCCCTCCGGGCACGACCGCGCGGGCTGGCGGCACGCGCTGGTCCGCGACGTCGCCTGGTTGCTGACCGAACGGTGACGGGCGCGCACTAGCAGGACACGTTCATCGACTGTTCACCTGCTGCTTGCGACCACCCCCAGCGCCACGGCGTCGGAGTGACGAAGGATCTGTTCTCCGGCAGATGGTTCGCAAAGGGTGGGCAGTGAAGAGAACGCTCGGCATCGGTTTGGCGGTCGTGCTCCTGGTGGGCGTGGTGGCCGCGGTCTACTTCGGCCAGGGCGACGGCGGGACCGCGCGGCTGCGGACCGTGCGCGGGGTGATCGGTTCGGAGAAGCTCGCCTTCTTCGCCGACCAGCGCGTCAGGGACGTGTTCGCGAAGCACGGCCTGGAGGTCGAGGTGGACCCCGCCGGGTCGCGGCAGATCGCCACCGCCACGGACCTGGCGCCGTACGACTTCGCGTTCCCGTCGAGCGCCCCGGCGGCCGAGAAGATCCAGCGCGACCGCAAGGCCGCCCGCACCTACGCGCCGTTCTCGTCACCGATGGTGGTGGCGACGTTCGACCCGGTCGTCGAGCTGCTGACCAGGGCGGGGGTCGTCCAGGACGGCCCCGGCTACCGGACGTTCGACGTGCGGGCCTACCTGGACCTCGCCGCCAGGGGCACGCGGTGGGACCAGCTGCCCGGCAACACCGCCTACCCGGCGCGCAAGAACCTGCTCGTCACCACGACGGACCCGCGTGACTCGAACTCCGCGGCGATGTACCTGGCGATCACGTCGTTCGTGGCCAACGGCGGTGTGGTGAGCACGCCGGAGGCCGAGTCGAAGGTGCTGCCGGCGGTGTCGAAGCTGTTCCTGGACCAGGGGTACACGCAGAGCAGCACCGAGGGGCCGTTCGAGGACTACCTGTCGGCGGGCATGGGCAAGACGCCGCTGGTGCTGGCCTACGAGGCGCAGTTCGTGGACCGGGTGGTGCGCGGCGACTCGACGGTCCGGCCGGACATGAAGCTGCTCTACCCGGCGCCCACGGTGCTCTCGAAGCACACGCTGGTGCCGTTGAAGGACAACGGCGACCGGGTGGGACAGCTGCTGCAGACCGACGCCGAGCTGGGGCGGCTCGCGGCCACGTTCGGGTTCCGCACCGCCGACCCGCGGCACTTCACCGAGGTCGTCAAGGAGAAGAACCTCCCGGTGCCGCAGGACGTCGTGGACGTCGTCGAGCCGCCGGCGCACGAGACGCTGGAGCGGATGCTCGAAGCGATCGCGAAGCAGTACTGACATGTCCGACTTCGTGCTCACTCCCCCGGACCCCGTCGAGCCGGTGCCGGTCGAGCGGGCGGCGGGTCTCATCCCGGTGCCCGACGACGCCAGGACCGAGCTTTTCACCAGGGCGCAGGCGTTCGTCGACGCGCTGGGTGCCGTTGACCCGCGGTCGCCGGACTTCGGCCGGATCGTGGACGAGGCGCTGGTGCTCGGCGAGGCGGAGATGCGGGTGGCCGCGCAGATCGCGGGCCGGCTGCTGGACCGCACGCTCGCGTCGGTGTCGTCGCCGAACACCACGCAGGTGACGGCGAGTCTGACCGAGCTGCGCCGGTCGGTGCGCGAGCTCGACCCGCAGGACCTGTCGAAGCTGACCGGCCGCAAGGTCCTCGGGTTCCTCCCCGGTGGCAACGCCGCCAAGGGCCTGCTGGCCCGGCTGCGGGCGGCCGACGAGCCGGTCAACCGGATCGTGCTGCGGCTGCGGTCCGGGCAGGACGCGCTGAAACGGGACAACGCGGCCATCAAGGGCGAACGGCAGCGGCTGTGGGACCTGATGACCAGACTGTCGCAGGACGCCGCTTTAGCCGGTGAGATGGACGCGGCCGTCGACCGGCAGGTGCAGATCTTCGACCTGTCCGATCCCGGCCGCGCCACCGCGTTGCGCGCCGACGTGCTGTTCGGGCTGCGGCAACGGCACCAGGACCTGCTGACCCAGCTCGCGGTCTGCGCGCAGGGGTACCTGGCGCTCGACGTCGTGCGCCGCAACAACGACGAGCTGATCAAGGGCGTCGAACGGGCCGTCACGACCACGGTCACAGCGCTGCGGATCGGGGTCGCGGTCGCCGCCGCACTGGCCGGGCAGCGCGAGGTGATCGACCAGGTCGACGCCGTGCGCGGACTGACCGACGAGATCCTGAGGTCGAACGCGACGCTGATGTCCGTGCAGGCCCAGGACGTCCAGCGCATCGCGGCGACGCCGACGGTCGGCATCGACGCGGTGCGGACCTCGTTCGACCAGATCTACGCGGCGATCGACGCGATCGACACGTTCAAGGCCCGCGCGGCCGACTCGATGTCCAGCACGGTGCACGCGCTGGACGCCGAGATCCGGCGCGCCCACGACCACCTGAGCCGCGTGCGCGGCACCGAGGAGCCAGCATGATCCGCCGCCTCATCCCGGCAGTCGCCGTCGTGGCGCTGCTCGCGGGGTGCTCCGACGACCCCGACCCGGCCAGACCGGTCGGCGACGCGGAGCCGGGGGTGCTGCGCGTGCTCGCCGGCAGCGAGCTCGCCGACCTGCAACCCGTTCTCGACGAGGCCGCCCGCGCCACCGGTGTCACCGTCAAGTTCGACTTCACCGGCACGATCGAGGGCGCGGAGAAGGTCGCGTCCGGCGCCGCCGAGCAGGGTTTCGACGCGGTGTGGTTCTCCTCCAACCGCTACCTGGAACTCGTTCCGGAGGCGCAGAAGCGGCTCGGCACCGCCACGAAGGTGATGGGGTCGCCGGTCGTGCTCGGGCTGCCCGCAGCGAAGGTGCGGGAGCTCGGCTGGGAGGGCAGGCGGGTCGGCTGGGCGGAGATCGCCGCGGCCGCCGGGCAGAAGAGGTTCACCTACGGCATGACCGACCCGTCGGCCTCCAACTCCGGCTTCTCCGCGCTGGTCGGCGTGGCGGCGGCGTTGTCCGGTTCCGGTTCCGCGCTCGACGCGGCCCGGGTCGCCGCGGTCTCCCCCCAGCTCAAGGAGTTCTTCTCCGCGCAGACGCTGTCGGCGGGCTCGTCCGGCTGGCTGTCGGAGGCGTACGCGCGGCGGGCGAAGGGCGAGGACCCCGGCGCGAAGGTGGACGGTCTGATCAACTACGAGTCGGTGCTGCTGTCGCTCAACGCCACCGCGCCCGACCCGTTGACGCTGGTCTACCCCAGCGACGGCGTGGTGACCGCCGACTACCCGCTCACGCTGCTCACGTCGGCGTCGTCGGAGGCCCGCGACGCGCACCGGAAGCTCTCCGACCACCTGCGCGGCACCGACGTGCAGCGCAAGATCATGGAGTCCACCCACCGGCGCCCGGTCGTGCCGCAGGTGCCGCTCGACTCGCAGTTCGCGGTGCGCGACCTGGTGGAACTGCCCTTCCCGGGCAGCCAGTCCGCTGTGGACGGTCTGGTCACCACCTACTTCGACCAGCTGCGCCGACCGTCCCGCACGCTCTACGTGCTCGACACGTCCGGGTCGATGGAGGGCGACCGCATCGACGGCCTGCGTTCGGCGCTCGTCGGCCTCACCGGCGCGGACTCCTCGCTGGCCGGCCGGTTCAGCCGCTTCCACGGCCGCGAGCAGGTGACGCTGCTGCCGTTCGACAGCAGCGCCCGGTCCCCGCTGACCTACGAGGTGCCGCAGGCCGACGCCCGCCCGGTGCTCGACCAGATCGGCACCACGGCGAAGTCGCTGGACGCGGGCGGCGGCACCGCGATCTACAGCAGCCTGCGCAGCGGCTACGACGTGCTGCGCCGCCAGCTCGACGCCGACCCGGACCGCTTCACCTCGATCGTGCTGATGACCGACGGCGAGAACACCGGGTCCGAGGGCATCGAGGACTTCACCGTGTTCCACACGACCCTGCCGCAGGACCTCAGGGGCGTCCCGGTCTTCCCGGTGCTGTTCGGCGAGAGCGCGACCGAGGAGATGGAGCGGGTCGCGAAGATGAGCGGCGGCAAGGTGTTCGACGCCCGCAGCCGTTCGCTCTCGGCCGCGTTCAGGGAGATCCGTGGCTATCAGTGACGCGGTGCTGCGCTACCTGGCGTCGTGGAAGAACCTCGCGGGCTGCGCCGGCGGCCTGCTCGGGCTGGCGCTGCACTTCGCCGGGCTGGCCGGGTCCTACTGGGTGCTCGTGGTCGCCGGCCTGTACGGGGTGGGCGCGCTGGCCGCGCCGCCGGAGGAGGTCGTGCTGGTGACCGCCCCCGAGGAGGCGGCGGGGCAGCTGCGTTCCGAGCTCGACGCACTGGTGGCGCGCGTGCACGGGTTCGGCGGCCGGGTGCCCGCCGAGGTGGCGCCGAAGCTCGCCGAGGTCGCCGACGTGCTGCGCGGCATGCTCGACCGGCCGCGCGAGCTGCGCAGCGACCCGGACGCGCTGCACTCGGTGACCCGGTTGATCGGCACGGACCTGCCGCTGTCGGTGCAGACGTACCTGAACCTGCCGTGGTGGTACGCCGCCGCGCGCGGGTCGGGTGCGGAGCTGCTGCGGCAGCTGGACCTGCTCAGAGCGGACGCCGTCCGGGTGGCCGAACGGTTCCACGCGGCGGACGAGCAACGACAAGCCGACCACGGCAGGTACCTGGAGGACCGCGACCGGCTCTGAGGTGGCTCAGGCCCGGCTGTCGCGACCGCGGACCTCGACACGGGCCCTACTGTCGTCGGGGTGACGGACATCGAGGAAGCGCTCACCGGACTCGACCTGGAGCGGAAGGTCCGGCTGCTGACCGGCGCCGCGCTGTTCGCGCTCCACCCGGAGCCCGCGATCGGGCTGGCGGCGCTGAAGGTGTCCGACGGGCCGACCGGGGTGCGCGGTGCCGAGCTGCGCGGCGGCACGATCGCCGCCCTGCTGCCCAACGCCACGCTGCTGGCCCAGCACTGGGACCCGGAGCTGGCGCGCGAGGTCGGCGCGCTGCTCGCCGACGAGGCCGCCGCCCAGCAGGTGCACGTCGTGCTCGGTCCGACGATCAACCTGCACCGCACGCCGCTGGGCGGGCGGCTGTTCGAGGCCTACAGCGAGGACCCGCTGCTCACCGGCGTGCTCGCGGCCGCGTACGTGCGGGGCTTGCAGGACAAGGGCATCGCCGCGACGCCGAAGCACTTCGTGGCCAACGAGTCCGAGACCGAACGGCGCACGGCCAGCTCGGTGGTGGACGAGAAGACGTTGCGCGAGGTGTACCTGCTGCCGTTCGAGATCGTGGTCGAAGACGCCCGGCCGTGGGCGGTGATGGCCGCGTACAACCGGGTCAACGGCATCGCCGCCACCGACCACGCCGAGCTGGTCGAGGGCGTGCTCAAGGACGAGTGGGGGTTCGACGGCCTGCTGATGTCGGACTGGTTCGCCACGAAGTCCACGGCGGAGAGCGCGAACGGCGGGCTCGACCTCGTCATGCCGGGGCCGGGTGGCCCGTGGGAGGAGCGGCTGGTCGAGGCGGTGCGGGCGGGCGAGGTCGCCGAGTCGACCGTCGACGAGCACGTGCGCCGGTTGCTGCGGCTGGCCGACCGGGTCGGCGCGTTCGGGGAGCGGTCCTGGCCGACCGGCCTGCCGGCGCCGGACAGCCCGCGGCGCCGCGAGCAGCTGCGCCGGTTCGCCGCCGGCGGCATGACCGTGCTGACCAACTCCGGGGTGCTGCCCCTGGACGCGCAGGAGGTCGCGCTCATCGGCCGGCCCGCCCTCGACACCGTGGCGCAGGGCGGCGGTTCGGCCGGGGTGCGGCCACCGCACGTCGTGAGCATCGCGGACGGCCTGGCCGCGGAGCTGGGCGACCGGCTGTCCGTTGTGGACGGTGTGGAGGTGCGCACCCGCCACGCCGCACCGGCACCCGGCGTGCTGCGGAACATCCGTGCCACGACGTTCGACGCCGACGGAGAAGTGCTCGCCGTGCGGGACGTGGAGATCGCCGAGCTCGCCGCGTACGGCGGGTGGGCGCAGGGTGCCGCCGCGATCGAGCTCTCCGGTGAGGTCGTGCTGCCCGGTCCGGCACGGCTGCTGGTGGGCGTGCGCGGCTTCGGCGCCTGGACCGTCGAGGTCGCGGGCGAGCGGTACGAGGAGCGACTGGCCCAGGCGGACGGCATCGTGGAGGAGGCGCTGCTGAAGCCGCCGGCGTGGACCACCGAGGTCGAGCTCTCCCCCGGTGACCGGATCACGGCGACCGTGCGCGAGGCCGCCGCGCTCGTCGGCCTGATCACCCAGCCGGTGCCCCGCCCGGCCGCCGACGCGATCGACGCCGCCGTGCGGGCCGCGCGGGAGGCCGACGTGGCGGTGGTGGTCGTGGGTCTCACCGAGGAGCAGGAGACCGAGGGCTTCGACAAGACCACGCTGGCGTTGCCGGGTGAGCAGGACGCGCTGGTCGCGGCCGTGGCCGCCGCCGCTGCACGGACCGTGGTCGTCGTGAACGCCGCCACGCCGGTGCTGATGCCGTGGCTGGAGCAGGTCGACGCCGTGCTGTGGGCGGGACTGCCCGGTCAGGAGGCCGGTGCCGCGGTGGCGGCGGCCTTGCTCGGCCACGTCGAACCGGCCGGGCGCCTGGTGACGACGTTCCCGCGCTCCGACGCCGACGCGCTGACGCCGGTGCCCGTGGGCGGCGAGCTGGTCTACGGCGAGGGAACCGCGATCGGGTACCGCGGCGCCACCGACCCGCTGTTCTGGTTCGGCCACGGCCTCGGTTACACCGAATGGCGCTACGGCGACCTCTCGGTGTCCACTCGGGACGATGCGGTCGACGTCGTGTCGGTGCGGCTGGACAACGCCGGCGACCGGGACGGGCGCGAGGTCGTGCAGGTGTACCTGCGACCGGAGCTCGAACCGGTCCGGCTCATCGGCTGGGCGGTCGCGGACGTCGCGGCCGGCTCGTCGGCGCTGGTCGAGGTGCGGTGCTCGCCGCGCGTGCAGCGGACCTGGTCGGACGGCTGGCAGCCGTTGACCGGCGACGTGCTCGTGGCGCGCGGGCTCGGTGACGTGCGGGCCGTGCACGTGCGGGTGCCTCGGGACGGACAGGACTGAGCCGCCCGGACAGTCATCCTCGCTCAACGGTGTCGTTACGGCGCAACGACACCGTTGAGCGAGGAAGTGGCGCGCACTGGGAGACCGGGGCGGTGTGGGTGGACGGTGCCGGTGTGCGCGAGCCGCGCCATCCGCCACCGCGCCACCGCGAAGCGGGCGGTGAGGAGCCGGTCCGTTGATCTTCCTCGTCCACGCCGCGCGCTCATCGCAGCGGCGGTACGTTTGGCTCCGGGGGGGAGGAATCATGGTCGAGCCGATCACTCCACCGGCGCCTGGGCCCGTGCGGTCCGCGCCGGTCCGCCAGCGGGAGGTCGCACCCGCTCGTGCGCTGCCGGCCCGTGGTGCGGTCGCGGCACCTCCCGGGTGAGGCCAGACCGGTCGAGGCGCACGCCGGGGGTGGTGGCCGCGGCCGGGCTGGGGGCCCCAACCGGGCCACCGGCCAGCGTGCTCCACCTGCCGTGGGTGCCGGTGCGGTCCGGCCGGCCCGCGGCGGTGGGCTGGTCCCAGGTGGCCGGCGTGTGCGGTGACTTTCACACGCCGGCCGGGTTCTTGGGGGAACCGGACCAGACCGCTGCGCCGACCCCCAATTCCCGGTCGGTCCGGCGGCGCAGTTGCCTGATCTGGGTACAAAGGTGCCAGGTGCCGTGCACAGATTTCGCCCAGACGGCGCACAGACCGTGACCAGGGCGAAGGCGACGATGGCGCACACACGCTTCGTGATCATGGAGGAGGACGGTTCAGGGTGGAGTTCCTGGTGCTCGGCTCGCTCGCGGTGCGTCGTGACCGGACGCCGCTGGAGCTGGGCGGGCCTCGCCAGCGCGCGGTGCTCACGATGTTGCTGCTGCACGCGAACGAGGCCGTGAGCGTCGCACAGCTGACCGAGGCGGTCTGGGACTCGCCGCCGGTGTCGCCCGAGTCGAACCTGCGCACGTACGTGGCCGGGTTGCGGCGCGCGGTGGGCGACCGGCTCGTGACCCTGCCCGGCCACGGCTACCGGCTCGTCGTGCGGCCGGGCGAGCTGGACCTCGACGAGTTCGACCTGATGGTGCGCCGGGGCGAGGAGGCGGCGGCCGACAACGACACCGAGGCCGCCGCGGACTTCTTCGCCCAGGCGCTCGGGAAGTGGCACGGCATGCCGGTGGAGGTCACCGCGGGACCGTTGCTGCGCGCGGAGTTCACGCGGTTGCAGGAGCGCAGGCTGACCGCGGTGGAGAAGTTCGCCAAGGCCGCCACCGAGCTCGGGCGGTTCGGCGACGTGATCGACCGGTTGCGCCGCGAGTCGGCCCAGCACCCGTTGCGGGAGGAGCTGTGGGCGCTGCTGATGCTCGCCCTGGACCGCGCCGGCCGCCGCGGCGAGGCGCTCGAGGTGTACGCCGCTGCCCGCAGGCACGTGGTCGAGCAGCTCGGTGTCGAGCCGGGGGCCCGGTTGCGGCAGCTGCACCAGGTGGTGCTGGAGAGCCGGGCGCCCTCGCCCGCGGCTCTGAGCGCGCACCGGCAGCTGCCGATGGACATCGCCGAGTTCACCGGCCGCGAGGCCGAGCTGCGCAGGCTGTGCGAGCCGGGACCGCAGTCCACGGTGGTGATCTCGGCGATCGAGGGCATGGCCGGTGTCGGGAAGACCAAGCTCGCCGTCCGCGCCGCGCACCGGCTCGTCGAGCGGTACCCGGACGTGCAGCTGTGGGCGGACCTGCACGGCTTCGACCACGACGAGCTGCCCGCCGACCCGGCAGCGGTGCTGGAGAGCTTCCTGCGCCTGCTCGGGGTGCCCGGCGCGCAGATCCCCGAGTCGCTGTCCGACCGCGCCGCGCTCTACCGCGACCGGCTCGCGGGCAGGCGCGCGGTGGTGCTGCTCGACAACGCTGCGGGTGAGGACCAGGTCCGGCCGCTGCTGCCGGGCAGCTCGACGTGCCTGGTGCTGATCACCAGCCGGCGCAGCCTGCTCGGGCTGGACGGGGCGAAGTCGGTCTCCCTGGACGTGTTCACGCCGGACGAGGCGGTCGCGCTGCTGGCCCGCATCGCCGGCGCGGACCGGGTGTGCGCCGAACGCGAGGCCGCCGCCAGGGTCGCGCAGCTGTGCGGGCACCTGCCGATCGCCGTGGCGCTGGCCGCGAAACGGCTCGCCCGCCGTCCGCAGTGGACCGTGCTGGACCTCGTGGCACAGCTGGAGAGAGGCGGTCTCGGCGCACGGGGCGTGTTCGACCTCTCGTACCAGGCGCTGCCCGAGCACCAGAGGCGCCTGTTTCGGCTCCTAGGACTGCACCCCGGTGAGGACGTCACCGCCGAGTCCGCCGCCGCCCTCGCGGGGCTCACCGCGTACGAGGCGGAGGACCTGCTGGAGACGTTGCTCGACGAACACCTGCTCCAGCAGCACACCCCCGGCCGGTACGTGCTGCACGACCTGCTGCGCGCCTACGCCGTGGAACAGGCGAAGGCCGCCGAGCCGCCGCCCGCGCGCGCCACCGCGTTGCGCCGGGTGCTCGACTGGTACCTGCACACGTCGTGGCGTTCGGCCGTTCAGCTCAACCCGCAGCGCAAGCTGGAGCTGCCCGCGGCGGACCCGGCCGTGCACCCGCGCGAGTTCGCCGACCGCGACGCCGCGCTGCTGTGGTGCGACACCGAGCGGGCAAACCTAGTCGCCGCCGTCCGCGACGCCGCCGAGCACGGCCTGAACGGGCAGTGCTGGCTGCTCGCGCAGTGCCTGTGGGACTTCTTCAACCTGCGCAAGCACTGGGCGGACTGGCTGGAGACGCACGGCGTGGCGCTCGGTGCCGCCCGCTCGGCAGGCGACCGTTCCGCCGAGGGCCGGATGCTGATCACCCTCGGCATCGCCCTGCGCGAGGTCCGCCGCCACGACGAGGCGATCGACTGCGGCCGGCAGGCGCTCGCGATCTTCCGCGCGATCGGCGACCGATCCCGGCAGGAACCCGTGCTCAACAACCTCGGCATCGCGTACATGACCACCGGCCGCCTCGACGAGGCGCTGAAGTGCTTCGAGCAGGCTGCCGAGATCGCCCGGGACCTCGGCGACCTGCACACCGAGGCCGTGCTGCTCAACAACATCGCCCTGCTGCACGCCGACGCCGGCCGCTTCCACGAGGCGCTGGACCGCTACCGGCGGGCGCTGGAGATCCGTGGCGAGGTCGAGGACCCCTACAGCGAGGCGATCCTGCTCAACAACATCGGCGAGGTGCACCGGGGGCTGCTCGACTTCCCGGAGGCCGTCGCGCACGTCGAACGCGCGCTGGAGACGTTCCGGCGCATCGGCGACCGCTACGGGCAGGCCGAGTCGCTCGACAACCTCGGTCTCGCGCTCGACGGGCTGGGCGACCGGCGCGGTGCCGAGAAGTGCTGGCTGGAGTCGGTGGCGCTGTTCGAGGAGCTGGGCGAACCCAAGGCGGACGAGGTGCGCGCCCGGATCGGCTGAGCGTTGTCGATCCGGGCTCCAGGCCCGGTCCATCGTGATCTCCGACCCTTCACCCACGGCCTCCCCGGCCTTCTCGTGAAGGGACAACTCCATGAAGGACCTCTCGTTCGACCTGGACGACCTGGAGCTCGGCGACCTCGCGGTCACGTCGATCCGCGACTCCGCGGCGCTGCCCGAGGGCGGTGCGTCCGGAGCGGCGTCGTCGTGTTCGTGCGGCAGCTCGTCGTGCAGCAGCTGCACCCAGCCGAACCTGCCGACGCTGAACGCATGACCGACCCGACGCGGGGAGAACCGGCGCCCTACGCACTGGTGCGCCTGGCCGCCCTGCCCCACCCGGACGGCGCCGCCGACGCGGCGCCGTTCCGGCGTGCCGCGGCGGCGCTGGCGGACAAGGAGGCGGAGCTGCTCGCGCTGGCCGGGCCGCTGGGCGAGCAGCTGCACGACAGCGCCGCCGAGCACGACCCCGGTTTCCACCGCCGGGTCGTGCTGCCGTTGCGTCGCGACGTCCACAACGGGCGGACCCCGCGGCCCGCGCTGGTCGAGGCCGCGGCGGACCTGGTGTCGCGCTACCCGGACCTGCGCAAGTGGCTGGAGCTGCTGGCCGAACGCGCCGCGCTGCTGGCGGAGGCCGACCGCGCCCGGCCCGCCGCGCTGGCCGCCGAACGCGCCGTGCTGGCCGAGGTGTGCGCAGCGGAACCACTGCGCAAGGCCGCCGTCTTCAGCGGCCGGGACCTCTGGCAGGGCCTCGCCCACGCCGGTGCCGGTGACCGCCGCGCCCGCAAGGCCGAGCCGACCGTGCTGCGCTACGCCCTGCGCGCCACCGCGAAGACCAGTCCGCTGTCCTGGTACACCGCCGTCGGCTGGGGCACCTGGTCCGCCGACGCGCCCGCTCCCGAGTGGGGCGAGCCGGTCGCCGTCACACGGGTCAGCCAGGTGCTGCTGGCCCGTCTGGTCGCCGCGCTGCTGGCCGACCGCGAGCTGCTGTTCGACCACCCGCACCGCCTCGCCGCCGACGTGCACGAGGAGGGCGACCGGGTGCGGTTCCGCAGGGACGTGCCCGCGACCGGCCCGCTGCGCGCCCACGTGGGTGCCGAGGAGGACGTCGAGCTGGCCGCGAGCGCGCCGCTGCGCTACCTCGTCGGCCTGACCGCCGCGAACCCCGGGGGCATCACCCCCGCCCAGCTCGCGAGCGTGCTGGCCACCCGGCTGCCCGACGGCGAGTCCGAGCGCGCCCACTCCTACGTGGCGCTGCTGCTCGACATCGAACTGCTCCTGCCGGTGCTCCCGGTCGACCCGCAGGACCCGTCCGCCTGCCTCGCGCTGGCGGCGTGGTTGCGCGGCACCGGACGCGCGGACCTGGCCGACCGCGTGACCTCGGTGCACCGCGACACCACCGCGTTCAGCGGGCTGCCCGCCGCTGCCCGACCGGCCGCGCTGACCGCGTTGTTCACTGCCTGGGCGGAGCTGGGTGAGCTGGTCGGTGCCGACCTCACCGGTGTCACACCGCTGAGCGAGGACGTGGTGCTGCCCCAGCCGGTCCGGCTCGGCCGCGCGCACGGCTACGACGGCGTGCGCTCGCTGGCCGGCCTGACGCCGTTGCTGATGCTGTTCGACCGGCACCTCGCGATCCGCAGGAACATCCGCGACCGGTTCGTCGTGGAGTTCGGCCACGGCGGTGTCGCCCGGCTCGCCGCGTGCGCTCCCCTGCTGCGCGACTCGCTGTCCGGCGCCCCGACCGGCGGCCTCGGTGCCAGCCGCGCGCAGGTGGCGGACCTGGTGCGGGACGGCGTGATCACCGACGAGGCCGTGACCGCGGCGGCGGACCTGCTGCCCGCGTGGATGAAGACACGGCCGGTGTCGTACTCGTTCTTCGCGCAGCCCGCACAGGGCGGACTGGTGGTGAACCACATCTACGACGGGTTCGGCCGCTTCCCCGGCCGGTTCCTGGACCTGCTGCCACCCGAGGCGTACGCGACCGTCCGGGCCACTTTGGACGGTGTGTTCCCGCGCGGTTTCGTCGAGTACCGGCCGGTGCAGGGCTTCACCCCGAACCTGCACCCGCTGCTCGGCCGGCGCGAGGTCGGCGAGGACCCGCACTGGGCCGACCTGACCCCCGACGCGCTGGAGCTGTTCCACGACCAGGAGCACGACGAGCTCCGGTTGCGCCACCGCGACTCCCACGCCGTGGTCGACGTGCTGTACCTCGGCTACCTGATGCCGATCTCGCTGCCCGACCGGGTCGCCGCCCTGCACACCGACCTCACCTGCGGTGGCGTGGAGCTGAGCCCGTTGCGGCGCACCACGTCCGTCGACGGCGTCCTGCGCTCGGAACGGCTGCGCCACCACGACGTGGTGCTCAGCCGCCGGTTCTGGGACGCCGACTCCGCACAGCTGACCGCGGAGCTCACCGACGTCGCCGCCGTGGCCCGGTTCCGCGCCCGCCACGGCCTGCCGGCACAGGTGTTCGCCGGACCCGGCGGCGTGATCACCTCGAACGAGGACGCCGTGGCCCGCGTGGCAGCGGCGAAACCGCAGTACGTCGACCTCACCAACGCACTGCACCTGCGCGGCCTGTCCCGCCTGCTCGCCCGCTACCCCGGCCGCGTGCAGCTCACCGAGGCGCTGCCGGTGCCGTCCGGCCAGGTGCTCGAAGTGCTGGCGGAGACCTACCGGAGGGCCGGATGACCGACGTCGTCGTGCACTACCACGACCCCGTCAAGGCCCCGTTGCTGCGCGACGGCGTCCTGCCCGCACTCGCCGCGGCCACGGCGGCGTTCTCGGACGTCACGGGCCACGTGGAACGCCACTGGCTGCACGGCCCGCACCTGCGCGTCCGCCTCGACGGTCCGTCCGCCGACCCGGCCGCCCTGCTGCTCGCCGCACTGCTGCGCTCCCACCTGGCCGCCCACCCGTCCACGGTGGAGCTGTCAGAGGCGGAGCAGTTGGCCCACGCCTCGGCCGCCGCGATCACCGAACTGCTGCTGCCACCGTTCACACCGCTGCACCCCAACAACTCCGTGCGCATCGAACCCACCTCGCACGACCGCCTGCTCGACCTGCTGCCCGCGAGCCACATCCCGTTGCGCGCGCACGGCCTGCGCCTGGGCATCCCCGCCGTGCGGCAGTCGCTCGACGTCCCCCGCGCGGTGCTGGCGCTGACCGCGATCGCCGTGCACGCCAGCCGCTACCCCGCCGGCCTGCAGTACGGCTACCACTCGTTCCTCTCGCACGTCGAGGACTTCCTGCTCGCCAACGACCCCGACGGCACCCTGCGCACCCGCCTCGACGCCGTGTGGGCCGCCAACGCCGACACCGCCCGCACCCTGGTCTCCCGCGTGGCCTGGGGCCACCCCATCAGCGCACTCGAAGCCGCCTGGCAAACCTGGACCATCGACCTGCGCCTCGCCGCGGAGGCCCACTACGACGCGGGCCACCTCGACCCGGCCCCCAACCCGCGCCACGGCACCCGCGCCCGCGAGATCGGCGACCCGGCCACCGTCCGCCGCTACAACTACGGCGAACGCACCGAGTTCAGCGCCTACCACAGTGCCATGTGGACGGTCGACCTCTCCGACCCCGGCGTGGTCCGCAACATGACGGTGTACCGCTTCGGCACCAACGTCCTCTACCAGCTCCTGACGCTGTGCGACGTCACCCCGATGGAGCGCTACGCCGCCGCCCACCTGCTGTCCCGCGCGGCCCAGGACGTCCTCGGCACCACCTGGTCCGACCAGTTCGCCGCCCTGCCGAAGGTGGGGTGAGCACGTGCTCGTGCGCCTGCGCCCGGTCGTGCGCGCGACCCGGACCCCTGACGGCCTGCACCTGCGCGGCTGGGCGTCGAGCTGCACCATCACCGGTGGCGCGGGGCTGTGGCGGGTGTGGCAGCGCCTGGCCCCGCAGCTGACCGCCGGGCTCACCGCGGACGCCCTCGTCGTGCCGGAGGAAACGACTCCGGCGGTGCGGGCGGCGGTGGAGGTGATCCTGGAGGCGTTGCGGGAGCACGACATGCTGGTGACGGTGCCTGCGGAGTGGGACGGGCCCGCGCCGGACGTCGCCGAGTGGCTGGAGTCCGTCGCGGCCGACCCGGTGGACGCGTGGCGACGACTGAGGACCGTCACCGTTGAGATCACGGGATGTGGCGAGCCGGCGAGCGCGGCGGCACGGGCGGTCGAGGCGGTCGGCCTCGCCGTGCGGGTGAGCCCTCGTGTCGAACAGCCGACCTCCCTGCTCCTCCTCACCGCGGGCCCGTTCACCCTCCAGGCGGGGTGCGGCGCCGACGTCGGCTACGTCCTGCCCCCATCCTCTCTTTCAGGAAACACTGAAGTCATTACACAAACTGCTCGACTCAACGCCACCGGCACCCCACCCGCCGTCCTGGCCGCCCTCATCGGCTCCACCGCCGTCCACCGCCTCCTCTGCGCCGTCGCCGGCCTCGAAGACCCCGCCGCAGCCGAAGCCAGAACCCCGCACCCACAGGTCCTGCTCGCCCGCACCACCCCGCTCCGCGCCACCTACCACCCCCTGCTGACCGGCCCACCCCCGACGGACCCGTGGCGCGCCTTGGACGCCCTCACCGACGCCGAGCTCGGCCTGGTCGAGCCCCCGGTGTTCGGTGAGCTGCCCCAGGTCCCGGCCAAGCTCGCCACCTGCGGCACCGCGCTGGGCATCGGCACCACCGCCGACGCGGCCCGCCTCGACGCCGCCCTCGCCGCGGTCAAGAGCGACGCCGTCCTGGGGGTCGACGACCTCCACGCCCGCGGCGCCGCCCTGCGCCTCGCCGCACGCCACCACCCCGGCGAGCCGGTGGAGCCGCCGGACGACCCGACCGCACGGCGGTGGTGGAAGGCGCTGACGGAACGGTTCGCCGTCCCCGCCGAGCTCCGCACCACCCGTCTCGCGCCGGGTGTGCACCGGGCGGAGGTCCACCGGGGCCACCACCTGCTGGCCTGGGCCGTCGAGGCGACCGCGGCGGACGCGGTGGCGTTCGCCGCGCTGGCCGCCACCGGGCACGCGCAGGCCGGCCGCACCGGCACCGCCCACCTCACCGGTGCCGCTCCCCACCGCGCGGACGCCGGCCAGCCGAGCTGGGTCACCAGGGAGTGGTTGTGGCCCAACGACGTCCGTGACCGCGAGCAGGAGTTCCAGGAAGCCCTCACCGCACTGCCCGGTGTCCGGGTCACCCCACGACCGCTCGACCCGGAGCCGCACGCCGCCGGACTCGTCGCCTACGCCGTGGACCCGCGATGATCACCTACACCCCCGCCGACCCGCCGGCCGTCCGTGCCGACGGCGCGCTCACCCTCGTCGGACCCACCAGCGGTGTCTGCACGGCCTGCGCGGAACACGCCCGCCTGACCGTCGCCGGCGCCCCGCCGCACGGCGACCTCCGGCTCGCGGGCCTGGTCCCGCCCGCGTTCCGCCCGTTCGTCGAGGCCGTGGGGCAGCTGGAACCCGGCACCGTCCTCGCCCTCCGCACCGACCTCGCCCTCGTCTCCACCCACCGCGTCCGCCCCCGTCCCGGCTGCTATCCCCTGCCGGAACCCCGGGACACCACGGAGATCACCGGGAACGCCCTGCGCGCCGACAACCCGCTGACCACCGTCGAGAACCTCACCGCCGCGGTCGTGGACCACCGGTTCGGCCCGGTCACCGGGTTGTTCCGCACGGGCCACCTGCCGCTGCCGACGATGACCGCCGAGCTGCACGGGCACGGCGCCGGTCACGGCCGCACCGCCGGCTTCGAGCAGGCGGAACGGGTCGCGCTGTTCGAAGCGGTCGAGCGGTACAACGGAATGCGCCCGCGCAGCCACCGGAGCACGTTCGAGGCGTCGTTCGCGGAGCTCGGCCCCGACCACGCGGTCGACCCGGCGGCGCTCGGCCTGCCCGACCACCACCGCTACACCCCGAACCTCACCTTCCGCTGGGTCGAAGGCTGGTCGTACACGAGGCAACGCACCATCGCCGTACCGGAACAGGTGGCTTACTGGGACGTCGAAACCCCGCCGGAGCAACGGTTCCTGCACGAGACGTCCAACGGCTGCGGTCTCGGCAACAGCCTCACCGAGGCCGTCCTGCACGGCCTGTTCGAGGTCGCCGAACGCGACGCGTTCCTGATGGCCTGGTACGCGCAGACACCGTTGCGGCGCATCCGGCTCCCCAGGGACCCCTTGCTGCACCACCTCACCGACCGCCTGGAAGAGCTCGGCTACGAGCTGCTGTTCCTCGACGCCACCACCGACATCGGCATCCCGTCGGTGCTGGCGCTGGCCCGCACCGACCGCACCACGCTGCCCAGGGCCTTCTTCGCCGCCGGCGCGAGCCCCGATCCCACAGCGGCGCTGCGGTCCGCGGCCGTCGAGGTCGTCGTGGACGTCGAGTCGTTCGCCGACCGCGTCCGTGCGAACCCCGGGGCCTACGACCGGCACCGCCTCCTCCGCCTGCTGCACGAGCCGGAACTGGTGCGGTCGATGGACGACCACGTCGCCGTCAACACCCTGCCGGAGGCCGCCGACCGGTACGCCTTCCTCGTCGGCACCGGCGAGACCGTCCTCGAAGACCAGCGCGACCACACCAGCCTCGAAGGCCTGCTCGACCACTACAGCGCCCGGCTGCGCCACCAAGGCCTGGAACTGGTCGCCGTCGACCAGACCGACCCGGTCACCGCGGGCGGTCTCGGCCTGCACTCGGCCAAGGTCCTCGTGCCGGGTGCGCTGCCGATGACGTTCGGCCACCGGCGCACCGCCGGTCTGCCCCGGCTGCGGGCGAAGGCCCTGCACCCCCACCCGTTCCCGTGAGATGGAGCAGCTGTGACCTGGACCGGCCTGCACTGCAGGGTCTCCTGGAACCGCACGGACGTCGACACGTTCATCGCCGACGCTCTCGCCCCGGCGATGGCCGGCCACGAGTGGTACTTCCTGCGCTACTGGGAGACCGGCCCGCACCTGCGCGTCCGCGTCAAGGACGCCACCGGGGACCAGGTCGGTGACCTCACCGCGACGCTCACCCGGCTCATCGCCGCACAGGACTTCCAGCCAGGCACCGACGACCCGGACTGGTTGCCGCACGGGGACGTCCGCGAGGTCGAGTACGTCCCGGAGACCGAGCGGTACGGCGGCCGGGAGGCGCTGCCGGTCGCTGAAGAGGTGTTCTGCCGCAGCACGGAGGTCGCACTGGCCGTGCTGCGGGCGGCCCGCACGGACAGCGCCCGCCTCACCGCGGCCATCGACCTCACCATCGCCACGGCGCGGGCGCTCGACCTGAACCTGCCGCAGGCCGCGAGCTGGTTGCGCAGCCTCGGCGCGGGGTGGCGCAACGTGCAGGAGCAGGCGCCGCCGCCCACGATCGGCTCGCAGCACGCCGCCTACCAGCTCCTCGCCAAACGCGGCCGCGACCTCGCCGCCCGCTGGTACCGCGAACCCCGCGGCGCCGTCTCGCACTGGACCGCGGCGGTCACCGACGCCGGGCGGCGGCTGGGCACCTGGTTGCCGCACGTGTGGGCGTCCCAGCTGCACATGCTGCTCAACCGCGTGGGCGTCACGCCCAACGAGGAGCGGATGATCTGCTGGACCACGGCGGCCGCCGCCCTGTCGCCCACCGGCCTGACCGACTTCCACGAGGACGGCGAGACCGCGCCGGACCGCCGTTACCTGGAGGCGAGCAAGTTCCTGCCCGGCTTCACCGACCAGCTGCCCCGCAAGACCGCCCCGAACCGGCGGGTCTGGCCGGCCACCGCCACGCTGCCCTCCACGGTGGACACCGACACGCTGCGGGCCCGCCGGACCAGCCGCGACCTGACCGGCGACCTCACCTCCGAGCAGCTCGGCACGCTGCTGTGGAACGCGATGTCCCCGAAGGACGGCCGCTGGCCCTACCCGAGCGCCGGGGCCCAGTACTGCGCCCGCATCCGGCTCATCGCGCTCAACGTCGACGGCCTCGCCCCCGGCCGCTACGAGGTGAACGAGGTCGACCGGGCGCTCACCTGGTTCGGCGAGGCACCGCCGGTGCCGGACCTGGAGGCGACCTCGATGTGGTTCGGGCCGGGCACGACCGAGCTCGGCGGCACACCGGCCGTGCTCGCGCTCTACATCCGGCTCGGCTCACTGCGGCAGACCTACGGCCTGCGGGCGCTGCGGTTCGCGTTCACCGAGGCCGGGCACCTCGCCCAGAACCTCACGGTGACGGCCGCGAACCTCGGCATCCGCACCGGGCTCGTCGGCGGGTTCTACGACGACATCGCCCACGACGTCATCGGGCTCGACGGCGTGGACGACGCGCTCGTGTACTTCCTGCCGCTGGCCTCGGACCTCGACTGACCCCGGCACCGCCTCGCACACCTGCGTCAGCATCGACGCCGACACCGAGGACCGGACCACGGAGCCGGCCGGGATCAGACTCGGCAGGCCCCGTCCGGGTCCACCGCCCAGCTCGCCCCTGCTTGACTGGCGTGTGCAAGGTGCATAGCTGACCGCTGTCCCGGTCGACGTTCCCGGCGGATTCGGCGGATTCGGAGGAAGATCGCGGACGTGCTGTCCCACTGGCTCCAGACCGTCCCGCCGCTGCTGGTCTACGTGATCGTGGGCCTGGTCGTGGGTCTCGAAAGCGTCGGCATCCCGCTGCCCGGCGAGATCGTGCTCGTCACGGCCGCGCTGATGGCCTCGCACCACGACGGCGTGAACCCGGTCGTCGTGGGCATCTGCGCGAGTGCGGGCGCGATCCTCGGCGACAGCGTCGGGTACGCGCTGGGCAAGCGGTTCGGGCCGCGCGTCTTCACGTGGGCGGAGGCCAAGTTCCCCCGGCACTTCGACGCAGGAAAGGTCGGCCGCGCCCAGGCGCTGTTCGAACGGCACGGCGCCCGGGCGGTGTTCTTCGGCCGGTTCGTGGCGCTGCTGCGGATCCTGTCCGGTCCGCTCGCGGCCACGATGGGCATGCACTACGGGAAGTTCCTGCTGGCCAACGCTCTGGGCGGCATCGCGTGGGCCGGCGGCACGACGGCGGCGGTCTACTTCGTCGGCGAGGCGGCCGAGCACTACCTGGCCGAGTTCTCCTGGGTGGCGCTCGCCGGCGTGCTGGTGGCGGTGGTCGCCTTCAGCGTCCGAGCCCGGCTCCGCCGTTCACGCCGATGACCTGGGCGGTGATGTGCCCCGCC
This sequence comes from Lentzea sp. NPDC037011, assembly GCF_055607425.1. NCBI lineage: Bacteria > Bacillati > Actinomycetota > Actinomycetes > Pseudonocardiales > Pseudonocardiaceae > Lentzea > Lentzea sp. NPDC037011. Next base: position 298,760 of record NZ_JBVJRT010000009.1, on the reverse strand, counting down.
TCCGGTGCGGTCAGGAACGCCACCGCGGCCGCGACGTCGGCGGGCGTGCCCGCGCGGCCGTTGGCGGGGTTGCCGACGAGCTTCTTCCGGCGTTCCTCCGACAGCGTGCCGCCGAAGAACTCGGTGTCCTCGACGACGCCCGGTGACACCACGTTGACCGTGATCCCCCGCGTTCCCAGTGCGAACGCCAGGTCCGCCGTCCACGCCTCGACCGCCGACTTGGCCGCGCCGTAGGCACCGGAGCCGCGCCGGCCCGCGATCGAGCCGATCGTGACGACGCGGGCGTTGTCGGCCAGCCGCGGTTCGAGCGCGGTCGTGACGAGCACCGCGCTGATGACGTTGGACTCGTAGTTGGCGATCCACAGGTCGCGGACGTCGGTCAGGTTCCGCGGCGCGGGCAGGCGCCGGGTCATGTTGCCGCCCGCGTTGTTGACCAGCACGTCCACCTGGGACGGCAGGTCGGCCACCGCGTTCTGGACGGCGTCGGGATCGGCGGCGTCGAAGACCACCGCCCGCGCACCGATCTCGTCGGCCGCGGCCTTGAGCACGTCCTCGCGGCGGCCGGTGACCACGACGTCGAGGCCCTGCTCCACGAGCCGCGCCGCCACCGTCCTGCCGATGCCCGTGCCGCCGCCGGTCACCACTGCTGTTCGGGTCATGCACCCGTTGATATCAGCCGGTTTCCCGCACGTCGATCGGCTTGTCGGGGCAGCGCGGTTCACGTCTGTGACTACGCTGCTCAGGGCATCCACAGCACTGGGGAGAACACCATGACGACCCACATCCTGGACACCGAGGGCGCCGCCATCGCCTACGACGTGGAGGGCGAGGGCGGCCGGCCGCTGATGATGATCGGCCAGCCGATGGACGCGAGCGGTTTCACGGCGCTGCGCGCGCAGTTCCCCGACCGCACGGTCATCACCTACGACCCGCGCGGCCTCGGCCGCAGCACCAGGTCGGACGGCCGCACCGACAACACCCCGGAGACGCAGGCGGCGGACGTGCACGCGGTGATCCAGGCCGTCGGCGGCCCGGTGGACCTGTTCGCGTCCAGCGGCGGCGCGGTCACGGCACTGGAGCTCGTCGCGTCCTACCCGGACGACGTCGTCACGCTCGTGGCGCACGAGCCGCCGATGATCGACGTGCTGCCCGACGCGGCCGCCGCCCGGCGCGCGCGTGACGCGTTCATGGCCGCATACCAGGCCAAGGGCGGCGGCGCGGGCATGGCGGCGTTCATCCAGATGAGCTCGTGGCAGGGCGAGTACACCGACGAGTACTTCGCGCTGCCCGCACCGGACCCGGCGCAGTTCGGCATGCCGTCCGAGGACGACGGCAAGCGCGACGACCCGCTGCTCGGCACCTCGTCGCTGGCGATCACCGACTACTACCCGCGCGTCGACGACCTCAAGGCCGCGTCCACCCGCGTCGTGATCGCCGTCGGCGAGGAGACCGGCGACGCGTTCACCGCGCGCACTGCCGTCCACACGGCACGGTTGCTCGGGCAGGAGGCGGTCGTGTTCCCGAGCCACCACGGCGGGTTCATCGGCGGTGAGTTCGGGTACGCGGGCAAGCCGGAGGAGTTCGCCGTCAAGCTGCGCGAGGTGCTCGGCTGAGCACCAGGTCGGCGGCCCGCTGCACACCGCCGCCGCTGCGGACAGCGGCCCGCATCCGGTCGACGTTGCGCCGGATGCGGTCGCTGGTCGCGACCCGGTCGACGACCGCACGCAGGTCCGCGAGGTCGTGCACGCGTTCGCCCAGTCCCAGCGCGGTGATGTGGTCGGCGTTGCTCACCTGCTCGGGCGTCTGCGGGACGACCACCAGCGGCACACCGGCGTGCAGGGCCTCCATGGTGGAGTTCATGCCGCCGTGCGTGACGAACACGGCCGCGTGCCGGAGGACCGCGGGCTGCGGGAACCACGGGCGCACGTCGATCGTGTCCGGCAGCGGGCCGAGGTCGGCGCGGGCGCTCAACGCGACCTGCCACGCGCCGTCGCCGAACTGCTCGACGCACGCCCGGTAGAAGTCCTCGTCGCTGAGCAACGAGCCGAGCGAGACGTAGAGCAGCGGCAGGTCGTGACGCGGCGTCCACCGTTCGTCCAGGCGGCGGCCCAGCAGCGGTCCGACGAAGTGGCAGGTCTCGTCGAACGTGTCGCCGGCCGGCTGGAACTCCCGTGGCACCAGCACGATGCTGCACTCCTCCGGCGCGTCCAGCGTGCTCGCCACGTCGAGCTCGACGCCCTGCTCCGCCGCGAACCGCGCGCACGGTTCCTCGACCGCCCAGGCGATCGCGGGGTCCATCAGCCGGAAGTGCTCGTTGGACACGAAGTGCGGCACGGTCCGCACCGCCGGGATGTCCAGCTGGCGTGCCACCACCCGTGCGGGCCAGTTCGTGGCGTCGTAGCAGACCACGTCGGGCCGGTCGCGGCGGCAGTGTTCGAGCAGCACCGGGTGGATCGCGGCCATCGCGGCGAAGTAGTGCGGGAACCACTCGTCAACCGGGTTCGCGGTCTTCGGCTCGAACGGCGGCAGCGCGGGCAGTTCCAGCCAGCGCGCGCCCGCCGCCGTGACCGCATCGGCGTGCTCGGCGGCGGTCGCGTACCACACCTCGTGGCCGCGCCGGGTCACCTCCTCGACCAGCGGCAACGTCGGGGTGAGGTGGCCGTGGCCGAAGAGGGTGACGAACAGCAGCTTCACCCCGCCGATCCTGGCGGGGCGTCATGCGCGCGGCAACGCGATTACCGCAGGAACGCCTCCACGACCTCGGCCACCCGCAGCCCGCTGGCGAAGTCCGCCAGGTCACGCGGGTGCTCCCCGCGCACGGCCTGCGCGAACAGCCCGAGCCGCGCCGAGTCCGAGCCGCGCGCACCGAGCTCGACCGGCTCCCACGGCCCGCCGTCCGAACCGGACAGCCGCGCCCACTGGCTGAGCCGCAACGACCTGCGCGTGCCCCAGACCGTCCACTCGTAGACCTCGGGCCCGGCGAGCCCGGAGAACGCCGACACGTGCACCGGCACGCCATCGCCGCTGCGCAGCACCCCGCGTGCCGCGACCTCGGCGGCGCCGGCCGACGGGAAGTCCGCCGACACCGACTCCACCGCCAGCGGCCCGAGCACCCGGTCGGTGAGGTACACGAAGTGCGACAGCACCTCCCGCACGAACCCGCCCTGCCGCGACTCGGCCAGCCACAGCGCGTCCTTCTGGAACTCCCGCGGCCACTTCGGGAACTGCAGCCGCACCTCGACTCCGCGCAGCTCGCCGAGGGAAGGCAGCTGCCGTTCGACCTCCAGCGTCGCGGCCATGTCCGACAGCGCGAAGTTCACCGCGTTCGGGTGCCCGGCCGCGGCCTCGGCCATCGCCCGCGCCTCGCCGAGGTCGACGGCCAGCGGCTTCTCGCAGAACACCGCCTTGCCCGCGGCGAGCGCTTTGACGGCCTGCCCGGCGTGCACGGCAGGCGGCGTGGCGAGGTAGACGGCGTCCACATCGGACAGCACGTCGTCGAGCGACGGCACCACGGGGACGTCCACCGCACGCGGCACGACGTCGACACCGGCGACCACGGTGAAGTCGGGATGTGCCTGCGCCGCCGTCAGCATCCGGGTGCCCATCGCACCCAGGCCGACGACGGCGAGGCGAATCGGATCAGCGACCATGCCGCACAGTCTCGCCTATTCGGCGGGCGCCCACGCACGGGCCAGCTTGACCCGTCCCCCGGTCTGCAGCAGCGATCCGGTGTACAGCCGCGAGGCGACCAGCAGGATCACCACGACGGTGGCGGCGAGGATGCCGAGCGACACCAGCGCCTCCCACGGTGCGGCCTGCTGGGCGAACATCCGCACCGGCATCGCGACGCCGGCCGTGAACGGCACGAACGACATGACGCCGAGCACCGTCGGGTTGTCGAAGAAGAACTGGACGCCGAAGTACGGGCCCATCACCGCGAGCATCACCAGGCCCATGGTCGAGCCGAGGTCCTCCTGGCGGCTGACCAGCGCGCCCGCGACCGCCCACAGCGACGACACCAGCACGAACCCCAGGCACAGGAACGGCACGAACCACCCCAGCGCCGGTGCCACGACCGCGAGCAGCTCCTGCTGCCCCGCGACCCGCAGCGCGATCGGCGCGGTGAGGGCGAGCACCACCACCTGCCCCATCGTCAGGATGACGTGCCCGACGATCTTGCCGGCGAGCAGCGCCTTGACCGGCACCGTGGACACCAGGATCTCCACGATCCGGGTCTGCTTCTCGGTCACCGTGCTCTGCGCGATCGCGGCGCCGCCCATGCCGAACATGAGGAACACCAGCCCGAACACGAGCACCACGACGAACCGCTGGTCCGAGCTCACCGCCGACGGGTCGAGCAGCTCCACCGGCGGCGCCTGCACCAGCTGCGAGATCACCGCAGTCGGCGGGTCGTTGAGCGCCAGCACCTTGATGCCGGAGCCGTCGGGCACGATCGCCGCCTCGACCTCGTCCGCGCGGACCAGCTCCTGCGCGGCCTGGACGTCGGCGACCTCCCGCACGTCGAGCGGTTTGCCCTGCACGACCTGGGCAGCGGACCCGACCACCGCGACCTTCGGGTCGTCACCGCCGAACACCGTCGGCAGCACGGTGAGCGCGAACAACCCTGCGATGGTGGCGAGGAAGCCGATCCAGAACCCCTTGGTGCTGACGAACGTCCTCATCTCCCGCTCGGCGACCAGCCACGTCGCCTTCGTGAACGTCTGCGCCACGTCAGCTCACCTCCTTGAAGATCTCGTCGAGCGTGGGCACGACCGGCGCGAACGACCGCACCTCACCGCGTTGCAGTGCCTGTTCGAGCACCGCGCGTGATGCCCCCTCGAACACCACGCGCGGCCCGTCCAGCTCCACGACCGACACACCCGGCACGTCCCGCACCCACCCCGCGTCGGTGTCCACGACGACCTCGTACCGGTCGTTCGCGTGCCGCTGCCGCAGCTCCTCCCGCGACCCGCTGGCCGCGATCCGCCCCTTGGAGATGATCACGACGTCGTCGCACAACCGCTCGACGATCGCGAGCTGGTGGCTCGAGAACAACACCGGCACCCCGTTCGCGGCGCGCTTGCGCAGCACGTCGAGCACCGTGTCCACGGCGATCGGGTCGAGCCCGGAGAACGGCTCGTCGAGGATGAGCACGTCCGGCTCGTGCACCAGCGCCGCCGCGATCTGCACCCGCTGCTGGTTGCCCAGCGACAGCTGCTCCAGCCGGTCGTCGGCCCGGTCGGTCAGCTCCAGGTCGGCGAGCAGTTCGTCGGTGTTGCGCTGCGCGACCTCCCGGTCGACCCCGTGCAGCCGCCCCAGCCACGTGATCTGCTCGCGCACCTTCATCTTGGGGTAGAGCCCGCGCTCCTCCGGCATGTACCCGAAGTGCGGCTTGTTCTGCGGCGTGATCGCCTGCCCCCGCCAGCTCACCGCACCCCCGTGCGCGGCCAGCACCCCCAGCACGATCCGCATCGTGGTCGTCTTGCCGGACCCGTTGGCGCCCAGGAACCCCGTCATGCGGCCGGGCCGCACGTCGAAGCTCACGTCGTCGAGCACCCGGTGGTCGCCGAAGCTCCGGCTGATCCCCGTCACCGTCAACATGCCGGGAACGCTATGCGGCCGGGTTCACGATCGCGTCCGCCGCGCGGCATCATCCTCGCGGAGGACGACCCGTGCCGCGTGCCCGAGCGGGCACGCGGCACGGTTCCGGCCGGTTGCTCAACCACCTAGCACTTCTGGTCGCCCGGCCGTTCCCCGCCGAGGAGGTACGACGTCACCTTCTCGTTGGCGCACGCGTTGCCCGCGAACGGGTAGGCGCCGTGCCCACCGTGGTCGAGGGTCAGCATCGCCGTCCGGTCCCCGAACGCCCGGCGCATCGTCCGCGCACCGGACAGCGGCGTCGCCGGGTCGCGCTCGTTCTGCACCATCAGCACGTTGCGCGGCCCGCGGTCGGTGGGCTTGACCTGCTTCTCGACCGGGTCCGGCCAGAACGCGCACGGCATGATGTTCGCGCCCGCCGCGCCGAACAGCGGGTACCGCACGCGGTCGACGGCCACGTTGCGCTCGTAGGTGCTGACGGCGGTCGGCCAGCGGGAGTCGCCGCACACCACGTAGAACCGGCCGGAGATCAGGCTTTCGACCCGTGCCGGGACCGGCGTGTTGTCCGGCGGCAGCGGGGTGCCGGCGTCGAGGGCCTGCCAGCGGGCGGCCAGCTTGCCGAACGACGCGTCGGTCGTCGAGTACAGGCCGCCGAAGGTCAGCAGCCGGAACAGCTGGCCGGTGACGCCCTCTGGGGACGGCGTGCGGTCGAGCTTCCCGGCGATGGCGAAGTACTTCGCGCGCACCGCCGCGGGGGTGGCGCCCAGGCCCAGTTCGGGGCGTGCGGCGGCCCACCGCGCGAAGTCCGGGAACGTGTCCTCGGTGCCGCGGCCGTAGTTGCGGCTGCCCTCGACGTCCCAGCCGCCCGCGCCGAGGTTGCTGTCGAGCACCACGCGGTCGGTCGTGCGCGGGAACAGCGTCGTGTAGACCGCGCCCAGGTTCGTGCCGTACGAGTAGCCGAGGAACGACGCCTTGCGCTCGCCCAGTGCCTGGCGCACCGAGTCGAGGTCGCGGGCGATGTTCGCGGTCGTGTTGTGCGGCAACAGGTACGCCGTCGACGACGTGGTGCACTGCTGGGCGATCTGGCGGACCTCGTCGGCCCGCTTGCGCACGTCGGCCTGCGTCACCGCGTACGGCGGCACGTTGCCGAGGTACATCTGCTCCTCGGTCAGGTCGCACGTGGCCGGCGTGCTGTAGCCGAAGCCGCGCGGGTCCATGCCGATCAGGTCGTAGCCGTCCAGCACGCTCGGCGGCATCCCGCCGAGCTTGAGGTCACCGGGCAACGTCAGGCCCTCACTGGGCCCACCGGGGTTGGTCAGCAGGATGCCGCGGCGCTTCTCCGGGTTCGTGCTGGCCAGGCGCGAGATCATCAGCTCGATCTTGCGCCCCTCGCGCTTGCGGTAGTCCAGCGGCACCTGCAGGGTGCCGCACTCCAGCCCCGGCCGCGCCACGTCCGCGGGACACTCCCGCCACTGCACGACCGGTGCCGGCGTCGCCGATGCCGCGCCCGGCACCACCAACGCCGTCGCCGCGGCCAGCGCCGCGGCCAGGGACAACGCTTTTCGCATGTCCGAATTCCTCCCCCGACGGCGCGCTGCTCGAGCGCGCCCTCCACTGTGGAAACCCGGCCGTTCGATGCGGAACGACCGGGTCCCAGTCGAAACCGTGCCGTAGCGGCACGGTCAAGGCGGGAGGGCTGGTTTCAGCCGAAGGTCGACGGCAGGTGTCGACCTTCGTCGCCCCCGGGGGTGTCGTTCGTCCTCGTTCGTCGGTACGCACGGCGATCGAGGACGGGTCGGCGTGCTCCGGCAGGCGTTGGTCACGTCGCGTGTCGCTGCCGGCCTTGCCGTGCGACTGCCCTTGCGCGACGACCCCGGCACTGCCGCACGTGGCAACCGGTCAGAGGTCGCGCCCGGCCCCGGCCGACGGCACCGCGACGAACGTCCTGGGTGCGGTGAACCCGTTCTCCGCGAACGCTTCCGCGACCCGCCGCTCGACCTCGCCGCGCACCTCCCGCGGCACCAGCGCGATGGCCGACCCGCCGAACCCGCCACCGATCATCCGCGCCCCGAGCGCACCGGCCTCCTCCGCGGTGGCCGCGGCGACGTCGAGCTCGGCGCAGGACACCCGGTAGTCGTCGCGCAGGCTCGCGTGCGACGCGCTCAGCAGCGGCCCGATCTCCTCGTACCGGTCCTGCCGGAGCAGCGCGACGGTGTCCTCGACGCGCCGGTTCTCGGTGACGACGTGCCGGACCAGCGGCCGCAGGTGCTCGGGCAGCCCGTCCCAGCCCCCGGCGTCCCGCAGCGACGGCAGCCCGAGCAGCCGCGCCGCCTCCTCGCACCCCTTGCGCCGCTCCCCGTACCCGGACTCGACCAGCGAGTGGCTCACCCGCGTGTCGATCACGAGGACCTCCAGCCCGTGCCGCGCGGCGTCGAACGGCACCTGCTCCCGCTCCCCCGACCGCACGTCGAGGAACAGCACGTGCGCGTCCGTGCAGCACAGCGACGCCGTCTGGTCGAGCAGCCCGGTCGGCGCGCCCACGAAGTCGTTCTCCGCCACCTGCACCCACTTGGCGACGTCGCTCGCGGACTCCTCCCGCCCGCTCAGCCCCAGCAGCGCCAGCGCGCTCGCCACCTCCAGCGAGTGCGACGACGACAGCCCGGCCCCGCGCGGCACGTCCCCGCTGATCACGAGGTCAGCCCCGCCGGTCACGCCCTGCTGCCGCAGCACCCACGCGACCCCGGCGGGGTAGGCCGCCCAGCCCTGCACGCCGCCCGGCTCGACCTCGCCGACGGGGACGGGCTCGGCGGTCGTGGTCCGTTCGCCCTCGACGGTCGCGAGCGTGAGCAGGCCGTCCTCGCGCGCCGCCGCGGCCACCCACGTCCGCTGCGGGATGGCGAACGGCAGCACGAACCCGTCGTTGTAGTCGGTGTGCTCGCCGATGAGGTTCACCCGGCCCGGCGCGGACCACACCCCGGTGGGGTCGGTGCCGTGCAGCCGCCGGAAGGCCTCAGCCGCGTTGTTCGATCCTGTTGAGCTCATGCCACCTGATCCCACGCCGTCGTCCGTGTTGCCGCAGAAGTGCTGGCGATGAGGATGACGGGCGAGGGCCGGTCTTGACAATGTTGGATCTTGGTCGACAAAGTTCGATGACGTTCCCGCCCTGGTCACCCGCCGGGCGTGACGATCCCCTGCTCGTAGGCGAACACCACCGCGTGCGTCCGGTCGCGCAGCCCCAGCTTCGCGAGCACGCGGGACACGTGCGTCTTCACCGTCGCCTCCCCCAGGTACAGCGCGGCGGCGATCTCCGCGTTCGACGCGCCCTTCGCCAGCTCCACCAGCACCTCGTACTCGCGGTCGGTCAGCTCGGGCGGCCGGGTGCGCGCGGGTTGCCGGGGTGCACTGAAGCGGGCGATCACCCGCCGGGTCACCTCGGGCGAGAGCAGCGCGTCGCCGCGTGCCACCACCCGCACCGAGTCGACGAGGTCCTCCGGGGAGGCGTTCTTCAGCAGGAACCCGCTCGCTCCCGCCCGCAGCGCCTCGAACAGGTAGTCCTCGCGGTCGAACGTCGTGAGGATCACCACGCGGGTGCCGCCGTCGGCCGACAGGATGCGCCGGGTGGCCTCCAGGCCGTCCATGCGCGGCATCTGCACGTCCATCAGCACGACGTCGGGCCGCAGCCGCGCGACCAGCTCGACGGCCGCGGCACCGTCGCCGGCTTCGCCGACCACCTCGATGCCCGGCTCGGTCCCGAGGATGACCCGGAACCCGGCGCGCACCAGGTCCTGGTCGTCGGCCAGCACGACCCGCAGACTCACACCTTCTCCTCTGTCGGCAGCGATGCGCGCACAAGGTAACCCGCCGAGGTGCGCCGCGGTCCCGCTTCGAGGGTTCCACCGTGCACGGCAACGCGTTCGCGCATGCCCACGAGCCCGAAGCCGCTCTCACCGGAGGGGCGCCCGCGCCCGTCGTCGGCCACCTCCAGCTCCAGTGCGCTGTCCAGGTACCGCATCCGCACGTCGACGTGGCCCGCTCCGGCGTGCTTCACCACGTTCGTCAACGCCTCCTGCACCACCCGGTACGCCGAGACGGCGACGGCCGGCGGCACCTCGCGCGGCTCGCCGTAGACGCCGTGCGAGACCTCCAGACCGGCCGACCGGGCGGTTTCGAGCAACTCGGGCAGGTCGTCGAGTCCGGGCGCAGCCTGGAAGTCCTGTTCCGCGTCGGCCCGCAGCACGCCCAGCAGCCCGCGCAGCTCGCTGATCGCGGTCCGCGCCGTCTTCTCCACGGTCTGCAACGCGTCCCGCGCCAGCACCGGGTCCGAGTCCAGCACCCGCCGCGCCGCACCGGCCTGGATGCCCATCACCGACACGTGGTGGGCCACCACGTCGTGCAGGTCGCGGGCGATGCGCATGCGTTCGGCGGCGATCGCGCCCCGCACGTTCTGCTCCTGCGACCGGCGCAGCTCGTCGGCCTGGAACCCCAGCTGCGCCTGCCGCCGCGCCGCCGTCCACGCCATCTCACCGACCACATAGGCGAAGACGAAGAAGAAGATGTTGAATTCGAGTCCATAGAGGACACGGGCGAGCACCGGGTCCAGAAGGCCGGGCACGAGGTCCTCCGGCACGTCCGGGCCGAGCAGGAACTGCACGAGGTTGAACCCGAGCCACAGGAACATGGCGGCGATCACGCCGATTCGCGACCAGCGCGCCAGCACCCGGTTCGGCTCCCACGCGCCGACGGTGAAGATCGCGAGGAACAGCACGGCCGACGGGACCAGGCTGTCACCGGCCTTGTTCACCTGGGCGGCGATGAACAGCGCCGACACGACCAGCATCACCGCGATCGGGTACCGGCGGCGCACGACCAGCGGTACCGCCAGCGCGACCATCCAGGCGAGCTGCTCGCGCAGGCCGGCCGGGTCGGAGAACGCGTACCCGCCGATGCTGTCCACCAGGACGGTGAACTCGACCCCGCCCAGCAGCACGAGCACCGCGACGCCGATGTCCCGCCGCCGCTGGGCCGGGGCGGGGCCGGGCCGGCGCCACTGCAACCACTGGGGTTCGTCCACCGGCCAACCCTATCTTTCCGGCGGGCAGCGGACGGCGTTCGCACCGGGGACCGGGCAGGGCGAACTCCCGATTTTTATGGCCAATTGGTATGTACCTATTGGTCTGGACCTCATCTTAGGGTGTGGCGGCAACCACCCTGCACGCAAGGAGCGGACATGAACCGCAAGCTCATCGCCGCCGCCACAGCGGCGATCACAGCGGCCGGACTGGCCGCCGCGGTGGCGCTGACGACCAGCGCCACCGCGGCCGACACGACCGACCAGGGCATGCTGACCGCGATGGCCCGTGACCTCGGCATCTCCCCTGACCAGGCGCGTGCGCGCCTGAGCGCCGAGAAGGTCGCCGGCCAGACCGACGCCGCGCTGAGGGCGCAGCTCGGCGCGGCCTACGCCGGGTCCTGGCTGGACGGCACCGGCCGCACCCTCACCGTCGCGGTGACCGACTCGGCGCTGACGGGCGCGGTGCGCTCACGGGGCGCCGTCGCCGTCGCGGCGAAGCACAGCGCGTCCACTCTGGACAGCGCGAAGACCAGGCTGGACGCCAAGGCCACCACGGCACCTGACGCCGTTCCCGGCTGGTACGTCGACGTGCGCACCAACAAGGTCACCGTGCTCGCCCGCTCCGGTGGCGAGGCGCAGGCGAGGGCGTGGGCGGCCGAGGCGGGGGTGCCCGGCGACGTCGTCACCGTCGAGGCCAGCACCGAGGACCCGAGGCCGCTGGTCGACGTCATCGGCGGCAACGCCTACAGCATCCCGGGCGGCGGCCGCTGCTCCATCGGCTTCGCCGTCGAGGGCGGCTTCGTCACGGCGGGCCACTGCGGGTCCGCGGGTGGGCGCACCTCCAACCCCGGCGGCACCATCCAGGGCAGCAGCTTCCCCGGCAACGACTACGCCTGGGTCCGCACCGACGCGGGCAACACCCCGCGCGGCCTGGTCAACCGCTACCCCGGCACCGTCCCGGTCGCGGGTTCCCAGGAGGCCCCGGTCGGCGCCTCGGTCTGCCGCTCCGGCTCCACCACCGGCTGGCGCTGCGGCACCATCCAGCAGAAGAACGCCTCCGTCACCTACCCCGAGGGCACCATCACCGGCCTGACCCGCACCAACGCCTGTGCGGAGCCCGGTGACTCCGGCGGCTCGTGGCTGACCGGCGACCAGGCGCAGGGCGTGACCTCCGGCGGGTCCGGCAACTGCCAGTCCGGCGGCACCATCTACTTCCAGCCGGTGACCGAGATCCTGCAGGCCTACGGTCTGCGCCTGGTCACCTCCGCCGGCCCGACCACGACCACCCAGCCGACCACCACGACCACGAGCACCCCGCCCGGCGGTGGTGACTCGTGGGCCGCGTACACCTACTACGCCACCGGCGCCCAGGTCACCTACGACGGCGGGTCCTACCGCGCGCTGCAGGGGCACACGGCCCTCCCCGGCTGGGAGCCGCCGAACACGCCCGCCCTCTGGCAGCGGGTCTGACGGCACTCCCCTCCCACCGCCCCCGACGGCCACCCGCCGCCGGGGGCGGCCCGTGTGCGGCTAGGGTCGTCCGGTGGTGAGCCTGCGCCTGACCGTGCTCGGCAGCGCGACCCCGTACCCGGCGGCGGACAACCCGTGCTCGGGCTACCTGGTGTCGCACGGCGACACTCGCGTGTGGATGGACGCGGGCACCGGCACCCTGGGCCCGCTGCAACGCCACACGTCGCTGGCCACCCTGGACGCCATCTGGATCTCGCACCTGCACGCCGACCACTGCGCCGACCTGCTCACCGCGTTCTACGCCCTGCGGTACGCCGACGTCTACCGCGCGCCGGTCCCGCTGTTCGGCCCGCCCGGCACCGCCGACCGGCTCGCCGCGTTCCTCACCAACGGCCCGCGGCGCAGCCCGGTCGAGGACGCCTTCGCGATCACCGAGCTCACCGACGGCCACGAGGCGCGGATCGGCGGCCTGCACCTCACGTCCAGGGCGGTGCGGCACGGCCTCCCGGCGTTCGCGGTGCGCATCGAGGCGGGGACGTCCCTGACCTACTCCGGTGACACGGCACCGTGCGCCGCCCTCACCGACCTCGCCCAGGACACCGGCCTGCTGCTGTGCGAGGCCGACGGCACAGTGCCGGACGAGGCGCACCACACGCCGGAGCAGGCGGGCGAGACGGCGCGGCAGGCACGGGCGCGACGGCTGGTCGTCACGCACGTGGGCCGCTCCCTGACCCCGCAGGACGCGGTCACCCGTGCCGGCACCCGCTACGAGGGGCCGGTCGGGTACGCCGCGCCCGGCGCCGTGCTCACAGCTGGTTGATGCGCACCAGGTTGCCGGCCGGGTCGCGGAACGAGCAGTCCCGCACGCCCCACGGCTGGTCCTCGGGCTCCTGCAGCACCTCGCCGGCGCCGGTGGACTCGACCCACTTCCGCGCGCGGTCGAAGGTGCCCTGGAGGTCCTTCGTGGCCAGTGACAGCGCCGTGTAGACGCCCTTGGCCATCAGGACGGCGATGGTGCGGCGTTCCTCGTCGCTCACGCCGGGGTCGGCGGCGGGCGGGTGCAGCACGATGCCGGTCTCCGGCTGGTCGGGTGGCCCGACGGTGATCCAGCGCATGGTGCCCTGGCCGACGTCCTGGCGGACCTCGAAACCGAGTGCGTCGCGGAAGAAGCCGAGTGACTTCTCGGGGTCGTCGGCCGGCAGGAACGCCGCGGCGATGATGACGGACATGGCGGTCAACCTAATCGGACGGACCGGCCGCCGCTTCTCGATTCCTGATGGGTCGCATCACGGCCTTCGCGAGGCAGTTCGGGATGCCCTGGCCGTCCTCGGCCGCGACCTTGCGGTACTGGCTCGGCGACATGCCGACGAGCTCGGAGAACCGGGTGCTGAACGTGCCGAGCGAGGTGCAGCCGACCTCGAAGCAGACCTCGGTGACGGACAGGTCGCCGCGCCGCAGCAGCGTCATGGCCCGCTCGATGCGGCGGGTCATCAGGTAGCTGTAGGGCGACTCGCCGAACGCCGCGCGGAACGCCCGCGACAGGTGCCCGGCGGACAGGTGCACCCCGCGGGCCAGCGCGGCCACGTCGAGCGGCTCGCGGTACTCGCGGTCGATGCGGTCGCGCACCTTGCGCAGGAGCACGAGCTCCTGCAGGCGCGGGTCGGAGGCGGTCACGCCGACCAGCGTAAGACCCGCGCCTGACAGATCGCTGACTCTCCTCAGCCGGGTGTCCGCGCCCCGGTCGCCTGCCGGTCCTGGCCGGCCGCCCACGACGCCAGCAGTGCCAGGCCGTCCGCGGCCGGCGTGCCGGCGGGTGCGGTGTAGACGGTGAGGAGCAGGCCGGGTTCGGCGGGCAGCTCCATCGACTCGACGTCCAGGTCCAGCCGGCCCACCACCGGGTGGTGCAGGCGCTTCCGGCCGGACCGGTGGTGCCGGACGTCCTGGGTCGCCCACCGCTGCCGGAACGGTTCACTGCGCGTCGACAGCTCACCGACCAGGGCGACCAGCTCCTCGTCGTGGGGACTGCGCCCGGCCTCCAGCCGCAGCTTCGCGGCCACGTCGCCGACGATCCGGTCGTAGTCCACGAAGAACGCCCTCGCCGCCTCGGGTTCCAGGTACACGAACCGCGCGGTGTTCGCCGGCCGTCGCGCATCCGCCGGCAGCGGTGCGTACAACGCGCGGGCGAGCTGGTTCGTGGCCAGGACGTCGTACCGGCCGTTGCAGATCCAAGCCGGCGCGTCGGTGATGGCGTCGAGCACCTGCTGGAGCGCCGGACGCACCGTCACGGCGGGGCGCCGGCGGCGTGGACCGCCGGGTGTCCTGGACTGCCGCGCGAGGCGGAACAGGTGTTCGCGCTCGGCCTCGTCGAGCCGCAGGGCGGCGGCGACCGCGTCGAGCACCCCGTCGGAGGCGCCGGCGAGGCCACCGCGCTCCATCCGCACGTAGTAGTCGACCGACACCCCGGCCAGCACAGCCACCTCTTCGCGCCGCAGACCTCGGACCCGGCGGTTGCCGCCGCCGTGGGCGGGCAGTCCTGCCCGTTCCGGCGTGAGCCGCGCGCGACGCGAGCTCAGGAACTCCTTGATCTCGGTGCGGAGGTCGGTCGTCGCCATCCCCTCACCGTAGGCGTTGGCCAGACGGCGAGGGAGGTCCTGCCGGTACCCCGCACTACGTGCCCGACGCGGTCGTCGCGATGCCGCCGTCCACCGGGATGACGGCGCCGGTGAGGTAGGACGCGGCCCGGCTGGCGAGGAACACGGCGGTTCCCGCCATGTCGTCGTCGCGGCCCAGCCGGCGCAGCGGGGCCTTCGCCGCGATCCGGTCGCCGGCGGTCTCGATCGTGGACGCCATCATCTGCGACGGGAACGGTCCCGGCGCCACCGCGTTCACCGTGATGTGCTGCGGGCCCAGCTCCCTGGCGAGCACCCTGGTGAGCTGGTGGAGCGCCGCCTTGCTGCTGGCGTAGGAGTAGTTGGGCGCCTCGGCGACGTGGATGGCGGCGATGCTGCCCACGTTGACGACCCGTGCGGGGTCATCGGCGGTGCCTGCCCTGCGCAGTGCCGGGAGCAGTGCCTGCACCAGCCAGAACGGCGACTTCACGTTGAGGTCGAGCACGGTGTCCCAGCCCTCGTCCGGGAACGTCTCCAGCGGCTCGCGCCACATCGCGCCCGCGTTGTTCACGAGGACGTCCAGGCGTTCCGAGCCGGCCTGCACGAGATCCGCGAGACGCCGGCACTCGTCGTGCCGGGACAGGTCGGCGGGGATCGCCCGGACGTCGCCGAACTCGGACAGCCGGCGCTGGGCCTCCGCGCACGCGTCCTCGTTGCGCGAGCTGATGACGACGCGGGCGCCCGCCTGCAGGAGGCCGCGCGCCATCATCATTCCGATGCCCCTGGTGCCACCGGTGACGAGCGCGTGCTTCCCGCTCAGGTCGAAGAGCTCCGCGTGAGTGGTGAACCGGTTGTCCGCCATTGGTTTCCGTCTCCCCTTGGTTCGGCTGCCGCGGAAACGCTGACACGCGTCCCGGGGCGTCCGGGAGACCCTGCTGTGACCGGTACTGCGAGAGCCCCTGAAGCAGAACGCGGGTCCCGAGCGGTCACACCCGCCCAAGACCCGCGTCCTGACGATCACCGCCTGCTAGCAGGCGCCCTGGTCGCGCCAGACGCCCCACTCACCGGTGGTGCCGGGCTCCTCGCCCTGCGTCCACCACTGGGCCCGCCACTTGCGGCCCTTGTGCGAGACGTCGTTGCCGCCGTTGTAGACCTTGCCCCGCTCCCACGCCGGCAGCGCGCACACCGGCGGGTTGGAGGTGGTCGTGGTGGTGGTCGTTGTCGTGGTGGTCGAGGTGGGCGGGGTGCCGCCGCCGATCCGCGGGTGGTCGGCGGAGATGGCGTAGGACTGGCCGCCGAAGGTGAACACGAAGTTCGACGGCGTCGAGATCGGCAGCTGGTAGCTGACGGTCAGCTCGATCGACGCGCCCGGTGCGAGCGACTGCCACGACGGCAGCGCGAGCTCCGCCTTCTGGAAGTCGCCCTTGAGGCCGCCGACGTTCGGCCCGCTGTGCCCCTTCGACACGACCTTGAGCCCGAACCCGGACTGGTCGGCCATGCTGCCCGGCGCGCTGGTGCCGTAGTCGAACGCGATCTTCGTGCCACCGGGGATGGTGACGTTCGAGCGGTTGGTGAACTTGATCTTCGGCGTGATCGGGTAGTTGTTGTCGCCCAACGCGAAGCCGTGGACGTCGACGTCGACCGCGAGCACCTGTGACTGCTGGGTCGTGGCCTTCGCCGCACCGTAGGGCGCCGCGCCGTTCAGGCCGGTGTCGATCGTCGACAGCAGCGTGTCGCCGATGAAGTACTCCTTCTTGACCGAGTCGTACCGGTAGTCACCGGCGAGCTCCCAGATCATGATGCCACCGAGGCCCTTGTCGCGGACGTACTTGGCCTTGGCCGCGATCGACTGCTCGTTCTCGGTGGAGAGGAACACCTTCTTGTCGTTGTTCCACAGCCACGGCGACTGCATGGTGGTGTCGTAGAACGGCGAGTAGGTGCCGGTGAGCCGGTCGGTCGGGTCGTTCACCGGGTCGAGGCCGTACTGCGCCGAGTACGAACCGGTGATCTTGTTCTCCAGGTTCTTCGTGTGCCACAACGGGTTCACGCCCGACGGGACCTCGGCACCACCGGCGGTGACGTCGTGCCAGAGGTTGTCGATGCCGGTCGCGCCGTTGCCGCACGGCGTGGTCGAGCCGACCGACGTGCCGGTGCCGGGCGGGCACTGCGACTGGTTGGGCAGGGCCGCGCGGCCCCACAACCCGTTGGTGCCACCGGTGACGCCCTGCCAGCCGCGCGAGTAGAACGGCACGCCGACGTTGATCCGGCCGGCCTGCATGGCACCGCGGTAGTAGTGGTAGGACCAGTCGGTGTTCAGGTAGCCCATGCCCTCGTACTGCGGTGCCGTGTACACGCCACCGGCCGCGAGCTCACCGTCCTTGCCGTCGTCGTACAGCGCCGCGTTCGGGCCCACGAAGTGGTTCCACGAGCCGTGCAGGTCGTAGCTCATGACGTTGAGGTAGTCGAGGTACTTGACGACCTGGTAGGTCTCCTGGCCGCGCAGCAGCCAGCCGGAGGCGGGCACGGCGGCGGTCAGCAGGTAGTGCTTGCCGTCGGCGGCACCGGCGCGGTCGAGCTTCTCGCGCAGCGTCTTCATGATCGCCTGGTAGCCGGCCCACAGCGTGCCGCGGTTGGCGTTGGAGATCCAGAAGTCGTCCGGGTTGCCGGCGTGGTTGTTCGACGTCGCGTACTCGTAGTCGATGTCGGCGCCGTTGAACCCGTACTGGCGCAGGAACGCGACCACGCTGTCGGCGAACGTGTCGATCGCCGCCTGTGACTGGCCGAGCTTGTAGAAGCCGCCGGAGGCGTTGCGGGTGCCGTCGGCGTTGAAGAAGCCACCGGTCTCGGCCCAGCCGCCGACCGAGATCAGCGTCTTGACGTTCGGGTGCTGCTTCTTGTACTTCGTCAGCTGGTTGAAGTGGCCCTTGTAGGGCAGCGACGGGTCCATCTCGGCACCCGCGACGCCCGGCCACTCCATGCCGATCGAGGAGTTGTTCGCGTCCGGCGCACCCACGGAGATCTTGTTCTGCGCGTCGATGTGGGCGAACGCGTAGTTGAGGTGGGTGACCTTGGTCCAGGGGACGTCCTTGGCGAGGTAGCCCGGCTGGCCGTTCTTGCCGGTGCGCCAGCTGGTGAAGTACCCGATCACCCGGCGGGACTTGTCGGTCCCCATGTTCTCGCGGCCGGCGGTGTCGTAGACGGTGCAGTAGGGCACGTCGACGCCCGGCGTCTTGTACAGCCCGTCCGGCCGGCAGTCCTCGTGGGCTGCGGCTGCGGTGGGCGCGTTCGTCACGGCTATCAGGGTCCCGGCTAGCAGGGCTAGCACCGGGACCACTCTGGCGAGCAGGCGCAAGGGAAGGACCTCCTGGCTAGGGCGGCGGCCACTGCCCCGAACCGTAAAATGGTCCAGACCTTTGCGTCAATACTCGATCACTGACAAGAGGTGTCAGCGGTATCGGTTCAGCATCTCCACCATGACTGCAAACGATTTCGACTTCCTCCACGGGCGCTGGCGGGTCGCCAACCGCAAGATCGCCGACATCGCCGGGCGCGGCACCGAGTGGGTCGAGTTCGGCGCGCGGGCCGACGTGCGGCCGGCGCTGGGCGGCGCGGCGAACGTCGACACCTTCGACGCCGGCGACTGGGAGGGCATGACCCTGCGGCAGTACGACCCGGCCGCCGGCCTCTGGCGCATCTGGTGGGCCTCGACCCGCGCGCCGGGCCAGTTGGACCCGCCGCTGGAGGGCCGGTTCACCGGCGGGCACGGCGTGTTCCTCGGCGAGGACGTCGTCGGCGGGCACGCGGTGGCGGTGCGGTTCGACTGGACGGCGGGCCCGGCACCGGTGTGGCGGCAGTCGTTCTCCTACGACGGCGGCGACACCTGGCAGGAGAACTGGGTCATGCGCTTCGAACCGGCCTGACCGGCGAGGAGCGCGGGGCGCCGGGGCGGGTACCCGGCGTCCCGCGCCCCACCCGGCTCAGTGGTGGTGCCGGTGCACGACCGCGTGCCCCTTGCCGCGCGCGATCATCCACCGGTTCACCGGCACCGTCACCGCGAACGCGACCGCCAGCGAGAACACCAGCGCCGCCCAGAACACCCAGTCCGCCAGTCCCGCGTCCATCGCACCCGGCACCAGCAGCATCACCGCGTTGTCGACGACCTCCATCACGGCGATCGACACGGTGTCGGCGGCCAGCGCGACGCCCACGGCCGCCTTGAGGGCGAGGCCGGAGCGCAGGACCGGGCGGATGGTGAGCGAGTAGCCGAACAGGAACGCCAGCGCCACGGCCAGCACGACGGTGGCCAGGTTGCCCCAGCCCAGCGCGGTGCCGACGACCATGCCGAGCACCTCGCCGATCGCACAGCCGGTGAGGCAGTGCAGCGTCGCCGAGACCGCCTGGCGGGTCAGGCTCACGGGTGCGTGGTCCATCTCGTCCTCCTCCGTCAGCGCCGAACGGTACCCCTAGGGGGTATGGGTATCAAGGAGGCGGACAGGTACGGTGGCTCACACGACGAGGCGCCTCCTCACGGCCCTCTGCGTGCTCGGGAACTGCCGAGTCCCGTCCACACGGCACCGTCCACAAGGCGCGGAGAACCCAGCCGCGAACAACGCCGCGGACGTCACGTTCGCCGGCTCGCGCTAGCCGATCTGGGTCAGCGCCAGCCCGCCCGCCATCAGCACCGTGCACGCCAGCGCGTGCACGCCCGGGTTCTGCGCCAGCAGCGCCACGAACTCGCGGATGAACGCGCTCGGCACGAAGTACCACGCCGTCGGCGCGCCGATCACCTGCATCCGCAGTCCGTGCGAGCGGGACAGCACGGCGGTGCGGAACACGTGGTAGTTGTTCGTCACCGCCACGACCGACCCGGTGAGCCCGCGTTCGACGAGCAGTTCCTTGCTGTAGCGCAGGTTCTCGTCGGTCGTGCCGGCCTGGTCCTCCAGCACGACGTCGTCCTCCGGCACCTCGCGCTCCAGCAGGTACCGCTTCATGGCGAGCGCCTCGGACACGTCCTCGTCAGGACCCCTGCCGCCGGTCACGACGATCACCGGCGTGCGTCCGGCTGAGCGTTCCCGCAGGTAGAGGCGCAGGGCGCGGTTGAGCCGGCTCGCGAGCAGCGGGGGCACCTGGGAACCGACCAGCCCGGCGCCGAGCACGACGATGCCGTCGAACCCGCTGCGCCGGCCCGTGCGGCCGTAGATCACCGAGTACAGCAGCAGGCTCACGAACAGGAACGCGATGTAGGCGGAGACGAGGAACAACCCGATCGCGCTGCCGCGGACCCAGTCGTTGGGCTGGGTGATGCCCCAGAAGAAGTAGGCCATCTCGCCGAGCAGCGCGAGACCAGCGAGGAACGACAGGAGGTTGCCCAGCGACCGGCCCTCGCGGCGGATCATCACCAGGCCGTTGGCCAGCAACGCGAGCGGCAGCAGCAACAGCCCGAACACCGCCAGCGCGAACGCGAGCAGCAGCGGCAGGCTCACCGCCGGGTTGTCCCGCCCCGCTTCGGCGAGCAGCAGCAGGAACAGCACCAGCGTGATGCCGAGCCAGATGGCGTTGCTCAGCCTGCGCCGGTCACGGACCACTCCGACGAGGAAGAACAAGGCGGGGATTACGACGAGCAGACCTACCAGCACCGGCCAAGGGTAGTACCCGTGATCACGCGCCGCTCTCGGGCAGGGGCCTCTCGGCGCCCTCGGCCTCCTCGGGAGCGGGCTGCGGCTTGGGGCGGGGCCTCAGCTGGACGACTCCGGTGGTGAGGTCGAGGGGACCGGTCTCCTCGAAGTCCTCACCGGTACCGGAGTCGCCTGCTTCGCTGCGGAGCTTGCGTCCGGGGAACAACTCACCCAACTGACCCATGCCCCGACCATACCGCTCGGACCGGCGGCGGGTCAGAAGACGGCGATGAGCAGGATGATGAACAGGACCACGACGGCGATCGGCAACCACGCGTTGAGCGGGCGCCTGCGGTAGTGGCTGCGGACCGTGGTGGAGCGGAACCAGCTGTACGGCGTGCGACGTCGGTGCCGCTGAACCCAAGGCATTTTTCCTCCCAGCGTTTCGTTGCACCGGGAATACCCAAAGTCAGAACCAGCTACTCCGGTTCTTGATGCCTTCCAGGCCGCTGGCGGCCATCGCCGGGTCGCCGTTGTCGTTGCCGAAGAGCACCTCGTACCACGGCCCGATCCGGTGCCACAGCAGCGAACGCTCCCGCAGCTCCGGCGTGACGCCGTAGGTCGCCGCCAGCGCGTCGGCGAACTCCGGCGGCGTCGAGTGCAGCGCCCACGCCAGGTCGATCGCCGGGTCGCCGACGTGCACGTCACCGAAGTCGATCACGCCGGTCAGCACGCCGTCGCGGCCCAGCACGTGCTCGGGGCCGAGGTCGCCGTGCACCAGCACGTCCGCCGGTGCGGCCGCGACCGCGTCGAGCAGGTCGGCCTGGTCGGGCACGAGCGGCAGCACCTCCGCGCGGAACCGGTCGAGCGGCACCGGCGGTGTCCCCACGCCGCGCGCGACCGCCCCGGCCACCGGGACCGCGTGCAACGCCAGCAGGAACTCCCCCAGCTGCTCGCCCTGCACCGCGTTCAGCGTCGCGAGCTCAGCACCGGGCACGAGCTCGTGCCGCACCACGAACGGGTCCACCGAGACCAGTTCCGGCACCGGGACGGGCAGCGGCAGCAACGGCGCGAGCCACGGCATCACGACCGTCTCGCGCCGCAGCACCGCCTCGATCGCGGGGCGCTGCGGCCGCCGTTCCACCCAGCGCTCGTCGACGAGCGTCGCCGTGCTGTCCCAGCCCTGTCCCAAGAACGTCACGGCGCCAGTGTGGCAAGCAGGTCCCGTGCGCCGGAACCGAATTTCGTCAGAGCACGTACTTGCCCGCCTGGCTCGCGTGCTCCCCGTCGACCAGCACGTCGTAGCGCTTCGCCTCCAGGGTCATGACGCTGGAGAAGTCGCGCTTGCCGCGGGTGGTCCAGTGCGCGGCGAACCCGAACACGGCTCCCCAGAAGGCACCGATCACCAGGCTGAGCACCAGCATCCACACCCAGGCCACACCGGAGGTGAACAGCCCGAACAGCAACCCGATGAGCACGCCGAACCAGGCTCCGCCGGCCGCACCGGAGACCGCGGCCTTCGCGCGCGTCATCCGGCCGGTCACCTGCTCGACCGTGCGCACACCGTCGCCGATGATCCGCACGTGCTCGACCGGGAACCCGTCGTCGGACATCCGGTCCACCAGCCGCTGGGCCTCCGCGTAGTCGGAGAAGCTCGCGAGCAGGCTCGACCGCGCCGCCGGCTGAGCAGGCACAGGCACGGGGGTGGTCGCCGGTTCCGTCGTTCCAGCCTCAGGAGTCACGGTCTACGACTAACCGGTCCGGGCGCCGCGCAAACACCAGGCCGAGCTACCGCCGCCGGCTGCGCACCGAGCTCGGCCTCGAACCGTCGGACCACATCCGGGCCCTCGTCCGCCCGCTGCTGCGCGCCTGAGGTTCGAGCCTCGGCCGGACGGGCTACTCCCCGTCCATGGACCACAGCAAGGCACCGGTGCTCGAAGCGCTGCAGGACTTCCGCTCACGCGGCTTCGTGCCGTTCACCCCACCCGGCCACCGCCAGGGCCGCGGCGTCGACCCGCGCGTGCTCGACGTGCTCGGCGAACAGGTGTTCACCGCCGACGTGGTCGCGCTGAACGGCCTGGACGACCGGCTGATGAGCGGCGGGGTGATCGAGGAGGCCCAGCAGCTCATGGCCGACGCCGTGCACGCCGACCACGCGTTCTTCTCCACGTGTGGCAGCTCGTTGTCGGTCAAGAGCGCGATGCTCTCGGTGGCCGGCCCGCACGAGAAGCTCATCGTCCCCCGGCACGCGCACAAGTCGGTGGTGTCCGGCCTCGTGCTGAGCGGCGTCAGGCCGGTGTGGCTGAGCCCGCGCTGGGACGCCGACCTGCACCTGTCGCACCCGCCGGGCCCCGACGAGGTGCGTGCCCTGCTGGAGGCGGAGCCCGACGCCAAGGGCGTGCTGCTGGTGACCCCCACCGACTACGGCACCTGCGGTGACATCAAGGCCATCGCCGACGTGTGCCACTCGTTCGGCAAACCGCTGATCGTCGACGAGGCCTGGGGCGCGCACCTGCCGTTCCACGCCGACCTGCCGCCGTGGGGCATGGACGCCGGCGCGGACGTGGTGGTGACGAGCGTCCACAAGTCCGGCGCCGCCGTGGAGCAGAGCTCGGTGTTCCACCTCCAAGGCGACCTCGTCGACCCCGCGGTGCTGAAGTCCCGCGAGGACCTGCTCGGCACGACCAGCCCGACCTCCCTGGTCTACGCCACCCTCGACGGCTGGCGCCGGCACATGGTCGAGCAGGGCGAGTACCTGCTGACGGCCGCACTGGCACTGGCCGGCGCGACCCGTTCCGCGATCTCCGCACTCCCCGGTCTCCAGGTCGTGGACTTCACCGGCCTCACCCACTCCACCGACCCGCTCAAGATGGTCATCGACGTGTCCAGCCTCCACATCAACGGCTACCAGGCCGCGGACTGGCTGCGCGCCGAACAGCGCGTCACGGTCGGCCTGTCCGACCACCGCCGCATCGTCGCCCAGTTCACCCACGCCGACGACCAGCGCACCGCCGACATCCTCGTCGAGTCGCTGCAGGCGCTGACGCGGGCCGACCTGCCCACGCCGAAGCCGGTCGACCTCCCCTCCCCCGACGACCTGCAGCTGGAGACGGCGATGCTGCCGCGCGACGCGTTCTTCGCCGAGGTGGAACAGGTGCCGGTCGACAAGGCCGCCGGCCGGGTGGCCGCCGAGATGATCACGCCCTACCCGCCGGGGGCGCCCGCGGTGCTGCCGGGTGAGGTCATCAGCGAGGAGGTGCTGGCCTACCTGCGGAGCGGGCTGGCGGCGGGGATGGAGCTGCCGGACCCGGCCGACTCGGAGCTGGAGACTGTGCGGGTGGTGGCACGGGGCTGACGCCGGGGGAAGTGGGCGGCTCGCGCTGAGGGCGACCGCGCCGGTAGCGGCTCGCGGTGGCGGCGACGACCTGCGTGGAAGACGCGGCTTGCGGTAGCTGGGACGGCTCGCGGCGGCTGGCGTGGCTCGGGTTCGCGGCGCCACCGCGTTCGCGACGCGGCTCGTTCGCGGCACGGCGCGGCTCGTTCGCGGCACGGCGCGGCTCGTTCGCGGCACGGCGCGGCTCGTTCGCGGCACGGCGCGGCTCGTTCGCGGCACGGCGCGGCTCGCGGCGCGAGCCGCCCCTCCACCGGACAATTCCTGTCCTGCCCGACACCGCCGCCGGCGTTGACCGCTCCTCCTACCCCGCGCCAAGGTGAGAACGTTCTCACCGCCGAACTCCGGGGAGCTGACAACGATGTCAAGGCTGCTGGCCGCCTTCACGACCGCCCTCCTGCTCGCTCCGACCCCCGCCACCGCCGCACCCTCGTCCAGATGGCAGGTCCACGGCCCCTCCGCGCTCACCGCCACGGTCGAACTGATCAACGGCTCGCCGACGCTGGGCGTCACCCGCAACGGCGTCCCCTTCCTCGCCCCCGCTCCGATCGGCCTCCGGACCACCACTGCCGACCTCACCACCGGCCTGCGCCTGACCGCCAGGAAGGACCGGACGGTCACCGAGCGCTACTCGATGACGACCGGCAAGGAGCGGCAGCGGTCCACGACCATGACCGAGACGACGCTGACGTTCGAGGGCGCGGGCCGGTTCGACCTGGTCGTGCGGGTGGCCCCGGACGGCGTGGCCTACCGGTACGTGCTCCCGGCCGCCCACACCGTCACCGGCGAGGCGTCCGCGTTCCGGCTGCCCGCGGACGCGCCGGCCTGGCTGCTCCCCTACAACGCGTGGTACGAGCAGAACAGGGTGCGCACGACGGCGGGCGCGGCCACCGGTGAGTTCGGCTACCCGTCGCTGTTCCGGGCGGACGGCGCGTACGTGCTGCTCACCGAGTCCGATGTGGACGGACCGCACTCGGGCAGCCGGTTGCGGCGCACCACCGGCGACTACGAGGTCGTGCTCGCCGACGCGCAGGTGACGCTGACCAGGACGCCGTGGCGCACGGCGGTCATCGGTGACCTCGCGACCGTCTCGACGTCCACGCTCGTCGACGACCTCGCCTCACCGTCCAAGCTCGCCGACACGTCGTGGGTGAAACCCGGCAAGGTCGCGTGGTCGTGGCTGAGCGAGCACGACAGCCCGCGGTCGTTCGAGCGGCAGCAGCGGTACGTGGACTTCGCCGCCCGGTCCGGCTGGCCGTACGCGCTGGTCGACGAGGGGTGGAGCGCGCAGTGGGTGCCGGAGCTGGTCCGGTACGCCCGCGCCAAGGGGGTCGAGGTCCTGCTGTGGCTGCACTGGACCGACCTCGACACCGCCGAGGAGCGCGACACCCTGCTCCCCCGCTTCAGGCAGTGGGGCGTGAAGGGCGTGAAGCTCGACTTCATGGAGTCCGACTCGCAGGCGCGGTACCAGTGGTACGACGCGGTGCTCGCCAAGACCGCGGAGCTGCGGCTGATGGTGAACTTCCACGGCTCGACGATCCCGCACGGGCTCGCGCGGACATGGCCGCACATCATGACCATGGAGGGTGTGCGAGGAGCGGAGAACTCGCCGCCCGCGGGCAACAACCCCGTGCAGTTCTTCACCCGCAACGTCGTCGGCTCGATGGACTACACGCCGGTGTCGCTGGAGGTCGGCACGCGGGAGGCGTCGGTCGCGCACGAGGTGGCGTTGCCGGTGGTCTACGAGTCGGGCTGGACGCACTTCGCCGACAAGCCCGAGGCTTACGAACGGCATCCGCAGGCGTTGCGGTTCCTCAACCAGGTGCCGACCACGTGGGACGAGACGCGGCTCATCAGCGGTGACCCCGACACGCACGCGGTTGTCGCACGGCGCAACGGCGCGCGTTGGTTCATCGGTGCGATCTCGGCCGACGCGCGCACGCTCGACGTGCCGCTGTCGTTCCTCGGTGGCGGGCAGTGGCTGGTCGAGACGGTCCGGGACCCGGCTGTCCGCGGTGACGTCACGCGTGACCGGCAGGTGGTGTCGTCGGCTCAGACGCTGGCGCAGGCGGTGCAGCGCAACGGCGGGTTCGCGGCGGTCGCGTGCCGTTACCGGCCCGGTCTGCAAACCTGTGACCAGGTGATTCCGCAGGTGCCGGTGACGTCGTTGACGATCACGCCGACCGAGGTGGACGTCGCGCGGGGTGCGTCGTTCGAGGTGTCCGGGACGTTCACGAGCACCGCGGACGTGTCCGACGTGGTGCTGACGGCGGCCCCTCCCGCGGGCTGGATGGTCACCGGTGCGCCGGTGACCAGGACGAAGCTGCGGGCGGGCGAGACGGTGACCGGCACCTGGACGGTGCGGGCGGGTGGCCCGGTGGGGTTCACGGACGTGCCGGTGTTCGCGGAGTTCCGCGCACATCAGACCGTGCACGTGGAACGGGCGGTGCGTGCGTTCGTGCCGCCGCCGGTGCCGAGCGGGACGCCGTTCGCGAGCGACCTGCCGTTCGTCAGCGAGTCGAACGGCTGGGGTCCAGTGGAGCGGGACCGGTCCAACGGTGAGACCGGCGCCGGTGACGGGCGGCCGTTGCAGATCGCGGGCGTCACCTATGCCAAGGGCCTCGGCACGCACGCCCCGGCTGAGGTCTCCCTCTACCTGGGTCGCGGGTGCCGGGCGTTCGACGCGCTGGCCGGCCTCGACGACGAGACCACGTCGCCCGGTTCGGTGAGCTTCCAGGTGTTCGGCGACGGGCGGTTGCTGCACGACAGCGGTGTCGTGCGCGGCGGCGACCCGGCCCGGCCGGTCTCGGTGGACACGACCGGGGTCCGGATGCTGGGCCTGCGGGTCACCGACGGTGGCGACGGCCGCGACTTCGACCACGCCGACTGGGCGGACGCCCGCCTGTCCTGCTGACGCACGGCAACGGCCGGGGCAGGTCAGGTGCCCCGGCCGGTCTTCTCCTGCAACCGGTCGATGAGCTGCGACGCCTCGACCTTCGTGAGCTCGCCCGGCACCTCCTCGCCCGCCTCCTGCGCGAGGGTGTGCAGGTACGACTCCTGCGGCCCGGTCATCGGCTCGTCACCGGTCGTCCAGTCCTGCGGGTCCTTCTCCGGCGTGCGGTTCACGATCGTCCCCTTTCACTCGAACGCCCGTTCGAGATACCCGAGGGGACGCCGGTTCACACCCGGATCGGGGTGGTGGGCGGCACGGCCTGGCTCGGCAGCACCACCGCGGGCTGCCCGGTGCCGGACTGCGCCAGCAGCCGGTGGGCCACCGTCAGCAGCGTCCGCGCCTCCATCAGCTCGCCGTGCGCGAGGTGGTCGTCGGCTGCCCTCACACAGGCCAACGCCTGCGGCGGCACCGCTCCTGCCAGGGACAACGCCTCCCGCAGGTCCTGGACGGCCGGTCCGGGTGCCCCGGTGCGGAGGTGGGTGAGTGCCGAGGTAACGGCATCGTCGAGATGCACGGTCATCGCCGCCTTTGAACAGCCGAAGGTATCGCGCCGACTGCTTGACGCGCCGGACGCGAATACCCGGTCCGATCCACCTCAAACCACGACTTCACCCGTTCCGGTCACGGTGGCGGTATGCGGGTGGTGGCGAACTGGCGCGAGTACAGCACGCCGTGGCGCGGTGAGCCCACCTCCTGCCCCGACATGCGACTGATGGCCGTCTGCCGGCTCGCCCACGCCCACGGCACCCACACTGCCCGCCACCCCTCCCTCCCCAACCCCCCGCTTGACCGCACGCGGGGCCCTTTCGTGCGCTCCTGTCGCACGCGGGGACCTTTCGTGCGATGCCCGCGCGCGAGGGCTACCTGCGTGCGCAACGAAAGGGCGCCCTCCGAGGAGGGCGCCCTTGGGGAGCGAGGGTCAGAGCTCGTCGAGCGGGCGGCGGGTCACCGGCGGTGTGACGTCGCCGAGAACCGGGGAGGCGGGACCGGTCGCGGGCACCTGCTGCTCGGCCACGACCCCGGTCGAGGTCTCGGCCGGCACGTGGCCGCGCGCCGTGTCCCCGCGACCGCGCCGGTACGCCTGCGGGAGCACGGCCTCGGCGCGACGAGCCAGCCCTCCCACCGTCACTCAACGCTCACGAGGCCGGCCGCAGGTCCCGATCACTCGCCACCAGGTCGCTCCACGTGCGGCCGCGCTGGCTCGGCGGGGCGGACCCGTCCGCCGCGCAGATCGGGTACACCAGACCGAAAGGAACCGGCTGATCGAACTCGTCACCCGTGTGGACGTCTACCAGCCGACGCACGTGTGCCATCACAACCACTCCTCACGACCGAACAGGGCCGCACGCATCCGGCAATCGCCGGGGCGGGGGGACCGGGGTTTGGAATCACTGATTACCCCGCGAGCTGCGCGAACATGCGCGCAAACGTTGCTGCATAAGAGTGAAACAAGTGTCCTAAGTGGACAAAATCACGGCGGGGACACCGCTGTGCCGCACAAGATCACCCCTCGACGCGATCACTTCGGCGCATTCCCCGCGCGGTCGACCACGGCGAAGTCCACCGCGGAGGAGGAGACCTCGGTGCCCGGCTCCAGGCCCTCCCACGCGCCGGTGCCGGGGCGGAGCAACACCCACCGCGTGCCGATGTACCGGCCGGTCGCCGGGTCGATGATGATGTCCTCGCGGGCGTCGGCGCGCGCCAGGCCGAGGGCGGTGCCGGTCTTGCCGTCCAGGTTCGCCGTCTCCTCGGTGACCCGCAGGTCCGGCAGGTGCTGCAGCGCCTGGTAGAGCGCGGACCTCAGCTCCTGCGACGCGTCGGGTGCCGCCAGAACCGTTGCGGCGTGGGACAACGCGTTCGCGGCGTCGTTGCGCGCATCGGCCCACAGGCGGTCGTACAGCGCCTGCGGAGCGGTCGGCAGCGAGGTGAGGAACCGGGGGTTGGGCCGGTACCAGCTGCCCGCGCGCTCGGTGCACGGCTTGCCCCAGTCCGGATCTCCGCCGAGCTCCTCGTTCACGTCGGGGTAGTCGCCGCACGGTCCGCGGCGCTCTTGCACCGGCGGGTTGCCCGCGAACAGCCCTCCGTCGCCCTCGGCCTCGACGAGGTCGTCACTGCCGACCAGCCACCGGCTGCCCAGCGTGGAGCGGCGTTCCAGCCACTCGCCGGTGCGGTCGGCCGGGACCCAGACCTCGACGAGGGTGTGGATCAGTGCCGAGAGGGGCTTGCCCGTTCTGGTCGTCGCACTGCCCACGTCCCAGGAATGCGTTGCCACGTAACGGTACTGGCCCTCCGACGGTGCGGTGTGCGCGGTCGTGGCCGCGGCGGCGCGGCGCAACGTCTCCGCGGCGCTCGCGGCGGGACCCGAGTCGTCCGACCACAGCGGGGGGACGGCGACGAGGGCGCCGACGACGAGCGTGACCGCCGCCGCGGCGACCAGCCAGCGCTTCCTGCCGGGCCGCGGCGCCTCCGCCGCCAGCATGCGGGCGAGCGCCCGTTCCCGCGCCGCCGCGCTGAACGCCGGACCGGCCGGCTGGTCGGCGATCGCCTGGTCGAGCTCGTCGTCGGTCCACATCTTCTCAGTCATCGTTGTTCTCCAGGACGATGTCGGGACACGCGGTGCGCAGCTGCCGCCGCACGCGGTGGAGCCGGGACCGCACGGTGCCGACGGGGATGTCGAGCGCCTGTGCGACCTCGGCGGAGTCCAGCCCCGCCCAGCCGGTGAGCAGCAGCACGTCGCGGTCACGCGGTTCGAGCCGTTGCACCGCCACGGCGAACTGGCGTGCCCGGACCTCGGCGTCCACGGTGTCCACGACGCGGCTCTCGTGGCTGTCGCTCTCCCGCCCGTGCACGAGGCGCGCGTACGCCTCGCGTTCCCGCCGGCGCCCTCGCAGGTGGGTGTGCAGCAGGTTGGTCGCGATGCCGAAGAGCCACGCTCGCGCCGATCCGCGCGAGGGGTCGAAGCGGGCACGGCTGCGGATCGCCGAGACGAACACGTCCCCGACGAGGTCGTCGGCCGCCATCGGCACCCAGCGGGCCAGGTAGCGGTGCAACTCGTCGGCGTGGCGGGTGAACAGAGCTGTGAAGTCCTCCCCGTCCGAGTGCTCCGCCGAGCGCTCGTCGTCTGGGGGGACTCCGTCCCGCGAACTGCGGTTGATCACGGTCATCACACAGGTACTTAGCCGCAGCCCGCTTCCACGTTCACCGGAGTGGCCCCAGCGTACCGGCAAGCTGGGCCACCCACCGCACCCGTCAGCGTGCTAATTCGAATTATTACAAGGGGTTGACGACACCTGGGCCGCCGCAGCACAATCCGTGCCAATTCGAATTGGCAGGTGGTCATGGCCAAGCGGCTCACCCAGCAGGACATCGCCAGGATGGCAGGCGTCAGCCAGGCCACGGTGTCGCTGGTGCTCAACAACCGCCAGGACGGCGGCGTCCGGATCGCGCCGGAGACCCGCGCACGGGTGCTGGAGGTGATCCGCAGGACCGGCTACGTCGCGAACCCGATCGCGCGCAGGCTGCACGACCGGCGCAACCAGATCCTCGGCGTGTTCACCTACGAGGCGGTCTTCCCGAGCACCCGCGCCGACTTCTACCAGCCGTTCCTGGAGGGCATCGAGGAGCAGGCCGAGGCGGTCGGCTGCGACCTGCTGCTGTTCACCGGCGCCAAGGCCGTCGGCGGGCAGCGGCGGATCTTCAGCGACGACAGCCGGGTGCGGCTGGCCGACGGGTGCCTGCTGATCGGCCGCACGGTCGACCGCGACGACCTGGCCCAGATGCTCGCCGAGGGCATCCCGTTCGTGTCGATCGGCCGCCGCGACGATGCCGGCGCGGCCGTGCCGTGCGTGGGTGCCGACTACCGGGCCGCCGTGCGCGACCTGGTCGACCGGGCCGTCGCCCACGGCCACCGCAGGATCGCCTACGTCGGACCGGGCACCGGTGCCGAGTCGTCCGCCGACCGGTTGCGCGGGTTCCGCGACGCCGTCGCGGCCCATGGGGTCGAGGGCACGCACCTGCCGGCCACCACGCTCGGCCACGTGCGCGGCGCGGGCGTCACGGCCGTGCTCGCCGAGGAGGTCTCCGACGGTGCCGCGCTCGTGCTCGCCGCCCGCGAGCACGGCCTGTCGGTGCCCGGCGACCTGTCCGTGCTCATGCTCGGCGCGGCCACCCGGCCCGCACCGGGCGACGTCGACCTGACCGGGTTCCGCATCCCCCGCCGCGAGATGGGGCGCAGGGCGGTGCAGGCGCTGACCGAGGTGCTCGAACACGGCACCACACCGCGGGAACTGCTGCCGTGCGCGTTCGTCGAGGGTTCGACGCTCGGCGCACCGGTGGACCACTGAGGAGGAAGCTTTGCCGCACCACACGGACGTCGTCGTCATCGGCGGCGGACTCGGCGGAGTCGCCGCGGCGCTCGCACTGCTGCGCGCCGGCCGCCGGGTCGTGCTCACCGAGGAGTTCGACTGGCTCGGCGGGCAGCTCACCAGCCAGGCCGTGCCACCGGACGAGCACAGCTGGGTCGAACGCTTCGGCGTCACGGCTTCGTACCGCGCCCTGCGCGAGGGCATCCGCGACCACTACCGCCGCAACTACCCGCTGACCCCGCGGGCACGGGCGTGGCGCGAGCTCAACCCCGGCGCGGGCAACGTCAGCCGGCTGTGCCACGAGCCGCGCGTCGCCGTGGCGGTGATCGACGAGATGCTCGCGCCCTACCGCGGCAGCGGCCGGCTCACGGTCCTGCAGCCGGCGCGGCCGGTCAGCGCCCGCACCGACGGCGACCGGGTCGTGTCCGTCACCGTGGAGCACCACGGCAGCGAGGTCGAGCTGTCCGCGCCGTACATCCTCGACGCCACCGAGACCGGCGAGCTGCTCCCGTTGACCGGCACCGAGTACGTGACCGGATTCGAGTCCACACTGGACACCGGTGAGCCGAGCGCACCGGAGGTGGCGCAGCCGGCGAACATGCAGGCGATGTCGGTGTGCTTCGCGATCGACCACGTCGACGGCGACCACACGATCGACAAGCCCGCGCGCTACGACTTCTGGCGCGAGTACCAGCCGGACTACTGGGGCGACCGGATGCTGTCGTTCCGCTCCCCCGACCCGCGCACGCTCACCACCGCCGAGCGCACGTTCACGCCGAACCCGGACGACGATCCGCTGTCCGTGCTGTCGGACCAGCGGCTCAGCGCGGGCGACAGCAACCTGTGGACGTTCCGCCGGATCGCCGCGCGACGCAACTTCGTCGAGGGCGCCTACGACAGCGACATCTGCCTGGTGAACTGGCCGATGATCGACTACTTCGAGTCGCCGGTGATCGACGTGCCGGACGCCGACCACCACATCGCGGCGGCACGGGAGCTGTCCAGGTCCGTCCTCTACTGGCTGCAGACCGAGGCACCGCGCCCGGACGGCGGCACCGGCTTCCCCGGCCTGCGGCTGCGCGGTGACGTCACCGGCGGCGGCGCCGACGGCCTCGCCCAGGCGCCCTACATCCGCGAGTCGCGCCGGATCAGGGCCGAGTACACGATCGTCGAGCAGGACCTGTCGCTGGCCGTGCGCGGCGACAAGGGCGCGGTCCAGCACCACGACGCCGTCGGGGTCGGCATGTACCGCATTGACCTGCACCCCTCGACCGGTGGCGACAACTACCTCGACGTCGCGAGCTGCCCGTTCGAGATCCCGCTCGGCGCGCTCATCCCGCAGCGGGTGGAGAACCTCCTGCCCGCGGGCAAGAACATCGGCACCACCCACATCACCAACGGTTCCCACCGGCTGCACCCGGTCGAGTGGAACGTCGGCGAGGTCGCGGGCGCGCTCGCGGACTTCTGCCTCGCGCACAACACCACCCCCCGTGCCGTGCGCAACACCCCCGGCCTGCTCGCGGACTTCCAGCACCGGCTGGACCGCGACGGCGTCGAGCTCCGCTGGCCGGACGTGTCCGGTTACTAGTCCAGGGAGACAACGATGTCCCGACTGCTCGCCCTCATCTGCACCGCACTGCTCGCCCTCACCGCCTGCGGCGGCTCCTCGGCCCAGTCCGGTCCGAAGACGCTGCGCATGACCGTGTGGACCGCCAACGAGGCACATCTCAAGCTGCTCACCGAGATCGCCACCGAGTACAAGGCCGCGCACCCGGACGTCACCGAGATCAAGTTCGACTCGGTGCCGGCCGACGGCTACACCACCACGCTCACCACCCAGATCGCCGGCGGCAACGCACCGGACCTGGCCTGGCTGCTGGAGGAGTCCGCGCCGGACTTCGTCTCCTCCGGCGCGCTCGCCCCGATCCGCGGCAAGGTGGAGAAGGCCGACGAGCTGGTGCCGTCCGCGACCAAGCTGTGGGAGAAGGACGGCGAGCTGTACGCCTACCCGTTCTCCACCTCGCCGTTCGGCCTGTTCGTCAACACCGACCTGGTGAAGGAGCTGCCCACGACCTGGGAGCAGGCCGTGGCGGCGTCGGCGGGCAAGAACCTCGTGCTGCCGGACTTCAAGTACCAGAACTGGGCCGTGCTGTCGACCATCTGGCGCGGCTGGGGCGCCAACGCCTGGAGCGAGGACGGCAAGAGCTGCGGGTTCGCCAGCCAGGAGATGAAGGATGCCATGGCGTTCGTGCACAAGGCGATCTTCACGGACAAGGCGATCCCCGGACCGGGCACGACCGTCGACTTCTTCGCGGGCAACGCG
The DNA here is from genome assembly GCF_055607425.1 of Lentzea sp. NPDC037011. Lineage (NCBI taxonomy): Bacteria > Bacillati > Actinomycetota > Actinomycetes > Pseudonocardiales > Pseudonocardiaceae > Lentzea > Lentzea sp. NPDC037011. The sequence continues at coordinate 265,366 of NZ_JBVJRT010000009.1, read as the reverse complement.
GCGATGGCCGTCAGCCAGATCTCGCGCGCCGGTGCGTTGAAGGACGCCAAGTTCGGCTGGACGCTGCTGCCGCTGCCCCAGGGCCCGAAGGGCGACTACGCGGTGATCGGCCAGGCCGGCGTCGGCGTGCTGAAGCGCTCGAAGAACGCCGACGCCGCCGCGGACTTCCTCGGGTTCCTCACCAACCCCACCAACTCCGCGAAGCTCGCCCAGTTCTTCCCGCCGGCCAGGCAGTCGCTGCTCAACGCCGACACGCTGGCCAAGTCCAACCCGCTGCTCAAGCCCGAACAGCTGCAGTCGGTCGTCATCGACGGCATCAACAAGGGTGTCGTCAAGCCCAGCCACCAGGGCCAGGAGGAGCTGAACCAGACGATCCGCGCGGCGCTCGACCCGCTGTGGAAGCCCGACGCGAACGTCGGCCAGGTGCTCGACGGGGTGTGCGCGAAGATCAAGCCGCTGCTGGAGCGCCCGTGACGTTCTGGACCTACCGCAGGCGCGACAACCTGGTCGGCTACCTGTTCGTCGCGCCCGCACTCCTCGGCAGCATTGCGTTCGTGCTGGTCCCGCTGGCCCTGGTCGGCTGGTACAGCCTGAACGAGTGGAACGTGCTCGGCGGCACCTTCGAGTTCATCGGCGCGGAGAACTACGAACGCCTCCTCGCCGACGAGAAGCTGCGCGACTCGCTGGTGGCCACGGCGTGGTTCGCCGGCGGGCTGGTGGTGCTGAACCTGTCGCTCGCGCTGCTGCTCGCGGTGCTGCTGAACCAGAAGCTGCGCGGCACCACGTTGTTCCGCACGCTGTTCTTCTCACCGGTGCTGGTGTCACTGGTGGCGTGGACGCTGGTGTGGCAGCTGATGCTGCAACCGGAGGGCAGCGTGAACGGCCTGCTCGGGTTCTTCGGGGTGGACGGGCCGAACTGGCTGCGCGGCGAGTCCACGGCGATGGTGTCGGTCATCGTCGTGCAGGTCGTCAAGAACGTCGGCCTGAACATGGTGCTGTTCCTGGCGGCGCTGCAAGGTGTCCCGGCGCCGCTGTACGAGGCCGCGAAGCTCGACGGCGCCGGGGCGTGGACGCGGTTCCTGCGGATCACGATCCCGTTGATCAGCCCGACCATCCTGCTCACCTCGATCATCACGATCGTCGGCTCGCTGCAGGTGTTCGCGCAGATCGCCGTGCTCACCCAGGGCGGGCCCGGCACCTCGACCACCGTGCTGATCTACTACCTGTACCAGCAGGCGTTCCAGTTCCACCACTTCGGCTACGGCGCGACGATCTCGGTGCTGCTGTTCGCCATCGTCGCCGTGCTGACGCTGGTGCAGTGGCGGATGCGCCGGAAGTGGGTGCTCCATGAGTCGTAAGGTCTGGCTGTACGGGTTGCTGTGCCTGCTGTGCGTGCCGTTCGTGTTCCCGACGTGGTGGATGGTCACCTCGTCGATGAAGCCGATCGGCGAGATCTTCTCCGTGTCGCTGCTGCCGTCCGACTGGACGTTCTCGACGTACTCGCAGGTCTTCGAGCTGCAACCGTTCGGGCAGCAGTACTGGAACAGCCTCTACATCGCGGTGGTCGTCACGATCGGCACGATGGTGGTGGCGGCGATGGCCGGGTACGCGTTCGCCCGCATCCGCTTCCCCGGCCAGAACGCGCTGTTCGTGGTGGTGCTCGTCGGCCTGCTCATCCCGAGCGAGGTCACCATCGTGCCGCTGTTCCAGCTCTTCCAGCAGCTCGGCCTCACCAACACGCACTGGCCGCTGATCATCGTGCCGATCTTCGGGGCGCCGTGCGTGCTGGCGATCTTCATCATGCGCCAGTTCTTCATCGCCCTGCCCGCCGAGCTGGAGGAGGCCGCCCGCATGGACGGCCTGGGCAGGGCCGGCATCTTCTACCGGGTCGCGCTGCCGCTGTCGCGGCCGGCGCTGGGCGCGGTCGCGATCTTCACGTTCCTGCACTCGTGGAACCTCTACCTGGAACCGATCGTGTACCTGTCCACACCGGACATGTTCACGCTGCCGCAGGCGCTGACCCAGTTCGTCGACATCTACGGCGGTCCGATGTGGAACGTGCAGCTGGCCGCCGCGACGATGACCGCCGTGCCGATCCTCATCGTGTTCGTGCTGGCACAACGGCAGTTCATCGAGGGCCTCGCGCACACGGGCGTGAAGGGGTGATCGACCGGGAGATCGCGGCCGCCGCCGACCTGTCCCGGCCGCCGCTGACGCCCGGCGGCATCCCGGAGCGGCGCCGCACCGGCCGGGTCGTGACCGACGCGGAGCTCACGCGGGGCGGTGCGGTGACGTTCTCGGAGGAGGACGCGGACGGGGTGCCCGTGCTCGTGCTGCGGCCCACCGGCGGTGACGGGCCGCCCGTGCTGCACCTGCACGGCGGCGGGATGGTCGCGGGCACCCGCCGCTCCGACCTGCACGTGCTGGCCGAGTGGGTGGAGGAGCTGGGCGTCACGCTGGTCTCCCCCGAGTACCGGCTGGCGCCCGAGCACCCGCACCCGGTCCCCGTGCGGGACTGCTATCGGGCGCTGACCTGGATGGACCGGGCGGGATTCGCCCCACCGGTGGTCGCGGGAACGTCGGCGGGCGGTGGTCTCGCGGCGGCGGTGACGCTCATGGCCCGCGACCGCGGCGGCCCGGCCGTCCGCGGTCAGCTGCTGATGTGCCCGATGCTCGACGACCGGTGCGAGACCCCGTCCAGCCACCAGTTCCTCTCCGGGACGACGTGGGTCCGCGCGTCGAACCTGACCGGCTGGACGGCGTTGCTCGGCGCGGCCCGCGGCGGCCCGGACGTGTCGCCGTACGCCGCACCGGCCCGTGCCACCGACCTCTCCGGCCTGCCGCCGACGTACGTGGACGTCGGCTCGGTGGACGTCTTCCGCGACGAGGCGGTCGACTACGCGGCCCGGATCTGGCGCGCGGGCGGTGACGCCGAGCTGCACGTGTGGCCCGGCGGCTGCCACGGCTTCGACCAGCTGGTGCCGGACGCCGTGCTGTCCCGCCGGGCCCGCGCGGCCAGGATCGAGTGGCTGCGCCGCGTGCTGTAGCCGCGGCTTCGGGCAGCGGGGCACGACCGGTGCCGGCCAGACACGTGCCGCGGCGGTGCCCTTCCCGAAGACCGCTGACAAGTGGGCGGATTCTCACCGGAGAGCATCAATAATCCGCCCGTTGCGGGTACCCCGAGCTCATGACTGCCACCACCCGCACGATGCAAGCCGACGCAGACATCGTGTTCAACACCGCGTCGGACGACACCCGCGCCCTGGCCTGGCTGCCGCCGTCGCTGCGCACCTGCGAGACCGTCGTGCACACGGAGGAACGAGCCCTGGAATGGCGGCGCGACGACGTGCAGCAGGCCTACCTGCGCGTGGCGCCCGGCGGCGCGGGCACGAGCGAGGTCGAGCTGCGGATTCCGGACGACACCGACGGCGACGGCGCGTTGCGCGCGCTGGAGGCCGAGGTGGCGGACAACTTCACGGCGGGCTGAGGGTGCGACCGTCCGCGGGCCAGCCTCGCGGCGGTGTGAACTTCCCCGCGGGCGGCATAGCGCCCGGCCCGCGGGGTAACCGCGCGGCATGACCGATCCCGTGAACCCGGAGGCCCCGCACTCGCCGGGCACCCCCGACCTGGACGACCTCGACACGCCGGAACCCGATGTCACGCAGGATGGCGCCGACACCGAGCCCGAGGTCCCGCAGGAGAACCCCGACGCCCCCGAACCCCCGGACTGACCGCCGGGGCCCGTTCAGACCCGGACCTCCCGGTCCGACCTCGGCCACACGTACGGCAGGTCGTCCGGGACGTCCGGGAAGAACCGCCGGTAGAACTGCGGGTCCTTGCGCACCAGGGCGGACCGGTGGCTGCGGTGCAGTCCCTCGTCACCCAGCCACCACGGCAGGTCGCCGTCCGCCGCCAGCTGCTCCTGGGTGCGCACGACCGTGATCTCCTTGGCCCGCGCCAGGTCCGCGCGCATAGTGGTCTCGCACGTGTCGCGGTACCCGCCCGCGCGCCACTGCGCGCAGATCTCGATGCCGTACCGCACGAGTGCTTCCTCGTAGCCCGCCCACATCCGCACGGCCGGGTGGTTCCGCCAGCCGTGACCCGGCACGACCAACGCGCGCTGCACCTGCAGGGTCTCGACGCGTTGTTTGCCGAGCCTGCGCTGGTCCAGCACGCGGGCCGTGAAGGTGAAGTCCTCGTAGGGCAAGAAGGTCTGCACGACAAAGGCGTACCCGCACAGCCCCGTCGCAATCCCCGCACAGGTTTTCGGGGTCACCGCACGGGTAGCCGAGCGACATGAGCACGGATGTTCGAGTCATGCCGATGGCCGCCCACGAGTACGCCGCCGAGGTGCGCGAGGGCACCGAGACGACCCGGCACCACGTGGTGCTGTCCGAGGGGTTCTTCGACGACCTCGCACTGGTCGAGCCCGACGAGCCCGTCCTCGTCAGCGAGATCATCCACTACCTGCTCGACCGCGAGCCGAACACGTCGGTCCCGCACGAGCTGGACGCCGCCCGCCTGGTGGCCGAGGACCCGGAGTTCCTCCCGGAGCTGCGCCGCCGCCTCACCTGACCAGCCGAGTGGGGCACCCGGGCTGCTCGTGCCGCACGAGGGCACGAGCAGCCCGTCCACGTCACGCCACCGCGGTCCCCTCCAGCTCCACCACCAGCCCCGGCACCGCCAGCCGCGACACGCCGAGCATCGTCGTCGCCGGCGCCACGCCCGCGGCGCCCAACCGGCCGGCCAGCACGCCGTAGTGCGCGAACAGCGCGTCCACGTCGGTCGTGTACACGGTCAGGCGAACGAGGTTCGCGAGCGCCATCCCCGCGGCGGCCAGCACCGCCTCCAGGTTGTCCAGGCTCAACGCCAGCTGCGCGCCCACGTCACCGGCGTGCTCGGGCTCACCGGAGGCGTTCATCGCGGCCTGCCCGGAGCAGTACAGCGTCCGGGTCTGCCCCGACACGACCTCGCCCTGGTTGTACCCCAGCTCCACCGACCACTCCCACGGGTTGACGGCGGTCCGTTCCACTGCCACTTCCAGCTCCATTCGTCGAATCCGAAAAGGAGCTTCGCAAGCAAAACACGACACCCTGTGTCATGTATTGCCGTACGGTTCGGGCATGCGCGCCGATCGCCTGGTGAAGCTGGTACTGCTGCTGCGCCAACGCGGACGGCTCTCCGCCACCACGATCGCCCGCGAGCTCGAGGTCTCCACGCGCACGGTTCTGCGTGACGTCGAGGCGCTGTCGACCGCGGGCGTCCCCGTTTACGCCGAACGCGGGCGCAACGGCGGGTTCGCGTTGCTGCCCGGCTTCCGCACCGAGCTCACCGGGCTCGGCCACGACGAGGCGCTCGCCCTGCTGATCGCGGGCTCACGGCGGGGCGCGCAGGTGTTCGGGCTCGGCTCGGCGCTCGCCTCGGCCGTGCTGAAGGTGGCCGACGCGTTGCCGGCGGGCCACCGCGACCTCGCGGCCGGTGCCGCCCGGCGGCTGCTCGTCGACCCCGACACGGACCTGCTGGAACGCCGCACCGCGACCGAGGAGCTGTCCGACGCGCTCGTGACCGAGGTCCGGCGCGCGGTGTTCGCCGGGCACAAGCTCAAGATCCACTACGCCGCCCGCGGCCAGCAGCCGCGGTGGCGGACGGTCGACCCGATCGGGCTGGTCACCGTGCGGGGCCAGGGCTACCTGCTGGCCACGGCGGACGGTGCCGACCGCACCTACCGGCTGGCGCGCATCAGGGCGGCGGAGGAGCTCGACGACCCGGCCGACCGCCCGGACCACGTCGACCTCGGCAAGACCTGGCAGGAGCGCGGCACCCGGTTCCGCACCGGCGGCGAGCAGACCACGGTCCTGCTCCTGCTCGACCCGGCGCGGCGGCAGCAGCTCGCCGACACCGCGCTGACCGTCCACTCCGAACACACCGAGGCCGATGGCCGGCTGCGCGTGGAAGCCTCGTTCCAGGACGCCTGGCACGCCGAATGGGCGCTGTGGCAGCTCGCCACGGGCGCGGAGGCCCTGTCACCGCCGTGGCTGCGCACCGCGCTGCACGACCGGGCCGCCGCGATCGCCGGCCGCTACCGGTAGCGCGGGTGCGTGGTGTGCCACTCGAACCCGCCACCCATCCAGGCCTTCACCCCCCTGAGGAACCGGTGCAGCTCCACCGACGGCACCGCCAGCAGCGCCCGGTGCCCGGCCTCGAAGTCGCGCACGAGCTGGTTGTGCAGCTCGACGGTCCGCTCGACCGCCTCCGCGCGGGAACAACCGCGGTCGGCCTGGATCTGCAGCACCATGTTGCACACCGGCTTCTCGTCGGCGGCGTCCTTCTCCACCGACACCAGGTCGTTGACGACCACCGACGCCGTGCCCGCCGCGGTCAGCAGCTGCCGCACGCGCGGGTCGTAGTACAACGGCGCGGGCACCTCATACCCGCCGACGGCGTCGATGAGCGTCATCGACGTGTAGAACGTGTCGTGCTGCCGTGTCGCCAGGTACTGCCACGCGGGCGGGTACGAGGCCGTGTGCCGCCACGCCGCGTAGGCACCCCACGACACGAACATCGCGAACGTCGAATAGCACACGCGTTGCACGATGGTCGCCGTCGAGCGGGACGCCAGGTGCGCGATGCCGGACCGCAGCCCGACGAGCACCGGGTCGTCGTTCAGCACCTGTTCCAGCTCGACGGTGAACTCCGCGGCGGGTGCCACCGGGTCCATCGCGGCCATCGCCAGTGCCAGCCGCGGCGGCAGCTCCTCCGGCACGGCGCCCATCTCGGTGCTGTCGGCGTAGAGGTCGTCGGCCGCCCACCACGCCGCGTTGAGCTTCGCGGCGATCAGCAGCTGCTCGACGTCGTCGGTGTCCACGTGGGTCAGCACGGCGAGCCGGCCGAACCGCCCGCCCAGGAACCGGTCCGGCTCCTCGAAGCCGCAGCCGTCGGCCCACGCCACCAGCCGCTCGTCCACGGCGGCGGCGAGCAGCTCGTTCTCGCGTTCCACCACGGGCACGTACATCGGCGGCGCGTTGCCGTCACCCCAGGGGCGCTCGGCGTAGCCGGGGTCGGTCGTGGCCACGACCTCGGGCCGCCCGAGCCGGGCAGCGGAGGTGCCCAGCCCGGACGGCCCGGAGAGGAGGTCCTTCATCAGATGCGGTCCGCGACGATCAACAGGTAGTGGAACGACCCTTCCCTGTACGCGGTCAGGAACGGCTCCTCGACACCGGTCGCGACGTTCGACTGCGCCCGCAGCTCCCAGTACGGGATGGCGTCGGGCGTCAGGTCGACGACGCTGATCGGCACGAACCCGTTGTCCGCCAGCGCGCGGAAGTACTCGCTGCGCGGGTGGATGTTGCAGATGTAGTGCTGGTCGATCTGGCTGACCGCCCGCGACCGCAGGCCCGTCAGGTCGTTGGAGCAGCCGGTGATGCAGACGTACCGGCCGCCGGGCGCGATCAGCCGGGCGAACTCGCGGTAGAGCTGCTGGAGGTCCACGTACATCGTGGTCTCGTTGGTCCAGATGCCGTTGAACGAGCCGGTCTCGAACCCGGTGTCGAGCATGTTCTTGAAGTGGAACCGCACCTCGTCGGCGACACCGCGCTCGACCGCCTGGTCGTTCGCGAACGCCACCTGCTGCTCGGAGATGCTGACGCCGTCGATCCGGGCGCCGAACCGGGCGTTGGCCATGAAGCTCGTGCCGCCGCGGCCGGACCCGCCGTCCATCAGGTGGCCGCCGAACGGGACGTCGCCGAACGCGTCGAGCAGGACCTCCGCCTGCGCGGTCTCCAGCCGGTGCATCTCGGCGATGATCGCCGCGTCGCGCTCCGCCGGCGGCGCCTCCAGGACGGCCGGGTCGTACGCACCGAGCCCGTAGTGGTGGTGGTACAGCCCGTCGACCTCGCCGAGCTTGATGTTGACCGGGTCCTTCTCCCTGTTCCAGTACTCGGCGACGGAACGCTGGTAGTCGGTGCGCAGGACCGGCTTCACAGTGGGGCTCGCCATACCTCGGGTGCTCCTGTTCGTTGGAACGCTCACTGCCGAACAGCAACTGACCCTTGCACCTTTCGCAGCAGTCGGCGACACACCGTTCAGGGTTGTTTCGGCCACGAACGTATCGGTCGGCTGATCGCGCGGGTAGGTGCCTTAACGCACACTTCAGGTACGGAAGCCCCGCTTCTGATGGTTTGCTGCACCCGTTCGCATGACAACGCTCCGCGTTATTCCACGCGACCTGACAGCACCAAACGGGGGAAACAACGGCAAAGCACCACACGGCGCCCGGTCGGCGCACCAGGCTGTGAGCGGATGACTCTAGGAGAACCGATGGCGGACGCGGTCGCCGTGCACAACCAGGGCGGTGCGCTGATCGAGCAGTACCAACGCACGGGCGACCACCGCCTGCTCGACGAGGGCGTGTCGGTGCTGCGCGACGCGTTGCGGCTGGGCGGTCTCACCGAGACGATCAGCACCCTCGCGTCGTCGTTGCTGCACCGCTACGAGACCGCGCACGACCCGGCCGACCTCGACGAGGCGATGGACCTGCTGACCCGCCTGGTCGACGGGCCGGGCGTGAACCTCACCCAGGCCACCGAGATCGTCCGCATCCAGCGCCACCGCTACGAGCGCGACGGCGACCTGAGCAGCCTGAACGAGGCGATCGCGCTCGCGCAGGGCGTGGTCGGCCAGACCGGTCCCGGCCAGCGCGACTACGACCTGATGCAGCACCTGCTCGGGTTGGCGCTGGCCGAGCGCTACGACCGCACCCGCCACCTCACCGACCTCGAAGGCGCGATCGCCGCGCACCGCATCGCCGCCGACAACGCCCGTGACGAGCTCCGGCCGGGCATGCTGCTGAACCTCGCGGCCACGTTGCGCGCCCGGATCGCGGCGACCGGCGACCTGTCGATGCTGGAGGAGGCGGAGGCGATGGTCGGCGGTGCGCTCGCCGCCCTGCCCAAGACGGACCCCGAACGCGGCAACGCCGAGTGGCTGATCGGCGCGCTGGCGCAGTTCCGCGCCCAGCTCAACCGCGACACCGACGTGCTGACCGACGGCATCGGGGCGTTGCGCAGGTCCGTGGAGTCCGCGCGCGACCCGGAGTCGCTCGGCACCCGGCTCGACAGCCTCGCCGGTGCGCTGCTGCAGCGGTTCGAGCAGGCCGGGGAGCCGGGGGCGCTGGACGAGGCGATCGAGGTGCTGCGCCGCACGCCGCCGACCGCCGAGCACCTGACGAGCCTGGGCAACGCGCTGCGGCTGCGCTACCGGCACCTCGGTGACGTGGACTCGTTGCGCGAGGCGGTGCGGGTCCTGCGCGACGCGGTGGCGGCGGCCGTCGACCCGCACGCGCACACCGCGGCCGCGACCAGCCTGACGCGCGCGTCGACCGAGATGGCCGAGCGGTTCCCCGAGCTGGTCACCGACGCCGTCAACGCCGCACGGGCCCTGGTGGCCGCGACGCCCAGCGCCGACGCGAACGAGATGCTCGCCGTCGCGCTGCGGATGCGGTTCGACGTGACCGACGCCCGCGAGGCGCTGATCGAGGCGGGCGAGCTGTTCGAACAGGTGCTGCGGCAGCGCCCGGCCAAGGACCCGCTGCACCCGCGGGCGCTCGCGAACCTCGGCGGGTTCTGGCAGCAGATCTACGAGCTCACCGGCACGCCGGAGACGTTGAACGAGGCGGTCATCTACTACGGCAGAGCCGCGCGCGCCGACCCGCAGCAGGCCTCCTACCAGCACTGCTTCGCCAGGTTGCTGCTGCGCCAGGCCGAGCAGGCCGGTGACTCGGGCCGGTTGCGCGCGGCGGCACGGGCGCTGGCGGAGGCGGCGGCGAGCGAGGCGCTCGACCCGGTGACGCGGGTGCTGGCCGCGCACACGGCGTCGGTGACGTCGGCGGGGATCAACGACTGGGAACAGGCGCTGCGCGGTGCCGAGCGGGCGATGGCGTTGCTGCTGCGGCTCCGGCGGGCCGACGTCGAGAACGGGCTGGCCGAGCTGACCGGGCTGGTGGCCGACGCGGCGGCGTGCGCGGTGCAGGCCGGACAGCTGGCGCTGGCGGCGCAGTGGCTGGAGTACGGCAGGGACCTGTTGCTGGCGCGGGTGTTCGAGGACGACCGGCAGGTGGCGTTCCCGTCCGTCGGCGATCTGCAGCAGTCCGCGGTGGACGGTCCGGTGGTGCTGGTCAACGTGAGCCGGCTGCGCTGCGACGCGCTCACGCTGTGGCCGGGCCGGGTGGAGCTGCTGCCGTTGCCGCGGCTGCGCTACGACGACGCGGTCGCGCACGCCGAGCACTTCGGCAGCGACGACCGGGCGTTCGCCGAGACGCTGGAGTGGTTGTGGGACACCGTGACCGAGCCGGTGCTCGAAGGCGTTCCCGAGCACACGCACGTCTGGTGGTCGCCGACCGGCCCGCTCGCCGGGCTGCCGCTGCACGCGGCCGGGCGGGACGGGCGGACCGTGCTGGACCGCGTGGTGTCCTCCTACACGCCGACGGTGCGCGCGCTCACCTGGGCCCGTGCCCGCGCCGCCGCACCCGTGGGCGCGCCGAGCATGGTCGTGGTCGCGCCTGCCGACGCGCCGTACGAGGTCGCGGTGCTGGCCGAGCTGTGGGAGGCCGCCGCGCTGGAGGGCCCGCTCGCAACGCGGGAGAACGTGCTGGCGGCGCTGGAGCACCACCCGTACGTCCACTTCGCCTGCTCCGGCTCCCCCGACGACAACCCGGCGCGCAGCGGGCTGCGGTTGCACGACGGGCCGTTGACCGCGCTCGACGTCGCCCGGCTGGGACTGCCGGCCGCCCGGCTCGCGGTGCTGTCGTGCGGGCACCTCGCCGGTGCGTTCCTGCTCGCCGGCTACCCGAGCGTCGTCGACACCCTGTGGGAGGTCGGCGAGCAAGCGGCGGCGGACGTGAGCGTCGCGTTCCACTCGGCCCTGCTCGACCACGGCCTGAGCCTGCCCGCGAGGGCGCTGCACGCCGTCGTTTGCGAGCTGCGCGACCGGTATCCGGCGCGGATCTGGGCGGCGTTCACCCACACCGGAGCTTGAGCCCGGCCGACCGCTCGCTCGATTCAGCAGCGTGAGCTGGCGGTGCCCGCGGGCGGTTTCGGAATTCAGTAATTGAAACCCTTTGCAGGAAGACAATTTCAGTCACGTGAATGTTTGACACATTCCGCGACTGTCGGCTACAAAGATTTCGCCCCGCCCTGCCGAAGGGTTCCCGCAAAGATGCGAACTCCGATAGCCCTGCTGTCCGCGGCTGTGATAGCCGGTCTCGCCCTACCCGTGACCGCGACGGCCACACCCGCGGTGACCGGCCTGGACGTCTCGTCCGGCAACCGGCGGGCCGCCATTCCCGGCCTCTACGACTGGTCGAAAGCCGGTTATCGCGGCACCGGCGTGCTGCCCGGCGACAATGACGTGAACCCGAGCGCGAGCTGCCGGATCACGGCTGCGGAACTGGCTTCCCGGTTCGGCGTCCGGCCCGATGACGCGGCCGACGACACCGCCGGGCTGCAGGCCGCGATCGACTTCGTCCGCACGTCGTGCTCACCGGGCGCGAGCTACTCCAGGCTGAGCCTGATCACCCTGCCCGCCGGGGTGCTGAAGGTGTCGAAGGAGCTCCACGTCGATGCCGACCACCTGGTCATCAGGGGCGCGGGCGCGACCGCGACGAAGATCGTCTACACCCCGGACGCGACCACCCGCTACGACGCGCTGACCCCGGACGGCTCGGACTGGGACGAGGACAGGATGACGTTCGGGCAGGGCAAGGGCGGCTGGCTGTGGCCGGGCCGCGGCCTGTTCCGCGTGCAGTCGCGCGGCGTTCACCCCGGCTACGCGAGCGACCACTCGCGGGCCCCGGAGAACCGCAAGGACATCTTCGAGGGCACGGTGAACGTGCACTGGAAGGCCGGCACGAAGGTCAGCACCGCCGCGAAGACCGGTGACCGCACGGTGAAGGTGGCGTCCACCACGAACATCACGGCCGGGTCGCTCGTCAACGTGCGCGCGGCGAACTCGGTGAAGTTCTACGAGCAGCAGAACGCCACCGGCACCCCGCACCCGTTGCTGAACATGCACATGCGGCAGCAGATCTTCACCGTCGCGTCCGTCTCGGGCACGACGGTGACGCTGGACAAGCCGCTGGAGTTCGACGTCCCGGTCAACTCCACCTCGGACGGTTCGCCCGCGATCGACGGGACGACGTACGACTCGAAGGTCTCGCCGCTGGTGGACCCGGTCCTCGGCGTCGGGTTCGAGAACTTCGGCTTCACGCAGGAGATACCGGGTCTGGACCCCGCTGCGGCCGTCCACGACTACGGCAACATGGCGCCGGCCGACGAGATGCACGGCATCGTGTTCAAGTGGGCGGCGAACTCGTGGGTGCGCGGCATCCGCGCGGAGATGACCGGGTCGCACCCGATCGTCACCGAGGAGGCCAAGAACCTGCAGATCGTCGACAACGTCCTCGACGGCGCGTGGAACAAGGGCAAGGGCGGCAACGGCTACTTCCGCGGCTCGCGGGTGTGGGACTCGCTCTACGCCGGCAACACCTCCCGCAACCTGCGCCACTTCACCTTCCAGTGGTCGGCCTCGGGCAACGTCGTGATCGGCAACGACTTCGACTCCGACCTGAACCTGCACGGCGGCTGGGAGCGCAACAACCTGTTCGAGAACAACACGGTCCGCGTCCCCCACGCCCACCGCTCCGGCAACTGCCGCGCGAACTGCGGTGAGGAGGGCGGCGGCGGTCCCGACGACTCGAACTGGTTCCCGATCTGGTGGGGCGCGGGTCAGAAGGCCGTGAAGTGGTCGGGCGCCTCCGGTCCGCGCAACGTCTTCTTCAACAACGCCATGACCAAGCAGCTGTCCGCCGACGGTGGCTACGAGCCGTTCTACGCCGACCGCCGGCGCGTCTACCAGTTCGGCTGGAACGGCAGCGGGTACCGGCACCTCGACGTGAACGGCACGCCGATCACCGACTGGGCGAAGAACGAGCAGCGCGACTACACCGGCGGCCACGGCGTGGACGCGACCAGGACCGACGCGGCGAAATCGTTGTTCCTCAAGAACGTCCCCGACTCGACCACACCCGTCGAGGAACCGGCGGGCACGGTCCCGGTGTCGACCGCCGGCCAGCTCCAGGCCGCACTGGCGAACGCCCGGCCCGGTGACGTCATCAGCCTGGCGCCCGGCACCTACCGCGGTTCGTTCGTCACGCAGAAGGCCGGTACCGCGAGCAACCCGATCACGCTCACCGGCCCGTCCTCCGCGGTGCTGGTCAACGACGGCCCGTCCGGCACGGCACCGACCCCCTGCCCGGTGCCGGCAGCGGGCTGGGACTCCGGTTACGGCCTGTGGTTGTTCGACGCGCCGCACTGGACCATCAGGGGCATCACCGTCGCGGAGTCCAAGAAGGGCATCGTCCTCGACAACTCCCACCACGTGACGATCGACGGCGTCACCGTGCGGAAGACCGACGAGGAGGGCGTGCACTTCCGCCGTTCCTCCGCGGACGGCGTGCTCAAGGGCTCGACGATCACCGACGCCGGTGTCGTGACGAAGGACTACGGCGAGGGCGTGTACATCGGCTCTGCGAACTCGAACTGGAAGTGCCACGGCAACTCCGGCGGCGTCGACCGCTCCGACCGCGTGCAGGTGCTGGACAACCGGATCGGCCCGAACGTCTCCGCCGAGCACGTCGACGTCAAGGAGGGCACGCAGGGCGGCCTGATCGCCGGCAACACCTTCGACGGCACCGGAATCAGCGGCGCGAACTCCGCGGACTCGTGGGTCGACGTGAAGGGCTCCGGCTACCGGATCGAGAACAACACCGGCACGTTCACCGCACCCGGCACGTTCAAGAACGGCTACGAGACGCACAACCCGAGCACCACGCCGTCGTTCGGCAACGGCTGCGGCAACGTGTGGCGCGGCAACCGTTCCGACCTCGGCGGCGTCGGTGAGTACGGCGTCCACGTCAGCTCGACGTCGAAGTGCAAGGACAACCCGAACGTCGTGCACGCCTCGAACACGGTCTCCCGCGCGACGAAGGGCCTCACGAACATCCCGGTCACCCCGTGACCCGGGGTTGAGGTGGTCCGGCCGGTGCACGGCGGCGTCACCGGCCGGACCACGTCGCGGCTCTCAGGCGGGGGTCACACGTTCGCCTTCAACGCTCGCACCTCGTCGCGCAGCGCGCGCACCTCCTGCAACAGCAGGTCGTCGTGTGCGCCGGAACGGGGTGCGGGCAGCGTGACCTCCTCCTGCATCGCGCTGCACACCACCGCGATGAACAGGTTGAGCATCGTGAACGTGCCGACCAGCAGGTAGACCAGGAAGAAGATCCACGCGTACGGCTTCTGCTCCATCAGGTCGCGCATCACGTCGGACCACCCGTCACCGGTGGTGATCTGGAACAGCGTCAGCAACGTCGATCCGAGCCCGGAGAATCGCGGGTCACCGGTGTCGCCGAACAGGTTGCTCGCGATCACGCCGCCCACGTAGACGAGCAGCACCAGCAGACCCGACAGCGACACCAGGCCCGGGATCGACCGCACCAGCGCCGTGACGACGCGGCGCATGCTCGGCACCATCGCGACGAGGCGCAACGCGCGCAAGATCCGCAACGCGCGCAAGACCGACAACGGGCCCGCGGACGGGATCAGCGCGATGGCCACGATCACGAAGTCGAACACGTTCCACGGGTCGCGGAAGAACCTCCAGCCGAACGCGTACAGCCGCGCGCCGAGCTCCAGGGTGAAGATCATCAGCGCCAGGCGGTCGACGAACGTCAGCACGGGACCCAGCTCCGCGTGCAGCACCGTCGTCGTCTCCGCGCCCAGCGCCAACGCGTTGACGACGATCACCGCGACGATGAACGCCTGGAACCGGTTGCTCTCCACTGCCGACGCGACACGGGCGCGCACCATCTTCACTTGCTCGCTCCTAGCACAGGGGTTTTGGGTGCTATCGGCGGTGGAGGCGCTCCACTGTTCACCCGATGGAGTTGATCAGCTCCAGCCGGCTGGCGGTGCGGGCGAGGTCGAGGGCCCGGCCGCCGACGATCTCGGCCAGCGGGTGGTCGCTCACCAGGGTCAGCCGGGCGTCGTGGTCGACGAGGACGTCCACGACGTTCGCGAACCGCTGCTGCGCCTCCCGGTCGCACGTCTCCAGCCGCGGCACGCCCACGACCACCCAGTCGTCGTGGCGGTCGGCGAGCGCCAGGTAGTCCGCTGTGGACGTCGGCTTCTCGCACAGGTCGCCGAAGTCGAACCAGATCCGCCGCCCGTCGACACCGAGCGCGGTGATCGCCCGGCCGCCCAC
Source organism: Lentzea sp. NPDC037011 (assembly GCF_055607425.1). Lineage (NCBI taxonomy): Bacteria > Bacillati > Actinomycetota > Actinomycetes > Pseudonocardiales > Pseudonocardiaceae > Lentzea > Lentzea sp. NPDC037011. Next base: position 250,054 of record NZ_JBVJRT010000009.1, on the reverse strand, counting down.
GTCGAGCACCACCGGGACGGCCGGCAGCTCCACCGCACGCACGACCGCCCCGGTCTCGAACCGCGAGCGCGCCCGTCCGCGCAGGTGCCGGTAGTCGGTCGGGCCGTCGAGCTCGACGGTGTCCATCAGCTCCTCCACGAGCGCGATGCCCGGCAGGAAGTGGTCGTGGTAGAGCGGGTTGGGCAGCAGGCCGTCCGGCGGGTAGTTCGAGGTGGCGATGATCATCACCCGGCGTGCCCGCAGCTCCTCCAGCAGCCGCGTCATCAGCATCGCATCGCCGACGTCGTGCAGGTGGAACTCGTCGAACGCGAGCACGTCACACCGCCCGATGAGCTCCTTCAGCGCGTGGGCCACCGCACCGCGTTCGTGCAGCCGTGACGAGATCCGGGCGTGCAACTCGTAGAAGAACGCGTGGAAGTGCACGCGCCGTTTGTGCCGCACGGGCAGCACGTCGAAGAACGCGTCGGCGAGGAAGCTCTTGCCCCGCCCGACCGGCCCGTGCAGGTAGACGCCCCGGCGCCGCTCCCCCAGCCCTGCGAGCCGCTCGACCGCCCGCGCCTGCGCCTCGTCCAGCTCGTACCCGCTGCTCGCCACGCGCGCGAACAACCCGTCCCGAAGTTCCGCCACCGCTGCCCCCAGCTCTCACCTGTCTGCTCCCATGCTGCCCCCACCGGCCGGACGCCGAGCCCGCCGGGGGGCTCGGCTCAGGAGCCACGTGCTCGCTGAACCACGCCTACGATCACCGGCGTGAGCAACGTCGAGGTCGAGCCCGCCGAAGTCACCTGCACGCCCACGCCGGGCGGGGTCGAGGTCCTCCAGCCGCGCGACGTGCCGTTGGGCGGCCCGCGGGCGATGTCAGTGCGCCGGACGCTGCCGCAGAAGCAGCGGTCGTTCATCGGCGCGTGGTGCTTCTGCGACCACTACGGGCCCGACAACCACAAGATGGACGTGGCGCCGCACCCACACACTGGGCTGCAAACGGTCAGCTGGTTGTTCACGGGCGAGATCGAGCACCGCGACAGCCACGGCGTGCATGCCTACGTGCGGCCCGGTGAGCTCAACCTGATGACCGGCGGCCGGGGCATCTGCCATTCCGAGGTGTCCACGGCGGCGTCGACGGTGTTGCACGGTGTCCAGCTGTGGCTCGCACTACCCGATTCCAACCGAGATGCGGCACGTGATTTCCAACACTACGTGCCACCCGCCGTTCAGCTGGACAACGCCACGGTCAAGGTGTTCCTCGGTGAGTTGGCGGGTTTGAAATCTCCCGTTCACACGTTCACCCCGCTGCTGGGCGCGGAGATCGTTCTCGCACCGAACAGCAAGATCACTCTTGGTACCAAGACCGACTTCGAGCACGGCGTGCTGCTCGACACCGGCGACGTGAAGATCGACGAGACCGCTCTCACGCCGGGGCAGCTCGGGTACGTCGGCACTGGTCGGAGCACCCTCACCCTCACGACGGAGGCCGGTGCGAGGGTAGTTCTGCTGGGTGGCACGCCATTCGGGGAAGAGATCGTCATGTGGTGGAACTTCGTCGGCCGCACCCACGACGAGATCGCCGCCTATCGCGAGGAATGGCAGGCGGAGACGGACCGGTTCGGCCGTGTCGAGGGCTATGCCGGAAGCCGCCTGCCTGCGCCTCCGCTGCCCGGTGGCCGTCTGCGCCCGCGCGGCAACCCGTCGTGACCAATGTCAAAAGTCATATTCGGACCGCTTGAAAGTCGCGTTGTCATCGATTTTCCTGATGGAGGCATCCAGGGAGGATGTCGCACGTCTTAGGAGGCATGACGAACGTGACACGAGTGGGCGCCGAGTCGGTCTTCGCCTTCATCGCACCGTCCGGGCGCCCCATGCCCGTCGAGGTCGAGCTGGGCTACCGCGCCGACGACCCGCACGCCGTGACGATGACGTTCCGCATGGGACGCCAGGAGACGGTCTGGCTCGTCAGCCGCGACCTGCTCGCCGACGGCCTCATCACCTCGGCCGGCGCCGGTGACGTGCGGCTGCGCCCGCACAACTCCACGACCGCCGTGCTCGAACTGCAGTCCGACGTCTCGCACGCGGTCTTCCACGTGCGCTCGACCGAGCTGCAGGAGTTCCTGAACTCCACCTACGACGTCGTCGCCCCCGGTCGCGAGACCGACCACTTCGACTTCGACGCCGAGCTCCGCAAGCTGCTCGACTAGAACTGGGTTGGAACTGTGGCGTGACCCTCGACCTCGCCGCGCTCTACCGCGACCTGCACCGGCACCCCGAGCTGTCGTTGCAGGAGTTCCGCACCGCCGGAGTCCTCGCCGACGCACTGCGCCCCCTGGGCTACGCCGTCACGACCGGGGTCGGTGGCACCGGTGTGGTCGGCGTGCTGCGCAACGGTGACGGGCCCACCGTCCTGCTGAGGGCCGACATGGACGCCCTGCCGGTGCGCGAGGAGACCGGGCTGCCCTACGCCAGCACAGCGCGCGCGGTGGACGCCAACGGCGACGAACAGCCTGTGGCGCACGCGTGCGGCCATGACATGCACGTCACCTGTCTGGTCGGCGCGGCCGAAGCGCTCGCGAACACCCGTGACGAGTGGTCCGGCACGCTGCTCGTGGTCGGCCAGCCCGCCGAGGAGCTCGGCCGGGGCGCCCGGGACATGGTCGAGGACGGGCTGTTCGAGCGGTTCGGCACGCCGGACGTCGTGCTCGCCCAGCACGTCGCTCCCCTGCCCGCCGGGATGCTCGCTCACGGCAGCGGCCCGTTGATGGCGGCCAGCGACACCGTGAACGTCACCCTCTTCGGCCGCGGCGGTCACGGTTCGTCGCCGGAGACCGCTGTCGACCCCGTGCTGATGGCCGCGCACGTCGTCGTGCGGTTGCAAGGGATCGTCGCGCGCGAGATCTCCCCCAGCGAACGTGCGGTGGTCACGGTCGGCCAGATCCACGCCGGGACCAAGGAGAACGTCATCCCGGACACCGCCGGGCTGGGCATCAACATCCGGACGTTCAACGACCACACGAGCGGCATCATCCGCGACGCCGTCGAACGGATCGTGCGCGCCGAGGCCGCCGCCTCCGGTGCGCCGCGGGAGCCCGAGTTCGAGTGGCGGGACGCCATGCCGCCGCTCGTGTCGGACCCGGACGCCACGGCACGGATCGTGGCCGCGTTCACCGAGCACTTCGGTACCGAGCGCCTGATCCCCGGTGCGGTCGTCAGCGCCAGCGAGGACGTCGGCGTGTTCGGCACGGCCGTCGGCGCACCGACGGTCTTCTGGTTCCTCGGTGGAATCGACTTCAACGCGCGCACGCCCGACCCCGTGCCGATGAACCACTCCCCCGCCTTCGCACCCGATATCGAACCAACGGTGAAAACCGGCGTTGAAGCACTAGTGGTCGCCGCGAAAGCATGGCTTGATCACTAGCCCGCTGTTTTCACCCGAATGTGGCTATTACTTGTTCCAAAAACAAGCCATAGCGTATTTGGCATGACCGCGATGACCTCTACGGCCTACAGCCGAGACCTCGGCGACGAACTGCGCCGGCTCCGGGAAAAGTACACGACGATGACGGGCCGGGCGCTCGCGACCCAGCTGGGGTGGGACCCGAGCAAGGTCTCCAACGTCGAGAACGGCAAGGCGCGGGCGAGCGAGATCGACCTCGTCCAGTTCCTCACGGCCTGTGGCCAGAGCCTGGACTTCATCGAGACCTTCCGCCGCCGCTACACCAACGCCTTCAACACCTACTACGCGCAGATTCCTGACAACCTGCGCACGCTGGCCATGACGGAGTCCATGGCCACGAAGATCACGAGCTTCGAGGTCCTGAAGGCGCCCGGCCTGCTCCAGACGCGGGATTACGCGCGCCAACTCCTCCTCGACACCGCATACCACGAACCGGCGGAAGTCGAGAAATTCGTCGACCTCCGCATCGAACGGCAGACGATCCTCCGACGCCCCTTCCGCCCGGAATGTTTGTTCTACGTCCACGAGCTTGCACTGCAACTAATCCTGGGCGACGCGAAGCTCATGGAGGACCAGTACCTGCGTCTGCTGTTCAACACCCACATCATGCGAATCGTGCCCGACCGCTATCGGGCCGTCGCACTACAGGGAAAGACCACGTTGTACGAGTTCGACAAGGCCGACCCGATCACCTACAGCGAGTCGGACCTGGTGCAGGTGTTCGCGCAAGACCGTGCGGCCGTCGCGCGCACACGGCAGCTGTTCGACCATCTGGATGCTATCGCCTTGGACGAGGAACAATCGAAGAGCATGCTGACGGAGTACATCAGCGCTCTTCGAAAGGACTCCGATGACCCAGGACCGGACGTGGCGTAAGAGCACCTACAGCGGCGGCAACGGCTCGACTGACTGCGTGGAGGTCGCGCTGGCCCAGGACGCGTTCGTGCGGGACTCGAAGAACACCGGTGCCGAACTGGCGTTCTCCGGTCCCGCCTGGCGTGCCCTGGTCGGCTGGGTCGCCGAGTAGTCCGCTCAGCGGGCCGTGAGACCCGGCTGCAGCGGCAGCAGCGGTGCGACGACCCGCGCGAACGGCCCGCTCTGGGCCGTCGCGCCGGTCGGCACCGCGAACGGTGCGGCGGCGTCGAGCACGTCGGGCAGCCGGGCGTAGACCGCCCAGTGCTCGTCCCACGCCTGGATCACGTCGAGGTGGCCGCCGGGCAGGAACCGGGTCAGGTGCACCCCTGCGACCTGACCGGTGTTCCCGAGCAGTGGCAACAGCCGGAAGCCACCCTCCCGGCGCAACCTCTCGATCAGCTCCGTGCTCTGCATCGCACCGTCACATCTCCTACGCCTAGTGGGCGGCCAACTCTGCACTCTCCCGATAAGCGCGCACGGCGTCATCACGTTCGGCCGTGGTCCACCCGAGCGGACCAGCGACCAGATCGGCCACCCGGTCGACGACCGAGGCGCCGCCGTCGAGGTGTTCCACCGCGATTCGCGTCCGCCTGGCAAGGACGTCGTCGAGCGAAAGCGCTCCCTCGTGCGTCACGGCGTAGACGACCTCGGCGGCGAGGTGGCCGGCCACGTCCTCGGTTAGCGCCGGGTCCCGGGAGACCAGCGCGAGCACGTCGGAGATCGCCGAACCGTAGCGGCGCAGCAGTCGCTCCACAGTGGATGCGGACAGGCCGGACTCGGCGGCGACACGGGTCCGGTCTGCCCACAGCTCTTGGAAGCCAACGGCTCCGCACAGCGGCAGGCGCGCGGTCAGCGACGGCGCGACGGCCTTGCCCAGACCCGCGACGGCGGCGTTGACGACGTCGGCGGCCATCACGCGGTAGGTCGTGTACTTGCCGCCCGCGATCACGAAGAAGCCCGGTTCCGGCTGGGCCACGGCGTGTTCGCGCGACAGCTTCGCGGTGTCGCCGGACGCGCCGTCGAGCAGCGGGCGCAGACCCGCGTACATGCCGACGACGTCGTCGGCCGACACGCTGTCGCGCAGCACGGCGTTGACGTGGTCGAGGATGTAGGACACGTCCTCGGGGGACGCCGACACCGCGGCCGGGTCGCCGTCGTAGGGCGTGTCCGTGGTGCCGATGATCCAGTACGCGCCCCACGGGATCACGAACAGCACGCTCTTCTCGGTGCGCGTGATCAGGCCGCCGTCGAGCTGGATCCGGTCGCGCGGCACGAGGACGTGGACGCCCTTCGACATCCGCACGTGGAACGGCGGGGTGCCGGGGCTCATCGAGTTCAGCGAGTCGGTCCACACGCCGGTCGCACTGATCACGCGCCGCGCGCGCACCACGTGCGTCACACCGGTCAGCTCGTCGCGCACGGACGCGCCGGCAACACGGCCGCCGTTGCGCAGCAAGGAGGTGACCTTGGCGCGGGACAGCACGGTGGCGCCGTGCTGCGCCGCCGTGCGCACCAGCGTGGTGACGAGGCGAGCGTCGTCCACCTGCGCGTCGTAGTAGCGGATGGCGCCGGCGAACGCCGAGGTGTCGAGCGAGGGCGCGACCTCGGCCATCCGCCTGCGGGACAGGTGCCGGTGCATCGGGACCGCACCGGCACCGCCGATCGAGTCGTACAGCAGCACGCCCGCGCCGACGTAGGCGCGTTCCCACTGCTTCTCCAGCGGGAAGAGGAACGGCACCGGCCGCACCAGGTGCGGTGCGAGCCGGTGCAGCAGCAACCCGCGTTCCTTGAGCGCTTCGCGGACCAGCTTGAACTCCAGCTGCTCCAGGTAGCGCAGCCCGCCGTGGACGAGCTTGCTGGACCGGCTCGACGTCCCCGCCGCCCAGTCGTGGGCCTCGACCAGTGCGACCGAGAGACCTCTCGACGCCGCGTCCAACGCGGCACCCGCACCGACGACACCTCCACCGACGACGAGCACGTCGAACTCGGTGCCGTCCAGGGCAGCCAGCGAGTCGGCACGTCGAGCCGGATCCAGCCTTGCGAACACCTTCAACTCCCTCAGCAGAAAATCAGCGGACGTCGGCGTCGACCCAGTCGAACGACTTGGTCACGGCCTTCTTCCAGTTGCGGTACTGGCGCTCGCGCTCGTCGGCGTCCATCTCGGGCGCCCAGCGCTTGTCCTCGGACCAGTTGGCGCGCAGCTCGTCGAGCGAGGACCAGTAGCCCACCGCGAGACCGGCGGCGTAGGCGGCGCCCAGCGCGGTGGTCTCGGCGACGACCGGCCGGATCACCGGCACGTCCAGCACGTCGGCCTGGAACTGCATCAGCAGCTCGTTGGCCACCATGCCGCCGTCGACCTTCAACTCGGTCAGCGGCACGCCGGAGTCGGCGTTCATGGCGTCGAGGACCTCGCGCGTCTGGAAGGCGGTGGCCTCCAGGACGGCGCGGGCGATGTGGCCCTTGTTGACGAACCGGGTGAGGCCGACGACCGCACCGCGGGCGTCGGAGCGCCAGTACGGCGCGAACAGGCCGGAGAACGCGGGCACGAAGTACGCGCCACCGTTGTCCTCGACCGACTTCGCGAGCGTCTCGATCTCCGGCGCCGAGCCGATGATGCCGAGGTTGTCGCGCAGCCACTGCACCAGCGAACCGGTGACCGCGATCGAGCCCTCCAGGGCGTAGACCGGGGCCTCGTCGCCGATCTTGTAGCAGACCGTGGTCAGCAGGCCGTTCTTCGACGCGACCTTCTCCGTGCCCGTGTTGAGGAGCATGAAGTTGCCGGTGCCGTAGGTGTTCTTCGCGGTGCCCGGCTCGTAGCAGGCCTGGCCGAACGTGGCGGCCTGCTGGTCGCCCAGGATGCCGGCGATCGGCACGCCCTTGAGGACGCCGCCGGGGCCGCCGTGGCCGTAGACCTCCGAAGAGGACTTGATCTCCGGGAGCATGGACAGCGGGATGCCCATCTCCTCGGCGATCGTGGCGTCCCACTGCAGCGTGTCGAGGTCCATGAGCATGGTCCGCGACGCGTTGGTGACGTCGGTGGCGTGCACGCCGCCGTTGGGGCCGCCGGTGAGGTTCCACAGCGTCCACGTGTCGGTGTTGCCGAACAGCAGGTCGCCGGCCTCGGCGCGCTCGCGGGCACCCTCGACGTTGTCGAGGATCCAGCGGATCTTCGGACCGGAGAAGTAGGTGGCGAGCGGCAGGCCGACCTTGGCCTTGTAGCGGTCACCACCGCCGCCGAGCCGACCGAGCTCGTCCACGATGGCCTGGGTGCGGGTGTCCTGCCAGACGATCGCGTTGTAGACCGGCTGCCCGGTGTTCTTGTCCCACACGACGGCGGTCTCGCGCTGGTTGGTGATGCCGACCGCGGCGATGTCGCTCGTGTTGAGGTCGGCCGTGGCAAGCGCCTGGCCGATCACGAACCGGGTGTTCTCGGAGATCTCCACCGGGTTGTGCTCGACCCAGCCGGCCCGCGGGAAGATCTGCTCGTGCTCCTTCTGACCCACGGAGACGATGGAACCGCTGTGGTCGAAGATGATCGCCCTGGTGCTGGTCGTGCCCTGGTCGACGGCGAGGACGTACTGCGTCATCGAAACTGTCCTTTCGGGATGGTCAGAACACGGTCAGAACGCGAGAGCTGCGACGACACCGGCGAGCGCGCCGCCGAGGAGCGGGCCGACGACCGGCACCCAGGCGTACGCCCAGTCGGAGTCCTTCTTGCCGACGGCCTCACCGTCGGTGCCCTTGTAGGACAGCGGCAGGATGGCGTGCGCGATGCGCGGGCCGAGGTCACGGGCCGGGTTGATGGCGTAACCGGTCGGACCGCCGAGGGAGGCACCGATGCCGACGACCAGCATCGCGACGGCCAGCGGGCCGAGCTGGGTCGGGGTCTTGCCCAGTGCGAGGATCACGAAGACCAGGACGAACGTGCCGATGATCTCGCACACCAGGTTCCAGGCGTAGCTGCGGATCGCCGGGCCCGTGGAGAAGACGGCCAGCTTGAGGCCCTCGTCGGGCGTCTCGTCGAAGTGCGGCTTGTAGGCCAGCCACGCGAGGACGGCACCGAGGAACGCGCCGAGCATCTCGCCGGCGAAGTAGACGAGCGTCGAGCCGACGCCGACCGGCACACCGGGCGCGAACTCGGCCGCACCGCTGGTGAGGATGCCGACCGTCACGGCGGGGTTGAGGTGCGCCCCCGACTTGTACGCGATGTACACACCGGCGAAGACCGCGAGACCCCACCCGAAGTTGATCAACAGCCAGCCGCCGTCGAACCCCTTCGACTTGGCGAGCAGCACGTTGGCCACCACGCCCGCACCCAGCAACAGCAGGATGCCCGTACCGAGCACCTCGCTGAGGAACACTGTCCCGAGACCCACGCTGGCCTCCCATTCGTCCTTGAACGGCTGATCACCCCGTGGTGACTGCCGCGGAACGTAATGACCCGCGTCACGCCTGCTCAACGGGTGCTGTTCGACAATGTCGACACCGACCGGGTGCACTGCTGTGACCGACCGGTCACGCTGCGCTCAGACAAGGTGTTTCAGGCGCGTGTCCAGCGGTGACGCGGGTCGTAGCCGTTCGACATTGCCGACACGGGTCGTCTCAATTACGTTGCTCGCGTGCCGGGACCCATCCAGTCGATCGAACGCGCCGCAGCCGTGCTGCGGCTTCTCGCGCGCGGGTCCGGCCACCACGGTCTCACGGAGATAGCCGCCTCGCTCGGTCTGGCCCGCGGCACCGCGCACGGGATTCTCCGCACGCTGCAACGGGTCGAGTTCGTCGAGCAGGACTCCGCGACCGGCCGCTACCGCCTCGGTGCCGCCCTGCTGCACCTCGGGACGAGCTACCTCGACGCGAACGAGCTGCGTTCCCGATCGATCAACTGGGCCGACACGCTCGCCGCGCGCTCGGGTCAGGAGGTGCGGATCGGCATGCACCACGACGGCGCCGTGCTCGTCGTGCACCACGTGTTCCGCCCGGACGACTCGGTGCAGACGCTCGGCATCGGCGCGATGCTGCCGTTGCACGCGACCGCGCTGGGCAAGGTGCTGCTCGCCTACGACCCGGACCTGTCGGCGGCAGCGCGCAAACGGGAGCTGACGTCGCTGACCCGCCGCACGATCACGCGCACGCAGGCGTTGGAGCGGGTGCTGACCGAGGTGCGCGCGCAGGGCTGGGCGAGCGAGGCGGAGGAGTACATGCCGGGTGAGGCGAGCATCGCCGCGCCGATCCGCATCCCCGGCGGCCTCGTGGTCGGCGCGATCGGCATCTCCGGCGCCGTGGACCGGCTCTGCGACTCCACCGGCCGGCCGCGCACGGCGCTGGTGCGCCAGGTCGTGCAGGCCGCCGACGCGGTCACCACCTCACTGGTCGACGAGAACTGAGAGGACCGGCGTGCAACGCTTCGTGATGGCGATCGACCAGGGCACGACGTCGACCCGGTGCATCGTGTTCGACCAGAACGCCCGCCTGGTCGCGGTCGCCCAGCGCGAGCACCGCCAGTACCGCCCGCGGCCGGGCTGGGTCGAGCAGGACGCCGTGGAGATCTGGCGCAACGTCGACCGGATCATGCCGCAGGCGTTGCGGCAGGCGGGGATCACCGCCGACCAGGTCGTGGCGCTGGGCATCACGAACCAGCGCGAGACGTTCGTGGCGTGGGACCGGCACACCGGTGTCCCGGTGGGACGCGCGATCGTGTGGGAGGACATCCGCACCGAGGAGCTCGTCGCGCGACTGGAGGGGCAGCCGGGCATCGAGGAGGTCCGCGAACGCTGCGGCCTGCCGCTCGCGACCTACTTCTCGGCGCCGTCGCTGCGGTGGCTGCTTGACACCGTGCCGGGCGTGCGCGAGCGGGCGTCCCGCGGTGACGTGCTGTTCGGGACGATGGACACCTGGCTGATCTGGAACCTCACCGGCGGTGTGAACGGCAGCCTGCACGTCACCGACGTGACCAACGCGTCCCGCACGATGCTGATGAACCTCAGCACCCGCCAGTGGGACCCGATGCTGCTGGACTTCTTCGGCGTGCCCGCGGCGATGCTGCCGGAGATCCGGCCGTCGTCGGAGATCTCCGGTGTGACGGCGCGGGTGGTGCCGGGCATCCCGATCACGGCGGCGCTGGGCGACCAGCACGCGGCGCTGTTCGGGCAGACGTGCTTCGAGAAGGGCTCGATCAAGGGCACGTACGGCACCGGTGGGTTCCTGCTGATGAACACCGGCACCGAGCTGGTGCGGTCGAAGCACGGCCTGCTGACCACGATCGGGTACCAGATCGGTGGTGAGCCGACGTACGCGCTGGAGGGCTCGATCGCCGTCGCCGGATCGCTCGTGCAGTGGTTCCGCGACAACCTCGGCCTGATCCACTCCGCGCCGGAGATCGAGACGCTGGCCCGCACGGTGAAGGACAACGGCGGCTGCTACATCGTGCCGGCGTTCTCCGGGTTGTTCGCGCCGCACTGGCTCGCACAGGCGCGTGGGATCGTCGTCGGCTTGACGTCGTACATCAACAAGGGGCACCTGGCGCGGGCGGTGCTGGAGGCGACCGGGTGGCAGACGCGTGAGGTGGTCGACGCGATGAACGCCGACCTGGGCGCGCCCACGCCGGTGCTCAAGGTGGACGGCGGCATGACCGCCGACCACCTGCTGATGCAGTTCCTCGCGGACGTGCTGGACATCCCGGTGATGCGGCCGCTGGTGGCCGAGACCGTGTCGCTGGGCGCGGCCTACGCCGCCGGGCTCGCCTCCGGCTACTGGCCGGACCTGGAGGGGTTGCGGCGCAACTGGCACCTGGCCGCGCGGTGGAACCCCGTGATGGACGCGGCGCACCGGGAGAACGAGTACGCGAACTGGAAGCGGGCCGTGGAACTGACGTTCGCCTGGGCCCGCTCGACCCCGTCCGCTTAGGCATCTGCAAGTACTGCCAACCACCACGTTGGTAGTACTTGCAGATGCTCCAACAGCAGGGGGCTAGGCGCGGTTTGACCGCACCCAGGCCGCGATCTCGTCCGCGTCGATCGGCAGCGCGTCCGACAGGACGTCGGCGCCGTCGCCGGTCACGACCAGGTCGTCCTCCAGCCGCACGCCGATGCCGCGCAGCTCCGGCGGCAGCGTCTCGTCGTTCGGGTGGAAGTACAGGCCCGGCTCGACGGTCAGCGCCATGCCGCGTTCGAGGATGCCCTGCTGGTAGGTCTCCTGACGGGCGTCGGCGCAGTCGTGCACGTCCAGGCCGAGGAAGTGCCCGGTGCCGCAGACGATGTAGCGGCGGTGGTGCTGGCCGGACGGGTCGAGCGCCTTGTCGACGCTCACCGGCAGCAGGCCCCAGTCGTGCAGGCCCTCGGCGAGCACGCGCATGGCGGTGTGGTGGAAAGCGCTGTAGTCGTTGCCCGGCTTGACTTCCGCGAGCGCGGCGACGTGCGACCTGAGCACGAGGTCGTACACCTGGCGCTGGGCCGCGCTGAACTCGCCGCCGACCGGCAGCGTGCGGGTGACGTCGGCGGTGTAGAGGGTCTTGGTCTCCACGCCGGCGTCGAGCAGCAGCAGGTCGGCGTCGCTCACCTTGCCGTCGCAGCGGGTCCAGTGCAGCACCGGGGCGTGCGGTCCGGACGCGACGATGGAGGTGTATCCGGGCCCGTTGCCCTCCGTGCGCGCGCGGCGGTCGAACGTGCCCTGCAACCAGCGCTCTCCCCCGCCGCGCACGGCCTGGCCGAGCTCGCCCGCGACGTCGAGGAAGCCCCTGACCGTGGCGTCCACGGCCTGGCGGAGCTGGTCGACCTCCCAGTCGTCCTTGATCCGCCGCAGCTCGGACAGCACGGTCCGCAGCTCGTCGCTGTGCGAGCCGGTGAGCGCGTCCAGCAGCGGGTCGACGCCCTTGGCGGTGAGCGTCTCGGGGTGGCGGCCCTGGAGCGCGCGCGGCAGGTCCTCGATCGGGCGCACGGTGAGGTCGAGGGCCTCGGACCACTCCTTCGTGCCCGCCGCGGCACCGATCCAGAACGGGCTGCGGTCCGCGTCACCGAAGAAGTCCACGGTGTGCGGCTCGGACGGCGTCGGCACGAACAGCGTGGCGTCGTCGTTCTCGACCACGACGACCGCGCCCTCGACCTGGCAGCCGGTCAGCCACACGAAGTCGCTGTCCGCGCGGAACTCGTGGAACGTGTCGTTCGAACGCACGTGGGCGCGTCCGGCGGCGAGGGCGATGCGCCGGCCGGGGAGCTGCGCGGCGAGCTTGGCCCGGTGCTGCGCCGCGGCCTCCTTCGCGCCCGCCGGGAGGTCGATGGGGTTGTCCCACTCGCCCCAGCCGTCGCGGATGTAGGTGCGGAAACCGTCCGCGTCCACCAGTTTCGCCATGTCACGGCGTGTGCGGGCCAATTCTCGTCCTTCCGGGGGTCTGTTTTCCCACAGCCTCCGCCGAACGGAGGGCTTCCGCCCATCCGACTTGGAGATAGCCTCGTCCTATGGAACTGGAGATCCGCCACCTGCGGGCCATCTGCGCCATCGGCGACGCGGGCAGCCTCTCCCGCGCGGCGACCCAGCTCGGCATCTCCCAGCCGTCCCTCACCACCCTGCTGCAACGGGTGGAACGCCTGGTCGGAGGCCGGTTGTTCGACCGAGGACGGGCCGGCGCGGAGCCCACACCGCTGGGTGTGCAGATGCTGCAACGCGCGCGGTTGCTGCTGGTGGAGCTGGACGCGTTCGGTGCGTCCGTGGCCGGTCGTGGCGGGCCGGTGCGGTTCGGTTCCGTGCACATGGAGTGCGTCACGAGGTTGTACACGCGCCTGGAGGAAGCGCTGGAGGACGTCACGCTGCACGTCGATCCGTCGTCCACGGGCCTTGCGCTGGCGTTGGCCAACGGCCACCTCGACGCCGCCGTGATCGCGGTCGACGAGGACGGCGACCTGGGCTTGCCACGCGGCGTGGCGCAACGGGTCGTGGTGCCGTGGGTGCCCGTGCACATCGCATTGCCCGCCTCCCACCCGTTGGCCTCTCGGTCCGAAGTCGAGCTGGCGGACCTCGCCGGTGAGGCGTGGGTGGGGCCGCCGGGTGCCGAGGACGGGTCGCTGACGGCGTTGCGCGCGGCCTGCCGGGCCGTCGGGTTCGTGCCGAAGATCCGGTTCGAGGTGCCCAGCGGTGCCGGGCGGCAGCTGATCGCGGCGGGCAAGGCGGTGCAGCTGGTCGAGCCGACCTCGCGGGGCGGACAGGGCGTGACCGTGCGGCCGCTGGCGGGGGCGCCGATGCGGCTGAGGGTGGTGTTCTGCTGGCGGCGGGAGCGGCTGACCTGGGACCAGGCCAGCCGCATGTTCACCGACGTGCTGGAGGCGTACGCCGCCGCCGCGCTGGCCAGCCCGGCGTTCCGGCCGTGGTGGGAGGAACGCGGCGCGGCCCTCACAGCGAGCTGAGCCAGCCGTACTGCTCAACGCGCACGAGGGCGGCTGATCGCATCGAGGTCCTCCGCAGGGGTGTGAGGTGTTCGGTAGCGTCACACCGCCCGCAGGCCGGGGAGCATCCCTACTCGGCATAGCCTGCCACTATGGGAGCGTCTCACTCCGGCTTCGTGGGCTGCGCGAACAGCAGGTGCCGCACCCGCGGCTCCTCGCGCGCCAGCTCACGGGCGATCCCCTGGTTCTGCTGGTCCACGACGGTCCCGCGCTCCAGGTGCTGCCGCAGGTGCTCCTGCCAGGTGGCCACGGTGAACGTCTCCAGGAACACGTCCGGCTGCTCGGTGTCGCGGAACAGCCCCCACATCGTCGCCCCGGTGCGGCGGCGGGCGCGGCCGACCTTCTGCATGGCGTCGACGAACCGGTCGTGGTTCTCGGGGGCGACGGGCCATTCGACGGTGACCAGGACCGGACCCGCGTCGGTGTCGTCGAGCTGGGGCGGTTCGTTCCAGTAGGTGGCGGGGGTGACGTCGAGCGGGCGGTCGATCAGGGGCCACCAGCGGGTGGCGACCAGTGCCAGCACGGCCATCGCCACCGCGGGGACGATCATGGCGGGGTGCAGGCCGTAGACGTCGGCGACGGTGCCCCACAGGACGGCGCCGAGGGCCTGGCCGCCCATCAGGATCAGCTGGTAGTAGGCGAGCGCGCGGGCCCTGGTCCAGGCGGGGAGCAGGACCTGGGCGATGGCGTTGAAGGTCGACAGGGTGGCGATCCAGCAGGCACCGGTCAGCAGCATCGCGACGATGACCAGCGGGAAGCTGCCGACCAGCACCGAGGTGCTCGTGGCCAGCGCGTAGACCAGCGTGGCGCCCAGCACCATGCTGTTCTTGCTCATGCGCTGCAACAGTTTCGGCACGACGAAGGCACCACCGATCGCCCCCGCGCCGACGCTGCCGAGCAGGACGCCGTAGCCGCCGGCGTCGAGACCCAGGGGGCCGCGGGCGATGGCGGGCAGCAGCGCCCACAGCCCGCTGCCGAAGACGATGAACACCAGCAGCCGGGTGAGCACCCGGCGGAACAGCGGTGAGCTGGCCACGTAGCGGGCGCCGGTGCGCACGGCGGTGGCGATGTGCTCGGTCCCGAGTGGACGGTGGTCGGACGGGCGGCGCCAGCGGGCCAGGACGATCAGCACGCCCAGGAACGACACGGTGTTGAACGCGAACGTCGCCTCCGGACCGGCCAAGGCGATCAGCAGACCGCCGAGCGCGGGGCCGATGGCGCGGCCGACGTTCATGTTGACGCCGTTGAGCAGCGCGGCCTGCGGGATCTCCTCGCGGCTGACCAGCTCCGGCTGGATCGCCTGGAACGACGGCATCGACAGCGCCTGGCCCATCGCCATCAGTGCGAGCAGCGCGAGCAGGCTCGACGGGGTCGCCCGGTCGGTGCCGGTGAGCAGCATCAACCCGGCGGCGCCTGCCAGCATGAGCGCCTGGCCCGCGAGCAGGACCCGGCGGCGGTCGAGGATGTCGCCGAGCGCGCCGGAGGGCACCACCAGCAGGAACACCGGCAGGGTGGTGGCCGTCTGGACGAGCGCGACCTGCAGCGCGCTGCCGCCCAGGTCGCCCATGAGCCACTGGGCGCCGACGGTCTGCGCCCACGTTCCGATGTTGCTGGCGAACTGGGCCAGCCACAGGGCCCGGAAGGCGCTGCGGCGCAGGGGCGCCCACGCGGAGACGGTCACGCTCCGATCTTCACACCTGCGGGTGCGGGTCGCCGACCGCCAGGACAACACCTTCGGTTTGCGCTGAAATCATCAAACGCACGAGAAATGAGATTCGGGCACCCCCGTTGTCGCTAACGGGTTCGTATCGGCGCCCCCCCAAATGGATGTGATTTGCATCACTACGACTCACCTGAAGCACCCCGCCGGAATCGACGAGCAACCAGTTCGCGTCGACACGGAGCGCGACTTGGCAGCGCTCCCAGACCCTGGTCTCACGCGGGCTTCCCAGGCCTGGCGACACGGAAGCGGGCCGAATGCGGGCAGTGCGGCGGATCGTGAACATTCCGTCTCAACCGGGTACGCAACCCCACAATGATGAACGCCCGAGCCGTTCCTGCTCGATACTGCGCGCAACGCAGGCAGAGCAGAAAGGTTCCGAGCACTCGTGATCACGCCCGAGTACTTGCTGTCGACCCGCGAGTTCGAGGTGCTGTGGCAGACGCTGCGGCTCGGCAGAATGCCGTACCCGCTCGACGTGCCCAGCGAAGGAGCTACCGCGAGCGAGCTCACAGCGTTGCAGGAACGGACGATCGCGGACCTGCGGAGGCGCGGGCTCGCCGATGACGCGCGGCTCGAGGACCTGATGCGCCTGCTCGGCGAGCACGACGTGTCCGTGGACGCCGTCGCCGGGCTCGACCGGACCGTGCGGGCGCTGGCCGCCTCCGACGGCAACGAGGGCGTGCTGGCCGTGATCGACGGTGACGCCGTCGGCCTGTCCGAGATCAGGCCCACCGCGCTGGCCCGCGAGATCGTGCGGGTCCTGCCCCACGGCGTTGCCGGACCCGGCAGCGCGCTGTCGGTGCGGCTGGAGACGTTGCAGCAGGCCGTGGCACTGCAGGAAGCCGAGCAGGACGAGGAGTCCGAGGACCCGTGGGGTGCGGCGGACGACGAGCTCGACGACCGCCAGGCACTGCTCAGGGCGGGGTTGTCCGCGCAGGACGCGCGCCAGATGGACGAGCTCGCGGCGAACCGCGTGGCAGGCGGCCAGTTCGGCGTGACGCACGGCCGGCACCGCGCCGACGTGGTGATCAACTGGTTCGACACCCACCAGGGCCGCTACCTCATGGTCCGCTCCGACGGGTGGCTCAGCCTGTCCCCCACCGACAACGACCGGATCGCCATGCGGATCGACTCCGTGCTGACGTGACCGGCCGCGGCCTGATCGGATCGGGCAAGTCGGGCTTCCACGGGAACGCCCGCGTTCCGCTAACCTCAAGACAGCCCTAAATCACACATTCAGACCACTGTGACTTCGGTCACACCGGCCCTGTCGAGGGCAGATCCAATGGCGTGGACGGAGATCGAAAGCCCGAGCGGGCAACGTCCCGAGAGCGCTTCCACAACCTGCGGAAACGACATGCTTGTTACAGTCCGTTCATCTGGAGCCGGCGGTTTCCCTCCACTGCAACGCTTTGCGCGGACAAGTCTCAATTGGGACAGGCCTGGAACGGAACGCGCGATGTGCGAAAAGACCCCCGATACTGCCCGCATGTACATCGTCGGTGACAAAGAGGCTGTCCCGCTCGGCGAGACCGTCTCCTCGGGGCAGGTTCAGCTCGACCCGGCAGCGGGTGAGGAGCTCCGCAAGCAGTTCCAGGCCCAGATAGACCAGGTCGACTCCTGGATCGAACGCGCGACCAGCAGCATCGCCCGCCCGGCTCCGCTCGGAGCGAACCCGGTCGGCGACAAGATGCGCGACAAGTTCACCCACCGCGCGGACGGCGAGCAGTACTCGTTCGTCAGCGTCATGACCGCGTACCGCACGGTTCTCGAGCAGACGAAGAACTCGATCGTCGAGGCGATCGAGAACTTCACCCGCCTCGACGAGGACCAGCAGGCCGAACTGAAGAAGCACATGGGCAACAGCTGATCTTGTGGCCAGTTGACCCAACGACGTGAGAGGCGAGCCGGTCATGCCCCCCGAGACCGTCCCGAGCGACATCGAGAACGTCCCGGTCCTCACGGACCCGCAGAACTGGGCGTCTCGTTCGCACCAAGAGCTGTACGCCGCGGTGCACAACAACAACGACCCCGGTCAAGCCGGCCAGATCAGCTCCGACTGGGGCAAGTACGGCACCGAGCTGACCGAGGCGTCGCGCACCATCAACTCGGTCATCGCGGCGTCGGAGTCCAGGTGGACCGGTGACGCCGCCGAGGCCGCCCGAGCCGCGATGAAGAAGCTCGGGGACTGGGTCGACGAGACCGCTCGCACCGCGGTCGAGGTCGGCGCCAAGGTCGCGGACCAGGGCCGCGTCATGGAGAACGCCCGCGCGCAGATGCCCCAGCCCGTCCAGTTCGACTGGAACAAGGCGGCGGCCGCGCTGTCGCAGCCGGGCACGCCCGCGTTCGTGCTGGCCTCAGCGGACATCGCGCTGGCCAACGCCGCCTCGCGCGCGGCGCACGAGCAGGCCGTCACCGTGATGACGGACATGGAGAACAACTCCCGCCAGATCGACTCGACGACCCCGACCTTCAAGCCGCCGTTCAACCCGAACACCGGCCAGGTCGAGCAGCCGGTGATGGCGGTGCGGCGCATGGGAGACGTGCCCACGCTCAACGGCAACGCGGACGCTCTCACGGCGACGCACGCGCAGAGCGGCGCCGGTGTGGCCGCTCCCCCGTCCCCCGCGGGTGCCGGAACCGGAGCCGGCGCCGGCACCACGACCGGGACCCAGCCCGCCGCGGCGGCCTACACGCCGACCGCGCCCGGCTACACCGGTGCCGGAAACGGCGGTGGCGGTGGCGCCGGCGCGAACTACACGCCGCAGATGCCCGGCTACAACCCCGGCAACACGAGCACCAACACCTCGGCGGCGTACACGCCGACCGCGCCGGGCTACACCCCGCAGCTGGGTGGCAACTCCGGCAACACGTACCCGAGCGGCAGCGGTGGTGGCGGCGGCAGCTACACCCCGACCGCGCCGGGCTACACGCCGCAGCTCGGCGGCACCGGCACCGCCAGGCCCGGCGGCGGCCAGAACCAGAACATCCCCAGGACCCCGGTGGTCGGCAGGGACATCGCGAACCCGAACTACACCCCGCAGAACCCCGGCTACACGCCGCAGAACCCCAAGGGTCCCGCGGCGTACACGCCCACCGCGCCCGGCTACAACGGCCCCGGCGGTGCGGGCGGTGGAGCCGGCGGTGGCGGCGGAGCCGGTGGCGGTGGCGGAGCCGGTGGCGGTGGCGGCATGAAGGGCGGCCCGATGCCGTACACCCCGCAGATGGGCGCGGGTGGCGGTGGTGGCGCCGGCGGCGGTGCGTTCGGCGGTGGCGCGGGTGGTACCGCGGGTGCCGGTGGCGCGATGCAGTCCGGTGGCGCGGCGGGTGTCCAGAACGCGGCCCGCGGCGGCATGCCGATGGGCATGGGTCCCGGTGGCGCCGCGGCGGCCGGTGCCGGCATGGGTGCGGGCGCGCCGATGGGTGGCGCTCCGGGCGGCGGCGGCAGGGGCGAAGAGGACAAGGAACACCGCTCCGCCAGCTTCATCATGGGCGGCGACCTGTTCGAGGTCCCCGGTGAGAACCTGCCCCCGTCGGTGATCGGTGCCGCGAAGGTCAAGAAGCCGAAGGGGGCAGAGCCCGCGTGATCACGCCTGAGTTCCTGCTCACGCCGCGCGAGTTCGACGTCCTGTGGCACGCGCTGGACCTCGGCAGCGTGCCCTACCCGCTGGACGTGCCCAGCGAGGGCGCGACGGAGCAGGAACGCCGTGTGCTGACCGAGAGGACGCTCGAGGACCTGCGCTCGCGCGGTCTCGTCGACAACGAGCGCCTCGAAGGTCATCTGCGGCTGCTCGACGACCACCGGGTGTCCGTGGACGCCGTGGCCGGACTCGACCGCACGGTGCGGGCGCTCGCCGTCTCGAACGGCGAGCGCGCCGCGCTCGCGATCATCGACGACGACCGGGTGGGGCTGCTCGGAATCCGGGAGACCGGCATCGCCCGCGAGATCGTCAAGGTCCTGCCCGACGCCGTGCCCGGTCCGGGCACGGCGGTGAACGTGCGGGTCCAGTCGCTGCAGGACGCCGTGGCGCTGCAGGAGACCGAAGGGGCCAAGTCCGCGGACGACCTGTTCGGCGAGGGCGGGGTGGACGACCAGGAGGCGCTGCGGCAGGCCGGTCTGTCCGCCCAGGACGCCAAGCAGTTCGACGAGCTGGCCTCGAACCGCGTCGCGGGTGGCCAGTTCGGCGTCACCCTCGGCCGGGAGCGGTCGGGTGTCGTCATCAACTGGTTCGACACCCACCAGGGCCGTTACCTGATGGTCAACTCGGACGGCTGGCTGAGCCTCTCGCCGACCGACAACGACCGCATCGCAACCCGTATCAACGCTGTGCTCGCGTGATCTGACGCGTCTCAGTTGAACCGCCGCCGCCGGAGGACCGTGTGAACCCCGCGAACCCCACCCAGTGGGTCGAAGAGTACGAGGCCAAGCTGGCCGACCTGAAGAAGAAGTCGGAGGACCTCACGGAGAACTTCGCGGCCGCCTCCGCCACCGTGTCGTCCAAGGACGGCTCGGTGACCGTCACGGTGGGCCCGAACGGAGGCCTGCAGAACCTGCAGCTCGGGCACCGCGCGGTCGAGCTGGGCGCCGCCCGGCTCACCGCGGCGATCCTGGAGACGGCGCGGCAGGCCCAGAAGCAGGCGGCGTTGCAGGTCCTGGAGCTCTTCAAACCGCTCGGCGAGGGCACCGAGGCCTACCAGATGGTCTCGGACTCCATCCCGGACGACGACGAAGCCGAGGACACCGGCGACACCTATGACGAGATCGACGACGATCCGGAACCGGCCCCTGCGGCACCGCCGGCATCCCGGCCCGCGGCGGCTCCCCAGCCGCCGCCCGTCCGCGGCAGGCGCCGCGCGGACGACGACGATGACGACGACAACCAGCCCTGGTAAGGAACAGCGATGACCGCGCCGGAAACTCCACTCCCGTCTCCTCCCGGGATGAACATCACCGAGGAGAACAAGCTCAAGGGCTCGCTGTTCATCGAGGCCTACGGCAGCCTGATCGACGGCATCAGCAAGGACGCCGAGAGCGAGACCGAGAAGGCCCTGGACATCACGTTCAACGCCATCGGCGCCGCCTCCGCCACGGTGATGCTCGCGATCGACCCGCTGGGCAGCATCATCGGTGCCGGCGTCGGCTGGCTGATCGAACACGTGTCGTTCCTGCGCGACGCCCTGAACCAGCTGATGGGCAACCCGGAGGAGATCCAGGCCAACGTCGAGGCGACCAAGGCCCGTGCCGCCGAGCTGCGCGTGCTGGCCGAGGACCACAAGAGCGGTCTCGCGACGTTCGACGGCTGGACCGGTCAGTCCTCCGAGCGCTTCAAGACGTCCATGGACTCCATGTACCAGGAGCTCGACGACCTGGCCAACGCCGTCGAGACCAAGGCCAAGATCACCGCGATCATGGGCATGCTGGTCACGGTGCTGCGCGACATCGTGCGCGACCTGATCGCCCAGCTGATCGGTTCGCTGATCGGTGGCGCGATCCTCGCCGCCGCCGCGATGATCCCGACGTTCGGCGCCTCGATCCCGATCTTCATCGGCTTCGCCGTCGGCAAGGCCGTCGCGCTCGGCGTCAACATCGCCTCGCGCGTCGCCCGCGTCGTCGCCGCGCTCGCCCGTCAGATGAAGCGCATCGGCGACCTCGACGAGATCATGAAGAAGGTCAGCAAGGGCTGGGAGCGGTTCGAGAACTCCGCCGACGCCGCCGAGATCACCTACGAGGGCTACAAGGCCCAGGACGGCGTCAACGACAAGATCGACGAGGCGCTCCAGAACAAGCAGGGCGGTGGCGGCGGCACGGCTCCGGGTGCCACCACCGGTGAGACCACCACGGGCACGACCGGCACCGCCACGGCGACGCTGCAGAACTCGGTGCGCCTCGCCGACGCCGAGCCGACGCAGGCCCGCATGGCGGTGCACCAGGCAGAGCAGTTGCAGCCGACCCATGCCGTGCGGGCGATGCAGGCGGAACCGCTCCAGGCGACTCACGCCGTGCGGGCCATGCAGGCGGAGCCGTTGCAGCCGACTCACGCCGTGCGGGCGCTGCAAGCGGAGCCGTTGCAGCCGTTGCAGCCGTTCCAGCACGCCGAGCCGATGCAGCCCCTGCAGCGCGTTGAGGCGATGCACGCCGTCGAGCCGATGCAGGCCGTGCACCGCACCGAGGCGGTTCAGCCGTTGCAGCCCATGCAGCGCGCCGAGGCCGTGCAGGCGCCCATGGCGTTCCAGCGCGGCGAGGCCGTCGAAGCGCCCATGGCGTTCCAGCGCGCCGAAGCGGTCCAGGCCCCGATGGCGTTCCAGCGCGCGGAGGCCGTGGAGGCTCCTGTGGCGTTCTCCCGCGGCGTCGCTTCGGACTCCACGATGGTGTCCGGCGTCAGCATGACCTCGGGCGGCTCGCTGCACGAGGCCGTGCAGCCGATGCAGGCGCGTGAGGCCTACACGAGCGCGGACACGCAGTCCGAGCCGTTGCAGCAGACCACGGCCTATGAACCGCTCGCGCGCACGCAGGTGTCGCACGCGTACGACGGTCTCGAACCGTCGCAGCCGCGTGAGGCCTACTACGCCACGGGCATCGAGGCCGAGTCCGCCGTCTACGAGAACGTCAACCCGCTCGTGGCGAACGAGCCGTTGCGCGCGGTCGCCGCCTTCGAGGTGGACGCTCAGGCCAGCGGTGCGGCGGCGGAGCCGGTGCAGCCGACGTTCCAGCGTTCCGTCCGGCCGACCGAGTAAGTCCAGCCAACAGCCGGGATCCGAGGTCCCGCCTTGTTCTGACGCAGTACTGGAGAAGCACCGCCCATGGCCAAGGGGAACGTCAATCCCAACCCGTCGCCGAACCCGGGGGCGAACCCGCCCCCCTCGGCGCCACCGGCCGGCACCGGTACGGGTGGTGGTCCCACCGGCAACAGCGGTTACTCCATGAGCGACTCCTCGATGCAGGGGTTGCAGAACAAGGCAGGCGACCTCGGGTCCCGCCTGGCGAGCATCTCGAGCGGCCTGCGCGGCCTGAGCTTCAGCGGCAACGCGCTCGGCCCCATCGGCCTGTTCGCGGTGCCCGCGCTCAACGCGTCCAACGACAACGCGGTCGCGCAGGCGGACAGGGGCGCCAAGGCGTTCACCGACGTCCAGTCCGGCCTGAAGGCCACGCACCAGACGTCGACCACGACGGACACCAACCAGAGCTCCAACCTCCGCTCGATCGACACGAGCACCAACGCGAAGCCGCCGGCCGGCACGACCGCTCCGCCGCCCTCCGGTCCGAGCACGTCGGGTGGCAAGGTCAGCGACCCGGGGTCGGTCAAGGGAGGCGGCAGCTCCACGCCGGGCCCGAACGGGCAGAGCGGCCCGAAGGTGTCCGGTCCCGGCTCGGTCAAGGGCGGTGGCGTCAACCCCAGTTCCACCCCCGGCCCGCAGGGTGGCGGCAAGGTCACCCCCACCCAGGGTCCCAAGGGCGGCGCGAACTTCACGCCCACCCTCGGCTCGGCACCGGGTGGTGGCAAGGTCGGCGACGTCCAGGGTCCCAAGGGCGGCGGCGCCAACCCCGGCTCCACCCCCAACTCGCAGGGTGGCGGTGGCAAGGTCTCCCCCACCCAGGCCCCCAAGGGCGGCGCGAACTTCACGCCCACCCTCGGCGCAGCACCGGGCGGCGGCAAGGTCGGCGACGTCCAGGGTCCCAAGGGCGGTGCCGGCTTCACGCCGACCGCCGGTGCCACTCCGGCGGGTGGCAGCAAGGTCAGCCCCACCCAGGGCCCCAAGGGCGGCGGCGCGGGTTTCACGCCCAGCGTCGGCCCCACGCCGGCCGGCGGCGGCAAGGTCAGCCCCACGCAAGGCCCCAAGGGCGGCGCGAACTTCACGCCGAGCCTCGGCAAGTCGCCGGGCGGTCCCGCGGCCGGTGCGCCGCCGGTCGTCGGTGGCACGCCCGGTGCTCCCGGTGCCTCCGGTTCGAAGGGCGGCGGGTCCGGCGTCAAGAGCCCGGCGGCCTTCACGCCCTCCGCTCCCGGCAGCGCCGGCGGCAAGGGCGGTGCGACGCCTGGCGCGACCCCCGGCTCCACTCCCGGCGGCAGCGGGACCAAGGGCGGCTCCACTCCCGGCGGCGCCACCCCCGGCGGTGGCGCGAAGACCCCCGCGGCGTTCACGCCGTCCGCGCCCGGCTACAAGGACCCCGGTGGCGCGGCGGGCACCAAGCCGTCCACGGGCGTTCCCGGCTCGCAGGGCGCGGTGACGTCACCTCCGCGCGGCGGCGCGACGCCTCCCCCGATGGCGCCCGGCATGGCCCCGCCGGCGGGTGGCGCGACGCCGGGTGCGACCGGCGGCGAGCGCGGCGGCAGCAAGGTTCCGATCAGCGGTCAGAAGGGCGTGTTCGACGCGCCCAAGCCCTCCACGCCCGACAACACCATCACCAAGGCACCGGGAACGTCCCCCTCGACCCCGCCGCCGGCGCCGAAGCCCAACGCCAACATCCCGCTGACGCCCGGTTCGACGCCCGGCTCCACCCCTGGAGGTTCGGCTCCGGGCGGAGCGAACCCCGGTGGCGGCGCGAACCCCGGTGGCGGCGCCAAGGCTCCCGCGGCGTTCACGCCGTCCGCGCCCGGCTACAAGGACCCCGGCAACACCCCCGGCTCGCAGAGCGCCGTCAGCACCCCACCGCAGAGCACGGGCTCGCGCGGCGGCGCGGCTCCGAGCGTGACGCCTCCCGCTGCGGGCGCACCCCCCGTGGCCCCGCCGATGGCACCAGGCGGAACCCCCGGCGCGACCGGCGGTGAACGCGGCGGCAGCAAGGTTCCGATCAGCGGTTCGAAGGGCGTGTTCGACGCGCCCAAGGCCCCCACGCCCGACAACACCATCACCAAGGCACCGGGAACGTCACCCTCGACCCCGCCGCCGGCACCGAAGCCGACGCCGACGACCCCGCCTCCCTCCAGCACGCCGTCCGCTTCCCCGGCGGCGAACCCGAACACCGCGCCGCCCGCCCAGTCCCGGCCGGGCACGCCGCCCGTGTCGTCCCCGCCGGCGTCGCCCGCGCCCAACACCAACGCGCCGTCGCCGCGCCCGGACGCCACCCCGGCCGCACAGCCGCCGCGTTCCGACGCACCGCCCGCGCAGACCCGTCCGGCACCGCCAACCAGCGCACCGCCGGTCACAACGCCTGCGGCCAACGCTCCCTCGCCGAACCCTGCGACCACCGTGCCGCCGGCCAACACCCCGGCACCGCGCCCGGACACGACGTCGTCGACACAGCCGCCCGCGCAGACGCGCCCCGCACCACCGACCAGCGCACCGCCGGTCAACACCCCGCCGGTCAACACCCCGCCGGCTGCGACCACGCCGAAGCCCGAGACCAGCGCTCCGACGACCACGCCGCCACCCGCACAGACGCGACCGGCTCCCCCGCCTCCCACCGGCGTGACTCCAGCTCCTGCCGCGGCCGTGACCCCGAATCCCGCCACCGACTCCGGACGCGGCAGGCCCGAGGACGCGCAGCCCCGTCGTGCACCGGTCAACTTCAGCCGCCCGACGCCGCAGAACCCGGAGGCGGGTCCCGCGGGACAACAGGTCCCGGCGCCGATCAACTTCAGCCGCCCCACGAGGCACAACCCGCAGACGGGTCCCGTGGAGCAGCAGACGGCGGCGCCGATCAACTTCAGCCGCCCGACGAGGCACAACCCGCAGATGGGCCCTGCACAGCCGCAGACGCCGGCGCCGATCAACTTCAGCCGCCCCACGAGGCACAACCCGCAGATGGGCTCCGCAGACCCGCAGGCGTTGGCCGACTACGGGGACATAGTGATCGGCTACGACCACGAGATCGCCGTGGCGGAGGGCATCGCCGGCCCGGACCACGACGCGATGGTGGACCACCTCGCCAACCGCGAATCGGCCTACGACCTGCTCGACTCGATCATCGACGACTACACCGGCCCGGTGACGACGCGGGACTACGAGTTCGCCAGTGACGGTGTCGAGCCGCAGTTCGTCTGGCAGGGCACGAAGGTGGTGCTGGAACCGCGTCCGGGTCAGTTCCCGTCCGTGGTGCCGGTGGTGGAGACGGGCGTGGCGGCGAAGCCGGAGATGATGTTCTCCTCGGACAGCAGCCTCGCTCTGCCGCTTGCTCGTGGCGGCAACCAGTTCAGGGAGTTCTACGCGACACCGGAGGTGATCGCGGACGCTCAGGCGCGGTTGAAGGAGGTGGGCAGCAAGCTCGAACTGAAGGTGGCACCCGGCAACACGGTGCGTCATGGGGACACAACGCTGCTCATGGTCAAGCCGCACTTCGCGAGCAGGCCGCCCGGAGTGTGCAGCGAGTTCTCCCAAGGCATCATCGGTGGCACGCACAGCCAGGCGGTCATGCGGCCACCGGATGGTGCGCCGGTCGTCGCCAAGGTCGGCAACGGCGGTCCGCTGAAGTTCAACGGAATGCACGAGATGGCCTTCGCGCTCGCCCACGCGGCGAGGCAACCCTCGTCACCGTCCACCACGCTCGCCCCGCAGCAGGTGGCCGACGCCATGGTCGCCCCCTCGACGAACCCACCGCCGGTGGGTGCTCAGTACGGCTCCGCGCTGATGCCGGGCACCGAGCAGCGGGCCAAGCTCGACGAGGCGGCCGAACAGCTGGGTGTCAACCAGTTCGCCTGGGCCAAGCCGGGCGAGGCGTACATGATCCAGTCGATCGCGGCCCCCGATCCGGCTGGCGCCAACTACGGTCTGAACTACACCCGCACGGGTGACGGGCAGCAGCTTCCGCAGGTGTGGGGCTACCACCTCGGTTCGGTCGTGGTGAACAGCGCCGCGGACGACATGCAGATCAGCGTCGAAACCGTTCGGCAGGGCGGTTACCGCAAGGAGCTGCTGAACCAGGCGATCGGTGAGAACCTGCGCAGGCACCAACACGAACTTCCCGGTATCGAGGCGGAACTTCGCAAGCAGCCACCGGGGACGGTGGACGCGGAACTCATGCTCGCCGAGGCGCTCACGAAGATCCAGGACAGCCGTGCGGCCCTCGCCGACCCCTCGGTCCAGGGCGGCGATCGCCAGAGCGCGGAGACCACGCTGAACCAGGCCACGTTCCAGGCGCGGCTGGCGATCAACAAGATCGCGGGACCTCAGCTGCCGCAGCCGGGTGAGATGTGGTTCTTCAACGACTACAGCAAGCAGCCCGGCCAGTCGTTCTTCGACAAGTGGGGCCATGTCGACGACGTGAACACGCCAATGCAGTTGGCGAACCCGTTGGTGGCTGTCACGACGTCTCACCAGAACACGACGAGCTACCAGGTGCCGATGGGCGAGACCAAGGACCTGGACGCGGAGCAGGTCGCGGCCGGCGTGCAGAAGTTGCCCGGAAACGCGACCAGCATGCTGACCGGTCTGGCGCAGCAGACAGTCGAAGCGGCGCTGTGGCGGCATCGCAACGGAATGCCCCTGCCTGAGATCCAGTTGCACGGCTACAGCAACAACCTCCTCAACAGCGACGCGGCAAGTCAGCAACGCGCTGATGTGGCCGCCGCGTGGACCAGGTCCGAGGTCGCGCGTCTGCTGGACGAGCTGCAACGCGACGTGCCGCCCGAGCGGCGGCTGGACGCCGGGCAGATCCGCGTCGATCCGATCTCGCACGGTCGCGAGGTCCCTCCGGACTCGAAGAACCCCAAAACCGATCGCCGCAACGTCCGCGCGGAAGTGGTCATCCCGGACACCACGACTGCCGATCGACAGTCGGCCCCCCGCGACATCCCCGTTGCCGACGCCACGAACACCGCGGCGGACATCAGGGAGAAACCGCTGCCCCCGCTGCCCGCGGAGGCGTTCGCGGCGGAGAGCAGCCGTGGCGGTGCGGACACGAACGCACTCAGGCCTGCTCCGGCCAACACCGGAGTCCCGGGTCAGGGCCGCGACGGCGGTGTGCCGCCGGTCCCGTCCACGTCATCCGCCGGCACGGCCACGAACACCACAGCGGACGGCAGTGGGAAGTCCGTGCCCACGCCGCCTCCGCTGCCCGCGAAGCCGTCCGCGGCGGAGAGCAGTCAGGGCGGTGCGGGGACGAACACGCCCGGTGCTGCTCCGGAGACTTCCACGGAGCCGAAGAAGGTCCGCGGCGGTGGCGCGCCGCCGCGGATGACGCCGCCCACCCCGGAGTCGCACCAGGGCAAGGACGTGCTGTCCGACGAGTCGTGGCGGCACGACCCCGCCCGGACCGCGGAGTGGTCCGAACCGGACAACCCGGCCGACCGCAGCACGTGGGCCGATCGCCGCAACGACACCGACGTCCGCACCGTCGACCTCGACGTCCGCGACGTGCGCACCGACAGCACGCCGTCGAAGATCGAGGCCTACAAGGGCCTGATCAACTACGACCTGCGCCGCATCGAGACCAGCCCCGGCAAGTTCGTGCAGGAATACACCGTCAAGGTCCACCTCGAACCAACCGGCAAGACCACCGCCGAACAGCTCGCGCAGATCAGGGACAACGCCACCAACGGCGTCAACAACCTGCTCAACCAGGGTTTCCGGCTGCCCAGCGGCGACCAGTTCCACGTCAACCTGGAGTTCACCGACAACAAGGCCGACGCCCACACCACCGTCCAGGTCGACCCGAACGACCCGAAGGTCAACCAGGACCACTGGAACCCCGACACCAGTCCCGAGGTCCTGGCCCACGAAACCCTGCACTACCTCGGCATCCCGGACGAGTACAAGGACACGACCCGGGTCCTGCAGCAGCACGAGACGAACTCCGGCGTGCACGAGAACGACGGCGGCCTCATGGGCTCCGCCGTCCACCTGCCCGACCCCGGCATCCTGCCCCGTCACCTCTGGCTGATCGAACGCACCGCGAACAGCCAGGTCATGGTCCCGGACACGAGGCTGGAACCGCCCGGTCCCGCCACCGTGCCGCCGCCCGCGGGCTGGACGCCCAAGCCACCGTCGAGCGACGGCCCGGTGTCCACGCCCGGCACCGACGGCACCGTCGACACCGGGACGGACTCGGATTCGAGCCTCGACACCGACCTCGACCTCGAAACCAGGCCGGCGACCATGCCCGGCCGGTTCTTCGACTCGGACAGCGACGTCGACGTCGCTGTCGACGCCGCCGCCGCCCGTCCGAACCAGACGCACCTGCCGAACCTGGACCGCGTCGGTCTGGTCGAGTCGGTGCTGCGCAGTGCGGCGTTCCAGAACGCGCCGGTCCCGAACGCCTCGCCGCTGGTCGGTTCCACCGACGTCAAGTCCACTGTGGACACAGTGCTCGGCGATGTCCGGCAGAACCCGCGCAACCACAACCACTCCGGTCTGACCCCGCCCGCTCTGGCGAAGTGGGTGGCGAACCAGGTCAGCCAGGAGACCCTGGCGAAGTTCCACCCCGACCTGGAGCCGAACCTCCCCGGCCTCACCTCCGACGCCAAGGCCGACCAGTGGCGGGCGAACCTCGCCGACGACCTGGCGAACGGGTCGTCGAGGCGCTGGGACGTCGTGAACGCCGGTCCCAAGGCCGCCGGCACGAACCCCGGCGACGTCGAGGTGATCAACCACCTGACCCAGCAGCTGAAAGCGAACGGCGCGTTGCCGTCGCCCGCCGACCTGGTGGACAAGGCGCTGCAGACGCCGTCGTGGGCCGACTCCCACGTCGGCTCCCACCTGCCGGCGTCGATCGCGCAGGCGTTGGACGTGCAGCTCGTCGTCGACAACAACGGCGTGCAGACCGTGCACGGCCCGGGCGGCGCGACGCAGGTGCAGATCAGCTCGCAGAACGGCACCTTCGGTGCGCTCGGTGCCCCGTCGGCCCAGGAGGTCCGCGCCGGCATGGAGGCGTGGCTCGCGGGCAAGTCCTCGGCGGAGGTCAACCAGACCATCGCCGATCTCTACAAGGGCCGCCAGGACGAGGGTCTCTACAAGGCCGCGCAGACGGTCCAGCTCGTCAAGCGCGCGGCCGCGCACCCCGGTGGCCCGCAGGCGTTCGTGAACGCCCTGCGGGAACGGGCCTCGACCCTCGAGAACCGCATCGCGGAGGTGAAGTCCCAGGCACCCCGCCGGCCCAGCCTGTGGAAGACGCCGCAGCACACCGCACAGCTGGCGCAGATCGACGCGCAGGTCAAAACCCTCACCGACCTCCTCGACAGCACCAACAGCCAGATCGAGACCATTGCCGCGCAGGGGCCCGCGCTGGGCACCACGCACCTCATCGACAAGTTCGTCGCGGGACCGAACGCGGACAAGCTCGAACACGTCCCCGCTGACGTGCTCCCCCGGCTCGACAACCAGCTGACCGCGCAGATCACGGCGGCCGAGAACGCCGGGTTCGACGCCTCGGACCTGAAGGTGTTGCAGGAGCGGGTGCGCAACGAGGCGGACGTGCGCATCGTGATCAACCACGCCTCCACGCGTGGCCTGGACGGCCTGAGCGCCCAGTTGGAGGACGCCAAGGAGGCGTTGCAGAACTACCGCGACGGCAAGTCGTCGACCACGGGTGTCCAGGGCTTCCTGAACCAGATGCTCGGGCACGAGGTCGACACCTCCGTCGACTTCGACCAGAAGATCGCCCAAGCCGAAGCCCTGGTGCAGCAGGCAGAGCGCAACCTGGCGTTCACGAATGATCCCGACTACGGCAACCGCTTCGAGAAGGCCGCGGAGAAGTACGCGCAGCTGCAGGCGACGATGCAGCGGTTGGAGCGGTTCAACGCCGAGCTCGATGCGCGTGCGGAACGCCTGCGCGATCTCGGGGTCAGGACTCGCGAGTTCCAAGTACGCCAGCTCGCCCGCGCTCTCGAAGAGCAACGCACGCAGCGGGACACCGCAAGCATTCACAGCGCTCCCGGTTTCGACACGCAGTCGGATGTCGACGCGCGGTCCGACGCCGATGCGCAGTCCGACGTGGACGCGCGGCCGGACAACCGCGTGCTGACCCCGCGGCACGAGCACGCGGCGTTCCGGGCCTCGCTGTACGGGAAGTCGCAGGCCGAGCTCGCCGATCTGGCCGCGCAGCACAGCACCCACCCGGACCGCTCGTTCGAGATCGAGCAGATGTCCCGCTACCAGGAGATCGCCCACAAGGAAGGCGGCCTCCAGCAGCACCTGCGGGACCTGCAGAGCGAGATCCGCCAGACCCGCGAGGAGGCCCGTGACCTCAAGCGGACCACCGACGCCCTGCCGGACGTGTTCAAGTCCGAGCTGATGCGCACGGACCAGGCGCAGCGGCAGGCGGAGCAGCAGCGGCTCACCGACCATGCGCGCCAGCTCGACCAGGAGCTCATGCGGCTGCAGTACGACCGCACCGACGCGCTGACCACCTACGCGCTCAACCTGCCCGCCGACACGACGGCACCCGAGTGGCAGGCGGTGACACCGGCCGACGCCGAGATCATCGAGAACCGCGTCACCGACCTGATCCGCGACGCGCGCATCGGCGGTCTCCCGACCCCGGAGCTCGACCGCCTGTACGACCAGATCCGGGAAATCCGGATGATGGAGACGCCGTCGCCGTCCCGGCCCGACACGCCGGTGCCGTCCCGGCCCGACACGCCGACGGCCGAGGTGGACGACTCGGCGTCCGTCCGATCGGACGACTCCTCGTCAGCTGGTTCGGACACCGACGCGCGGGACAGCGACACCGCCCCTCCGGTCGAGGCCCGGCAGGAGCAGGCCGCCCCCGCGGCCGAGCCGCGGCCGTTCATGCAGGACCCGTCGGCACGGTCCGCGGCCCCGGACATGGACCTCGTCGTGCCCGGTGGCTTCGGCCCCGTCCACGAGGGCACGCCGCAGCGGTCGTTCGAGGCGTCGCTGTACGGCCTGGACACCGCGGCGCTGCGGGACCTGCAGCAGACGTACGGCCGTGACGCCGCGCGCTCGGCGGCGATCGAGCACATGATCGAGGTGTCCCGGCAGGCGGGCCCGCCCGCGATCCACGACCAGCGCACGCAGATCGCCGAGCAGCGCCTCGACGAGATGAAGACGGCCCGCGACCGGTGGAACGCATCGGACCTGGTGCCCGACCGCCTCAAGACCCAGGCGATGCTCGACGAGCAGGCGGCCAGGCGGGCGGCAGCGGACCGCCAGGTCGAGTACTACCAGCAGCGGGTCGACCAGCTCACGAACAACCGCGACGCCGCTCTCACCACGCACGCGCTGCAGCTGCCGGCCGACGTGGACGCGCCGGCCTGGCGGCACTTCGGCGACGCCGACCTCGCGGCCGTGCGGAACCACGTCGACCAGCAGATCCGGGACGCGCAGGCGGGTGGGCACAACACCGCTCACCTCGAAGCCTTCCTCGACTTCACCACCGAGCTCCAGGAGACGCGTCAGAACGAGGACGCGGACACCCGTCCCGCGCCCGAACCGGACACCCGTCCCGCGCCGCCCAGGCCGACGCCCAACCCCGTCATCCCGATGACGACGATGGCGCCACAGCCGGTCGGCCAGCTCCCGGACACGAACCTGCCGAGCTTCTTCCAGGACAACAAGGCGCTCGGCTCGATCGTGCCGACCGACGTGCGCGGCGCGGACGCGGTGGTGCGGGAGATCAACGGGCTGAAGCCCGACGACGCCGCCCGCATCAAGAACGCGATCGAGAACGACTTCGAGACGTTCCTCGGCGACGGCCGCAACTTCCAGGTGAAGATCGGCAACGCCTGGTTCGAGGCGAACGTCCGCGCCGAGATGCACGCGGACGGGAGCAGCACCACCGACGCCGCGACCACGAAGGTCGACAAGAACTACCAGGCCGCCGCCGCGTCCACGACGACGAACAGCATCTCGACGTCCAACGACGTCGGCGGTGCGGTGACGGCCGGCGTGGCGATGGGACCGTACGGCTCGCTGGGTGGCAAGGCCGCGCTCGCGACACCCGCGGTGTCGCAGGCCACCAGCACCTCCGTCACCGAGCAGCGTGCGATCAAGGGATCGGACTCCGGGTCCAAGAAGATCACCGTGCCGGTCTCGTACGAGATCACGCTGTACGACGCGTCGGGCAACCCCACGCTGTTCTCGACGCTCAGCACCGGCCCCGACGTGACGCTGCAGGTGCCGACGGACCTCAGCACGATCGTCGACTCCGGCAAGTCCTCCGCGGCGGTCACGCCGTCCGACGCGGCGTGGGGCGTCAAGGCGGAGAACGTCGTGCCGGAAGCCGTGGTGGTCAAGGACTCCGGGAAGCTGTTCAACGACGTCGCGGAGAACCTGCACCCGTCGATCACCAAGATCGGTTCGCCGGGGCGCGAGGCGCTGCAGAACTTCCTGAGCCCGACCTCGATCCGCAACAACCTGCCCGCCATGCTCGGCGGCTTCGTCACCTCGCCGGACCTCATCAGCCCGCACGCCGGCAAGGGCGCCGCGGTGCAGATGAAGGCGACGCTCAAGGACGCGAAGCTCGTCGGCACGCACGCCGACGCGGCGCTGGACCTCAAGGACACCTTCTCCTGGGGCAGCAGCGTGTCCGCGGCCAGCAAGACCGGGTTCGACGTCACCGCCGGCTTCGGGGGCAACATCGGTGTCCCCGGCCAGGTCGGCGGCACCGTCGGCGCGACCGGCGGGTACTCCGCGCGCACCGCGGAGGGCGTCAACGCGGGGACGAGCTCCAGCCGCAAGTCCGGCATCGGGGTCAAGGCCGAGACCGGTCTGTACGAGGTCACCGCCGAGGTCGAGGTCCAGGGACCCGCGGGCAAGCCGGTGACCATGGAGGTCACGACCCACATGCGCATGGGTCTGGGCGAGGCCGGCTCGGTGGGCCTGCCGACCGTGGGCAGCGCCCTCAACACCACGACCGACCCGGCGACCGCGGACACCAGGTTCCTGCCGCCCTACGTCGCCGACACGCTCGCCGCGGGCAACGCGAAGGTGGGTGAGTTCGTGCCCGCGACGCAGGTGCAGGGCCAGGTCGAGACGAAGCTGCGCGAGCTGCCCGGGTTCGAGAAGTTCCTGCCGAAGTGGAACAACCCGGACGCGAACCCCCGCTCCAGCAAGGGCCAGGGGTTCGGTGACGTGGCCGTGCAGCTCGCGAACCAGCGCAAGCTGGACGCCAGCCTGTCCCCGGCCGCGCTGAAGGCGAACATGGACAGCCTGCTCGGTCCGGGCGTCCAGGTGCAGCTGAAGAACTCCGGCAAGACGACGAACACCTACGTCAACGTCACGGTCAAGGCGAAGCTGACCAACCCGAAGCACCTCGGCAAGGCCGAGGGGCGCGCGGTCAGCGACTCCACCACGAGCGGCCCGAAGCTCGACGCCAACACCAGCACCACCAAGGGCTGGACCGGTGGCATCACCGGCAGGGCCAACATCCCGGTGAAGACCGGCGTCGCCTCGCTGACCCCGATGCCGCAGGCCGGTGTGTCCTACAGCCACTCGTGGACGGACAAGACCTCTGCGGGACCGGCGGTGAGCGCCACCTCGTCGAACCCCGGCAGCGCGGACGCGCAGGTGTTCCAGGGCGACGTGGAGTTCGAGGTCGAGATCACCACGTTCACGCGGCCCCGGACGTGGGTCCGCACGATCGTGCCGGGCGCGCCCGGTCAGCACGCGCCGGACGTGAAGACCGTCGCCAAGACCGGCGCCGGCCTGGGCAAGATCGACGGCAAGGTCAACCTGTGGGTGTCGGACTCCTCGACGCTGAAGGACGACCCCGGTGACGGTTTCAAGCCGGGTGATCCGAAGGCCACGCCGATCGGCAACTCCCCGACCGTCAAGGACCTGCTGAACCCGGGAGAAGCCCGGCAGAAGTCGCCGGAGTTCCTCAACGTGGAGGCGGTCGCCAACACGACGGAGCTGCGGGACCAGGCGATCGACGCGCTCAACCGCGCGGCCAAGGGCGACTCGGCGCTCACCACGCCGGGCACGGCGTCACGGGCGCAGATCGACAAGATGTTCGCCCCGGAGAACATCAAGGCGAACCTGCAGCGGCTCATCGAGACCGGTGTGCAGGAGCAGGGCCTCAAGTACGACCGCCGCGTCACCGACCGCTCCGGCGCGATCGGCATGTCGGTCAAGCTCGGTGCGGCGAAGCTGGTGTCCATCTCGGACGCCACCGGCACCGACAACTCGGTCAGCGGTGGGTACAAGGCCGGTGGGTCGTCCACGACGAGCCGGTCGGTCGACCTCGTCGCCGGCATCAACGTCCCGGTGCGTCCCAACGTCACCCCGCCGCCCGCCGGCCAGCCGTCGAACCCCAGCGGGTCCGGCGGTGTCGCGGTCACCGGCAGGTGGACGCCGTGGTCGGACAACAAGACCACGTCGAACGAGATCGGCGGCAACGTCGACCGCGGCCAGACCACACCGGACGACGCCAGGACCGTGCTGGTCCAGGTCGACGCCGAGTTCACGATCGTCGGTGAGAGCCGCGCCGAGAACTTCGTGCACGGCGGCACACCGAACGCCGAGGGCGTGAAGGTGGACCTGCCGAAGTCCGTCTTCGTGCGGGTGTCCGAGGACGTCGCGCGGGAGATGGGCGTGCTGCCGAAGGTGGCGCCGAACGTCCCCAAGCCCGAGTTCCCGAAGATGGCGCCGCCGTCGACGGTGGCACCGGGCGAGCCCGGCGCGCTCGGGCTGTCCAACGTGGAGAAGGTCCCCGACCTCTCCGCGGCGGTCAACGAGCTCACGACGAAGCTGTCCACGAACACCAAGAAGTTCGGCAGCGCCCCGCTGATCCCGGACTCCGTGCTCAAGGACTCGATGAGCAACCTGCAGCGCATCGTCGACCTCAACTCGCCGTCGAGCGTCAAGGCGATGATCGACAGCGCCCTGGACGGCGGCGTGCCGCTGCTGGTCCACCAGCCCGGCACGTTCGGCAAGGACTCCTACCAGGTCACGCTGCGGGCGAAGACGGGCGAGCCGAAGTTCGACCAGGTCGTCAACGACGGCGTCGACATGTCCCACAACGACGGCGGCTCCCGCAAGGACGGCGACGGCAAGGGCCGCGGCACCGGCTGGGGCCTCGGCCTGCGGGCACCTGGCCTCGCCGCGCCGGGGAGCGCGAACCCGAACGTCTCCGGCACCGCGGGTCTCAGCGCCATCGCGAACGTCGGCTCCGCCCAGAGCACCTCGGTGACGACCTCGACCAGCACGGCGTTCGGCCACAACCGCACGGCGAGCGGTCCGGCGGCGCGCTACACCGTGCCGGTCGAGTTCGAGCTCGTCGTGGAGAAGGGCGCCAAGGAGGTCGCGAAGGTCCGCAGCGCCGAGCAGGACATGGTCGTCCGCACGCACGCGGACAACCAGAAGGTCTCGGCGCCGACGACCGGTCGCGGCGCCCCGCAGCCCTACATGTCGGCGGCGAGCAGGCGTAGCAGTGAGTTCGGCACGCCGGACGCGACCTACGCGTTCCAGCAGGACAGCCGGGCCACCCAGCTGCCGGCGACCGCGTCGGTGGAGAACCTGCGCGGCGCGGGCGACCTGCGCGACGCCGCCGTGAAGGCGATGACGGAGGCCGGCGCGGGCAAGGGCCTCACCGGCAAGGGCACGGGCTCGCTCAACAGCCTGCTCTCGACCCTCAGCCCGGAGAACCTGCAGCCGCACCTGCCCGCGATGCTGTCCGGACCGCTCGACGTGCCCGGCCTCAAGGAGGCGGCGCTGACGTTCGGCCAGGACGCCGACGTCAAGGTCTACGCGAAGCTCGTGAACCCGCAGCTGGGCTCGCTCAGCGACGGCGTCAAGATCGAGACCCCGCTGATCACCAAGACGACCGACGTCTCCAGCGAGGCCAAGGTCGCCGACACCTCCGACGTGGCCGTGGGCCTCGCCCAGGGCAGCGCGGCGGTCAAGCAGGGCGACCCCGCGGACACCGTCAACGTCGGCTCCGGTGGCGTCGAGCTGAGGCACGCGAACGAGGAGTCGTCCGCGGTCTCCGGCGGCCCGGCGCAGGCGCAGGGCGGCGGTGTGAAGCCCAAGGACCCGTCGCGCACCGGTCTCGTGCAGTTCGACGTCGAGTACCGCGTCGTCGCGACGGTCGGCGGCAAGACCGGCGTCGTCGACCTGACGGTGCCCGGCTCGGCCGGCGTGCGCATGCCCGCCACCGAGGTCGAGTCGATGCTGAACCAGAACTTCAGCGACTCGCTGAAGGACGCCCAGACCGAGGTCAAGAAGACGGCCGACGACTGGCGCGAGGCGGAGAAGAAGGTCGACGAGGCCCGGCACGAGGCCCAGGAGGTCATCAACTCCGCGGCCGCGGTGCTGGCGAGGACCGACCAGCCGCTGGGTGACGCCGCGACGAAGCTGAACACGGCGATCGAGAACCACGTCAACGCCGAGGCCGAGCTCCGGACGCGGCAGACGGCGTTCGACACCGCCGTGGCGGACGTCGCGCAGACCCGCGCGGCGATCCAGGACCTGACGCCGCAGATCTCGTCGCTCAGCCAGGACGCGCTCACGACCAAGGACGCCCTGGACGACGCCCAGATCAGCGGAGCGCCGAAGGCTGAGCTGGACCGGCTGGGCCAGGAGGCCGACGCGGCGCACACCGCGTTGACCGACGCCCAGCAGCAGCTCACCGACGCCCACGCGCAGCTCGACGTGCAACGCAAGGCCGCCGTCGACGCCCGCGCGGAGCTCCAGGCGCAGCAGAAGGCCGTCGCCGACGCCGAAACCGCCCGCACCACCGCCGAGGAAGCCCACAAGGCGCTGTCGGCCGAGCGCGCCGCGGCCGAGAACAAGATCAAGGAAGCGGAGACCAAGCTCGACGACGCCCGCAGGGCCGCGGACGCGGAGCAGAAGAAGTGGTGGGACGCGAAGGCGGAGGCGGACCGCCAGGTCGACCTCTACAACTCGACCCCGCCCGCACCGCCGACCCCACCGGCGCCGTCGGCACCGCCCGCACCGTCGGGCCCGCCCGCCCCGCCGGCCCCGTCCGCGTCACCTGGCGACGCGAGCACGAGCACGCCTCCCGGCAACGCGACCACGGGCACGCCTGGCCGCGACGCGACCACGGACACGCCTCCCGGCAACGCGACCACGAGCACGCCTGCCCGCGACGCGACCACGAACACGCCTCCCACCGGCGCGGCCACCAACACCCCACCCGCCGACGTCACCAACACCGCGGCGGGTGCGAGCCAGAAGCCGCTGCCCACGCCGCCTTCGCCGCCCGCGGAGTCGTCTGCGGGCAACGAAGGCAGCCGCAGCAGTGCGGAGACGGGCACACCCAGTCCTCAGGTCGCCGCACCGGCCACCCACAGCAACGCCGAGGCGTCACTTCCGCGACAGACCACGGTGGTCACGGGCCCCGCGGATGTCCAGCCCACGACGCCGAGCCCCACCGTGCACCCGACGACCGCTTCCGCCGAGGCCGAGGTCGAGGTCGAGGCTGAGCCGCAGGCCATGCTCGACAACGAGCCCGAGGCTGCGACCACGGACCCCAGGACGAACGAGGCACCACCAGCCACGTCGACTCCTGACACCACCGACAACCCACACGCCGGCCCAAGCGAACCGCCACGCGAGACCACCGAACCCGGCGCGGCAACGACCGCTTCCGCCGAGGCCGAGGTCGAGGTCGAGGTCGAAGCTGAGCCGCAGACCGTGCTCCACAACGAGCCCGAAGCCGCGACCACGAACCCCAAGACGAACGAGGCACCACCAGCCACGTCGACTCCTGACACCACCGACAACCCGCACGCCGGCCCAAGCGAACCGCCACGCGAGACCACCGAACCCGCCGCGGCAACGACACCGGAGCAAAAACCCGAGGCCGAGATCGAGGCCGAGCCGCAAACCGTGCCCGACAACCCGCACGCCGGCCCAAGCGAACCACCGCGCAAGACCACCGAACCCGGCACGGCAACGACGCCGGAGCAGGAAGCCGGCGCCGCGGCGGTCAGCAGCGCGCTCACCGGCCCCCCGGCGGACCAGGACGCAACCGGGTCCAGCCGTGCCGGTGGTGCGGGTGAGCGGACGACCCCGGGTCAGCCGGTCGAGCCGCAGCTGCCGGAACCGGACCTCGGCAAGCCGTTCGTCGAGGACCTCTTCGACGAGATCGACGCCAAGACGTCCGCCGCGCCGCGTCCCGCGCAACCGCGGGACTCCGTGCAGTGGCGGGTTCCGGACGACGCCGCGCCGCTCACCCCTGACCGGCTCGAAGGGGAGTTCGGCATCCCCAAGCGCAACCAGGAGCGGTTCCAGAACTTCGTCGACCGCTTCAACATCGTGCTGGACGTCCGTCCCACGAACCCGGACTCCGTTCGCTGGCTCCACGACGGCGCGATGCCGAAGCCCAAGGACATCAAGGCGAAGACCATCAACCAGGCCGACGTGCTGCTCGGTGCCGACGCGGAGCACGTCGGGCTCGTCGGGTTCTTCCAGCCGGACCCGAACCCGGACCTCTCCGGCGTCGACCCTGCGATGCGGGACAAGGTCGCCAAGCGCTTCCACGAGCGCACCGCCGAGTTCGCCGAGCTGATCGGCACGATGGAGCAGTACGAGCAGGAGGGCAAGTTCAAGGTCATCGACGGTGTCGTCCACGGGTCGAACTCGCGGGGCGACCTCATCTGGATGACCGGTGACGCCGACATGTACGGCATGTACGACCCGGAGGGCAACCGGCTCGGCGAGGAGGACTACGAGAGCATGGTCTTCCTGCTGGTCAACCGCAACGTGGGGGTCCAGCACGGAGCACACCTGTACTGGGACCCGGCCACCGACTTCGACCGGAAGATCTTCGACACGATCGTCAACAGGCACGTGACCGAGGAACCGCTGGTCCGGTTCAGCCCTGGCCGGTCGGCATCCCTGGTGCTCGCCGACCCGGTGTCACCGCGCGTCGACTCGGTGCCCCCGCTCGCCGACCCGGTGCCACTGCTCGCCGACGCCGACGGCCAGGTCGCGCCGACCGGTTCCGGAGGACCCGAACAGCCCGAGGTGGCGGAGGCCGCCCCGTCGAGCCGGCTCAGCGAGTACGAGGAACACGTCAGCAGCACGCGGCGGCACCTGCGGCACCTGGCGTTCGACGTGCTCAACCGGCCCGCTCCCCCGCCCGTCACCTCGGACGGCCTGTACGCGGCGGTCGCGGAGGTGGTGCGCCAGGACCCGGCAGCCCTGCGCGCGCAGGTGCTGAACCAGGCCGCCACCACCGCGGCGGTGAGCCGGGCGGTCGCGGACTTCACCTCGTTCAGGCCGGCTCACACCGGACACCTGACCGGTGCGCTCGTCGAGAACGCCAACTGGGCGCTGCACCCCGACGCGAACGAGAACACCGGTGCGGGGAACGCGCGCGACCTGCTCGGCCACCTGATCGCCACCCGGCTGGGCACGACCTTGGTGATCCACCAGGGCACGGGCACCGCACCGCTGGTGCTGGCACCGATGGGCGAGCACACCGGAGCTCCCGTCGAGGTCGACGTGGTGGTGGTCGACGGCCGCGTGACCTACCGGCCTCACCAGCCACTTCAGCCGGGCAGGTGAGTGCGTTAGCGTGACCGGCGTGGACGAGTTCGCGCAGGCTCTCCGGACGGCGATCACGAATCGCGGTCTCGGTCTGGAGCGCCTGCGCGAGCACCTCTCGCACAACGGCGTCTCCGTCTCGATGGCGACGCTGAGCTGCTGGCAGACCGGTCGCAGGCGGCCAGAGCGGCAGAAGTCGCTGCAGGCCGTCGTCCACCTCGAGCACATCCTGCGGGTGCCTCCCGGCCACCTGTCGGAGCTGCTCGACCCCCCGCGCTCACGCGGCCGCTGGCTGCGCGGGGCGCCGGCGCCGGTGTCGGCGTTCTGGCCGGTCCCCGCGCCCGTCGAGCACGCCCTGCACGACCTGGACACGCAGTGGGACGACCAGCTCCTGCGCGTGAGCCAGCAGGACTTCGTGACGATCGGAGCGGACCGCACCGAACGGGTCTTCCGCTCCCGGCAGGTGCTGTCGGCGTTGATGAACGGGCCCGACCGGTGGGTCGTGATCCTGCACGACGACGACCGCGACCGCCCGCCACCGCTGGTCAAGGCCTTGAAGAACTGCACGGTCGGACGGGTCGTCCAGGAGCCGGCCGAGGGGTTGCTGGTCGCGGAGCTGCTGTTCGAACGGCCGCTGCGCAAGGGTGAGAGCGTCGTGGTCGAGCACGAGATCGTGAACCAGGCGCCCTGTCCTCCCGCGACGAGCTACGAGCGCAAGTTCCGCCTGCCGACGCGGGAGTACGTGCTCGAGGTGACGTTCGAGGGTGCCCCTCCCGCCTCCGCCGTCCAGCTCGCGGACGGGTCCGAGGTGGCTCCCGGGCGCACGTTGCTGGACGTGGCTTTGAACGTGCGGCCCGGTGTGCGCGGGTTCAGCTGGTCGTGGTCCTAGCGCGACATCGCCGAACGCGCGGAACGGCTGTTCCCCCGTGCCTCGGGAGAACAGCCGTCCTGCGGCAACCGTCCGGTGTGGACTCTCAGCCGATCTTCTCGATCAGCGCCCGGCGGATCAGGAACTTGCCGGGCTCCCGCACCTGTTCGAAGGCGGCGTTGTTCAGCAGCGCGCAGCTGCCGGACACCGACGCGACCTTCACGGTGGTGGACTTGTCGTTGTCCAGGTTCGTCACCTTGAGCGTGGTGCCGATCGGGAACTCACCGCTGGACGCGGCGGGCGCGCCACCTTCGCCGGACAGCGTGACGGTCGAGCCGGCGCAGACCTGCTGCCCGGATGCGCCACCGTTGCCCTGACCGGTGCCGGGCTGCTGGGGAGCGGGCTGGGCCTGGTCGGCGTTGCCCGCGCCACCGTCACCCGCGCAGCCCGCCGCCTTGCGCCGCTGCTGGATGAGGTCGACCACGGCCTGCCGGTTCGCGATGCGCGCCTGGGACTGCGCGTCCGGGTTCGCCTTCTGGCCCGCGATGAAGCTCAGGTTGTTCTGCAACGCCTTGTCGAGCCCGCCGCAGTCCTCACCGGACGTAGCGGCTTGGCCCTTCTCGGGTTGCGCCTGGACGTTGCCACCACAACCGGCGGCAGCACGTCGCTGGTTGATGAGGTTCACGACCGCCTGGCGGTTCGCGATGCGGGCGTCCGACTGGGCGTCGGGGTTCGCCTGCTGACCGGCGATGAAGGTGAGGTTGTTCCGCAGCGCCTGGTCCAGTCCGCCGCAGTCCTCGGCCGCGTTCGAGTTGGTGCCGCCGAAGGCGAAGATGCCACCGGCGACAGCGGCGACCGCGAGCACAGCGCCCGCGCCGAT
The DNA here is from genome assembly GCF_055607425.1 of Lentzea sp. NPDC037011. Lineage (NCBI taxonomy): Bacteria > Bacillati > Actinomycetota > Actinomycetes > Pseudonocardiales > Pseudonocardiaceae > Lentzea > Lentzea sp. NPDC037011. The sequence goes on along the minus strand of NZ_JBVJRT010000009.1, from coordinate 208,450 downwards.
CATGGCGGGCTTGCGGTGTCGAGCGCCCATCCTGTGTCTCCTCGGGGTGGATCGGTGTTGTACCGATGACTACGGGGAGATCACGGGGCGGGTTCAGAATTCGGTTGTGGGCAAAGGATTTTAAATCGGTTTAAGGTCCGTGGAATTCTGCGCGGTCAGCCCGACTCCGCGACCTTCTTCAACCGCTCCAGCGTCGCCTCGATGTTCCGCTGGTTCGTCACCGCCCGGTCCTTGACGCCGGTGGCCAGCCGCGTGATCGGCACGTACCACCCCGGCCGGCGGTCCCAGGTCGACTCGGTCACCCGGCACCCGCCGGCGGTCGGCTCGATGTCGTACTGCCAGCGCGCCACCGCAAGCCCCAGCGACCTCACCTCGAACGCGAACCGGGTCACGGAGCAGTCCGTCACCGTGGAGGTCGTCGGCCACACCCGCCGTCCGCGCCGGTTGACGCCGCGGAACCGCGCGCCGACCGACGGGCCGGAGCCGTCCAGCCACTTGCCGCCCGCGTACTCCTCGGCGACGCCGCTCAGGTTTCGCAGGTCACTGACCAGTTCGAACACTCGCTGCGGTGAGGCGGCGACATCGACGTGCGCGGTGGCGTCCGGGGTCATGCAGGCGAACCTACTACGGGTAGGTTCGCTGCACCAGCAGCTGATCTCCTGCTGATCAGTCCGTACCCCGGACGACCCCCGCTGCCGGGTTTTCTTCCTCGTCGTCGAACCATTCCGGCCGCAGCGGAACACTGCACAGCGTGGGGAAGTCGTCGAGATCCGGTGCACCGCCGCGCAACTGCTCTTGAACGCTCATGGTCACTCCTGGTGAAATCCCCCGCTGGCTTTGTTGAACGATGGCAATGAATGTAGTCGAAAGGGTGTGACCCAGATCGCTGAGTTCCACGGGGTGGAACGCGGGTTCTCCGCCGGCTCGGTTCACTCCGCGGACGGCACGAGGAAGCGCGACACGCTGCGCAGCTTCTCCCGCGTCTCCTCCAGTTCCCGTTCAGGGGTGGACTGGGCGACGATGCCCGCGCCTGCCCGCAGCCAGATGTCGCCGTCGCGGCGGAACACGCTGCGGAGGACGAGAGCCGCGTCGATGGCGCCGTCCTGGTCGACGGTCAGCACGGCGCCGCTGTAGAGGCCGCGCGGCTGCGTCTCGGCGCGCCGGATCAGCTCGCACGCGGAGGCCTTGGGGATGCCGGACGCCGTGACCGCGGGGAAGAGGGCGGCGAACGCGTCCCAGCCGGTGCGGTCCGGTGCGAGCGAACCCGAGAGCTGGGAGGCGAGGTGTTGCACGCTGCCGCGTTCCTTCACGCTCATGAACTCCTCGACGCGGACGGTCGACGGTCTGCACACGGTCGACAGCTCGGTCGCGGCCAGGCGCACCGAGATCGCGTGTTCGAAGACCTCCTTGGCGTCGCGGTAGAGCTCGTCACGCCGCACCCGGTCGGCTTCGTGATCACCGAAGAAGGCGCGCGTGCCGGCCAGCGGCTGGGTGACCACCTCGCCCTTGGAGCTCACGCTGATCACGATCTCCGGGCTGAACCCGAGGACCTCCCAGCCCTGAAGGCGCAGGAGGAACGATCGCGCCGGGTTGTTGGCAAGACGGCCGGTGAGGTACGTCGTGGGCATGTCGATGTCTTCCTGCACCGGTACCACACGGGAGAGGATCACCTTGTCCAGCGCGCCGGAGCGGATCTCCGCGATGCCCGCCGCGACCGCGGCCCGGTAGCTCTCCGCGTCGTGGCCGTCGACATCGACCTCGACGCGCGCCTCCGCCGGCTCGACCCCGCCGGTCAGCACGGCAGCCGCGAGCCGCGACTCCAGCGCGTTCACGTCCGCCGCGGTGAGTGCGCGCAGGAGGGCAATGCCGTTCTCGAAGCGCACCTCACGCCGCGGGATCATCAAGGTGACCGTGTCGGTCGTCGGCGCGTCGTCCAGTCCGTACAACGCGTAGGACAGCTCGAAGGTGGCCCAGCCGTAAGCGCGCCAGTTGTCGACGTCGACCTCCGCGAGCCGGGTGGCGAGCGCCGACAGCGGTTCGCCCGCCCGCGTGGTGACGGTCGCATGGGCGCCCTCACCCCAGCAGATCGAACCTTGGTTCTCGTAGAGCACGTTGTCCTCGGTCGACGTCGCCGCGAGCGTGGCAGCCACGCGAAGAGGATCGGCCGGCAGTGCGACGTGACGTTCCCAGTACCTCAGTGCAGTTCTCCTAGGTCGAGTCGGTTCGCAGCTCGCCCGCATCCGGGCGCGTGGGTCGTGGTGGCTCAGGCGGCGGCCGGGTTGTCCACCCACAGCCGCACGGGGCCGCGGAAGCACGCGTTCTCGTGGTAGCGCACGACTTCACCGTCCGCGAGCCGGAGGTGGGGCAGGCGTGCCGTCAGCTCCTCCAGCACGACCCGCATCTCCAGCCGAGCCAGCGGAGCACCGAAGCAGGCGTGGATTCCCCTGCCGAAGGTGAGGTGCTGCTGGGGGTTGGACCGGTGGACGTCGAACCGGTCCGGGTCGGCGAACCGTGCCGGGTCGTGGTTCGCGGAACCGATGAGGAGCAGGAGCTTGGCCCCCGCCGGGACGGTGACCCCGCCGATGTCGACCTGCCTGGTGGTGATCTTGCGCCAGGTGTGCAGGCTCGGGTCGAAGCGCAGACCCTCCTCGACCGCGTTCGGGATCAGCGACGGGTCGGCGCAGATCGCCTCCCACTGCTCCCGGTGCGTGAGCAGCCGCTGCAGCGTGCTCGACGACGCGTTGGTCGTGGTCTCGTGGCCGGCGAAGCTCACCGCGTGGATGACGTTGACGATCTCCTCGACCGACAGCGCGGCGGGATCCGCGAGGTGCGAGCGGAGCAGGTCGCTGGTGAAGTCGTCCCGCAGGTCCTCCTTGCGCGCGGCGACGAAGTCCGTGCAGTACCGCCAGTACTCGACCATCCTTCCCGCGATCCTGACCTGTTCGTCCGGTGTGGACCGTCCCCAGGTGAAGGCCATGCGGTTGAGGGCGAGCGCCTTGAGCGCTTCCGAGTCCGACTCGGGAAAGCCGATCAGGCTGAACACGATCTTGGCGGGCAGTGGTGCCGTCAGCTCGTGCACCAGGTCGAACCGCGACTTCGAGGCGGCACCGTCGAGCAGTTCGGTGGTGCAGGCGCGGATGACCGGTTCGAGCCCCGCGATCCTCCTGGCGGAGAACGCCTTGACGTTGAAGGCGCGCACCCTGGTGTGCTTGGGCGGGTCGCAGTTGGAGACGGTCGGGGTGGCGTGGAACCCGGCGTCGAGGATCTCCTTCGCTTCCTGTGCAAGCGGGTAGAAGGGCGTCTGGGTGATCGCACCGGAGAAGCTCTCGTGATCGGTGAGGACGCGCTTGACGTCCTCGTGGCGGGTCACCGGCCACATGTCGAGCTGCGGTTCGTAGAAGACCGGGCTTTCCTCGCGCAGGGTGGCGAGCGCCGGGTACGGGTCGGCGAGGTAGTCGGGAGCCAGCGGGTCGAACCGCCCTTGCACAGGGCAACGGCCCGTGCTGCTGTTCAGCATCTCATCTCCACGGAGTTGGCTGGGTGAACCGGAAGCCCGGAGGAACAACCGCTGAGGCGCGCTCACAGCCGCCTGCCGAGCACCTCGGCCTCCCGGATCGACGTGAGCATGGTTCCCGGCGCGTACGCGTCCCCGATGACGTGGACTGGCACCCCGCTCGCCGACAGCGGACCCGACAGCTCGTCGACCGGCTGACGCGGGGTCGACCAGGTGAACAGGGCCACGTCCTCGATCTCGGTGAGCCGCCCGGTGAAGACGTTCGCACAGCGCAGCACGCGGTCCTCGTACAGCAGCGGTTCGGTCGACAACTCGATGCGCACGCCCGCCTCGTGCAGTCTCCGGTGGACACCAAGGCGGCTCACGTACGGCACCGCGTCGCCCAGGGACGCCCTGGGCGTCATGAGCACCACGTCGCGGTACCGCCGCGCCAGGAGGTCGGCCACCGCGTAGGTCCCGGCCGAGTGGTCGAAGTCGAACAGCACCGCTGTGCCGTCGCTGCCTCCGCCGTCGCCGTGGACCAGGTGGTCGCGCACGCTGACGCCGTCCTCGCCGTGGGCGGCCAGGGTGGGCGGTCGCATCATCCGCGCCCCGGTGGCGAGGACGACGACGTCGGGACCGGTCGCGAGGACCATCTCCTCCGTCACGCGCGCACTCCGCTCGATGCGCACGCCGTTGCGTTCCACCAGCCACAGGTGGTGCTCCAGCGTGGTGGCGATGTCAGCACGTCCCGGCAACAGCGACTCCACCCTCGCCTTGCCGCCGAGGTGCGGTCCGGCCAGCAAGGTCACCCGGTGCCCTCGTTCGGCCGCCGCCGCGGCGGCCCGAAGACCTGCCACACCGGCGCCGACCACGGTCACCGCACGCTTCGTCGACGACCCGCGCACCCGGCCGGCGGCTTCACCACCGGTGCCGAGGTCGGGGTTGACCACACAGGCGATCGTGCGGCCACTGGTGACCTCTCCCCAGCAGACGTTGCAGTAGAGGCACGGCCGCACCTCCTGCTCGCGGCCCGCCCGCACCTTGGCCGGGAAGCCGGGATCGGCCACCAGGAGACGTCCCAGGCCGACCAGGTCACCGACCCCGTCCCTGACCACGGCCTCGGCTTCGGCAGCGGAGGTGACGCGGCCGAACGCCACGACCGGGACGTCCACCGCTGCCCTGAGGTCGCGCTGGATCCCGAGGTACGGGCCGGGCGGGTAGTGCATGTCGGGCACGTGGTCGCCGAAGCTGAGCGAGGAGTTGCCCTGGCCGAACGCGAGGTAGTCCGGCGGAGTCTCCTGGCCCACCCGGTTCGCGATGCGAGCCGACTCCTCCGCGGTGATGCCTCCCCGCACCAGCTCGTCACCCGGCATCTTCAAGCCCAGCAGGAAATCCGTCCCGCACACCGACCGGATGCCGGCCAGGACCTCGCGCAGGAACCTGGTCCGCCCGTCCAGGTCGCCGCCGTACTCGTCCTGCCTGGTGTTCGACCACGGCGACAGGAACTGCGTGATCAGGTGACCGTGCGCCGCGTGCACCTCGACGCCGGAGAACCCCGCACGCTGCAGGACGGCGGCCGAAGCCACGAACGACTCGGCGATCATCCGGACCTCCGACGTGGACATCACGTGCGGAACCGTCCAGCTGTACGGGTCCGGCAGGGGCGACACCCCGATCGAACTGTCCGACACCGGACCTCGCACCTGCTGCCTGCCCGAGTGCAGGAGCTGACCGACCATCCGGCAGTCGTGTTCCTCGACCGCGGCCGCGAGGCGCTCGAAGCCCGCGGTGTTGGCGGGTTCGTACGCCGCGAGACCCGTCTGCGGGGGCACCGAGCTCGGGTGGACGAACAGCGCCTCGGACACCACCATCGCCGCGCCACCGGCCGCGCGCTCGGCGTAGAAGGTGACCGTGCGGTCGGTCACCAGCCCCTGGCGCGCGTAGTTGTTCATGATCGCCGGAAACACGATCCGGTTCTTCAGCCGCGCGTTGCCCACCCGCAACGGGGAGAACAGGTGCGGATACCGGTTCTGTTCCTCGGTGGTCACGCCCTGGTGCCTTCGCCCGCCGCGGAGACGATCTCGCGCAGCTCGCGGCCGATCTTGCCGATGTCCGGCTCGGCACCGTCGAACAGCGCGCCGCCGTCGGCGTCCACGAAGACGGTGGTGATCCGGTCGCGGTGGATCGACCGCAGCGGTGCGGCGTAGGGCGACATCGCGTGGATCGCGGTCTCCTGCCGGCTGGCCTCGCCGACGGCGAGGATCGTGATGCTGCCGTCGAAGCCGGTCGGCGGGTCGTAGGTGAGCATCGCCGAGAGGTTCGCCTTGTAGATGGCCATCCGGTTGCGGAAGACGTCGAGGTCCATTCCGGACAGCAGGTCGTGCTCGTCGACGTAGCGGACGACGAACTCGACCTGTGCGTCCTCGTCGAGCTCGTTCAGCTCGTCCCACGGCAGGTCGATCCGCACGGCCAGCAGGCGTTCGATGATGTAGACGTAGTCCATGATCGCCCGCTGCTGCAACGAGGCGCTGTCGACCGGCAGCTCCTTCCAGGGGCGGTTGAAGTTCGGCATCAGGTGCAGGACGAGACCGGTGCGTTCACCCTGCTCGTGGAGCTGGCGGGCCGTCTCGTACGCGGGCAGTCCGCCCATGCAGTTCCCCGCGACGTAGTAGGGGCCCTCCGGCTGGACGCGGCGCATCTGGCGGATGCCGTGGGCGGCCAGCTCCTCGACCGTGCGGTACGGCGCCTGCTCACCGTCCATTCCCGGGGTCTGCAGGGCATACACGCCCCAGGTCTCGGGGATGTGCGGCAGGTAGTTGTTCATGTAGCTCACGCTGCCGTCCGTGGCCGGGTAGAGGAACAGGATCGGGGTGCCCTCCCGCAGCACCTTGACGTTCGACCCCTCCAGGGTGAGCAGCCGGTCGTTCCCGATGTTCTTGTTCTCCAGCAGCCGCAACAGCGCCAGTCGCTTGGTGTCGGACAGCTGCTGGAGCCGGTCGGTCGTGTTCACACTGTCTCCTGGTTCGCTGGTTCGCTGGTTCGCTGGTTGGTCAGTGGAGGCCGTCGAGCAGGCGGGCGACGTCCTCGTCCGACATCGACTCGAGCTGGTCGAGCGCGGCGCTGATGGCGAGGTCGTCCCGGACACCGCGGGTGAGGTCGTCGTCGATCCGTGCGGCGAGCGCCGACACCGTGGGGTGCGCGAAGAGGTTCTGCAGCTCCACCCGCACGCCGAAGCGCTCCTCGACCTGGAACAGCGCCCTGGTGGCCAGCAGGGAGTGCCCGCCCAGGTCGAAGAAGCTGTCGTGCCTGCCGACCCCGGTCCGGCCGAGGAGGTCGCCGTAGATCTCCGCGACGACCGCCTCGGTCCCGCCGGCCGGCGGTTCGTGCGCGGTGGCGCTCGGAGCCGGCTCCGCGACCATCGACGACAGCGCCGTGCGGTCGACCTTGCCGTTGGGAGTCATCGGAAGCGCGGTGTGCAGGACGAAGCGCTGCGGCACCATGTAGGCGGGGAGGACAGGAGCGAGCAGCTCTCTGAGCCGACCCGCGGAGACGGTGTCGCCGTCATGCGCGGCCAGGTGGGCGACGAGCACTCCGTCCGCCGCCAGGGTGACCGCGGCGTCGACGACCGCGGGGTGCCGGCGCAGCGCGTGTTCGACCTCGGCGGCCTCGACGCGGTGACCGCGCACCTTGAGCTGCTGGTCCGTCCTGCCCAGGAAGGTCAGCGTGCCGTCCGCCGACTCGCGGACCAGGTCACCGGTGCGGTAGACGCGCTCGGGCGCGTCGGCCACCCCCGCCAGGTCCGCGAATCGCCGCTCGGTCTCCTCCGGCCGGTTCAGGTAGCCGTTCGCGACGCCCTCCCCCGCGATGCACAGCTCGCCCGGCACTCCGGGCGGCACGAGCAGGCCGCGTCCGTTGACGACGTAGAACCGGGTGTTCTCGATCGGCTCCCCGATGCGCACGGGACCGGTCGCGTCGACCTTCCAGCGGGCGGACCAGATGGTCGTCTCGGTCGGACCGTAGAGGTTCCACACCTCCCGGCACCCGGCCAGGAGCTGGTCGGCCAGGTCGCGGCTCATGGCCTCTCCGCCGCACAGCGCGGTGAGCCGGGAGAGCCCCTTCCACCCGGAGTCGAACAGCATCCGCCACGTGGAGGGCGTCGCCTGCATGACGGTGGCACCACTGGTGTCCAGCAGGCCGGCCAGGCGAGCCGGGTCCGCCGCCTCCCCCGCGGTGGCGACGACGACCGCCGCACCGGTGACCAGCGGGAGCAGCAGCTCCAGCAGCGAGATGTCGAACGACAGGCTGGTCACCGCGAGGAACACGTCGTCCTGCCGGATTCCCGGCTTCACCGCCATCGCGTGCAGCAGGTTCAGCAGGTTGTCGTGCCGCACCTCGACTCCCTTGGGCCGGCCCGTCGACCCGGAGGTGTGCAGCACGTAGGCGGGACTGCCGGCTGCGGGCGGCTCGAGCGGCCGGTGCGGCGTCGCGTCCGGTGACCCGTCGACCAGCAGCGGCCGGACCCGCTCGGGCAGGCGGGCGGCGAGGTCCGATCGCGTGACCGCCAGGGACATGCCGGTGTCCTCGACGATCCAGGCCATCCGCTCCTCGGGCAGATCGGTGGCCAGCGGGACGAAGACCGCTCCCGCGCGGACCGCTGCCAGCACCGCCACCACCATGTCGGGACTGCGGTCCAGGAAGATCCCGAGTCGCCGGCCACGACCGCCCGCGGCGTCGATGCGGCAGGCCAATGCCGACACCGCGCGGTCGAGCTCCGCGTAGCTGAGCTCACGGCCGTCGCAGCGGACGGCGACGCGCTCGGGGTCGGCTTCGGCCCATGCCGCCACGAGCCGGTCGACCGTCGTGTCCCGTGCGTGGTCCGATGCGGTGCTGTTGCGCCTGCGGAGGTTCCGGCGCTCCAGCTCGGTCATCAGGGAGACGTCGCCGATCGGCAGGTCCGGGGAGCCGACCAGCAACGCGGCGAGGTGCTGCCAGCGGCGGGCCATGGCCTCGACCGTCGACCGCTCGAACAGTGCCGTGTCGTAGTAGAAGCTCCCCAGCAGTCCCCGTTCGCCGGCGTCGGGGTGGAAGTGCAGTTCGAGGTCGAACTGGACGCTGCCGGTGTCGAACGGGCGCAGCTCGGCCGTGGCGCCGGGCAGCCTCAGCGGGTGGAACGCGTCCTGGAAGGCGAAGAACGCCTGGAACAGCGGACTGCGGCTGAGGTCGCGGCTGCCGGCCACCTCGCTCACCAGCTTCTCGTACGAGTAGTTCTGGTGGTCCCAGGCGTCGGCGCACACGGCGGCGGTCCTGCGCACCAGCTCGCGGAAGCTCAGCTCGGCGGACAGGCCGACGCGCAGCACCAGGGTGCTGACGAAGCACCCCGCGGTCCGCTCGAAGCCGGGGTCCAGCCGGTTGGCGCACGGCGTGCCGATCGAGATGTCCTCGCGCTCGGTGGAGTGCCACAGCAGCACGAGGTACACGGCGAGCAGCGTGGCGAACCGGGTTGCCGCTTCCTCCCTGCCGAGCTCCGTGAGCCCGGTGGTGAGCTCCGGTCGCAGGACGAAGTCGACCCGCGCGCCGACGTGGCCGCGCCGGGGCGGGCGCGGGTGGTCCAGCGGCAGCTCCAGCGGGGTGCTTCCCGACAGCGCACCCACCCAGTGGTCCAGGTTCCCGGCCGAGGCGGGGCTGTCGGCGTGTGTGCGTTCCCACTCGGCGTAGTCGGTGTAGTCCAAGCCCGCGTCCGCACCGCTCTCGCCGTTGAGGATCTCGGAGACCTCCCGCACGACGAGCCCGGTGGTCCACCCGTCGGCGACCAGGTGGTGCAGGGTCAGCCCCCACACGTGTTCCCGCTCCCCGGTGCGCACGAGCACCGAACGCGCCAACGGGCCACGAGCGAGGTCGAACGGCGCGATCAGGGCCGCTCGCAGCTCCCGGTCGACTTCCTCGGCATCGGCGCCGAGGAGATCGGCACTCCTCAGCACGGGTGCCGACTCCGGGTCGATGAACTGGACCGGCACTCCCCCGATCTCCTCGAAGGTCGCCCGCAGACCGGGGTGGCGGCGCCAGACGGTCTCCAGTGCGGTGGCGAGCGCCGGCGCGTCGACCGGCCCCTCGATCCGGTAAGTGACGGTGAACGTGTACGCCACTCCCGTCGGGTCGAGCCTGTCGAGGAACCAGATGCGGTTCTGCACACCGGTCAGCCGGCAGGCCGAGCGCCCGCCGAGCAGCTCCAGCAGCTCGGACCTGTGCTCCCGCACCGCATCCCGCTCGGCGGGGTCGAGGGTTCCCGGAGCAGCCCGCAACCGCAGCCGGTCACCGGCCGGCGTCAGCTGCACGCCCCGCCTCAGCAGCTCCACCAGTGAGGTCATCGCGTTCACAGCTCCATCCAGTCCATCGATCCCACGAGCGCCGCCGCGCCGGGCGCCGGCTGGCCAGCACCGGTCGACGGCTGGACCTCGGCCGCGAGTGCGGAGACCCCGTCCGCCCGCAGCACGCGTGAGACCGGGATCTCCACGGCCAGATCACGCAGGACCAGGTTGCGGAGTTCCATCGCCATCAGGGAGGTCATGCCCAGCTTGCTCAGCTGGACGTCGCGCTGGACCTCGTCCTGCCGCAGGCGCAGCACCCTGGCCACCCGGTTCGCCAGCCGGTCCTCGAAGGCCGCACCGTCGTCGGAGCTGCTCGCGGCCTCCTGCGGGACGACTTCCTCCGGCTCCGAGCGCGAACCGTCATCGATCGCGCTCGTCATCTCGCGGCGAGTGCCACGTACGCGGTCGAGCCAGTACCGCTCGCGCTGCCAGGGGTAGGCGGGCAGCGGAACCGTGCGGCCACCGGCGGGCTGCACCCGGTCCCAGTCGACCTCGCACCCCGCCGTGTAGAGCGCCGCGACGGCTTCCAGCAGGCCTGTCCGCTCACCGCGCTTCCTGTGCGCCTTGGCGACCGTGGTGGCCGTCGCGCCGACCGAGTGGAGCGTCGCGTCGATCGCCGGGCCGAGCACGGAGTGCGGGCTGATCTCCAGGAACACCTGGTGCCCCTGCTCGGCGAGCAGGGCGACGGCCGGGCAGAGCATCACCGGTTCACGCAGGTTCCGCAGCCAGTACGACGTCCCCAGCTCCTCGCCCGCGCTCAGCGCACCGGTGACGCTGGAGCAGAACGGCACCGAGGTCGCGGCGGGCCAGACCCCGCGCAGCTCGGCGCGGAGCTCGCCGAGCAGCGGCTCCACCTGCCGGCTGTGCCCGGCCACGTCGACGACCATGCGCCGTGCGAACACCTCCGTGCGCTCGAGCTCGCCCAGCACCTCTTCCACCGCCTCGGGACTCCCGGCCAGCAGTGTCGAGGACGGGCTGTTGCTCGCCGCGACCTCGACCTGGCCGTCCCACCGGCCGATGAGCTCCCGCGACTCCTCCAGGCCGAGCTCGACCAGCGCCATCGCACCCTGCCCGCGGATCGACGCCAGGAGCGTGCTGCGGCGGCAGATCACGAGTGCGGCGTCCTCGAGGGACAGTGCGCCGGCGGCGTGTGCCGCGGCGATCTCCCCCATGCTCTGCCCCACGACCGCGGCCGGTTCGACGCCCCAGGACCTCCACAGGGCCGTCAGCGCGACCTCCATCGCGAACAGGGCGGGCTGCACCTCCTCGATCAACGGGATGTCCGCTTCCCCGTTCTCCCGCCGCAAATAGTCGAGGACGGAGAACCCGCTGACCCGCCGGATGGCCGCGGCGCAGTCCTCCAGCGCATCCCTGAACACCGGCTCCGTCGCGGCGAGCTCCAGGCCCATGCCCGCCCAAGCGGCGCCGTGGCCTGGAAAGACGAACACGACGGACGGCTTCTTCCACGTCGGCGCCAACGGCCGTTCCGCGGCTCCTTCGAGTGCATCGGCCAGCTCGGTCCGCGAAGCACCCGCGACGGCCAGTCGTCGCGCGTGCGGAGAGCGGCGGGCGGCCGTGTGGGCGATGTCCCCGAGGTCAGCGGCGGTCCGCACGACCTCGGCGAGTGCCGTGGCTCCCTCGGCGAGCGCGGCCGGGGTGTGCGCGGACAGGGGCAGCACCACCGGTTCCCGCTCCTGCCCGTCCGGTGCGTGCGGGCGTTCCGCCGGCTCTCGGCCGGTCCGGGCGTGCACACGGGACCAGTTCACGTCCTGCCCCAGGCAGTACAGGCGGCCGAGGGAGTCGAGCAGCACCGGGCGGCTCGGCTCCGCCCGCCGGGAGGACGGCAGCACGTGACCTTCGCGGCCCGCCTCCGCCAGGCACTCGGTCACGTTGTGCACGAGGAGCGGGTGCGGGTTCACATCGATGAAGTCGCGCCGCCCCTCGGCGACGAGCAGCCGCACCACCTCCGCGAAGAGGACCGGCTCACGCAGGTTGTCGCACCAGTACTCGGCATCCAGCTCGTCACCGGCCACGTCCTGGCCGACGACCGTGGAGTAGAAGGGGATGACACCGCGGTGGGGACGCACACCGCTCAGCGCCGACCGCAGCTCGGGCAGCAGCGGGTCCATCTGCGGTGAGTGCGACGCGTAGTCCACCTGGATCGGCCGCAGCGTGACGCCCGACCGCGCGAGCTCGGACGAGAGGTCCCGCACGGCGTCAGCAGCTCCGGAGATCACCGTCGCGTTCGGACCGCTGCTGACGGCGATCGAGATCTCGTCCGCGCGGCTCGCGATCACCCGGCGAGCCTCCTCGACCGGCAGGTCGACCACGGCCATCGCGCCCGAGCCGGACGCGGCGCCGTGCACGATCGTGCTGCGGACGCAGACGACCCGCACCGCGTCCTCCAGGCTCAGGCACCCCGCCACGTGGGCTGCCGCGATCTCTCCCAGGCTCTGCCCGGCGACCGCGCCGGGGTGCACTCCCCAGGAGCGCCACAGAGCGGCGAGGGCGACCTGCACGGCGAAGATCGCCGGTTGCACCAGCCTCAGGTCCTCCAGCCAGGCCGGGTCGTCCGCGAGCACCACGTCCAGCACCGACACGTCGAGGTAGGGGCGCATCGCGCGGTCGCAGCGCCGCATCGCGGCCAGGAAGGCCGGTTCGAGCACCAGGTCCCTGCCCATGCCGAGCCACTGCGATCCCTGACCGGCGAACAGGAAGACGGGGTTGCCGCGATCCGCTTCCACGAGGCCGGTCACCGTGCCGGGCAGGGGACGGCCGTCGAGGTGCGCGGTGAGCCGCCTCGCCAGATCGGCGGGGTCCTCCGCGGTGACCGCCAGCCGCTGTCCTTCCCCCACTCCCCGTGCCACGGCACCGGAACGCAGCGCCGGCATCGTCGCACCGGGTCGCTCGCACGCTTCGAGCAGCTCTGCCGCCGCAGCGCGCAGCCCGTCCTCGTCACGGGCCGACAGCGGCACCAGGTGCGGCCCGCCCGTGCCCGCTTCCTCCAGGACCACGTGGCAGTTGGTGCCGCCGAAACCGAAGGCGCTCACCCCGGCGAGCCCGGGACGGTTCCGCCGCGGCCACGGCGTGCGTCGTGCAGCGACCCGCAGCCGCAGGCCGTCGAAGTCGATGTGCGGGTTCGGGGTCTCGAAGTGCAGGCTCGGCGGGATGGAACGGTGGCTCAGCGCCAGAACGGTCTTGATGAAGCCCGCCATCCCCGCGGCCGCTTCGAGGTGGCCGATGTTGGTCTTCGCCGAGCCGAGCAGCAGTGGGCGGTCGGCCGGGCGCCCCGCCCCGTGCACCGCGCCCAGCGCTCCCGCCTCGATCGGGTCGCCGAGCATCGTCCCGGTGCCGTGCGCCTCGACGTAGTCGACGTGCGCGGGGTCGATCCCGGCGTCGGCGCAGGCGTCGCGCAGGACCTCCACCTGGGCGGCCGGGCTGGGGGCGGTCATGCCGTTGCTGAAGCCGTCGTTGTTGATCGCGCTCCCCCGGATGACGCAGTGGACGGGGTTGCCGTCGGCCAGCGCGCGGGACAGCGGTTTGAGCACCACCACACCGCCGCCCTCACCCCGCACGTACCCGTTCGCCCTGCTGTCGAATGCCTTGCACCGCCCGTCGGGCGCCATCGCGCCGAACCGGTCCATCGCGACCATGCTGTCCAGCGCGAGGATCAGGTTGACCCCGCCGGCCAGTGCGAGCGACGACTCGCCGAGCAGGAGGCTCTGCCGTGCCTGGTGGATGGCGACCAGCGCGGACGAACAGGCGGTGTTCAGGGTGATGGCGGGTCCGCGCAACCCGAGGAAGTAGGAGATCCTGGCGGGGATGATGCTGAGGTCCTGCCCCGTCGCGGTGTGCTGCGTGGTTCCGGCGAGGTCACCCGCGGCCAACTGGGCGTAGTCGTGCCACATGGCGCCGAAGAAGACGCCGGTCCGGGTGTCCCGGAGGCTGTGGGGCGCTATGCCCGCGTCGTCGAGCGCCTCCCACGACAGCTCCATCGCCAGCCGCTGCTGTGGGTCCATCTCGGCCGCCTCACGCGGTGAGATGCCGAAGAACTGCGGGTCGAAACCATCGACCCGGTCCAGGAAACCACCCCGCCAGCCGTCGGTCCCGGCCGGAGCGTCGCCCGCGTGCCACCGCTCCGACGGCACGGTGCCGACGGCGTCGACCCCGTTCGACAGCAGCGACCAGTACGCGTCGAGATCTCCGGCCCCCGGGAACCGGCAGGACATGCCGACGACGGCGATGGCCTCGTCGGAGCGGGCACCGCGCGTGGCCGGAGCGGGAACCGGGCTCGGCTCCCCGTGCCGCACGGAGGCGCTCACCGCCTGGGCGAGTGACCTGACGGTGGGGTTCTCCCACATCATCGTGGGCCGCAACGGCCTGCCCAGCTCGGTCCCGAGATCGGTCAGGAGCCGGACCATCTGCACCGAGTCGCGGAGGTAGCGGTTGATCCGTTCGTCCACGTCGACGAACTGAGCGGGTGTACCTGTGAGCTCTGAAAGGCGTTCCACGAGCCGCTCTTCGACTGCGGTGGCGGAAATTTCCAAGTCGGAGGACATCGCTCGGTTCCTCAGCTCTCGATGAGTCGCAGACACTTCCCGCGTGATCCACTCTGGAAGTGGATCATGACTCGGTCAACGAACCGTCCCGCGTACCGGAACGCGGCAGCCCGACCGGGCCGGTCATTCCGCTCGGCGCGGAAATCGTTGGCCTGCCTGGAAAACCACGCAACGGCGCCGGGGTCGACCGGGACCCGGTGAACCGTCAAGCGGGACCCAGGCTCCTGACGTGCCCAGCAGGATCGTCACCGGTCGGGACCAGTGCGATGATCGGTGTCGTCAGGCCGTTGTCCACATAGGATCGAATTCGCTCGCGGCAGTCTTCGGGCGCGCCGTGCACGACGAGGTCGTCCACGACCTCGTCGGGAACCAGCTCCAGCGCCTCACGCCGGTCACCGCGGTTCCAGGCGTCGTGCACCGACTTGAGCGCCTCGCCGCGGCCGAGCCAGTCCTGGAACGCCGCATAGGCGGGCACGGTCAGGTACTCCGCGACGAGTCGGCGGCCGAGCCTGCGTGCCAGCGCCCTGTCCGCGGTGGGGCAGACGAAGATCCTGGCGGCCAGCTCGACGCCCTGGCCGACCTCCTCGCGCACCCGGCGCACGTCACCGGGAGCGAGCCAGTTGGTGATCACACCATCGGCCTCCTCCGCGGCCAGCCGCAGCATTTCCGGCCTCAGGGCGGCGAGCGCGATGGGAGGCGGCGGATCGACCGCGTTCTGCAGGCGGAAACCACTGACGGAGAACGTCTCATACGCCTCGGTCACCTTCTCACCGCCCAGCGCGGCCCGCAGGAACCGCAGCGTGTCCCTGACTCTGCGGAGAGGGGTGGTGTACTCCGCGCCGTTCCACTGCTGCACGATCACCCGCGACGAGGCGCCGATCCCCAGCACGAACCGGCCGGGGGCCAATCCCGCAAGGGTCGCCGCGTTCATCGCGAGGAGCGCCGGACCACGGGTGTACACGGATGCCACCGCGGTGCCCAGGCGCAGCTGCTCCGCCCACTGGGAGACGAGCGCCAGAGGGGTGAAGGCGTCGGTGCCCGCCTTCTCGGACGTCCAGACGTCGGTGTACCCGAGGTCCGGGAGCTCCTCGACGATCTTCCGGTGGAGCGCGAGAGACATCCCGGGCAGGGGAACGGTGATGCCCCACCGGCTCACAGGCCCTCCTGGAGTTCCACCGCCGGCCATGCCACGCCCTCGCCGCCTCAGGGCTTCGCGCCGCGCTTGCTCGCCTGCGGCCGCCAGATCGGGTACAGCGACGGACCACCTCGCAAGGTGATGGGCTCGCCCAGCCGCACCTGCCCGAGCCGTTCGTACAACGCGAGGTTGCGCAGGCAGCTCGCTTCGCCGTACACGCCCGCGTCCGCATCGTCGGCGATGGCGAACTGGGCGTTCTTGAGCACGGTTCCGAGCCCTTTGCCCTGCCACGCAGGGACCGTCGAGAGGAAGGTGCCGTACAGGTGCGGTGGCACGTTCCGCGGGTGGTTGTCGTTCAGCAGGTCCACGAAGGCCACCGCCCGCTCAGCCTGGTCGCCCAGCCGCTCCGTCAACCGCCTGACGACCTCGGCGTGGTCCTCCGCGGTGGGCAGCACGGACGGCGGGTAGAACAACGAGACCGCGCTGAAGTCCTCGACCTGGAGCGCGAGTCCACCGCCGGCGAACGTCGTTTCCACGATGACGGTGAAGAACTCCCGGTTGGCGTCCATGCGGCGTTCCTGGTCCGGGAAGATCCAGGAGAACACGGGGTCGTCGTGGAAGGCTCGGGCGTAGACCTCGACCAGGGACTCGGCCTGGTCCTCGTGAACCGCGTTGATCATCGACACGGGTGCTCTGTCCTCTCGGTTCGCGACGAACGGGCGGGGCTCAACTCACTGCGGGCGAACGGTGTGCCGCCGCGTGTCGCGCGATCTCGGCACAGGTGGCCCACCAGACGCCGGTGCGGGCAGCGATGTGCGCCAGCAGCTCGTCCAGCACCTTGACGCGGGAGCGGTGCCCGATGATGTGCGGGTGGAGCGCGAGGGTGAACAACCCGCCTTCGGCGTAGGCCGCGTCGAACTCGTCCTGCCACGTCCGCAGCACTTCACGCGGCGCCAAGACCTGCTTCCCCAGAGCGTCGTCGGGGAAGTAGGGGGCGTCGTCCCGGATCCAGGACACCGGGATCTCGGTCACCCCGGTCGCCTCACCCCGGTGCAGGAGCTCGTAGGGCTGGTCATCGGCCATGAGGGAGGAGTCGTACTCGAGCCCGAGCTCCCTGATGATCGGCAGCGTGTGCACGGTGAAGTCCCAGTACGGCGTGCGCAGACCGACCGGACGGACGCCGGTTGCGGCCTCCAGCCCGTCCGCGCTGCGCAGAGCCAACTCCCGTTCCTGTTCCGCGGTCAGGTCACCGCACTTCTCGTGGATCCAGCCGTGCAGACCGATCTCGTGCCCGTCCGCCCGCACCGCGGCGAGCCCGGCGGGATCCAGCAGGGTCGAGACGACCGGGTAGAAGAACGTCGCAGGTGCGGAATGCCGGCGGAGCGTTTCGAGAACGCGCGGCAGGCCCACACGCGCACCGTACTGGCCCTGCGAGAGAAGGCCGGGTCCGGTCTCACCACGGGAAAGGGGAAGCGTCTCGTTGTCGACGTCGACCGAGATCGCGACGGCCACCCTCGCGTTCTGCGGCCAGTTCCCCGGGGCCAACCGGGCACCAGCGCCCACCTCGTCCACCGCGGATCGCCATTGCCATTCAGCCCACTCCCAAGGCGAGGAATCCACATCAGGCATTCTCAGAACCCTTCTTGCTCATGCCACAGGGGCGTCGAAGCGCCACTCACCGGCAGGTGATCTCGGGAATCCCTGAATGATGATTTCGTGCTTTCAGGATTTCCACGCTAGTTTGAGCGGAAATCAGCGTCAATGAGACGTTCCGGTGTGCGGAACCTGTCCCGGATTCGCGCACCAGCTCTTCACGATGTGCGCCAAATGTGAACGCAGGCTCCCGCGCGAGCCGCGAATGCCGAGGTTCAGGTGACCGAACTGCGGCCTTCCGCAGCACCGGGGAACCGGTGATCCGCGGCGTGGCGGACCTGCGGACCGCAGCGGCGCTGTGGATGTCCACAGTCACACGACATTGCGCTGCCCCTACACTCGCTCGAAGTTGAGCGACGGCTTCACCGCCGCACTGGAAGCTTTGTGAAAACAGATTCGCCTGTCACCGGTCAGCACCGGTTGCACGACTTGACACCGCACCGCGACAACAGGGACAACGCATGGCGATCGACATTTCCGGCACGCTCGTGGACGCGATCAACTGCGCACCCGGTGACCGCGGTCGGATGTTCTTCCCGGAGTCCACGACCGTCCTGACCCGTGCCGAACTCGGCCCCAGGGCCAACGGCGTCGCCGCCGCACTGCTCGCCGCCGGTGCCGGACCCGGCGAGGTGGTCGGCGTGCTGCTGCCCGCTGTTCCGTCCTTCCCGCCGGCGCTGCTCGGCGTGCTCACCACCGGCGCCGCCGTCAGCGTGCTACCGCTGCCCGCCGTCGCCCACGACGTCGACAGCATGGCCGACGACCTCGCCGCGTT
This sequence comes from Lentzea sp. NPDC037011, assembly GCF_055607425.1. Lineage (NCBI taxonomy): Bacteria > Bacillati > Actinomycetota > Actinomycetes > Pseudonocardiales > Pseudonocardiaceae > Lentzea > Lentzea sp. NPDC037011. The sequence continues at coordinate 190,467 of NZ_JBVJRT010000009.1, read as the reverse complement.
CATCCGCACCGTCGGCATCCGGCACGTCGTGACCGGTGACCTCTTCGCCGCCGCGCTCGAACCGCTGCAGCGCCGGTGCCCCGGACTGCGCGTCGTCAACGCCGACCGGTGCCCGCCGGCCACCCGCGTCCCGACCACGCACACCCCCGGACCGGATGACCGCGCCGTCGTGCAGTTCACCTCCGGCACCACCGCACGGCCACAGGGCGTCGTGCTGTCCCACCGCGCCGTCCTCAACGGCGTCCTCGCCCCGGTCGCACGCTGCGAGCTCACCCCGGCCGACGTCGGCTACCAGTGGCTGCCGCTGTTCCACGACTTCGGCATGATCGGTCTGCTGATCTCGCTGTGCGCCGGGTTCGACACCCACCTCGTCTCACCGGCGGCGTTCATCCGGCGCCCGGTGGACGCGTTGCGCTACCTCGGCGAGCACGGCGTCACGATCTGCACAGGACCGAACTTCGCCTACGACCGGCTGGCCGAAGCCGCCCGCACCGCGGAGCTCGACGGGCTCGACCTCGGACGCTGGCGCCTGGCGCTCAACGGCGGTGAACCGGTCTCCCCGGCCACGGTCCGCGCCGTCACCGAGGTGCTGGGCCGGCACGGCCTGCCGGCCGGCGCGATGACCCCGGCTTACGGCATGGCCGAGTACTGCGCCGGCATCACCATCGACCTGCCGGCGCTCGCACCTCGCACCATCACGCTCGACCGGGCCGCGGCCACCGACGGCCGGGTCGTGCCCGTCACCGGGGACTCCGGCTGGACGATCGTGTCGCAGGGTCCCCCGTTGCCCGGCACCGAAGTGAGGGTCGTCGACGCCGGAGGCACCGTCCTGCCCGAGGCCGGTGTCGGCGAGCTCCAGGTGCGTGGCCCCAGCCTCATGGACGCCTACCTCACCGATGACCCTGCAGCCACCTCAGGGGTCCTGGCCGACGGCTGGCTGCGCACCGGCGACCGGGGCTTCCTGCTGGGCGGGGAGGTGCACGTCGCGGGCAGGCACAAGAACATGATCATCGTGCGTGGCCGCAACGTCCACGCCGAGGAGGTCGAGCACGTCGCCCGGCACGTGCCGGGCGTCTACCAGCGCCACTGCGTCGCGGTGGCCGACCAGGAAAGAGAGCGGGTGGTCGTGGTCGTGGAAACCGTCGAAACCGACCGGGCGGCGGTGGCCGAGGGCGTGCGGCGAGCCGTCGGTGAACGCCTCGGCATCACCGACGCCGACGTGCGCACCGTCGACCGCCGCTGGCTGCCCCGCACCACCAGCGGCAAGTGGAAGCGCGACGAGCTCCGCCGCCGCCTGTTCGGAGAGGAGAACGCGGCATGACCGGACCGGTGCACGGCAACGAGTCCTCGGCGCTGGCCGTGGTGGTCCAGGAGCTCGCCAGGGTGCTGGAGATCCCCGCCGAACAGTTGTCGCCGGACGACCGGCTCGCCTACCTGCCCAACGTCGACTCGTTGCGGCTGCTGGACGCGATCACCGCCGTGGAGAACACGAGCCGCGTCAAGCTCAGCGAGGACGACCTGGTGACCGCGCGGACGGTGGCGCAGCTCGCGGCGCTGGTCGAGTCCGCCAAGACCGCGGACGTGGAGAGGGACCGGTCATGAGCCTGCCCACCCTGGTCTCGCTGCCTGACGATGACACCAACACCGCCTACTACGCGCGACTGCGTGAAGCCGCATCCGTGCAGCGGGTGCAGCTGCCCAACGGGTTCCCGATCTGGCTCGTGACCAGGTACGACGACGTGCGGGCCTGCCTGCGCGACGAGCGGCTCGCCGTCGACCCCCGGCTGCTGAGCTCGCCCGAGCACAAGTTCGGCGGACGGCGCGTTCCCGAGGACACCCTCAGCTCCACGGGACGGCACATGCTCAACACCGACGGGGCCGAGCACCGCAGGCTGCGGTCGCTGGTCAACGCCGAGCTCTCCAGCGGTGCCGTGGGTCGCTGGCGCGCGACCGTCGACCGCATCGTGCACGAGCAGCTCGACCACCTCGAGCACCAAGGCGCCGCCGCGGGTGGCGGGCCGGTCAACCTGATGACCGCCTTCGCCAACCAGGTCCCCGTCACGGTGATCAGCACCGTGCTCGGCCTGCGCCCCGCGGACACGCCGGTCGCCGCCGCGCTGCTGCGCGAGCTGCTGTCCAGCAAGCCCACCGACAGCCCCGAGATGATCGGCTATTACCACGAGCTCGTCGACCTCGTCCTCGCCACGGTCGAACACCGCAGGAACGACCCCGGCGACGACCTGATCTCCATGCTGCTCGCCCGGTCGGAGTCCGTCGGGGTGCGCGACCTGCTCAGCACGGTCATGGCGCTGTTCGTGGGAGGACCACCCACCACCGCCACCGCCATCGCCCACGGCGCCGCCACGCTCGGCGCCAGGCCGGACCTGCGTGCTGAGGCCCTGGGCAGCGAGGCGTCCACCGCGCGGATCGTGGAGGAGCTGCTGCGCCACCACCCGCCGTTCCAGTTCGCGATCTGGCGGTTCGCCACCGCCGACGTCCGCGTCGGCGACGTCGTCATCCCGAAGGACGCGACCGTGCTGCTGTCGCTTGCCGCTGCCAACCGCGATCCTCGTGTCTACGACGATCCCGACGTGGTCCGTTCCCACCGCGACGGTGAGCCCAGCCACCTGTCGTTCGGCAGCGGCGTGCACCGCTGCATCGGCGCGCCGCTGGCCCGCATGGAGATCACCGTCGCGGTCCGCTCGCTGTTCCTCCGCTTCCCGCGGCTGCGGCTCGCCGTCGACCCGCACGAGCTGTGCTGGAGCGACATGGTGTTCGACCGCAGGCTGGAGTCGATGCCCGTCGACCTCGGCGGTGTGCGCGCATGAGGGTGTCCGGACGGGTGCGCATCTCCGCCGCCACGACCTGGCTGCCCGCAGGACGGTCCCGCGCCGCTGATGCGGTCACGGCGGGCACGCTCAGCGACATCGACGCCCGGTCGGCCGTCTGCCACGAGGTCGCGGTCGCCGACGGGCAGCAGGCGTGGCAACTCGGCCTGACCGCCTGCCGAGACGTGCTCCCCACCGCCGGGATCACGCCGGAGGAGATCGGTTTCCTCGCCTACGCGGGCATGTCCGCGACCGACGAGGAACCCGCGTCCCCGGCACACCGGCTCGCCGCCGCGCTGGGGACCACCCACGCCGTCGCCGTCGGCCTGAGCCAGATGTCCAGCGGCGGCGACGCGGCGCTGCACGCCGCCATCACCACCCTGCTCACCGAACCCGACACCCACCACGCTCTCGCGTGCACCGGCACCGACACCCGCGAGCTGCCCTACGACCGCTGGCGCACCGCGCCCGAGGTGGTGCTGGGCGACGGGGGCACCGCCGCGCTCCTGCACCGCGACCGGGGCCCGCTGGCCGTGCTGGCCACCGGCCGGGCCGGCAACCCCCGGCTGGAAAGCGCCTTCCCCCGGTTCCACCCCTTCCGGCCGCTACCACCCCCGCTCGACAACAGCGCCGCCCTGCTGGAGTTCCGCACGACCGCCCAGGAAATCCGCACCACCGTCGCCACAGCGGTGCAGCGGGCGCTGTCCGACGCCGACCTGCACGACGCCGATCGCATCCAGGCCGTCTGCACAGCGCGGTTGCGCCCGGACACCATCAGGTACACCGTGCTCCCGGTGCTGCCCGAAGCCTTGCGTGACCGTCTCGTGGTGTTCGGGGACACCACAGGTCACCTCGGTGCAGGCGACACGATCGCCAACCTGGACGACCTCCTCCGCCTCGACGGGTTGGCCATCGGCGACTGCGCCCTGCTCATCGGCCTCGGCGCCGGGTTCACCGCGACCGCGCTCGTCGTCGAGCGGTGCTGATCGTCCGTCCACAACAGACAAACGGGCGCACGCTCCGGCCGAACCACGCTCTCCCGTCCTCCCCAGGTTGCTGTTTACGACAGTCTGTCGTAATGTTTGCGACAGATCGTCGTAAACATGCAGACCACGGGAACGGGGACAGACATGACCACGCTGAACGATCGGGCCGAGCTCATCGAAGTGATGGGCCACTACGCCGACATCGCAGACCTGAAGGAGTTCGACGCGCTGCCCGGCCGGGTCTACACCGACGAGGTCTCGTTCGACTTCTCGTCCGTCACGGGCACTCCGCCGATGACGATCGCTCTGAGCCAGTACGTCGAGGTCCTCCGTGCGAGCTTCGCGGCGTTCAAGGCGACGCACCACGCCATCACCGGTCATGTCATCGAGATCGACGGCGACAAGGCCAGGATTCACGCCCACGTCCGCGCCGAGCACTGGCTGCCGGAAGAGCTCACCGCCGATGGCGCCGGTCCGTGGCTGGTGGTCGGCTTCTACGACAACGAGGCGATCCGCACGCCGGAGGGCTGGCGGCTCACGCACGTCACGCTGACCGCGATCCACCAGGAGAACCAGCCCCGGCTGCCGGACGCCGTGCCGACGGCGTAGGACGAGGTCATCCGGCCGGAGCCGGCTTTCCGAGGAGAACGAGCAGATGCCGCGGATCAAAGCCGCCACCATCGAGGAACACCACGAGGTGGTGTGGGCCGACCTCACCGAGGCGGTGCGGCAGCTGCTGCTCGAACGCGACTACGACTCCATCACCATGGGCCACATCGCCGCGCAGGCAGGACTCGCGCGCAACACCCTCTACAACTACGCCGGCGACAAGCGCGAGCTGGTCCTCGAACTGGCCCGGCGGGCCGGCCGCCCGCTGGCGCACCAGGTGTCCGCGATCGCCGCACGCTCCGCGGAACCGGCTGCCGGCAGGATGCGGACGATCATCGAAGCGATCCTGTCGGCCTCCACGAACCACGCCATGCGCCTGATGTTCCTCCCCAACTCCACACCGCTGGTCGCCGAGCTCCCAGCAGGGCGGGAGAACCCGTTCACCGCCCTTGTGACCGAGGTGGAGAACGTCGTCCGCGACGGCATCGGCACCGGCGAGTTCCGTGCGGTCGATGACGTCTCGCTCACCGTCGACCTCCTGACCGGCACCGTGCGCGCCGGCATCCACCGGATCAGCAGGGACCCCGGCGCACTTCCCACAACCGTCCGCGCGGTGCAGCACGTCGTCCTCGCTGCGATCACCCGCGAACAAGGCTGATCCCGGCTCCGCAGAGAGCACGTCCACCAGTTCCACCGATCACCGCACGGGTGATCGGTCGCCATCGGCTGTCCTGAGAGGAATTCACCATGAAGGTCATCGCCTATGCGGCCCGCACCGCCGGCGGCGCCTTGCAGCCCTACGAGTATGACTCGGGACCGCTGGGGCCCAACGAGGTCGACGTGCGCGTGACTCACGGCGGCATCTGCCACACCGATCTCGCCGCCATCGACGACGAGTGGGGCCTTGCGCGGTTCCCGGCCGTGGCCGGACATGAGGTCGTGGGCGAGGTGGTCGCCATCGGCTCCGCCGTCGACGAGGCGGCGTTGCCGATCGGGCGGCGCGTCGGCGTCGGCGCACTCGCCGGGTCGTGCTTCCGGTGCGAGTCGTGCCTCAGCGGGCGCACCAACCTGTGCCCACGTCGCGACGCCCTGGTGCTCCGCGGCGACCGCGGCGGCTTCGCCCACCACGTCAGGGCGAGCGATTGGCGCCACGTCCACCCGATCCCCGACTCGATGCCGTCCGAACACGCCGCACCGCTGATGTGCGCCGGCACCACGGTGTTCTCACCGCTGCTCGCCAACCGGGTACTCCCGACGCACCGCGTCGCCGTCGTGGGCATCGGCGGCCTCGGCCACCTCGCGCTCCAGTTCTTGACCAGGTGGGGTTGCGCGGTCACCGCCATCTCGACCACCAAGGACAAGCAGGCCGACGCCGAACGCTTCGGCGCCACGGACTTCATCGCCTCCCGGGAGCCAGGAGCCCTGCGGGCGGCGGCCGGCTCGTTCGACTTCGTGCTGTCCACCGTCTCCGGTGACCTGCCCTGGGACGACTACCTGGGAATCCTTGCTCCACAAGGCCGTCTTTGCGTCGCGGGGGTGCCGGAGCGGCCCATCTCCGTGTCGGCCCTGGGATTGGTGTCCGAGGCGAAGGAGATCACCGGAGGCATCGTCGGGACGGTGACGGAGACCCGGCAGATGCTCGACTTCGCGGCCCGCCACGCCATCCGTCCCCAAGTGGAGACGTTCGCGCTGACCGACTTCGAACAGGCACTCGACCGGGTTCGCAAGGGCAACGTGCGCTATCGCGCCGTCGTCGACTTCACCTGAGAACAGCCCACGCCACTCGTATCACGTCAAAATTGACGGTCTTGTTGTTCCACAAGGCGGAATGACGCCTTGTTCACCACTGACGCGAGGGCAATATTCGGAGAGAGCACACCGATGAGGGAGTTTTGTGAACCAGCAAAGCGCCGACCCGGTTTCTCTTCGCCGGTCACGGCGGTCATCTCCCGGGCGCCCTGCACGAGTCGGCGACCGAGATTCCGGCACCGTCCGCCGACGGGCTTCTCCCCGAAACACACCTCCGGAGGTCAAGGTATGACGCGCGTGGTCATGGCAGCGATTCCCTTTCCCGGACACGTGAACCCGCTGCGCCCCATCGCCGCCCACCTCGTGGCCCGGGGGTACGACGTCACCTTCGTCACCGGCACCAACCTGCGCGACGCGGTTCTCAGCACGGGCGCCACCTTCCACCCGCTCAAGGGGCACGCCGACTACGACGGCCCGAACGTGTACCAGACCTTCCCGCAGCTCGTCGCCGCCGCGCCCGGTGTCGAGCAGATCTCCGTCTACCTCACCGAGGTGCTGGCCAAGCCCATGCGGGAGCAGCACGAGGCGATCCAGGAAGTTCTTGCCCAGCAACCGGACACGCCCGCGGTCGTGCTGCACGAGATGTACTTCACCGGCCTGTGGCCGATCCAGCTGGGCGCGCCGGGCATCCGGCCCGCGCGGGTGCTCGGTCTCGGTGTCACGGTGCTTCCCCTGTACAGCGTGGACACGGCGCCTTTCGGCATGGGTCTGCCGCCCGACGCGTCACCGAGCGGACGGGAGCGCAACGCCCGGCTCAACGCGGAGGTGCGCGCGGCGTTCTCCTCAGCGCAAAGCCTCGCGGAGCAGCTGGTCCGCGACTGCGGCGGCACCGGCACGCTGCCGTCCTACTTCGACGCCCAGGTCGTGGTGCCCGACGAGTGCCTGCACCTGTCCATCCCCTCCCTGGAGTACCCGCGCAGCGACCTCCCCGGTTCGGTTCGCTTCGTGGGCGTGCCGTGGGAGGCCGACCACCAGGACGTGCCGCTGCCGCAGTGGTGGGACGACGTGCTCAACGCCGACAAGGTGGTGCTCGTTTCGCAGGGCACCGTCAGCAATGACGACTACTCCGAACTGATGCTGCCCACGATCGAGGCCCTGGCCGGCCACGACTGCCTCGTGATCGCCACCACCGGCGGCCGTCCGGTGAGCGACCTCGGCGCCCTGCCGGACAACGTGCGTGCCGCGGAGTACATCCCGTACACGCAACTGCTCCCGCACGTCGACGTGTTCGTCAGCAACGGCGGGTTCGGCGGGATGCAGATGGCCCTCAGCCGCGGTGTGCCGCTCGTCCTGGCGGGCGAGACCGAGGAGAAGAAGGACGCCACCGCGCACGCCGCGTGGACCGGCGCGGCCATCAACCTCGCGACGGGCCGGCCGCGCGCCTCTGACATCGGCGCAGCGGTGAACGAGGTGCTGCGCGACAACAGCTACCGCGCCGCCGCGCAACGGCTGCAAGCCGAGTACGCGGAGTACGACGCGCTTCGCACCATCACCGAGATCGTCGACAGTGCGGGTAAATCCCCGATTTCTCAGGAAACCGGTCCGGTCGGCGATCTCCTCCACTCCTGACCTGCGGGACGCCGGGAACGTTCGCGCGGGACCGGCGCACCAGGTGAGGCCTACCGACACTCAGCAGAACGGCATGTGAAGATGCACATCTCGCGCACCAGCGAGCGTCACCGGCAGAACTTGCTGGCGGAACTGCTCTCCGACGACAAGGAGCTGATCACGGCGTTGGAGACGACGCTCACCGAGAGCGACGTCGCGGGCAACGTCGAGAACTTCGTCGGCGCCGTACCGGTACCCCTCGGGCTTTGCGGTCCCGTGCTGGTCAACGGGCAACACGCCGCAGGCGAGTTCGTGGTCCCCATGGCAACGCTGGAGGGCACCCTCGTGGCCTCCTACAGCCGCGGTGCGAAGATGCTCAAGGCGTCGGGGGGCTGCGAGGTCGTCGTGACGGCCGACCGCTTCCTGCGGGGCATCCACTACCGGGTGAGCAGCCTCCGCGCGGCGCAGGACCTCGTGACGTGGTGCCGGACCCAGGAGCAGGTGCTGCTCGCCGTGGCGGAGAGCACCAGCGGTCATCTGCGTGCGCAGCGCCTCAGCTTCGACCACGCCGGCTCCACCGTGCTGGTCTCCGTCGAGTTCACCACCGGTGATGCGATGGGCAGCAACATGGCGAGCAAGGCGATCGCCGCGGTCTCGGAGCACGTCGTCCGGCACAGCGGCATCGAGCTGGAGGAGTTCCTGCCGTACGCGGAGGACAAGAAGCCCATCCCGGCACGCCTGAAGGGCAAGTCGGTGACCGCTCGGGCAGTTGTCCCGGCGGACGTCGTGGCTTCGCAGGGGCGGACGGACGTGCTGCGGCTGGACCGGTACGTCCAGGCCTACCGGAGCACGCTCGCGCTGCACGGCAGCTCATCGCTCAACATCCACGTCGCCAACGGCATGGCCGGCCTGTTCCAGGCGTTCGGGCAGGACATGGCCTACCTGGGCGAGTGCGCGAAGGGAATCGTGGACTCGCGCGTGACGAGCAGTGGCGACTGGGAGGTCTCCCTGACGCTGCCGACGCTCGTCGTGGGGACGGTCGGTGGCGGGACCGGCCTGCCGGCCTTCCAGGCGACGCTGGGAATGGTCGGGTGCGCCGGCACCGGCAAGGTGGCCAAGCTCGCCGAGATCATCGCCGCGGTGTTGCTGGCGGGCGAGGTCGGTTGCGCGGTCGCCCAGTGCGCGAACGAGTTCGTCTCCGCGCACGAGTCCCTGGGGCGCAACCGTCCGGACAAGTCGGACTGAGCTCCCACGTCGAGCTGGACGCGGGTGGTGACCGGCAGTGCGGTCACCACCCGCGTCCAGCTCCCTCATCGTCTCGGCACGACCTCGAACTGGCCCATCATCGAGTGGGTCGCGTGGTCGAGGAAGTGGCAGTGGAACGGGTACCGGCCGAGGTGGGAGTCGAACGTCGCCTGGATGCGGACCACGTCGCCGGGGAACAGGCGGACGGTGTCCTTCGGGTATGAGTCGTAGGCGGGCTCGGGCTTGCCGTTCCGGTCGAGGACCCTGAACTGCACGAGGTGCAGGTGCAGCGTGTGCTGGATGCCGAGAGCGGCGTCGTCGTTCACGACCTCCCAGATCTCGGTCGAGCCGTGCTCGATCGTCGCGTCCACGCGGTCCGGGTCGAACCCCTGGTCGTTGATGACGAACTGGCCGCGCTCGAGGTCGAGCCGCAGGACGAAACGGCGGGTTCTCGTGACCCGGCCGCGCAGCGGGTCGTGCGCCGGCCATCCCGGGATCTGTCCCCCCACCGACGGAACCCGCGCGCGGGACCAGCCGGGGATGGCGATCTCCGGCTTGGCCCACGCACCCCCGTCGCCGACCCGGAACTGCAGGACGTCGCGCTTGTCCTCGGACAGGGCCGCCACGTTCTGCAGCGCGATGGCGGTGCCCGGCGGAACCGACCGGAAGTCCACCAGGACCTCGGCGCGCTCCGCCGGCCAGACGTCGACCTCCTGCCGCGCCGCGGGCACGCGCAGGAAGCCGCCATCGGACGCGATCTGCAGGAACGGCGCTCCGGTGGAAAGCCGGAACTTGAACATCTCCAGGTTCGAGCCGTTGATCAGCCTGAGGCGGTACAGCTTCCGCTTGACCTCGAAGTAGGGCTGCGGCCGTCCGTTGACGAGCACCGTCGGCCGGTTCAGGAAGTCGTCCGGCACGAAGACGAGCTGGCCCCTGCTGTCGAACTTCGCGTCCCTGAGCATGAGGGGAACGTCGAACTCGCCACTGGGCAATGGAAGCAGCGCGTCCACGGGGTCCGACAGCAGGTACGCGCCGGAAAGGCCGCGGTAGACCCGTTCAGCTTCGAGGTGGTGCGTGTGGTCGTGGTACCAGAGCGTCGCGGCCCGTTGGTCGTTCGGGTACCGGTACTCCCTGGACCGGCCGGGCGCGATCGGGTCCATCGGATGCCCGTCACTCGACGCCGGGACGTCCGCGCCGTGCAGGTGGACGGTGGCGGGGCCGGACAGGCCGTTGAACTGCCGGACCACGACGGCACGACCGCGCCGGGCGCGGAGGGTGGGGCCGGGGAAGCTCCCGTTGAAGGTGAGCGTCCTGGTCCGGATGCCGGGGAGGACCTCCAGCTCGGTCTCCGCGATCCGCATGTCGTAGAAGTCGGTGTCCGCCGTGCTCCGCGTGGGCTTCAGCACCGGGGGGATCGACAGCGGCAGTGAGAAGGGCGGCACCTCCGGCAGATCGTCAGAGAACGCGGATGCCAGCTGCTTCGCCGGGAAGACCAGGGCCGCGCCGACGACGGAACCGAGTTTGATCGCATCTCTTCTGTTCAGCACGTCGATCACCTTCAGGGAGTCGGGGGGCGATCCGCGGGTGGAGGGCGACCGCGGCCAGCAGGGAGAGCACGAACGAGTGCTGCAACACGGTGATCGCCGCGGACATCGTGTTGCCGCGTGAGATCGCGTTGCCGACGGTGAGTCCCGCGAGGGGGATCGTCGCCGAGGCGCTGAGGACGGCCGCCGTCGCCGCGAAGACCAGCGCGGCGGTGATGCGCCTGGTCGCCGCCCACCGCCGGGTGGCGGCGCCGGCCAGCACCACGATCGCCATCGTCACGTGCGCGGCGAGCAGCGTGATGCCGACGAAGTTGGGGACGGCGTGCGCAACGACGGCGGGAGGCGGGGCGAGGGCCCCGCCCCCTGTTCCCGCGTGGTGCCCGGCACCGGCCGGCAGGAGGGACGACTGCCGCGGCCTGACGTCCAAGTAGGACGACCAGTCCCGGATCTGCCAGGCGACGACCGCCGCGAGGACGATCGCGAGCAGAGCCAGTGGAGTCGTGGGCCGGCCACGGCCCGATGATGACGAGGACGCGGGCCGGAGTGCGAGTTCGTCCTGCATGGAGCCGCCTTTCCCGCCCGCGTCCTTCGGATCAGTACATCGTGTTGGGGTTGGCCGAAGTCGGCGGAATCGGCTGCAGGACGGCCCAGTGTTCCAGCAGTTTCCCGCCACGGACGCGGTACAGGTCGACACCTACGCCGTTCTCCATGTCGAACAGCTTCTCCAGGTGGACGAAGACCGCGACCAGGTCTCCCTCTGCGACGACGGTCTTCACGTTGGCGCGGTAGTCCGGCTGCGCGGCGTACGCGGCGTGCAGGAACTGCTGCAGTGCCTCGGTTCCGTTCGGGACGTCCGGGAAGTGCTGGTAGTAGGTGTTGTCCCCGATGTAGCGGTCCAGCGCCCGGAGGCGGAGCTCGTCATCGGGCTGGTTGACGATCTCGGAGAAGGCGGCCCGGCCGAGGCGTTCGCTTTCGGCGTCCGTGGCGAACGGCAGCGACTGGGAGATCTTCGGCGAGCTGAGCGTGGAGAACATGTCGTTGCCGATGCTCACCGGCCGGACCGCCTCGTTGACCTCCCAGTGCTCGGCGATCCTGCCCCGGTCGAGGCGGAAGAGGTTGATCTTGGCGACACCCGCGTCGCCGGGCTTCCCTGCGAAGTGGCTGTGCACCACGACCAGGTCGTTCTGGGCGATGGTCCGCTTCACGGTGAAACGGAGGTTCGGGTTCTGGTTCCGCAGGCCCGCGTGGTACGCCCGGAACGCGGCCCGGCCGTCTGCGATCGCCGGGTAGTGCTGGACGAGGTCAGGGCGCACCACCCTGTCGAGGTGTCCGAGGTCCCCGCGGTTCAGCGCGGAGTAGAGGCCGAGGACGACCGCCCTGTTCGCCCTTTCCTTCGGGGTGGCGATCGACTCGAACGCGCCTTGCCGGTGCTGGGTGGGTGCGGCGGTGACGGCCGGGGTGAAGGCGGCGATCACGGTGACGGAGAGGATGACCGGCACCACCGCACGCCAGCGGGTCCGGGATCGGTAGGTCCTTTTCGGCATCTTGGTTCTCGCTTCCTGCGATTGTGGAAGATGTGACTGCGCTAGGGCCGCACGAGCACCTTGGTGGCCGTGCGTGCGGCCATCGCCTCGTAGCCGGACGCGATGTCGTCCAGGCTCACCGCCTTGTCGAAGATCGAACCGGGGTCGAGCGTGCCGGCCAGCACCCGTTCGGCGAGTTCGGGGAGGTAGGCGCGGGCCGGTGTGAGACCGCCGGTGAGGGTGATTCCGCGGAAGAAGACCGAGGTCACGTCGCCGATCGGCGGGCTGCCCATCACGCAGGCGGTGCCGCCGGTCCGGCACAGCGCGAAAGCCGTGTTCTGCGCCTGCGGACCACCACCGCACTCCACCACCACATCGGCGCCGAGCCCTTGGGTGGCCGCGCGGACGAAATCGACGGACTCGGCATCGCTTTCGGGTCCCTGGGCTCGGAAGGTGTCCGTCGCACCGAAGTCGCGGCCCTTGCCCAACCGGGATTCGTGCCTGCCCACGAGGATGATCCGGCCTGCTCCCGCTTCCCTCGCCGCGAGCACGGCGCACATCCCGACCGGCCCGTCACCGAGGACGGCGACCGACGAGCCCGGCGTGACCCGGCCCGTCCGGACGGCGTGCAAGCCGGTCGCCATCGTGTCGGTGAGGGCGAGGAGCGAGGGCAGCCGTTCGTCGTCCTCGTCCACCGGCACCGCCACCAGGGTGGCGTCGGCGAAGGGGACGCGGACCGCTTCGGCCTGTGCGCCGTCACCGTCCACACCGAACATGCCACCCGCGGCGCAGGCGCTGTGCACACCGGCCTGGCACGCCGAGCAGGTTCCGTCGGCGAAGTTGAACGGGGCGACGACCATCATCCCGGGGCGGAGTGTGGCGACCTCGGTGCCGACGTCTTCGACCACGCCGACGAACTCGTGCCCGCAGCGAGGACCGGTGACCGGACCGGGAAGCCCGTGGTAGCCGTGCAGGTCCGTGCCGCAGATCCCGGCGACGACAACGCGGACGACCGCGTCACCGGGGGCCCGGAGCGCCGCGTCGGGGACTGCCTCCACGGTCAGCTCGTGCTTTCCGCGCAGGACCGCAGCCCTCATGAGCACACCTCTCGTCGGCTTGACCTGATCGAACCCGGCCCTCCCGGCAGCACGTCGTCCGTCCGGACGTACCGGCCCGACAGGTGGTCCGCCGCGCCCGTGACGACGGAGACCAGCGCGGCCGCGGCGTCCTCGGCGGCCGTGAAACGCCCTGACCGCCGGGCCTGCAACGTCCACGTCAGGATGTCGTCCTCCCAGCGGTTCCCCGTCCGGCCGCGGTCGAGGTGGGACCGGGTCATGCCGGCGTCGACCAGGCCGGGGTCGAACGCCACCGCAACCCGTGCGGAGCAGGCCAGCTCCCCGGCCAGGCTCGCTGTCACCGAGATCAACCCCGCCTTGGCGGCCGCGTAGGCGCTGGCGTGCGGCCAGCCGACCGCGCCGGCCCGGCTCACCACGTTCACCACGCGTCCGGTGAGCGAGGGCAGCACGGCCCGCGTCACCCGCACCGACCCGAAGAACCCGACTTCGGAGGTCTGCCGCCACTCAGCTTCATCCACCGTCCACAACGGACCGATCGGCCCTGCCACACCCGCGTTGTTCACCAGCACGTCGAGGCCACCCAGCTCGGCCACGACCTGGTCGACCCCGCGGGCCACCGAATCGTCGTCCGTCACGTCCAGGCACACCCAGGTCGCGGTTCCACCGGCTCGCCGGATTCCGTCGGCGGTCTCCTCCAGGGCGTCCCGGTCGCGGCCGGCGACGGCGACGGACAGCCCGGCGGCGGCCAGCGCCTGCGCGAACGTCCGTCCCAGCCCGCGTCCGCCGCCGGTGACCAGCACCCGCAGCGCCGGAGGCCGCAACCGCTTGCCGGTCGAGGAACGCGGGATCGCCCGTACCCGCTCGATGGCCCGCACCCGTTCGTGCGGTGCGACGCGGTCCGCGACGTGGGCCGTGATGTCCGCGAGGGGCACCGGCTCGGCCAGCACGACGTAGGCCTTCGGGACCTCCCCCGCGACCGGGTCGGGCACGCCCACGACGCAGGCTTCGGCCACCGCGGGGTGGCCGGTGAGCACTTCCTCCAGCGCGGCCGGCGACACCTGGTGGCCCTTGTACTTGATCAGCGACTTCGCCCGGCCGGTGATCCGCAGGAAGCCGTGCGCGTCCCGGCTCACCAGGTCGCCGGTGCGCAGCCAGCCGTCCGCGTCCGCCGACGTGCGGGCGATCTGCGGCCCGCGCAGCCACAGCTCGCCCGACTCCGGCTCCGTGCCGCCGGTGAACCGCACCTCGGTGCCCGGGACGAGCACGCCGGTGGAGCCGGGCGGCACCTCGACGCCGTCCGGGCTGAAGCTCACGCACCCCGCCTCGGTCATCCCGAACCCCTGCACCACCGGGACACCGAGGACCGCGGCGCAGCGGTCGGCGTCCACCGAGGGCAGCGGTGCACCACCGGAGACGACCAGTCGCAGCGACGGCAGCGGCTGGCCGGTCGCACCGAGCTCGGTCACGACGCTCGGCACCAGGTACGCCAGCGACACGCCGTCCTCGGTGACGTCGCGGGTGAAGTCGGCGGCCGAGAACGGGGTCGCGCCGATGACCAGGGTGGCGCCCGCCCGCAGCACCGGGTTCATCGCCATCTGCATCCCGTAGACGTGCCGCAGCGGCGGCACCGACAGGACCACGTCGTCGTCGCGCACCCGGTGCAGGTGGGCGATCTGCCCGAGGTTGGCGGTCAGGTTGCGGTGCGACACCGGCACGAGCTTCGGTGCGCCCAGCGTGCCGCTGGAACTCATCAGCACTGCCGTGCGGTCGCCTCCGCGCGGAGACAGCGGCAAAGGTGGCGTGGCCACTGCCTCGTCCCACGGCGTGCCGTTCGGTGTGGGGGCGCCGACGCAGACGGTCGGCAGCGAGACCTCCGGCGGTCCGAGGGCCGTCTCCGCGACCAGTGCCTTGGCACCGGTGCCGTCGATCGCGGCGCGCCACCGCTCGGCGGTGTCCCGCGGGTCGAGCGCGAGCACCACGGCACCGGCCGCGAGGATGCCGTGGTAGGCGACCACGAACTCGGCGCTGTTCTCGGCGAGCACCACCACGGTGTCGTCATCGCCGACCCCCGACCGGCGCAACCAGGCCGCGAGTCCGGCGACGGCCGCGCGCAGCCGTCCGTACGTCCATTCGAGACGCCCGCCCCGCGAGCGGTCCACCACCGCGACCCGGTCGTCGTCCGCGGCGCCCGGCCGCAGCACGTAGTCGCCTAGGTGTGCGTCGGCGGGCACCTCCCAGGCCGCCGTCACGGCCGCACCGGCACTTCAGCGGCTCCCCGTCCGGTCCTCACCGCTCCCCCGGGCCCTTCTTGCGAGCCAGGGTGAGTCCGTCCGCGACGGTCAGCAGGACCGACTCGACGCGGTCGTCGTTGCGGACGTGCTCGTTGAACTCGCGGATGGCGCGGGCGTTTCCCTCCGCGCCGGGTGAGGCCGCCTCGCCGGCGTAGAGCACGTTGTCGGCCACGATCAGGCCGTTGGGGCGCAGCCGGGGCACGAGCTCTTCCCAGTAGGTGCGGTAGCCGGCCTTGTCGGCGTCGAGGAAGGCCAAGTCGATGAACGGCTCTTCCGGAAGGCCGCGCAGGGTGTCGGCGGCAGGGCCGAGCAGCGGTTCCACCCGCTCGGCGACACCGGCCCTGGCCCAGGCGGCGGTGGCGATCCCCGCCCAGCGGTCGGTCACGTCGCAGGTGATCACCCGACCGGTCGGCCCCACGCCCTCGGCCAGCGCGAGCGTCGAGTACCCGGTGAACGTCCCCACCTCGACCGCCACGCGGGCGCCGGTCAGCCGGGCCAGCAACGTGAGCAGCGCTCCCTGTTCCGGCGGCACCTGCATCTCGGCCACCTGGCCGAGGGCGAGCGTGGCGTCGATCAGTTCGCGCTGGACGTCGGTGAACGGCGGGAGCTGACCCCGGACGTACTCGAGCACCTGCGGGGTGAGCAGCACCGCCTTGTCGGGCTGTTCCGCTGTTGTCGTCATGCGTGGGCTCCGTCCGCGAGAGCCGCCTCGGCGATCGGGACGAGGCGGGCGATGTGCACCGGCAGGTCGGTCTGGAAGTGGTTCACCGCGTCGCGGTCGTAGATCGCGTGCACCGGCTGCGTCGCGAGGTCCGCCAGCAGCGCCGCCACCCGCGCCCGCAGCGCGGCGGTGAAGACGTGCGCGCAGACCTGGGCCCGGTCGACGAGGAAGAAGTCGTCGAGCAGCGCCTGCTCGTCCTCGGTGGGCGCCTGGTGGACGTCCCGCCCGGCATCGCGCAGCAGCGACCCGCCGACCGGCACGAGCCGGGCGGCCACCGTCATGTGCACGAGGCGGTTGAACTTCACCGCCGCCCTCAGCGCCGACCCCGGTGCGGGCCGCGCTGCGGCGAGCAGCGCGGCGGCGTGGCGGTGGTCGCGCGCCCACGTCCCGCTCATCGCCGGGTGCCGCGCCGCCATCCGCGGCCGGATGACCGAGAGGTAGATCTCGGGGCGGCAGCTGCCCGAGTAGAGCAGCAGCGCCGAGTAGGTGTCGTGCAGGACGGCGGCCTCGTCGAGGTCACCGCGGCCGAGCGCGGCCGAGAGCAGCCGCCACACGCAGAAGGCACCGTGGTGGCCCAGCAACCAGCGGTACCAGGCGAACTCCGCCTCGCTGTCGGACGGCGGCGGGCCGACGGGTTCGTTGACGTCACCGGGGTGCCAGGCACACGGGGCGAGCGGGTTCTGCGGAAGCGGAACGGTGAGCCGGGGCAGCGGCGGAGCGGTCACGACAGCACCTCCGCGACGTGCTCGTCCAGCGCATCGGCAGCCGCGCGGATGTCCTCGTCGAGCGGACGGTCGTGGGTGATCGGCGCGACCCGCTCGGCCAGCGCCGCGACCAGGCCCGCGCAGTGCGGCGCGGTCGGCTCGCGATCACCGATGTGGGCGGCTTGGCGCACCGCGACGCCGAGGCAGCCGTGCAGCAGCCGCAGGAGGTTGGCCTGCTCGTAGGCGGTCAGCGCGGCTTGGGTGCCGAAGGGGACGACGTCCTGGTTGTGCAGGTTGGTGGGAATGCTCTGCATCGCCGCGGGCGTGCACGCCCGGCGCATCGCCACGACGACCGACGTCGCCAGCACCTGCAAACCCTGGACCGCGTGCTGCTTGCCCGGCTCGGCCGCGAGCATCGGTGGCCGTCCTCCGTTGCGGCCGGGGTCCACCAGCAGGTCGACCTGCCGCTCGGCGAGGTTGCCGACCTGGGTCATCGCCGAGGACAGCAGGTCGGCGGCGAAAGCGGCGGGCTGGCCGAAGAAGTTCCCCCCGTGCGCTACGAGGTCTTCGTCCGGGAAGAACAGCGGATTGTCGCTGACCCCGCGCAGGTCGTCGGCGACGGTCCGGGCCGACCACCCGGCCGCCGACCGGGCAGCGCCGAGCAGCTGCGGCGCGCACCTGATGCTGTAGGGCTCCTGCAGCGGCCGCCCCGTCACCGGCGTGGTCCCCCCGAGCCACCACGACAGCTCACGGCCAGCCGCTTCGGCCTCGGGATGACCGAACGCCTCCAGCAGGGACGGCGCCAGGAACGCGGGCGTCGCACCGAGCAGGTCGGCCAGTGCCGCCGTCAGCGCGACCGCGACCTTCAGGGAACGTTGCGCCAACAGCACCGCGAGCCCGGCGGCCGCCGTCGTCACCGACGTCCCGTTGACCAGCGCCAGCGCGTCCCGGCCGTCCAGCTCGAGCGGGGCCAGGCCCGCCGCGCGCAGGGCGTCGCCCGCGGGCATCCGATCGCCGTCGAAGTAGGCGTACCCGTGCCCGCGCAGGCTCTGCACGGCGTGCGCCAGGGGAACCAGGTCTCCGCTGGCTCCGACCGAGCCCCAGGTCGGTATGGCGGGGGCGAAGCCGCTGTCGAGCATCCGGGCCAGTGCGTTCACCGTGGACATCGACGCGCCGGACAAGCCGCGGGCCAGGGACCGCGCACGCACGAGCACCGCCGCGCGGGCGACGGGGACCGGCAGGTCGGGCCCCTGTCCGACGGTGAGGTGCTGCAACACGTTGTCGCACTGCGCGGTGCTGCTCTCCCGGCCGTCGAAGACGACCAGCGGCCCGAATCCCGTGGTGGCACCGTAAACCGGGCGTTCGGACCGCGCCAGGGTCGCCTCGACGAAGCGCCGCCCGCGCTCGACGTCCGCCACGACCTGTGCGGGCAACGTGATGCGCATCGGCCGAGCCGCGGCCTCCAGGTGGGCCAGCTCCACGGGAGCCGAGAGATCGAGGGTGGTGGTCGCGGAATCAATCGGGCTCATCGTGTCATCGCCCCTAGTTCGGCCGAAGTGGGTTGGAGCTCGTCATCAGCCACGTTGGTCAGGTCAGCGGCCGTCCGAAGTGGTCGCGCTGTTCACCGGAAGAGGTGGACCGCCGGCGAAGCGACTCCTCACCTCGAGAAGCACTCTCACCCTGTCCGCGTAACAATTTTCGTCGCAAGTATGTAGCCGCGGAGCCGTCGCACAACCGGACATTCCAGCTACCGGAACGACGACCGCGAGCCGCAACGGGCCGACACTGTCCACAAGCGACTTCTGCGCGGCACTTCCCGTCGTCGCCTGCAGACCGCAGGGCGTTCGTCGACGAACAACCGTTGCGGGAAAACGACTTCGTGGTGTAGAGCGGCCTCGACGCGACTGACCGGAGGGGTTAGCGACGATTCGATCACGTGTTGGTGGTACTTGCAGACGCCTGGGCAGCAACGAAGGGGAAGGGGGGCGGACAAGGCTTCTGTCCGGGTGCTCAGCCGACCGCCCGCGTGTCATCGCACTGCTCGCGCTGCGGCCAGTGCGCGCCGAAGGCCTTGAGCACGTTGGTCATCAGGGGCGAACACTGCGACCTGTGCCACGCCAGGGCGATCCCCACGTTCGCCCCGTCCTCGAGGGACCGGACCGTGATGCCCGACAAGGGGATGGAACGGGCGGACTCCGGCACCACACCGATTCCGAGCCCGGCTGCGACCAGCGCGAGGAGCGTCGGCATGTTCGAGACCACGTGCTTGCGCTTCGGGCTGAAGCCGGCCTTCAGGCACATCTGCAGCACCGCCTTGGCAATCCCTGCCTCCGGCTTCACCTCGGTGATGAAGGCTTCGTCGCGGAGGGCCGCGACGCTCAGCGACTGCCTCTCCGCGAGCGGGTGGTCGACGGGGAGGACGACGACCAACCGCTCGTCGCGGACGGGGAACAGTTCCACGTCCTCGCAGTGCACCGGCGGGTGCACGACCCCGAGGTCGAGCGTCTCCTCCCGGAGCCTGACGCACTGCTCCTCTGTCGAGAGGTCCGAGTGCACCTCGAACTCGACGCCGGGCAACCGCTTCCGGATCGTCTGGACGAGGAACGGCATGTGCGCCAAGGCGGCCGATCCCGTGAGCGCGATCCGGAGCAGTCCCGTCTGACCTTCTCCCAGCAGCCGGACGCCGTCGACCCCGGCATCGATCCGGCTCAGCGTGTTCAGGGTCTCGTCGAGGAAGAACCGGCCCGCCTCGGTGAGCTCCACCCGTCGCGTCGTCCGCGCCAGAAGGCACACGCCGAGCTCGTCCTCCAACTGCCGAATGGCGTGTGACAGAGCAGGCTGGGCCATGTTCAGCTTTTCGGCCGCCTGACCGAAATGACAGGTTTCGGCAACTGCGGCGAAGTACCTGAGGTGCCGGAGTTCCACCCTGCTCGCCATCAACAACCTCAATCACCCGGCCACAACAACGGCTCGCCGACTTCGCACTCCACGACCGGCAACAAAACAGCCTGTTCGAAAGTCTCGAACCGCCCGCGCAACTGCGGTGCGAGCCCTTCCAAACGATGACGTTCAGTTGTCAGCCAGCAACAGTATGTCCACTTCGACCGGGTGCCGCAACCGCTGGAGAATGTTAGCGCTCTCAATTCGGTGCACCGCCCGGCAAGCGGCCGACCTCGACAGATGACACACCTGTGACGAGCGCATCAGCAGACCAGCCGTTCGGAGCATCGACAGCGCAGACCGGCGCAGATTATTCGCGGTCAAACATCCGCTCTGCAGCACCACAGCAGCACACTCATGAATTAAAATCCGATTGATGCAACATCGATAAACCGGTCGAAAACCGGACTTGGACACGAGGGAAACGTGAAATGAAATAGGGACCGAGCCGCACCGCACCTTCTCCGCGGCGGTCACCGCACAGCTCTCCCGCCCGCCGACGAGCGGGGAGGAAAGCCTTGCCGGAGAACGAAAGTGAGGTCGAGTCCGGGACTACACCTTCGACAGAAGGCCCTCGAACGTCCTCACCACGTCGGCGAGCACCGGGGACTGCTTCGACCTGAGCCACGCCAGGGCCACCGGCACCATCGGCGCTTCGCTGAGCGGGCGGAACGTCACGCCCGGGACGGGGACCGAGCGGGCGGCGTCCGGCACCACGCCGATCCCGAGACCGGAGGCGACCAGTGCGAGGAGAGTCGGCATGTTCGAGACCACGTGCTTCTTCCGCAGGCTGAAGTCGGCGTTCAGGCACATCTTCATCACCGCGTTGGCTATGCCCGTCTCCGGCTTCGCCCCGGTGATGAAGGACTCGTCCCGCAGGTCCGCGATGCCGACCGACTTCTTCTCCGCGAGCGGGTGGTCGAGCGGGAGGACGACGATCAAGGGCTCCTCGCAGATCGGGATCAGTTCCACGCCGTCGGGAACCGGCGGGTGCACGACCCCGAGGTCGAGCGTCTGGTCACGGAGCCGGACGCACTGCTCCTCGGTCGAGAGGTCCGAGTGCACCTCGAACTCGACGCCGGGCAGCTCCCTGCGGATCGACTGGATCAGGAACGGCATGTGCGCGAAGGTGACCGAGCAGGTGAGCCCGATGCGCACGAGTCCGGACTGCCCCTCGTTCAGCAGCCTGACACCGTGGATGCCGGCGTCGACGCGCCCCAGCGTGTGCAGCGCCTCGTCGAGGAAGAACTTGCCGGCCTCGGTGAGCTCCACCCGCCGCGTGGTGCGGACCAGGAGGCTGACGCCGAGTTCGTCCTCCAATTGTTTGATCGCGTTCGACAGCGCGGGCTGGGCCATGTTGAGCCGTTTCGCGGCCTGACCGAAATGACACGTCTCGGCCACCGCGGCGAAATATCGCAGATGCCTGAGCTCCACCCTGTTGCCCACGAAGACCACCATTCACGTCGCGGCACCGGGCTGGCCGAAATCGACACCTTCGCATTCGACGACATCACCGGTCGCCAAAAACGCGACCGTCGGTTTCACTCACCCTCCGGTTGCCGGTTCACGACAGTATGTCCGCCACCGGAGGGCTGCGCAAGTTCTGGAACGTGAACGTTCTTGATTGAACTGCCTGGTCCAGGCGTTACGCTGATTCCAATTGACACGGAGATTCACCCTTTAGGGCTATCAAGATTCCGATCCAGAACCCCGTTGCAGCAAGAAACCAGAACGCCGACGTTCCCGACTGATGACGCAGTGCGACGACCGCGCGCGGCTCCGCGGTCCGGAACGCGGGTGGCGCAGATTCGCCGCCGGTGATAGGTACTGAGCGTGAGGACCACTTCGAGCCGGGAAGGACACCGGGCACCGCGCCGATGAAGCCACGAGGAGACTCCTACGGCGGAAGGTCCCGCCTCGAACGGTCAGCTCAGCGACGGGAACGACTGGTCGAGGCCACGTTGGAGCTGTTCTCGGCGCGCGCGTACGACGACGTCACGGTCGCGGACGTGTGCGTTCGCGCGCAGGTGTCGAAGCGCTACTTCTACGAGCACTTCACCGATCGCGGTGACCTGGTGTTCCAGGTGCACACCGAGCAGAACAGGTGGCTGCTCGAAGGCATGGTCGAGGCCTCGCCGCGCAACCCGTCCGGTCCGCGCGAGCTCATCTTCCCGATGATGAAGGCGCTGGTCACCATGCTGTCGGAACACCCGCAGCGGGCGCGGATCATCTACATCGACGTGCCGCGCCTCGAGTCACTGCGCCGGGAGTCCATGCGCAGGCAGGCGGAGTTCTTCGGCCGCCTGGTCCGCGGGGTCGTCGGCCCCCAGCACGACCGGGTGCTGTTCCAGCGGGCCTCGCTGGCGCTCGTCTCCGGGATCTCCCAGGTGGTGACCGAGTGGGTGACCAGGGGGTTGACCGATCCCGTCGACCCCCTGGTCGAGCACCTCACCAGGATCGTCTGCGCCGTGCTGCGCGACCTCGGCTGAGGCCTGGCTCAGCTCGCCAGACCTGCGCACAACGGCTCGTACAAGCGCGCCACGTGCGCCAACGCGGTCTGGACCTCCCCCCGCGCGACGAACGCCTGCGGCCCGGTCACCGACACCGCGGCGAACAGTGGGCCGTCCGCGACGACCGGCACGGCCGAGGTGCGCAGACCCCGGTGAGTGACCCCGTCGTCGTGCGCGACCCGGGAGGCGGGCCGGCCGGAGGAGCTCCGATGCGCCTTCAGCGTCAGCACCGCCTTTCCGGCGGCGGTCTCCAGCGCGGACCACGACCGGCCGAAGTCGACCGGACCGGACAGCAAGCCGGCACCGGGAGGCTCGAACTGCTCCACGCAGCGGACCACGTTGTCCTCCACGACCATGAGCTGCACCAGCAGGTGCGTCAGCTCGTACAGGCGCAACATGCCCTTGAGCGCGTGCCGCCGCAAGAGGGCGTGGTCGTCGCTCGTCAACCCCGCTGTCAGTCGCAGGTCGCCCAGTTCGTACCCGTTGGCGATCCGCCGGACGGCCTGCTCCGCCTCCAGCGTGCGCAGCAGCCGGTGAGCGGTCGTCTTGGCGAGCTGCAGGTCCCGTGCGATGTCGGCCAGGGAGCAGACCCCGCCCTTCCTCCCCAGGTAGCGGATGATCAGCACCGCCTTTTCAACCGCCCCCTGGGACTTTTCCGCGGAACACGTCTCGTCCACCCACGCCGTGCTCACCGAGGAACCGCGCGCAGACGTCATCCGAACCTCCGATGACCGGGATTCTGAAAATATTCATGAACGCGCCGACCCTAACCGGATTATTCCAGTCGGATCAACACGCGGTGCCATATATCGACGAGCCGAATGGACTGATCGGCCTCGACTCAACAATTGGTCTGGGATCATGAACGCACGACACGCACGCCACGGCACGAGGCAGGGGTGATCGGCTTTCTGAGTTCACCGCGCCGCCGTCGTGACGAGGTAGCGGGTCAGCGCCGCCGGTGTGGGATGGGTCCAGAGGATGCCCGCAGGCAGCTCGACTCCGGTGCCCTGCTGCAGCTTGCCCCGGATCGCGATGCCCATGACCGAGTCCAGGCCGATGTCCGAGAACGGCCGTTCGGGTTCGATCCGGTGCTCCGGCACACCGGTCTCGGCCGCCACCACGCTGCGGATCACGGCCATCGCCGCGTCGGACACCTCGTCCGCGGGCAGGTCCCGCAGCAGGGTGACCGGCTCCGCCGCCGATCCTCCGCGCGACTCGCCGTTCCGCGGGTCGCGGACGTGTTCGAACAGCGCGCGGCGTCCCCCCGGCGGCGGTGCGGTCGGCCTGACCACCAGCGCGTAGCCGTCATCCGTGGTGTGCAGGCAGTTCCACACGCGCAGCGCCTCGGACGGAGTGATGTCACCGAAGCCCTGGGCCTCCATGCTCTGCAGTCCGTCGGCACTGAGCTTGCCCATGCCGGTGTCACGCCAGACCGTCCAGGCGATCGAGGTGGTGTTCCCGCCTCGGTGCCGGCGGTGTGCGGCCAGGCCGTCCAGGAACGAGTTGGCCGCGGCGTAAGCGGTGCAACCGGGCAGCACGACCAGCGGTGCGGTGGAGGAGAACAGCACCATCTCGTCGATGCTCCCCGGCGGGAACAGCTCGTGCAGCACCACCGCACCCAGCACCTTGGCGTGCAGCGTCTCCCGGATCGACTCCTCGTCCAGGTCGTCCACCAGGCGGCCGTGCACGGCTCCGGCCGTGTGGACCACGCCTCGGATGGGCGGCATGCGCAGGAAGTCGGGTGTCAGCACCGCTCGTGCGGCGTCGGCGTCGGTCACGTCCAAGGCGAGCGGGAGGACGTTCACCCCTTGGCCCTCAAGCTCCTCGACGACGCCGATGGCGCGCCGGGTCGCGTCGTCGTGCTGCTCCTCCCAGGTGGAACGCGGCGGCAGTCCACGCCGGCTGGTCAGGACCAGCCGGCGGGCGCCCCGTGAGGCGAGGTGCCGTGCCGCCTCCAGCCCGAGTGCCCCGAGACCGCCGGTGACCACGTAGGTGGCGTCGGGTCGCAGGGGCACCGGAGGGGTCTGGCCGCGGTCCGGGCGGGGAACGACGCGACCGGCGAGCAGTTCACCGTTCCTGATGACCAGCCAGTCCTCCGCGGGGGGTTCGTTGAGGACTCGCGCCACCAGCTCGAACGCGGCGTCGTCGTCACCTCCCTCCAGGTCGAGCACGCCACCGCGCAGCTCCGGGTGTTCGGAGGCGATCACCCGTGCGGCTCCCCACAGGGGCCGATGCGCGAGACCGGAGGACGTGGTGCAGGCCAGGGCTTCCCTGGTGAGGACCCACAACCTGGTTCCCGGCCGGTCGGCCTCGGCCGCGGACCGGGTCACGTCGGCGAGATCGGTCAGGTGGCGGACGGTGGCGTCGTACTCCTGTCCCGGTCCGGAGTACGGGGCCAGGTACACCACGTGGTGCGGCCCGTCGCCCGCGGGCGGGTAGATGTCCTGTGCGGCTTTGACGAGCGTGCACGGCAGACCGGCCCGCACGAGGTGCTCCGCGAGCTGTTCCGCGGTCGCCGAGGGTTCGGTCGAGACCAGCGTGACCGTGGCCGCGGGCGTCTCGACGGCCGGGACCTCCAGCGGCTGCCAGGAAAGCCCGTGCAGGAAGGTCCTCGGGTCGGCGATCAACGTCTGGTCCGCGTCGAGAACGCCGAACCGGAGCCCGGTGACCCTGGCGGACGACTGTCCGCCGGTCCCCTGGAGGTCCAGGTCGATGGTGTCGGTGGTACCGCTGCGCAGGCGTGCGACCAGGTGGACCGACGACGGAGCGGGACCGGTCCACTCGACCGACTCGATGGAGGCGGGCATGCGGTAGATGCCCTGCCGGGCCAGCGGAAGCGAGGACAGCGTGGTGGCGGCGTCGAGGACCACGGCCCAGTGGGACGCGCGGCCGGGCGTCGACACGGTCGCGTGCACCACGTCGTCGTCGTGCCGGAGGTGGTCCACCTGCCAGTCGAAGGCCAGACCTGACACCCCCAGCGGCCGGAGCAGGTCGAGCACCTCGTCGGTGCCGACGGGGAGCATCGGCAGCACCGGGTCTCCGACGACCTCGGCCGCGTCGGCGCGCACGGTGCCGGCACCGCCGTCGCGAGCGGAGGTGTGCGTGGTCCAGGACGTCTCTTCTGACGCCTCCTGCAGACGGGAGGAGAGCACCGCCCTGCCGTCCTGGCGGACGACCTGGACGGCGCGGTCCTGCTCGGCCGGCAGAGGGGTGCGCAGGACGACGTCGCGGAGGTGGCGCGGCTTGTCGGCAGCACCCGTGATCGCGTCGGCGAGCGTGCACAACAGCACGGCGGCGGGAACGATGTCCACGCCGTGCACGGTGTGCGGGGCGTCGTACGGCCTGTTCTCAGGCGACAGGGTCGTCTGCCACACGGCAGAAGGCGGCACGGTGGCCGCCGTCAGCCGGGAACCGAGCAGGGTGAAGGACTCCGGGTCGTGGCCTCCTGTCCCCCGGTCCAGGGGCGCCTCGGGAAGCCAGTACCGGCTGTGCTGCCACGCCGTGCGCGGCAACGCGACCGCTGCCGAGCGGGGCCAGCGGGCTCGCCAGTCGACGTCGACTCCGGCGCAGTGCAGCCTGCCCAGCTGTGCCGTGAGCTCCGGGAGCGCCGGCTGCGCGCGACGCAGCGAGTGCGCCGCGGTGACCGCCGGAACGGCCAGCGACTCCGCGATCTGAGCGATGTTGTGGACGACAACGGGATGCGGTGAGATCTCCAGGAAGTGGCGGTGTCCATCGTGGACCGCTGCTTCCACGGCCGCCGCGAACCGCACGGGGCGCCTGAGGTTCTGCTGCCAGTAACCGGCGTCCCGTGGTGCGCCGGAACGCGGGTCGTCCAAAATCGTGCCGTACAGCCGCAACGACGCCGGGCCGATCGACAACCCGTGCACAGCGGCGCCGAGGTCGTCGACGAGCCCGTCCATGTGCGAGCTGTGGAAAGCGACGTCGGAAGCCACTCGGCGAACCACGCGGCCCTCTTCGGCCAGCACGGTCGTGCACTCCTCCACCGCGGCCACGTCGCCCGCCAGCACGGACCACCCGCGGGCCGGTTCGATCGCCGCCGTCAGGCCGGACTTGCCCGCGAGCCGTTCCTCCAGCTCGTCGAACGGCACGTCGAGCAGGACCATGGCACCGCGTCCCGCCACGGTCCCGAGCAGTGCCGCGCGGCGGCAGGCGAACCGGGCGGCGTCTTCCGCGCTCCACACGCCCGCGGTCACCGCCGCGGCGATCTCGCCCATCGAGTGGCCGAGTGTCGCCACCGGTTCGACACCCCAGGACCGCCACACCTCGGCCAGGCCCAGGTGCATGGCGAACAACGTCGCCTGGATGCGGTCCGTCCGCGTGCAGTCCCCCTCGTCGATCTCGGTGATCAGCGAGTACCCGGCCTCCTCGCGGAACACCGGGTCGAGCCGCTCGCACAGGGCCGCGAACGGTGTGCTCGACCGGAGCAGCTCATGTCCCATGCCCGCCCACTGGGAACCGTGGCCGGAGAAGACGAACACCGGTCCGGCGGCCTGCTCGGTCGCCCTGCCGTGCACCACCCCCGGCACCTTCTCGGTCGCGGACCACGCCCGGAGGCGGTCGACCGCCTCGCCGCGATCGGTGGCGACCACGGCGGTCCGCCACGGCAGGTGCGACCTGTGCAGCGCCAGCGTGGCCGCCACCGCGTCGACGTCCTGCTCCCCCGTCTCCAGCACGTCCGCGAGCCTGGACACCGTCGGCGCGAGCGCCTCCTGGGTGGCGGCGGACAGGACGAGCAGGGACGGGGCGTCAGTGGCGTCCCGCTCCCCGTGTGGTTCCAGCGGGTCGCCTTCTGCCAGGCAGACGTGCGCGATGGTGCCCCCGTAGCCGAAGCTGGACACACCGGCCAGCTTCGGCTTTCCGGCGACCTCCGGCCAGGCGGTCGGCTCGGTCACCACCTTGACCGACCGCTCCGCCTCGACCGCGGGGTTGACACCGTCCCGCGCTCCCACCGTGGGCGGCAGGACACCGGCACGCATGGCCAGCACAGTCTTGATGATGCCGACCACCCCCGCACCCGCCTCCAGGTGCCCCACGTTGCCCTTCACCGATCCGATGAGCAGAGGCGAGTCCGGTGCCCGGCCGGCTCCGAGGACGGCAGCGGCCGCGGCCGCCTCCGTCGGATCACCGAGAGGCGTGCCGGTGCCGTGCGCTTCCAGGTAGTCCACAGCGGACGGATCGATGCCGGCGCCGGCGTAGACGGATCGGAGCATCTCCTGCTGTGCGACGCCGTTGGGCGCCATGATCCCGTTGGTGCGGCCGTCCTGCCGCACCGCGCTCGCACGGACGACGGCCAGGACGTTGTTGCCGTCACGCCGGGCGTGGTCCAGCCGCTTGAGCACCACGACACCGGCACCCTCGCCGCGCCCGTACCCGTTGGCGGAGGCGGCGAACGGCTTGCTCCTGCCGTCGGCCGCCAACGCTCCCGACGCGCCCAGCGACAGGGTCTGCGCGGGTGCGGCGATCAGGTTCACCCCGCCCGCGATCACGACGTCGCACTCCCCGGAGAGCAGCGCCTGCCGTCCGAAGTGGATCGCCGCGAGCGAGGACGAGCACGCGGAGTCCAGTGCCAGGCTCGGACCGCGCAGGTCGAGGAAGTACGAAACCCGGTTCGCGACGGCGCAGTAGGCGCCGCCGATGCTGCTCCACGGACCGATCCGCTCGGGATCGTTCAGCAGCATCTGCCCGTACTCACCGCCACCCACACCGATCAGCACGGCGGAGTTGCTGCCGGCGAGCGACAGAGGCGGGATTCCGGCGTGTTCGAGTGCTTCCCACACCACTTCCAGCACCAGGCGCTGTTGCGGGTCCATCAGGACCGCTTCTCTGGGTGTGACGCCGAAGAACTCGGCGTCGAAGCTCGCGGCGTCCTCCAGGTAGGCGGCACGGCTGACCGCCCGGTCCACCGCGGCGGCGGCCGCCGGACCGTGTGCCGGGTACGACGACCACCGGTCGCGGGGGAGGTCCCCGACCTCACTGCGTGCCGCGATCAAGCCGGCCCAGAAGTCCGCCGGTTCGCAGATGCCACCGGCCAACCTCATGCCCAGACCCACGACGGCGACGTCGTTGTCCGGGCTACCAGAACTCAAACGCGTCATTTTGCTACCTCACAGATTTCGGTCAAGCCGCCTCGATCTCACGGGGTCTCCCAGCCAGCTCCGGGAGCCGGCCGCAGGGCGGGTGCGGCCGGGCGATGATGACGAGCGCGGAGCCCACCGGCGCGACGACCTCAGCCGCCGGGCCGGTGGGGCCGGGCATCCGGGTCGGGCCGGATGCCGTGACGGCCCCGACCGAGGTGGTCGGGGCGCCACGCTCAGCTGGTGTCGCCGACGTCGAACGTCTCGCAACCGGAGATGCGGATGAGGACCCGGCCGTCCACGTTCACCGCCTCCTCGACGTTCGCGTCGTCGACGTGGATGAGCAGGATTCCGTCCGGGTTGGACTTGCTCACCGCCGCGTCGCTGCCCGTCGCGAAGAACTCGATGCGGTCGATGAAGCGGGGTACCGCCACCAGGTGGACGCCGTTGCCGTCGGTGCGCAGCAACCGGGTCCGGGCCAGTGCGTCCAGCATCACCGTGGGAACCGGCGGGTTCTCCAGGAGTGCGCGGTCGGCTTCGGTGGCGGGCGGGACCAGCACCCAGCGGGAGCTGGTGCCGTCCGGGCCCTCCCTGCCGTCGGTGCTCGCGCGGTAGACCCCGCGCAGGACCACGGCGCTGTCATCGCGGTAGTAGGGGTCCTCCGACGGCCGGTCGGTGACGACGTTCCTGGCGAGCGGCGGGACCGGAAGGGTGCCCAGCACCACGTCGCACGCGAAGTGCTGGCGGTCCGCGCGCAGCACCCGGCCACGCCGGTCCACCACGTCGCTGGTGATCCGGACGTGCACGCGGTCAGGGCCGTCCAGCCGCGCCGTCACCCGGTAGGGGTTGCCCGGCCCGGCCTTCGGCGCGACGAACGCCGAGAACCGCAGGTTCTCCAGGGTGCGGACGGGCAAGCCGGGTACCACCGCGGTCGCCGCTTCGGCCGCGATGGTGGCCAGACCGGTGCCGTGCATGGTCGGTTTGCCGTTCACCGTGTGGTCGACCAGGAACCCCGCGGTGCGCTCGCCGAGGTCCAGCAGCCACTGGGTGGTGCCGCGGGTGGTGCGGTGCGGGGTGCCGAGCATCCACCGGGTGCGCTCCGGTACCGGGTGCACGAAGCCGGGGAACTGCTCGCCGAAGGTCGCGCGTTCCTTCGCGTTGAGGAACGCCACCAGCGGTTGGGCGACCGACGGCGTGCACAGCTCGGCGGCCAGGTGCCGCACGCCCTCGGCCGGGGCGAGCGGAGCCATGATCCCCGCTCGTTCGTTGTTGCCCTGCATCAGTTCCGATCCGCCCATGCCGATCTCCGCCCAGATCGGCCAGATCAGCGTGCGCTCGTCCGCGCCGCGGACCAGTGCCGCCTGGCGGGCCGCGCCGTGGAGGAAGTCGTTGCCGGGCGCGTAGTCGGTCTCGCCGGGCAGCCCCACGAGGCCGGCCACCGAGCCGAAGTTGCACCACTGGGCGGGCTGGGCGGTGCCGAACGCGGCCTTGAGGTTGCGGTACCCGTCGACCTTGACCCCGCGGACGTGCCGCAGCCCGTCGACCGTCAGCCGGGAGATGTCGCCGCCGTTGTGCAGGCCGGCGCCGTGCACGAGCAGGTCGACGTCCGGGGTGACCTGCCGGATCGTCTCGACCACCGAGCGGACGGCCTCGGCGTCGGTGAGGTCGCAGGTCAGGTAGTCGACCGCGTCCTCACCGCAGAGCGCGCGCAGTTCCCGCAGGTTCCGCTGCGACTCGCGGGCGTTGAGCAGGCGGTCGAACCGGGCCATGACCTCCCGCACCGTGGCACCGGGGGTGCGGGCGCGTTCGGTCTTGAGGAAGTTCGCCCGCAGGCCGGGAAGTTGCTCGTCGCCCGCGTACAGCAGGTCCTCGGGCACGTCCTGCAGCCGCGACGAGCCCAGCAGCCACAACCGCAACGGCGTCCGGGAGGCGAGCTCCTTCGCGCAGGCCGCCGTGATGCCCCGCGCGCCGCCGGTGACCACGACCACCGACCCCGGCCGCAGCGGCGACACGTTCGAGCTCAGGTCGAGCGGTGCGGGCACCAGCTTGGTGCGCAGCCGCACACCGTCGTGGTGGAGCACCGCCGGATAGCCGCGGTAGCCGGCCAGTTCCCGGTTCAGGGTGTCCCAGGCGCCGGTCTCCGAGCTGATCACCACGGCCAGCCGCGCCCCGCGGAGGTCCCAGGCGAGGCTGCTGACGATGCCGGTGAACAGGCCGGCGGAGGAGTGCGGGACTCCGCTGCGCAGCTCGTCGACGAGGTGCACGCCGAGCGAGCCACCGGCGTCGATCCGGTCGCGGCAGGACTTCGCCGCGAGGAACAGCGCTTCGTGCGCGCGGAGAGTCCCTTCCGCAACGGTGTCGCCGGGCGCCGGACCACCGGTGGAGGCGAAGAGGCGGACGTGGCTGAACCGGCCAGCGCCCGTCGCGGCGTCGGGGAACTGGGCCTCGACCGGTGCGGTCTCGTCCAGCACGTGGATGTGAGCACCGGACGCGCGCACGTGTGCGGGCACCGACTCCTCGCACCCCGGCTGCACGACGACGAGCCAGTCCGGCCCGGGAGCGGTGGTCCACTCGGCGCCGGAAGCCGGCTCTTCGACGTAGGTGCAGACGTAGCGCTCGTTGCGCGGCGCCGGCCGGGTGGCCCGGTGTGGTGTCAGCACGATCCCGGGCGCCGAAGGGCCGGCGGCGATCACGTGGGGGGTCTTCCCCAGTCGGGTGAGCTCGCCCACGAGGTCGCACGCGCCGTTGGCGCCGAGGTAGTCCAGCGGCCGTGGGGCTCGGGTCCCGGCGCCGCCGGTGGCGACCGAGACCTGGCAGAGCACGGGCCATCCGGCGGCGGCCGCGGTGCTCTCCCGCGCCAAGGCGAACAGGAAGGCGCCTTCGCCGAGGGGGCCGCGACCGAGCAGGGTGCGCAGCTCGTCGGTGCTGTTGCCGTTGAGGCTGAGCACGAGCGCCAGGTCCAGCGCTCCGCCGAGGAGGTGCCGCACCGCCGTCTGGACCGCGTGCGCGGTGGCGTCCGGCCCGGCGTCGGCGAGCTGCACCGCACCGTTGAGGTTGTGGCGGTTGGCGATGCGCGACGCGATGACGTTGCCCATCAGACCGGGCTGGGTGTCCGGGGTGGACTCGGGGGTTCCTGCCCGCACCGCGCGGCCCACGGCTCGCGCGGCCTCCGCGAACTCGTCCGCGTCGAGCTCACCCGGCGTGACGGCGAGCAGGTCGTCGGCGTAGCAGCGCAGCGCCGACTGGTACCAGGACAGGGTCGGTCCGTAGTGAGCCGCGATGACACCGGTGGTCTCCTCGCGGCCTTCCCACAGCTGCCCGTGTTCGGCCAGGAAGCGTTCGGCCACGTCCAGCGCCATCAGCTGGGTGCGGTCGATGGCGTCCGACACCGCGGCGGGCAGCCTGCTCACCTTCCACTCCGGCGCCGGGTAGGGCATCGGGAAGGCCGCGTCGTCAGCGGGCGCACGCCCCTCGCCCAGGCGCGTCGCGACTTCGGCCGAGGTCGGCGCCCCCGGCAGGTGGGCGCTCCACGCGACCAGGACGACGCGGTCGTCCTTCGCCGGCGGCCGGGAGGTGGGCACGGGCTCGCCGGGGCCGGGCTCGTCACGCAGCAGCAGGTGCCCGTTGGTCCCGCCGAACCCGAACCCGGAGACGCCGACCAGGCGCGGTCCGGCGGGCAGCGGCGTGTCCTGCGCGGGGACGGTGACGTGTTCCGCGGTCGCCGCCGCGCCGGGTCGTGGCCGTTGAGCGGGGACCACACCGTGGCGCAGGGCGAGCAGAGCGTGGATCACCGACACCGCGCCCGCGGCCCACCCCGTGTGCCCGATCAGGGACTTGTTGCTGGTGCACAACACTTCCCGGCCGGCCGACTGGTTCAGCGCGGCCAGCTCGACCTCGTCGCCCGCCCTGGTGCCGGTACCGTGCCCGACCACCCAGACCGGGGCGTGCTCCTGCCCGTGCCCGGCGCGTGCGATCGCCAGTTCCTGCCCGCGGTGGTTGGGGGCGGCGATGGCCTTGCCCCGGCCGTCGGCCGCGGCACCGAACCCCGCCAGCACGCCGAGCACCTGCTGGCCGTCGCGGCGGGCGTCACCCAGCCGTCGCAGCGCCACCACCGCCGCGCCGTCGGAGAAGAGCGTGCCGTCCGCGGAGCCGTCGAACGCGTTGACCGCTCCCCGGTGGCTGAGACCACCGAGCTTGCTGAACAGCACGTTGAACCGCGGGGTGACCATGAAGTAGCCCCCGCACAGCGCCAGGTCGGTGCTGCCTTCCAGCAGGGCGGCCACACCCAGGTCGATGGCGTAGAGCGACGAGGAGCACGCGGTGTCCACGATCGTCACGGGCGTGGTGTCCGGCAGCAGGCCGCGCACGGCGTTGCGGACGACCCCGTCCGGCAGGTGGCTCTCCGGGTTGCCCGCGGCCAGCCGGTAGCGCTCGCGCAGCAGGGAGCGCAGCCGTTCCGCGTCCGGGCCCGCGGGCGTCGGCCAGGCCTCGGCGAGCATGCGGGCGTACCCCTCGACCACCATGGCCTGC
Source organism: Lentzea sp. NPDC037011 (assembly GCF_055607425.1). Classification (NCBI taxonomy): domain Bacteria; kingdom Bacillati; phylum Actinomycetota; class Actinomycetes; order Pseudonocardiales; family Pseudonocardiaceae; genus Lentzea; species Lentzea sp. NPDC037011. Next base: position 157,505 of record NZ_JBVJRT010000009.1, on the reverse strand, counting down.
TCGAAGTGCTGGTCGCCGTCGGAGCAGGCACCGATGAACAGCGAGGAATGGGACGACGGACCGTCCGGCAACGCCTGCCCCAGGGCGTGGCGCAGCCAGGACGACGACAGGCTGGCGTCGGGAGCGACGTCCTCGTGCCGCCCCATCCGCACGAAGCCCGCAGTGCGCGCGTACGTGCGGTCGCGGTCGCCGGGATCGGCGGCCCAGAAGGTGTCGAGCGGATAGCGGTCCCCCGGTTCGCTGAACGCGGGCTCGCCGGCGCGCAGCAGGTCCCAGAACTGCTCGGGTGACTCCGCACCGGGGACGACCAGCCCCATTCCGACGACGGCGATGGCATCGTCGTCACCCTCACGGCCGGGCGTGGGTTCTGCAGCTCGGCCGGAGGTGCGGGCAGGCGCATTGTCGGAGGCGCGGGTAGGCGCATTGTTGGTGGCGCGAGCGGGCGCACCGTCCGACGTGCGGGCAGGCGCACTGTCGGCGGCGCGAACCGGCACATCGCGAACCGGCACCCCCGACGCGCTGGGCTCGACGACGTCCGCCGTCGGCCGCGGGGCGTCGCCCCACGTGCCCCCGGCGCGGATCAGCGCACCGCCCAGCCGGATCCCGCCGTCGTTGACGACGTTCTCCCCCGTGATCCACGACGCTTCCGGGGAGGCGAGGAAGGCCACGAGCTTCGCGTGTTCCTCGACCGTGCCCAGGCGGCCGAGCGGGGTTCCCGCGACCGTCGCCTCCAGGACCTCTTCACTGCGGGGGAACAACTTCACCGTCTCGCTGACGAGCATTCCCGCGGACGCCATGTTCACCCGGATGCCGTGCGGCCCGAACTCCACGGCCAGGTATTTCGTCAGCTGTTCGAGGGCCCCCTTGCACACCGCCACGCAGCTGTAGTTGTCGATGACGACGCTGGTGCCGATCGAACCCAGGTTCACGATCGCGCCGCCGCGGTCCTTCATGAGCGGGAAGGCGGCACGGCAGCAACGGCGCGGGCCGTGCACGTTGGTGTCGATCGCCCTTTCCCAGTCGCGGTCGGTGAGCACGTGACCGGGCTCGAACACTCCGCGGGCGGCGTTGTTGACCAGCACGTCGAGCCGCCCGTGCCGGCGTGCGACGTCGGCGAACATCTCCTCGACCGCGTCCTGCTTGGCCACGCTGGCCCGCAGGTGCTCCGCGGAACCGCCGTCCGCGAGGATGTCCGCCACGGTCTGCCGCGCGGCGTCGATGTCGTGGAACCAGTTCACGATCACATGGCCGCCACCGCGGGCCAGCTCGCGCGCGATGGCCCGGCCCTGCCCCTTCGAGCCTCCCGTCACCAGGCAGATCCGGTCGGCGAAAGCACCGCTGCGTGGACTGTTCACGCCTTCACCCGCCCAGCACCGAGCTGGGTGAGCAGCTCGGCGATCGACTCCAGGGTGGTGTAGTCGGTGATCCGGATGTCGGCCTCGGGGAGGTCGTACTTCTGGCGGGCGCGCTGGAGCAGCTCGGTCTGCCGGATGGAGTCGATCCCCAGGTCCGCCTCGAGCTCGATGTCGGCTTCGAACACTTCCTCCGGATAGCCGACGGCGGAGGCGTAGAGGGTGCGCAGCTCGTCCACCAAGCCCGGAACGTCCGCGCCTCCGGACGGCGCGGGTTCTGCGGGCTCGGGTGCCGTCGTGGGGACGGCAGCGGCGGGAACCGCGGTGTGCTGCACCTGGTGCGTGCCCGTTCGGGCGGGCTCGACCGGTGCCGCGTCCGCTCGGGCGCTCGTGATCGACGACCCGTTCGAACCAGCGCCCGCAACCGGCGACCCGTTCGAACCAGCGCTCGCAATGGACGACCCGTTCGAACCAGCGCTCGCAACCGGCGACCCGTTCGAACCAGCGCTCGCAATGGACGACCCGTTCGAACCGGCCTGCATGACCGACGATCCGTTCGACCCGGCCTGCGCGACCGGCGCCCCGTTCGACGCGGCCTCAGAGCTGGAGGACGTGGCGAACGCGCCACGCAGCTCGTCGAGGGTCCGGCGCTGTCGCAGCGGTGCCGCGGTCTGCACGCCGGGCAGGCACGCACCCACGAGGTCGGTCAGTGCGGCGCGCGCTCCGCACTCGAGGAAGTGCGCGTACCCGTCACCCCGCACCGACACCAGGGCCTGCAGGAAGCCGACCTCCCGTTCGAGGTGGCTGGTCAGGATCTCGCGGCCGTCCTGCTCGGTCTCGACGTAACGGCCCAGCACCGGCGAGTACATCGGCACTCGCGGTGCGCGCACCCGGACCTCGGCCACCTCCGCCTCGAACAACCGGTTCGCCTCCGCCAGCAGCCGGTTGTGGAACGGGTACGGGACGCGCAGGCGCGTCGCTTCGATCCCGAGCAGGCCGGCCAGCGCCGTCAGCCGGTCCAGCGACTCGTGCGGGCCGGAGACCACGACCTGGTCGTACCCGTTGTGGGCAGCGACCGCCAAGCCGCGGTCAGCGAGAGAGCCGACGACAGCGCTCGCCCGCTGTCGTCCGACGCGCAGCGCGACCATTCCTCCCTCGGTGTCGCGCGAGGCGCGCAGCGCACGGTCACGCGCGATCACGAGCCGGACCCCGTCCGCCAGGTCGAGCGCTCCCGCGGCGGTCAGCGCGGCGAACTCGCCGAAGCTGTGACCGATCACGAGAGCCGGTGTGACGCCGGCGAGCTCACGGGCCAGGTCCAGGACCGCCAGCTCGGTGGCGAAGATGGCCAGGCTCAGAGCAGGGACGTCACTGGCCAGCAGCACGTCCAGGGTCGGCGCGTCCGCGCTCTCCAGCAGGGTGGAGATCGTGGGGCCGCCGTGCCGGAGGGAGATCGCGTCCACCTGACCGACAACGGCCGGCAGTGAGCGGTCGGCGCACACGCGTGAAAGACCACCGGGCAGGTACCCGCCCTGTCCCGGGAACAGGAAGACCGGCGAGGAAGACGACGAACAAGACACGATGAGATCCTTAGCGTGGAGCGGGAAAACGGGTTTCAAAGCACCCGGCGGGGGACGGGGCAGGCTCCGGACGAAGCCAGGAGGTCGCTTGCTCGACAGGATGTCAGTGGTGCGCGTACCGCCACGAGCGCTCGTTCCGGCAGGCGGGACCGGAGCCCTTCGCGACGTTGACGCCGGGTACTCTCACCGTCGGCTGCCGTCGTTCCAGCCGAGCACATCGGCGGGAGTCCCGGCGGCCGGTGCGCACCTGCCGGAAATCGGTGAGCACTGCCCATCGTCGCGCAGAAGGAACTCCTCGGACCGGCGCGATGAATCCTTCCACGGGCCAGGGAGGTGCTGGGGCGGGATCGGGCACCCGCACATCTCCGAATTCTTCACGACGGCGGTGTCGCCGCCGCGTCTGTGTTGCGGCATCCCTGCGGACCACATTCACCGTGCACCACAAAATGGTGAACATCGAGTGACTTGCAGTCTTCTGCCGCACCCTCCGGACGACACCCCACGGGTCGTTCGGCGGCGATTTCTCGGAAGGGGTATCACCCTTCGAACGGCACGCGAATGAGGCTAAACAGCTTCACGACGGCATACCTGCGGAAGTCCACAGGTATGCCGCAGGAGCAGCGATCACCGAAAGACCACAGGCGTTCACCAGCGGTAACGGGGTCGAGGCGCTCCACCCCGAAGGCGGATGAGCTGCGCGCTCACAAACAGAGAGTGACGCACATCGCCGACCGCCCTCAAGAAGACTACGGATGTCCACAGCACAGACCCGCTGGATTGGTGGTCGCACCCGCCGATCATCCGATGAAGGCCGTCCGACCGGACCACTGACGCGCCTTCCGGTGTCACACCACATCGACGAGCGGGCAGCGGACGAGGCGATCGTTTCACCACAAATACTCATCGGCAGCGCAATTCGTACGGACCCGTTCGAGACCCTACCCGCTTCCTGCCCGATCAGTCCGTCTCGCGGTGTGTGACAAATCTCGGCGCCACTCGCGCCCGGATGCGCAGCCGACGACTGCCCGAACGGGCGTCCGACCGTTCTCACCTGCGACTTCGGCGCCAAGAAGTCTTTTCGACTCAAGGGATCGAGAACTTGACCCGATGGGTACTCATAAAGTGGAATCGATAGCAGGGCGATATGAACTGATTTGAAGCGAAAGACCACCCGATTGGGCCAGTTGACAACTACGGAGCGCATAAATGGTCGCCGACGCACACCAGCATTCAGGCAGTGCCGACACGCTCGTCGGTCGCGGCGCGGAGTTGGCACGCATCGTCGATGGTCTCGAATCGGCGAAGCGTGCGACACCCTTCACACTCCTGGTCGAGGGCACGCCCGGCGTCGGCAAGACCGCGTTGCTGGACGTGGCGTGCGAGCTCGCCCGCGAGCGCGGATTCGTCGTCTGGCGTGCGAAGGGCTCGCTGATGGAGCGGGACGTGCCCTTCGCCGTGGCCCAGCAGCTCTTCGAGCACCTGCGCGAGGAACTGCCGCCTGGCCGGAACGGTGAAAGCACACCTCCCGGGTACGACCTCATCGCCGGGCACCTCACCGCCGAGCGGGATGACGTCGGTGAGCTCGAACTCCAGCGGGCCATCCGGGACCTCTACCGCTTCACGGCCGACTTCGCCCAGCGCGCACCGCTGTGCCTGGTGATCGACGACGTGCAGTGGGCGGACGTCTCGTCGTTGCGCTGGCTGAACTACCTCGTGCACCGCGTCGTCAAGCTCCCGGTCGTCCTGCTGATGACCCGCACACCGGGGATCCAGCCGACCGATCCCCTGCTGATAGCGGAACTGGACATCTACTCCGAGCGCATGAGGCTCGCGTACTTCACCGCGCGCAACATCGCGCAGCTCACCGAGCGGATGCTCGGGCAGACGCCGGACGAGAAGTTCGCGCAGGCCTTCGTCGAGGCCACCGGCGGCTGTCCCACGGTGACGCGGCACATCCTGGGTGTGATGCGGGAAAGATCGGTGCCGCCGGAGGAGAGCGCCGCGAACGACCTGCTGCGCCCCGAATGCGAGAAACTCGGTCAGGTGCTGCTCGCGCGGCTCAACCGCCAGTCACCCGAGCTCGTCGAGCTCGCGAAGGCGATCGCGGCCGTGGAGCCGGCGGACCTGGCCCTGCTGACCGCCGTCGTGGACCTCGACACCAGCGAGGCCGCCGATCGGGTGCGGCAGCTGGAAGGCATGGGCGTGCTCACCCCGGGCGGCGGGCTGAAGTTCACGCACGCGGTGCTCAAGAACACGATCACGAGCGCGGTCGGGTACCGGGAACGCGAGCAGCTGCACGCCAAGGCCGCGCGGTTCCTGCACTACACGCGGGCACCCGCGGTCGTCGTGGCACGCCACGTCCTGCACACGCCCGCCCAGTCCGGCGCCTGGGCGGTCGAGGTCCTGCGTGCCGCCGCCGACACCGCGATCGCCGACGGCGATGCCCGCTTCGGTGCCCAACTGCTCGCCAGGGCTCTCGACGAGGACCTCTCCACCGCGCAGAGGCAGGACCTGCTGCTGCGGCTCGGTCTGGCCGAGACGTACTTCGACCCGCGGATGGCCGTGGCGCACATCGAGGAGGGAATGGTCGGCCTGGACGATCCGCAGGAGATCCTCGCGGCCGCCTGCCGGCTAGCGGAGATCCTCTACTTCGACGGTGCCTACGACAGTGCCAGCGAGGTGCTGCGCCGGGCCATGGAAGAGATCGGGTCCAAGATCCCCGCGGCCGTCGAGTCGATGCGCCTGCTGGAACGGATCACCGTGCCCTCAGGTGACCCGGAGGCCCGGCAGGTGGACTTCCGCGAGTTCGACGAGCAGCAGTGGCGCCGCGGTGACGAGCACGGCCGCAGGCTGGCCGGGCTGATCGCCGAGGACACCAGCAACCGGGGCGTGGAGCTGGCCCTGTGCCGCAAGGCCGCGCTCGCGGCGCTGTCCGGCGGCGCGACCTCCGCGATGCAGCACCCGCAACGCCTGTTCGGAGTGATCAACGCCCTGCTGCGCGCCGACGAGGCGGAGCTCGCGATGCGCCACTGCGATGAGGTCCTGCTCGAAGCCCAGCGACAGGGGCTGTCGTTGATCACCATGCTCGGTCACTCGCTCCGGTCGCGGGCGCACCACCACCACGGGTCCTTCGCCGAGGCCGCCGCGGACGCGGAGCTCGCGTTGTCCGCGGCGCGAACCGCGAAGCTCGCCCCGGACCACCTGGGACACGTCTACGCCACCGACGCCTGGGTTCGCGCTCAGCTGGCCCTGGGCGACCTCGACGCGGCGAAGAACGCGCTGGCGCCCTATGGGCGCTCCAGACAACTGCCGCAGACCTGGCACCACACCGCCCTGCTGCACGTCAGAGGCGCTGTGCGCATGGAGCTCGGCGACCACGAGGCAGCGCTCGCCGACCAGCTCGAATGCGGTGAGCGGTTCCTGGCCTGGGACCGGCGCAACCCGGCGGTGCGCCCCTGGCGGTCCTTCGCGGCGCTGGCACACCTGCGGCTCGGACAGCCGCAGCCGGCCCTCGACCTCGCGTTGCAGGAGCTGACCCTGGCACGGGAGTGGGGCGCACCGACCGTGATCGGTCGCGCGCTGCTGACGGTGGGCATCGTGACCGGCGGTTCCGCCGCCGCCCCGTGGCTGGCCGAGGCCGACTCGGTGCTGCGCCGGTCGACCGCGCGGATGCTGCACGCACAGGTGCTGCTCGAACTCGCCGCAACGCGGTGGGAGAAGGGACAGCACGACGCCGCCCGGCAGCACCTCGCGGAAGCGCAGGCACTCGGCCGGCAGTGCGGCGTCGCCGTGCAACCGGGACAACGGCTCGCCGGACTGAGCTCCGCCGCCACCTCGCACACACCGGTGCCGCACCACCCCGAACCGACCAACGCCGCGCCACCCGCTCCCCGGCTCAGCGCGCTCACGCTGACGCCGCACGAGTACCGCATCGCCACACTGGCCCTCGAAGGCAACTCCAACGAAGAGATCGCCCGCGAGCTCAACGTCTCGCGGCGCACCGTCGAGTTCCACCTGACCAACATCTACCGCAAGCTCGGCGTGCGCCGGCGCATCCAGCTGTCCTCCGCACTGGCGGGCCTCGTCCCACGCGCATGACCTGAAAGCAGGGTCACCGGGCACCGCTGTGCGGTGCCCGGTCTGCACGTGGGCGCACCGTTCAGGCGCCTGCGGCTTCGGCTCGGCCGCCGCGGCCGAGCCCGCTGCCGACGTGGAGCTCGCGCCGCACGAGGTCCGCGACGGTCCCCCAGTGGTCCACCGGGAAGAAGTGGCCCCCTGGGAACTTCTCCAGCACGAAGGACCCGGTGGTGTGACGCATCCACGCGCTCGCGTCCGGCAGTGGCACGATCGGGTCCTCGGTGCCGGCCAGAGCGGTGATCGGCGCGGTGATCACCGCGGAAGGCCCGCACCGGTAGGACTCGATCGCCCGGTAGTCGTTGCGCACCACGGGCAGCACCATCGCGCGGAGATCGGCGTTGCTCAGCACGCCCGGTTGGACGCCACCCAGCGCCTCGATCACGGTGACCACGTCGTCGTCGGACATGAGGTGCACACCCGCGTTGCGGTGCAGGTGCGGCGCCGCTCGACCGGACGCGAAGAGGTGCGAGACGGGCACCGAGGCGGCCTCCAGCCGTCGCGCCACCTCGAACGCCACCACGGCGCCCATGCTGTGCCCGAACAGGGCCAGCGGCCGGCTCTTGTCCAGCACCGCGAACACCTCGTCCGCCAGCACGTGCAGGTCGTCGATCGGCTCGTCGCGGAGCCGGTCGAGGCGGCCGGGGTACTGGACCGCCGACAGCTGGACCTCGCCGTCGAGCTCCATGCGGAGCCGGGTGAACCACCCGGCCGATCCGCCCGCGTACGGAAAGCACACGAGCTGCGGGGCTTCCTCGGACGTGGCGCGGAACTTCCGCACCCAGCGGCCGCCCTGAGCAACGTTCGCCATGATCTCCCTCTTCGGGTCTTGCTGTGGGGTCGACATCGTCGTCGGCGCTGCTCGTTCAGCCGCCCAGCAGGCGGCTCAGGTCGTCCTCCGGGGTCAGGTAGCCGCCGGACAACGCGTCCGCCTCACCGGACACCAGTCGCACCAGCATCTCCGATGACTCCTCGGGCGTGGTGAACCGGCCGCTGTCGCGCTGGTCGGCCATCCACGCACCGACGCCGTCGAGGTGGCGGTCACCGGTCTCCCCGGCTTCCAGCTGCCTGCGGGTCAGACCGAGGTCGACCAGTCCGGGGTGGTAGCTGAGCACCGACACCCCGGTTCCCGCCAGCTCCGGCGCGAGGTTCTCACCGAGCTTGATGGCGGCGGCCTTGGACACCGAGTAGCCGGAGACGTTGGGCCAGCGGTGCTTGCCCGCCGAGCTCACGATGTTGATGACCCGCCCGTGCCCGCGCTCCACCATGCCCGGCAACGCCGCCCGGCAGGCCCGCACGGTCCCGCGCAGGTTGACCTCCACCGTCTGCCACCAGTGGTCCTCGTCGACCTCCCACAGGGGGCCGGCCGGACCGCCGACACCGGCGTTGTTGATCAGCACGTCGACCGCGCCGAACTCCTGCTCCGCCCGCTCGACGGCCCGGGTCAGCGCCGTGCCGTCGGTGACGTCGGCGACCAGCGCCAGGGGCGTTCCGCCGATGGAGTCCGCCAGCTCGTCGAGCGCGGCCTGGTCGCGTCCGGTCAGGACCAGGTTCGCCCCGGCTTCGGCGAGCTCCCTGGCGAAGAGCCGCCCGAGGCCGCCGGTCGCACCGGTCAGCAGCACCGTCGTCCCGGCCAGCGACGGACGCTCCACGTCGAGCGGCCGTTCCGCTTCCTGCTCGCCGAGCTGGATGCGCAGGTACTTCGCGAGGGCGCTCGGCGTGGAGTGGTCGAAGATCGCCGTGGGCGGCACCGACCGCCCGGTCGCCTTCTCGACGCGGTTGCGCAGCTCCAGCACCGTGAGCGAGTCGAACCCGATCTCGAAGAACCCGCGGTCGGCCTCCACCTCGTCGGCGCTCGCGAACCCGAGCACACCGGCCACCAGGCTCCGGACGAGGTCACCCAGGAGGGCCTCCTGAGCGCCTTCGTCCTTGCCGGCCAGTTCGCCCGCGATGGACGGCACCGGCGCCGGCGCCGCTTCCGCCACCGGCCGCTGCTTCACGTGCCCGCGCAGCAGCGGGGTCAGCGGCGCCGACTCGCTGTCGACGAGCTGACGGGTGTCCAGCGCGATCGGGGCGAGCATGGGTTCCCCGGTGCGCAAAGCGGTGTCGAACGCGGCCAGTGCGTCCTCGGTCGACAGCGGAGTGACCCCGAGGCGGACCAGCCGGCGCAGGTCCGCCTCGTCGAGGTGACCGGACAGCTCGCTGCGTTCGGCCCACAGCCCCCACGCCAGCGACAGCGCGTGCTGCCCGGCGTCGTGCCTGCGCCGTGCGATGGCGTCGATGCAGGCGTTGGCGGCGGCGTAGTTGGCCTGACCGGCCGTGCCCCACCAGGCGGCAGCGGAGGAGCACACGACGAACCAGGTGAGGTCCGCGTCCCTCGTGAGCTCGTCGAGGTGCGTCACGGCGTCCACCTTGGCCGGCAGAACGGCCTCCAGGGCCTCGGCGGTCAGCGACCGGATCGTCGCGTCCCGCGAGGTTCCGGCAGCGTGGATCACACCGGCCAGCGGCCGGTCCGACGGAATCCGCGCGAGGACCCCGGCCAGCTGCTCGCGATCTGCCGCGTCACAGGCCTCCACGGTGACGGAGGCACCCAGCTCGCGCAGTTCGGCGGACAGCCGGGCCATGCCGGGTGCGTCGGCACCGCGCCGGCTCAGCAGGACCACGTCCCGAACCCCGTGCTCGCGCACGGCGTGCCGGGTCAGCGCGGAACCGACGACCCCGCCCGCACCGGTGACCAGCAGCGAACCGCCACGCCACTCGGTGGGGGCGGACGGCCCGGCGGCCGCGGCACCGGCCAGCCTCGGCACGCGGACCTGCCCGGCGCGCACGGCGAGCTGCGGCTCGTCGGTGCCGACCAGCTGCCGCCACGCCTTGTCCGACGCGGCCGTGCCGTCGAGGTCGATCAGCTGCAGCACGCCGGGGTGTTCGGTCTGCGCGGAGCGCACCAGACCCCACACCGCCGCGGCGACCGGGTCGCCGTCCACCGCACCTCGGGTGAGCACGACCAGCCGGGCACCGGGCTCGTGGTCGCGCGCCACCCAGCCGCGGACCGAGGCCAGTGCCGCGTCCAGCGCGGTCCGGACCCGCTGCGGCAGCGGCGACGCGGGGTCACCGTTGTCGACGGTCAGCGTCAGGTGCCCGGTTCCCCCTGCCGGGGACAGCCCCTCCGGTGCCTTCCAGTCGATCCGGAACAGCGTCTCCGCCGCCTGGGCGGCGCCGATGACCTGCAGCTGCTCACGCACCACCGGCCGCGCGACGAGCTCTTCGGCGGAGAAGACCGGCATGCCCACGTTGTCCCACGCGGTGACGCTGAACGAGTCCTGTCCCTTGTCGAGCAGGCGAACCCGCAGCGACGCGGCGCCGGGCCCGTGCACCTCGACGCCCGCCCACGAGAACGGCAGGCGCAACGCGTCCACCAGCAGCGGGTGCAACGCCGAGTCCAGCAGCGCGGGGTGCACCAGGTAGTCACCGGCTTCGCCGTGCACGGTCGCGGGCAGGGCAACCTCGGCGAAGACGTCGCCGCCACGACGCCAGGCCCTGCGGACGCCCTGGAAGTCGGGTCCGTAGCCCAGGCCGGCGTCGGCGAGGCGGGGGTAGAGCCCGTCGAGGTCGACCGGCTGCGCGTTCGCGGGCGGCCATTCGGTCAGGTTCTCCCCCGAACCGGGCACGCCGGGAACGAGGCGGCCGGTGGCGTGCGCGGTCCACGGCGCGTCGGCCGAGGCCCGCGAGTGCAGGGCGAGGGCGCGGCTGCCGTCGTCCTCGGGCGCGGACACCTCCACCTGCACGTCCAGGGTGCCCTCGGCGGGAAGCACCACCGCGGTGCGGAAGACGAGCTCCGCCACCCTCGGGCAGCCGACCTGCTCACCGGCCCTGGCGGCCATCTCCAGCAGGGCCGTGCCCGGCACCACGGCGGCACCGCCGACGCGGTGGCCACCGGTCCAGGCCGGGCGCGCGGTGGACAACCGTCCGGTGAGGACGGTGGCTCCGCTGCCGGCCAGGGACATCGACGCGGTCAGCAACGGGTGCCCGACCGCACCGAGGCCGGTGCCCGCGACGCTCCCGGTGGCACGCGGGGTGTCGAGCCAGAAGCGCTGCCGCTGGAAGGCGTAGGTCGGCAGCTCCACGTGCGGTCGTGCGCCGCCGCCCAGCACAGCGGACCAGTCGACGGAGGTGCCGCGGACGAACAGCTTCGCGACGGTGTCCAGCAGTGCTCGTGGTTCCGGGCGGTCCTTGCGCAGCAGCGGCAGCGGCACGGCCGGTGCGGACACGCTCGCCGACGCCATCGCCGAGAGCACGCTGTCGGGGCCCAGCTCCACGAAGGTGCTGACGCCACCGGCTTCCAGGGCGCGCACGGCGTCCTGGAACAGGACCGGCTCGCGCACGTGGCGGACCCAGTACTCCGCGGTGGTGAAGTCGCCCGCAGCGGCGGCCTGACCGGTCAGCGTCGACACCATCGGGATGCTCGGCGCCGAGAACTCGATGCGGGACACGACGTCGCGGAACTCCGCCAGCACCGGCCCCATCAACGGCGAGTGGAACGCGTGGCTGACCCGCAGGGCCTTCGTGCGGTGGCCGCGCGAGCGCAGCTGCTCGGTGATCGCCTGCACCGCGGCGGCGGCACCGGACAGGACGGTGGCCCTGGGCCCGTTGACCGCGGCGATCCCCACCTCGTGCTCACGGCCGACGAGCAACGCGGTCACCTCGGCGGCGGCCGCCTCCACGGCCACCATGACGCCGCCTTCCGGCAGTGCGCCCATCAGCCTGCCCCGAGCGGCGACCAGTGTCGCGGCGTCGCGCAACGACATGACGCCGGCCACGTGGGCCGCGGCGATCTCGCCGATGGAGTGCCCTGCCACGCGGCCCGGCCGCACTCCCCACGCCTCCAGCAGCCGGAACAGCGCCACCTCGAGCGCGAACAGCGCGGGCTGCGCGTGCTCGGTCCGGTCCAGGCCGTCACCGGTGAAGACCAGGTCGCGCAGGCTAACGCCGAGCAGCGGGTCGAGCACCTCGGCCGCGTCGTCGAACGCGACCGCGAACGGCGGGTACGCCTCGTACAGCTCCCGTCCCATGCCGGCGCGCTGGCTGCCCTGACCTGCGAACAGGAAGGCGGTCTCGCCCGCGTGCCTCTCGGCCGTGACGACCAGGTTCGGCGCGTCGTCGCCGTGTGCGGCGGCGGTGAGGCCCGCCAGCAACGAGTCCCGGTCACCGCCCAGTACGACGGCGCGCTGGTCGAACCGCGACCGGTTCGTGAGTGCCGCCGCGACGGCGGCGTCGTCGTGGCCGGGCTCCCGGTCGAGGAAGTCCGCCAGCTTGGCCGCCTGTGCCCGCAGCGCCGCCGGTGTCCTGGCGCTGAGGACCCACGGCGTGACCGCCGCTGCTCGCGGCTCCGGCACCGGGGCGGTGGCCTCGGCGGGGTTCTCCTCGGCGGGGCTTTCGAGGATCACGTGGGCGTTCGTGCCGCCGATGCCGAACGACGACACCGCGGCGCGGCGGGTTCCCCCCGGCCACGGGCGTGCCTCCCTCAGCAGCTCGACCGACCCCGAGGTCCAGTCCACGTGCGGGGACGGCTCGCTGACGTGCAGGGTCTTCGGCAGGACGCCGTGCCGCATCGCCATGATCATCTTGATGATCCCGCCTGCGCCCGCCGCGGCCTGGGTGTGGCCGGTGTTGGACTTCAGCGAACCGAGCCACAGCGGGCGGTCGCGGTCCTGTCCGTAGGTGTCCAGCAAGGCCTGCGCCTCGATCGGGTCGCCCAGCGGCGTGCCGGTGCCGTGCGCTTCCACCACGTCCACGTCGGCGGCCGTCAGTCGTGCCTGGGCCAGCGTCTGCTCGATGAGCCGGCGCTGAGCCGGGCCGCTCGGTGCGGTGAGGCCGTTGGAGGCGCCGTCGGAGTTGATCCCGCTGCCGCGGACCACCGCGAGCACCCGGTGCCCGTTGCGCTTCGCGTCGGAGAGCCGTTCCAGCAGGAGCATGCCCGCGCCCTCGGCCCAGCTGGTGCCGCTCGCGTCCGAGGAGAACGCCCGGCACCGCCCGTCGGCGGCGAGTGCGCGCTGGCGGCTGAACTCGACGAACGTGACGGGGGTGGACATCACCGACACACCGCCGGCCAGCGCCATCGAACATTCGCCGTTGCGCAGCGCCTGCGCGGCCAGGTGCAGTGCCACCAGGGAGGACGAGCACGCGGTGTCGACCGACATCGTGGGCCCCTGCAGGCCGAAGACGTAGGAGATGCGGCCGGACGCGACGCTGCCGTGGCTGCCGAGGGTCATCATCCCCTCCATGCCGTCCGGGAGGTCCTGCACGTCGTGGACGCGGGTGGAGTAGTCGTGGAACATCACGCCGGCGTAGACACCGGTGCGGGAACCCTTGACCGACAACGGGTCGATGCCCGCGTTCTCCAGCGCCTCCCACGAGGTCTCCAGCAGCAGCCGCTGCTGCGGGTCCATCGCGAGCGCCTCGCGCGGCGCGATGCCGAAGAACGAGGCGTCGAAGTCGGCGGCGTCGTGCAGGAAACCGCCTTCACGGGTGTAGCTCGTGCCGCGGTGGGTGGGGTCGTCGTGGAAGAGGGTGTCGAGGTCCCAGCCGCGGTTGTCGGGGAACGCCGTGATCCCGTCCGTGCCGGTGGCGACCAGGTCCCACAGCTCCTGCGGCGAGCTGACCCCGCCGGGGTAGCGGGCGGCCATGCCGACGATCACGATCGGGTCGTCCTCACCCACTTCGGGTTCGGGTTCTGCTCGCTGGACCGCCTGGGTCACAGTGGTGTCCTTCTCGGTCGAGAGTTCTTCCACCAGGTGTTCGACCACGTCCAGCGCGCTGGGCCGGTCGAACAGCAGGGTGGTCGGCAGGCTCAGGCCCGTGGCGTCGCTGAGCTCGTAGCGCAGTTCCAGTGCGGCCAGCGAGTCCATCCCCAGCGCGGAGAACGGCTGCTCCACCTGGTCGTCCCGCAGCTGGGCGTACCCCAGCACGGCGGCGGCGCTGGTGCGGACCAGCCGGGTCAGCTCCGCCCGCAGCTCGTCCGCGGTCAGCTGGTCGAACGCGCCGCCGGAGGTCTCCTGCGCGGTCACGGCCGGTTCGGCCACGACCGGTGTGCGGACGAGGTCGGCCAGCAGGGGCACGGGCTGCCCGGTGACGGAGCGGACGTCCAGGCGGACGGGCGCCAGCACCGGCTCCGTCGAGCGCAGTGCGCCGTCGAACGCGGCGACGGCATCCTTTGTGGACAGTGGTGCGATGCCGGCCCTGGCCATGCGCTGGAGGTCGGCGTCACCGAGGTGCCCGGAGAGCTCACTGCGCTCCTCCCACAGCCCCCAGGCCAGTGCCAGTGCCGGGAACCCGGCGGCGGCGCGGTCGCGGACGATCGCGTCGAGGCAGGCGTTCGCGGCGGCGTAGTTGGCCTGGCCGGCGGTGCCCCACCAGCCGGCGACCGAGGAGCAGACGACGAACCAGTCGAGGTCCAGTCCCCTGGTCAGCTCGTCCAGGTGGCTGACGGCGTCCACCTTGGACGCGAGGACGGCGTCGACGCCGTCGGTGGTGAGCGCCTCGATGACGGTGTCGGCCACCGTTCCGGCCGCGTGGACGATGCCGCGCAGGTCCGGGACGCGCGCCAGCAGGCCTTCCACCTGCGAGCGCTTCGCCACGTCACAGGCCTCGACCGTGACCGAGACGCCCATGGACCGCAGCTCCCCGGCCAGCCGCGCGACACCGGCGGCCCGTTCGCCGCGACGGCTGACCAGGACGACGTCGCTGATCCCGCGGGTGGTCACGGCGTGCAGCGTCAGTGCCGAACCGACGACTCCGCCCGCACCGGTGACGAGCAGCGTTCCCCTGTCCCACCTGATGTCCAGGGCGGCGGGCGCGGCGGTGTGGCGCACGAGGCGCGGCACCAGCGCGGTGCCTTCCCTCACGGAGACCTGCGGGTCGGGTGAACCGGCCAGTGACGGCACCAGCGCGTCGGAGGCGGCACTGCCGTCGACCTCGATCAGCTGGAAGCGGCCGGGGTGCTCGGTCTGCGCCGAACGCACGAGCCCTTGCACGGCAGCGCCGACCGGGTCGGAACCGGTGACGATGCTGAGGCATCCGCCCTGCTCGCCGGACAACCAGTCCTGCACGGTGGTCAGCGCCCAGGCCAGTCCCGCACGCACCCGGTGCGGCAGCGGGCCTCCGGACCCGACCGGCAGCCGCCGCGTGGTGCCCGGGGTGGGAGCCACGACGGTGGTGGGCCGCCATTCCACGCGGTACAGCGAATCGGCTGCCACGGCGTCACGCAGCTGGGCGTCGGACACCGGCCGCAGCACGACCGAGTCGGCGTCGAGGACGGGGTTGCCCTCACCGTCCCAGGCGGCCAGCCGGACGGTGTCGGGACCGAGCCCGGTCAGCCGGGTCCTCAGCAGCGACGCCCCGGCCGCGTGGAGGCGGGTGCCCGTCCAGGAGAACGGCAGTCGCGCCGTTCCCCCGTCGGGCAACAGCTCACCGGCCGCCAGTGGTTGCAGGACGGCGTCCAGCAGTGCCGGGTGCAGCAGGTGGTCGTTCCTCGTCTCGGGCAGCCGGACCTCGGCGAAGAGCTCGCCGTCGCCGCGCCACAGGCGCCGCACGCCCTGGAAGACGGGACCGTAGTGCAGGTTCCGCTCGGCCAGTGCGGCGTAGAACCCGGCCAGGTCGACCGGCTCGCAGCCGACCGGCGGCCACTGCACCGGGGCGGGCCCGGTGCCGGTGGCGGCGTCGACCTGGCCGGTGACGTGGAGGGTCCACTCCCCCTGCCCCGCGAGGCGTGACACCGTCCGCAGGGCACCGTCCGCCGACACGCGGACCTGGACGTCCAGCGCGTCACCGGCGGGAACGACCATCGGCGCGATCAGCAGCAGTTCGGTGACGGCGGGCCGGCCGACGTGCGCACCGGCGCGGGCGGCGAGTTCGAGCAGCGCCGTTCCGGGAACGACCACCGCTCCGCCGACCCGGTGCTCGGCGAGCCACGGCAGCTCGGCCGGGTCGAGCCTGCCGGTCAGCACCGTGGTGCCGTCGACGGACAGCGCCGCCCTGAGCACCGGGTGTGCGACGGCGTCGAGCCCGGCGGAGGCGAGGTCCGCGGCCTTGGCGACCGGGTCGAGCCAGAAGCGCTCGTGCTGGAACGCGTAGGTCGGCAGCTCCGTGCGGCGGGCGCCGGTGCCGGCGAAGAACGCCGTCCAGTCGACGGTGACACCGGCGGTGTGCAGCCGTGCCAGTGCGGACACCAGCGTGCCGGCTTCCGGCCTGCCCTTGCGCAGGGCGGGCAGGACGAGCTGGTCGGTGTCGGACAGGCAGTTCTGCGCCATCGCCGCGAGCACGCCGTCCGGGCCGATCTCGACCAGCCGCGTCACGCCCTGCTCGCGCAGGTGGCGGACGCCGTCGTGGAAGAGCACCGCGTCGCGGACGTGCCGCACCCAGTGCTCGGGCGAGCGGAGCTGCTCGGCCGTCGCGAGG
Source organism: Lentzea sp. NPDC037011 (assembly GCF_055607425.1). Lineage (NCBI taxonomy): Bacteria > Bacillati > Actinomycetota > Actinomycetes > Pseudonocardiales > Pseudonocardiaceae > Lentzea > Lentzea sp. NPDC037011. The sequence goes on along the minus strand of NZ_JBVJRT010000009.1, from coordinate 140,989 downwards.
GTGCCGGTCAGGTTCGACACCAGCGGGATCACCGGCGCCGCGTAGGTGATCCGCGCGGCGACGCGGCGGAACTCCTCCAGCACCGGTTCCACCAGCGGCGAGTGGAACGCGTGGCTCACGGTGAGCCGCTTGGTCTTGCGTCCGCGTTCCGCCCACCGCGCGGCCAGCGCGAGGACGTCGTCCTCCGCACCGGACACCACGACCGCGTCGGGTCCGTTGACCGCGGCCAGGCCCACGCGGGAGGTCAGCTGCGGGCGCACCTCGTCCGCGGTGGCCTGCACGGAGACCATCGCGCCGCCAGGGGGCAGCGCCTGCATCAACCGGCCGCGCGCGGCGACCAGTTCCGCCGCTCCCGCCAGGGTCAGCACGCCGGAGACGTGCGCCGCCGCGATCTCACCGATCGAGTGGCCGGTCACGAAGTCCGGCTCGACACCCCACGAGCGCACGAGGCGGTACAGCGCGACCTCGACGGCGAACAGCGCGGGCTGGGTGTACTCGGTCCGGTCCAGCACGGCGGCGTCGTCGCCCCACATGACCTCGCGCACCGGCTTGGTCAGGTGCCGGTCGAGCTCGTCGGCAACCTCGTCCAGTGCCGCGGCGAAGACCGGGTAGGTGGTGTACAGCTCCCGGCCCATGCCCAGGCGTTGGGCACCCTGGCCGGTGAACAGGAAGGCGACGGGCTCGTCGAGCCGGGCGTGGTCGCGGGCTCCGCGGCCCTCGCACAGCTCGCGCAGCCCCGCCGTGTCCGTGGCGAGCACCGCGGCACGGTGGTCGAAGTCGCTGCGACCGGTGGCCAGGGTGAACGCGATGTCGGCCGGGTCGAGCCCGGGGTGCTCGGCGAGGTGGTCGCGCAGCCTTCGCGCCTGTGCGCTCAACGCCTGCGGCGTCTTGGCGCTCAGCAGGAACGGGACCTGCCGCTCCTCCCGCGCCCGCTGCTGCGGCTGCGGCCGGTGTTCGAGGACGACGTGCGCGTTGGTGCCGCTGATGCCGAACGACGACACCGCCGCCCGCCGGGTGCCTTCCGGCCACGGCCGTGCTTCGGTCAGCAGCTCGACCGCCCCGGACGCCCAGTCGACGTGCGGCGAGGGCTCGTCGACGTGCAGGGTCTTCGGCAGGACGCCGTGCCGCATGGCCATGACCATCTTGATCACGCCCGCGACGCCGGCCGCGGCCTGGGTGTGGCCGAGGTTGGACTTGAGCGAGCCGAGCCACAGCGGGCGGTCGCGGTCCTGGCCGTAGGTGGCGATGATCGCCTGGGCCTCGATCGGGTCGCCCAGCGACGTGCCCGTGCCGTGCGCCTCCACGACGTCCACATCGGACGCCGAGAGCCCGGCGTCGGCCAGCGCCTTGCGGATCACCCGCTGCTGCGAGGGCCCGTTCGGCGCGGTCAGGCCGTTGGACGCACCGTCCTGGTTCACCGCGGTGCCCCGGACGACGGCGTGGACGGTGTGGCCGTGGCGCAGCGCGTCGGACAGCCGCTCCACCACCAGCACGCCGACGCCCTCCGACCAGCCGGTGCCGTCGGCGGCCGCGGAGAACGCCTTGCACCGGCCGTCCCGTGCGAGACCGCGCTGGCGGCTGAACTCGGCGAACATGCCGGGCGTGCTCATCACCGTCACGCCACCGGCGAGGGCGAGCGAGCACTCCCCGCGCCGCAGCGCCTCGACGGCGAGGTCCAGCGCGACCAGGGACGAGGAGCAGGCCGTGTCGACCGACAGCGCGGGGCCTTCGAGGCCGAGCACGTAGGCGATCCGGCCGGAGACGACGCTTCCGGCGAGACCGGTGAGGAGGTGCCCGGCCACGGCGTCCGGGCTTTCGTGCAGCCTGGTGCCGTAGTCACCGGCCATGGCCCCGACGAAGACGCCGGTGTCGGTGCCGCGCAGCAGTTCGGGGTCGATCGCGGCCTGTTCGAGCGCCTCCCAGGAGACTTCGAGCAGGAGCCGTTGCTGCGGGTCCATGGCGAGCGCTTCACGGGGCGACACACCGAAGAACTCGGCGTCGAAGTCCGGGGCGTCGTGCAGGAACCCACCCGTGCGGGCGACTTCGGCGCTTCCCGCGAACAGGTCGCGGACGTCCCAGCCGCGGTCGGACGGGTACGGCCCGATGGCGTCGGCCTCCGCGGTGACGAACCGCCAGAGGTCCTCCGGTGAGCGGATGTCACCGGGGAACCGGCAGCCCATGCCCACGATGACGATCGGGTCGTCCTCCGGCTTCTCCTCGGCCGCGGTGACCCGTTCCAGCGCGGCGGGAGCCTGCCGGGTGCCGCCGGGGAGGAGCCGGTCGACCTCGGCCGCGAGCGCCGCGGGTGTCGGGAAGTCGAACGCGACGCCGGCGGGCAGCCGCAGCGACGCGGCCGCGTTGATCCGGTTGCGCAGCTCGACGGCCATGATGGAGTCGAAACCCAGCCGCTTGAACGGTTCCCGCACGCTGACCGCGTTCGGGGTCGTGCGCAGCACGGCGGCGGCGTGGGCTCGGACGAGGTCGATCCCGTGCAGCACCGGTCCCGTCTCGACGGTTACCTCGTTCTTGTCACCGATCCAGAACCGCTGCCGCTGGAAGGGGTAGGTCGGCAGGTCGGCGGCACGGACGCGCGTGCGCACCGGCGGCACCACGGCGGACCAGTCGACGTCGATCCCGCCGGTGAAGGCTTCAGCGGCCGAGGTGAGGAAGCGGCGCAGGTCGCCCTCGTCGCGGCGGAGCGAGCCGACGACGACCGCGTCGTCGATGTCCGCGGCGGTCACCGTGTCCTCGACGGCGGCGACGAGAACGGGGTGCGAGCTGACTTCGACGAAGTGGCGGAAGCCCTGTGCCAGCAGCGCTTCGGTGGCCTCACCGAAGCGGACGGGCGCTCGCAGGTTGTGCGCCCAGTACGCGGCGTCCAGCCGGTCAGCCCAGGCGCAGTCCGCGGTGGAGAAGAACGGCGTGCTGCCCTGCTGCGGCCGGATCTCGGCGAGGGCCTCGACGATCTGCCGGCGCACGGAGTCGACGTGCGGGCTGTGCGAGGCGTAGTCCACGGCGATCCGCCGCGCCCGCAGGCCCTCCTCCTTCCACTGCGCCACCAGGGCGTCGACCGTGTCTTGGTCTCCGGAGACGACGGTCGAGCGCACGCTGTTGACCACCGCGACCTCGACGCCGGGATGGCCGGCCAGGCGCGAGCGGACCTCGTCTGCGGGCAGGTCGACCGACGCCATCGCGCCGTGCCCGGCCAGCTCGGCGGCGATGATCTTGCTGCGCAGGGCGACGACGGTCGCGGCGTCGTCGAGATCGAGCTTCCCGGAGACCACCGCGGCGGCGATCTCGCCCTGGGAGTGCCCCAGCACGGCGGCTGGCCGGACGCCGGCCGATGCCCACAACCGGGCCAGCGACACCATCACGGCCCAGGACGCGGGCTGCACCACGTCGACGCGGTCGAGGCCGTCGCCGGTGCGCAGGACCTCGGTCAGGGACCAGCTCACGTGCGGTGCCAGCGCCTCCTCGCAGGCGGCGACGGAGTCCGCGAACACCGCGGAGACGTCGAGGAGGTCACGTCCCATCCCCACCCACTGCGCGCCCTGTCCCGGGAAGACGAGGACGGGACCGGCGTCCGCCTTCTCGCTGTGGCCCAGGACGACGCCCGCGCCGGGGACGCCCTGCTCGATCCCGGCGAGACCGGAGTCGAGCTCATCGGCGGTGGCGGCGAGCACGACGGCACGGTGGTCGAAGAGCGTGCGCTGAGTGAGCAGCGCACGGGCGAGACCGGCGCGGTCGAGGTCGCGGCCCCGCAGGTTCCGGGCCTGAGCGCGCAGCGCCTCGGGCGTCTTCGCGCTGAGCACGAACGGCAGGGTCGCCTCGACGTGCTCCGGGGTGCCCTCGTCCTCTTCGGACTCAGGCGGTCCGGAAAGGACGACGTGGCAGTTCGCCCCGCCCATGCCGAAGGAGCTGACGCCGGCCAGCCGGGGCTCGGCGCTCCAGTCCGCGGTCTCGGTCTGCACCCTGATGCCCAGCTCGCCGAACGCGATGTCCGGGTTCGGCTCGGTGAAGTTGAGGCTGGGCGGAACCTGTCCCCTGCTGATCGAGAGCACCGTCTTGAGCAGCCCCGCGATGCCGGCCGCTCCTTCGAGGTGGCCGATGTTGGTCTTGACCGAGCCCACGCGCAGCGCATCGGCCGGAGCGCGTCCGGCACCGAGCACCCGGCCCAGCGCCGACGCCTCGACCGGGTCGCCCACCCTGGTGCCGGTGCCGTGCAGCTCCACGTACTGCACCCGGTGCGGGTCGACGTCCGCCGCGCGGTAGGCCGCGCGGAGGACCTCCGCCTGCGCGGTGGCGTCCGGGGTGGTGAGGCCGTCGCTCGCGCCGTCGTTGTTGACCGCGCTGCCGCGGATCACGCAGAGGACGTCGTCCTGGTCGGCCAGCGCCTTCGCGAGCGGCTTGAGGACGACCACGCCGCCGCCCTCGCCGCGCACGTACCCGTTCGCCCTGGCGTCGAAGGTGTGGCAGCGCCCGTCCGGGGAAAGACCACCGAACTTGGCCGCACCGACGGTGCTCTCCGGTGCGAGGTTGAGGTGCACGCCACCGGCCAGCGCGACCTCGCACTCACCGGTGCGGATGCTCTGCGCGGCGAGGTGCACCGCGACGAGCGCGGACGACTGGGCGGAGTCGACGGTGAAGCTGGGGCCCCGCACCCCGAGGGTGTAGGAGATGCGGTTGGCGATGAGACCACGGCTGAGACCGGTGACCGTGTGGTGCCCGACCCCTTCGATCCCCTCGCGCTGCGCGAGCGTGGCGTAGTCGGATCCGAACGCACCCATGAACACGCCGACGGCGTGCTCGCGCAGGGCAGCCGGGACCACGCCGGAGTTCTCCAGCGCTTCCCAGGCCAGCTCCAGCGCGAGCCGTTGCTGCGGGTCCATGTCCGTGGCTTCACGCGGGGAGATGCCGAAGAACGCCGCGTCGAAGCGGTCGACCTCGTCGAGGTAGCCGCCCCAGCGCGAGTTCGCCCTGCCGGGCTTCGACAGGTCGGCGTCGTACAGGGCGTTCGCGTCCCACCGCGTGGCCGGCGTCTCGGTGACGGCGCTCGAACCCGTGACGAGCAGTTCCCAGAAGGCGTCCGGGTTCGCCGCCCCGGGAAGGCGGCAGGACAGGCCGATGACGGCGATTCCATCCCGCGCGGTGGCAGCAGCGTGGTCGGGCGTGGTCATGTGCGACTGAGTTCCTTCGATTGGTGACGACGGCGCGCGGAGGTGGTGCTTTCTCGCGGTACCAAGGGGTTCACCGTTGAACGCCACATGGATCGGATCAGGACTCGGGGTAACGGGAACGCAGGTGCTCCAGGTAGGCGGTGGTGTCGCGGTGCGGGTGGTCCTGGGCACCGCGGCGGTGCAGGTCGAGGCCTCCGTCGGGGTGCAGGCGCAGCGTCGTGGTGGCTCGCCGGACCGGCTCCGCCGGGCTGCTGTCCGCGAGGTCCAGCACGGGTGTGCCGGGCGGGAACATCGCGAGGGCGTCGGCGGTCGAGGCCACCGGCGGGTGGCCGGTGCGGTTCGCGCTGCTCACGTACAGCAGGGGGAACGAGTCCAGCACCGGGCGCACCGGCGCCCAGCGAGCGCCGAACAGCAACGTCCAGGCGTCCCTGGTGGCGGGCGCCAGCCAGGCGGGAACACCGGGCGACGTCGGTACGAGCAGGGTGACGTGCTCGTCGCCGAGCAGCCGGTGCGCCAGGGCGGCCGCGGCGGGCGCGAGCGTCGTCGCCGAGATGATCTCGGTGAGGACGTCGGGGCTGTGCGCCCACACCGCGACGGCCTGGTCGGCCGGTCGGCCCTTGGCGGCGTTGACCGCGGCCGGGGTCGTGGCGGTGACGACGTGCGTCAGCGGGACCGGGTTCGGCAGGACCACCGCCGCGTTCCTGGCCAGTGCGGCTCGCACACCTTCGATGTCGGCGATCACCGCTGCAACGCTCCCGCGCGCACGCCGTCGAGGTAGTGGGCGAAGGCCTGGTCGTCCACGACCGCGTGGCCCTGCTGGTAGGCGCGCGACTTGACCCAGGCCATCGCCGCGCGAGCGCCGGTGACGTCGAGCTCGTGTCCGAGGCGGCCGGCGACGGCGGTGACGACACGGGCGCTGGCCAGGTGGGTGAGCACGACGCTCGGGGTGATGCCCAGCTGCTCCGGGGCGAAGGGCTGGAACAGCTCGGGGTGCACGAACGGAGTGCCGGTGGAGATCGTGCCGACACCGGTGCCCACCACCGGGGTCGTCACCCCCAGCGGAACACCGATCTCCTCGGCGACGGCCTGGGCCAGGCCGGGCAGCCGGGTCAGGTCCGGAGGCGTGCACCACGGGTCCGCGTCCTCGCCGAGCAGCACCTTCGCCCGGTCGGCGCGGTAGGCCAGCAGGAACAGCACCTGCTCGGTCGCCACCAGACCGGAGCGCTCGGCAACGCCCAACCAGGAGGAGGACACCACCCGCGCACCGCTGCCCAGGGCTTCCAGCGTGTTGGCCAGGCCCAGGCCGAGGTCGTTGTGCGCGTGCGAAGCGAGCACCACACCTTCGGAGCGCGCGGCCGCGAACATGGCCCCCGCCTCGGCGGGCAACTGGTCTCCCACGGTGTCCGCGAGGAACACCACACCCGCTCCCGCGGCCGTCAGCTCACGCGCGGCGTCCGCGAGCAGACCGTGATCGGCACGGGACGCGTCGGCCAGGCACACGTCCACCGCGACCCCGGCACCCAGCGAGTCGCTCACGAGGGCGGCACCCGCGCGCACGGCCTCAGCGGCCCGCCGGTGCGTCATCACTTCCGACATGGCCTCCGATGCCGGGACCACGAGCATCACCCGTCCGTGCGCGACGCCGTGCACGGAAGAGATCGCTTGTCGCACGTCCGCGGCCGTGCCCCGGCACACCGCCGCGGGACTCACCGTTCCCTCGGCCTCCACCGCGACCCGGCGCACGGCCTCGAACTCCTCCTTGCACACCGCGGGGAAACCGGCGGCGAACACGACGTGCCGAGGACCGTCCTCACCGAACACCGCCCCCTGCTCGCGCGCCAGCCACACCCGGAAGTCAGGGCTCATCAGCGTCTTGCCCTGCGCCCCGTCCCGCGCCGACTCCTCCCAGAGCACGACCTTGCCCGCCAACGCCGATTCCCGCACCACATCCGGCTCAGCTGTCATTGCGCACCGTTGCCAATCTCTTCTCGTCAACTCGGACGCCCGCACGCCGCCGTTGCGCGGTGTTCTCCCGGTGAAGCCGACTCTGCTCGGGAGGTATTTCGCGCAGAAAGAACTCCTCACCCGAATGCGGTGAATCGTCGCGGCGCCGACGCCTCGATCCTGAAGCGGTCCGACCGCCCGCACATCACGGAAAGCCGCAACGGCGAGAAGATCCGCCGACCCTCATCTGCGCGGGTGCCGCCCTTCGGCTGATGCGCACCCAGGCTAACCAGCGGCGCATCCGCCCTACTGCGGAACTCCGCAGTACTGGCGGCGAACCTGGACGCCGCGGACCACGACCGTGACGACATGTTCACCCACAAGCGGTGGTGACGTCGGGAAATCGTCACCGGAAGCCGAACGGAAGACCTCGCTTCAGCCGCCGGAGCGTGACACAGATCGCAGATCGGCGAACAAAGCGGTGCGGTCGTCCACGACATCGACAACGGCTTCCCCTGGCGCGGCGAACTCCGGGCATCGGCCGAAATGCCGATGTCGCCAGTGGACGGCCACCGGCACTCTGAGCCGCATGATCTACAGCTTTCCCGCCGGGCTGCTGCTCGGCGTGCTGACCAACCTCGGACAAGGCGTTCTTCCCGGCAGTGTCAACTCGCTGGCCAATTCCGGCGCCATCTGGGTCGTCGCGGCGTTCATCGCCGGCGCTCAGTCCCGGCGCCCGATCCTCGCCGGCACGCTGACGCAGGTCGGCGCGGTCGTCGGCTACTACGGGTACGCCGAACTCTTCCGCGACGGCATGGGCGACCTCTACGCGCCGTCGGTGTGGCTGGCACTGGCTCTCGTCGCGGGCCCGCTCTTCGGGACAGCCGGCGGTTGGTGGCGGCACGGCCGGGGTTGGCGGCACTGGACAGGCGCGGGAGCCTTGGGCGCGGTGTCCGGGATGGAGGGCCTGTGGCACCTGTTCGTGCTGGGTTATCGCGACACCGGGATCACCGCCTGCGCGCTCGCGGTGGTGTTGCCGTTGCTGATCTCGCGCAACCGCCGGCTCGGCCTCGCGGTCTCAGCGGGGCTCTCGTTCGTCGCACTGGGCTGCCTGCTGTTGATCTCGCTCGTGACCGGCCTGTAGGCCGCGCTTCCGCCAGATGGGCACCTGACTGACAGCACGGCCTCGGTGCAGCGCCGCGGGCCCGGTGAAGATCCGCCTCGTCATGGTGCGGTCACGACGAGAACGGCGTTCTGGCCGCCGAACCCGAACGAGTTGCTGACCGCCACCCCGTGCGGCACAAGCCGAGGTGCCTTCGCCACGACGTCGAGCTCGATCTTCGGGTCGAGCGTGTCGAGGTTCGCCGTCGGCGGGACGACGCCGTCGCGAAGCGCCAGAATCGTGCACACGGCCTCGATCGCCCCCGCAGCGCCCAAAGCGTGTCCCATGACGCCCTTGGTGGAGGTCACCGCCACGCGGTCGCCGAACACGCGCTGGATCAGCCCGGCCTCCGTGGCATCGTTGATCTTCGTCGAGGTGCCGTGCGCGTTGACGTGGCCGACATCCGCCGCCACCAGACCCGCGTCGTCCAGTGCTGAGCGAACCGCCCGCTCCACCGCGGCACCGGACGGGTCGGGAGTCGTCGCGTGATGGGCATCCGCCGACGCGCCGTATCCCCTGATCACCCCGTGCACGCGAGCACCTCTGGCCCTTGCGTCGGCGATGCGCTCCAGCACGAGGACCGCAGCCCCCTCCGCCGCCACGAAACCGTCGCGATCGGCGTCGAAGGGCCGCGACGCGGCGTTCGGGTCCGAGGTGCGGCGGGACAACGCGCCCATCCTGGTGAACCCGGTGATCATCGTTCGACCGAGCGCGGCCTCTGCGCCTCCGGTGATCACCACGTCGCAGCGTCCGCCGCGCAACAGGTCGCGTGCTGTCCCGATCGCCGTGGCACCTGACGCGCAGGCCGTTGCCGTGACGAGGTTCGGACCGCCGGCACCGCACTCCATGGCGAGGTGGCCCGCCACCATGTTGGGTGCGCACATCGGCACGAGCAGCGGGGAAACCGCACTCGGGCCGGCGGAGTCGAGCTGGCGCTGCTGCAGTTCGTAGGTGTGCACACCGCCCAGTGCGTTGCCGAGCACCACGGCGACCCGTGCTCCGTCCCAGGTGGACTGGTCGAGACCTGAGTCGTGCAACGCCTCCCGCAAGGCCACGACCGCGAGCTGTGCCGACCGGTCCAGCCTCCAGGCCGCGCTCCTGCCCAGCACGGCATCCGGGTCGAATCCCGGCACCCGGCACGAGAAGTCGACGGGCAGGCCTGCGAGAAGCGGGTCGTGGCTTCCTGCCGCCTCCGCCGCGAGAACGCGTCGCCAAGAGGGCGCGACACCGATGCCCGCCGGCGTCACCAGACCGAGCCCTGTCACAGCCGCTGGGAAACCCGCACCCGGCCACGACATCAGGCGGTGACCGCCCTCGCGTCGATCAGCTCCGCGACGCTCTGGACGGACTGGTCGGGGGTGATCTCCTGCTCGTCCACCTCGACGCCGAACTCCTTCTGGGCGACCATCGCCAGCTCCACCAGTGCGAGCGAGTCGAAGTCCAGCTCCTCGAAGGTGATCTCGCCGTTGACCCGCTGTTCGGACGCGCCGAAGTGCAGGACGAGCAGCTTGGTCAGCCGGTCCAGCGTGTCGTTGTTGCTCATGATGCGGTTCTCCAGGATGTGAGTGGAACTCGGTGGTGGGGTGGCGTCCGGGTCAGCCGAGGTCGACGTCGGGCCAGGTGATCACGGTGGAGCCCCAGCTGAGGCCCGCGCCGAAGGAGGTGATGAGGACGCGGTGGCCGGGGACGACGTCACCTGCCGCGGCCGCGTCGGCGAGGACGAGCGGGATGGAGGCGGCGACGGTGTTGCCGACCCGGTCGACGTTCCTGACGACACGGTCTTCCGGCACCTCGAGGTTGCGCGCCACCGCCGAGAGGATCCGCGCGTTCGCCTGGTGGCAGGCGAACCGGTCCACGTCCTCGATCCGCCAGTCGGCGTGGGCGAGCACCTTGGTGGCGGACTCGCTCATCCTCGTGACGGCGTTGCGGAACACCGGCGGACCGTCCATCCGGAAGTAGACGTCCTCGGGGTCGGGAGGCCGCCCGGAACCGCGCTGCCTGGATCCACCGGCAGGCACGATGAGCAGGTCCGCGTTCGTCCCGTCCGAGCCGAGGTCGAACGGGCCGAGCGCGCCCGGCTCGTCAGCCGTCCCCGCACGGAGGACCACCGCGCCCGCGCCGTCTCCGAAGATGGCGGCGGTCGTGCGGTCGTGCGGGTCCAGCACGGTGGTGAAGGTGTCCGCGCCGATCACCAGCACGCGCTCGGCGGTCCCCGCGGCGATGTGCCCGGCGGCCGTTGCGAGTGAGTACACGAACCCCGCGCACACCGCGTTCAGGTCGAAGGCGGGCACCCCGGCCATCCCGAGACGGCTTGCGACTTCTGGGGCGGTCGACGGGCACGGGTGGTCCGGTGTCGTGGTGGCCACGACCACCAGATCCGCGTTCGCACCACCCGCGGACTTCAGCGCGCGAGCCCCCGCCTCGACCGCGAGGTCCGAGGTCGACGTGCCCGGCTCGATCACACGGCGCTCGCGGATTCCCGTCCGGGACCGGATCCACGCGTCCGACGTGTCGAGTTGCCGAGCGAGGTCGTCGTTCGTCACCACCCTCGGCGGCAACCACGTCCCGATCCCGCACAGAACTGCGGCACGGCGGTGATCCGCTGTCATGCGTTCTCCCGTTGGTCCACGGGGTGAGGCTAGGTCGGAGCCGAGCCGACCTGGCCTGCGGAAATCCGCAACCTCGTTCGCGAATCCAATCCTCGACGCCCTCACCTGCTGAATCGGAGCTCATTGGAAATCAAATGACGTGGGCAAGTCCCGAATGGACCTCAGCGCGAGCCGCTCACCTTGGACCGAAAGGATGAAAACAATGCCGCAACCTTGCATTTGGACGAAAACCCTGCCGCTCGGACCTGCGGGGCAGAGCACTGCGGTACTCCGCAGTGCGAGATCTCCCGCCCCGCCGCACTGTCGTCCTTGCTCCGGCCGCTCAGCGCACCCGTGGCGGTGCTGCACAAGGCTCGCCTGCCTTGTCACAAGATCGAGGAACGTCGCTCTCCCCGAAGTCGACAGGAACAGGAATTCCGTGACAACGACGCACACGACCGCCGCGCTGACGCCGGTCAAGCTCGGTGCCCGCAACGCACTGGGCGCACTCGTGGATCCTGGCAGTCTGCTGGAGTTCGGTGCCGAGGCGACGCACCAGTGCACCGCTTTCGGCATGCAGGAGAAGCGACCCGCCGGTGACGCCGTGGTCACCGGCACCGCCGAGATCGACGCGCGGCCGGCGGCGGTGTTCGCGCAGGACGTCTCCGTGCTCGGCGGCACCCTGGGCGCCACTCACGCGCAGAAGATCGTCCAAGTGCTCGACCAGGCGCACCGGGCCCGGTGCCCCGTGGTGGGCGTGCTGGACTCCGGCGGCGCGCGCATCCAGGAGGGCGTCTCCGCCCTGGACGGGTACGCGTCGATCTTCCGCCGCAACGTGGCCCTGTCCGGCCGCGTCCCGCAGATCAGCGTGATCCTCGGCGCATGTGCCGGTGGTGCGGCCTACTCCCCCGCGCTGACCGACCTGATCGTGATGGACCGCCGGGCCCACATGTTCCTCACCGGCCCGAAGGTGGTGCGCAGCGTGACGAGCGAAGAGGTCACCGCCGAGGACCTCGGCGGCGCCCACGTCCACTCGGCGATGTCAGGTCTCGCGCACCTCGTGACCGAACGTCCAGAGGACGCGTTCCCGTTGGTCCGCAGGGTGCTGTCCTACCTGCCCAGCTCCTGCTGGGACGAACTGCCGCTGCACCTGGCACGAGACCCGGAACTGGTTCCCGAGGTCCCCGCGGAGCAGCGCAAGACCTACGACGTGCGGCAGGTCGTCCGCGGGCTGGTCGACGCGGACAGCTTCCTCGAGCTCCAACCGCACTACGCCCCGAACATCGTCATCGGCTTCGCGCGCCTCGACGGGATGCCGGTGGGCGTGGTGGCCAACCAGCCGAACACGTTGGCCGGCACGCTCAACACCCGTGCGGCCGAGAAGGGCGCGCGGTTCGTGCGGATGTGCGACGCGTTCGGCCTCCCCCTGGTCACCCTGGTCGACACACCGGGGTTCATGCCGGGGAAGGCGCAAGAAACCGACGGCGTCATCCGCCGCGGAGCCAAGTTGTTGTACGCCTTCGCGGAAGCCACGGTGCCGCGGGTCACCGTGATCCTGCGCAAGGCGTACGGCGGGGCGTACATCGTGATGAACTCCAAACAGCTCGGTGCCGACCGCGTTTTCGCTTGGCCGACGGCGGAAATCGGGGTGATGGGCGCGGAAGGTGCGGTGGAGATCGTGTTCCGCCGCGAGCTCGCGGCGAATCCGGACAGGCGCCAGGAGCTGCTCGACAACTACCGCGCGGAGGCACTCTCACCGGCTCTGGCGACTTCCCGCCAGGCGGTCGACGCCATGATCACTCCTGCGGAGACCCGCGACGCGATCATCAAGGTCATCCGTCCGCTGATGCGCGCCCGGAAACCTGGTCACAGTCACGACAACATGCCGCAGTGACGACACCCGAAGCCTCGGCGACCACGAGCCCATCTGGAGGCAACGTGCTTTCGCAGCAGGATGCTGCCCTTTCCGCGAAAGCGATTTCATGCTGCACCGAATGTGCTGCCGGAGCACCTGACTTCGGTTCCGCCGAGCTCTTCTCCCACGGACAGCCGCACGCCGTGCTGAGCCGGTTCCGCGAAGCCGCGGCTGTGCACAGGCTCGCGTCCGCCGCTGTCGGCGACGAGTTCTGGGGCGTCTTCCGCGCCGAGGAGGCGAAGGTCGTCCTGGGAGACGACGACGTCTTCCTCTCCGGTCAGGGTGTCTTCCCGTGGAACGGGCCCGCCAACCCGGACCCGTTGCGCGGCAGCATCCTGATCGCCACGGATGGCGAACATCGAGCCGTCGTGCGCTCCGCCATGAAGGACCTGTTCACCAAACGGCGCGTCGAGACGCGTACCGCAGCTTTGACCGATGCGCTCGAACGCCTGGTGCGGCCCCGCATCGACACCGCGGCGTTCGACTTCAACGCCGACATCGCATGGCCGCTCGCGCTGGCGTCCATGGCCGATCTCCTGGGGCTGGACGAGATGCGGATGTCCGAGGTCGGCGACCAGGTCGCGGGCATCCTCGGTGACACGGGCCCGGAGGCCTTCACCGGTACCGACCGGGAGACGGCGCGCCAGGCCCTCGCCAAGGCGGCGGGCATCTTCAGCGATCTGCTGGTGGGACACCGCAACGCCGGGCAGAACAACCTGATCGGCCACCTGCACGAGGCAGAACGCGCCGGCCGGATCTCGCGCAAGGACGTGCTCTCCAACCTGATCGGTGTCGTCGTCGGAGGCACCGTCGCACCTCGTCTGGCCTTCACGGGGCTGGCCGTGCTGCTCGCCAGGGAGCCGCACTGGCACCCCCGCCTCGCCGCCGCGCCGGAGCTGGTGCCCGGTTTCGTCGACGAGGCGCTGCGCTGGACCGCACCGACCACCACGATCGGCAGGACGGCGGGTCGTGACGTGGAGCTGGGCGGACGGCACATCCGCCGCGGCGACACCGTGCGGGTGGTGCTCGGCGCGGTTCTGCGGGATCCGCGCTGCTACCGGAGTCCGGACGTGTTCGACCCGCTGCGCGGGCAAGGCACGGGCATGGCCTTCGGTTTCGGGCCGCACCACTGCCTGGGCGCCGTCGTCGCCCGGTCGCAGCTGACCGCGCTGCTGGAGTTCTTCGTGGAGAACCGGCTTCGCGTCGTCCTGACCGGACCACCGACCACGACCAGGTCCAACACCTTCACCGGCTACCGGACCGCACCTGTGCGGCTGCTGCAGGACGGACCGAACCCGGTCTCCCGCTGACCGCCAACACCACCGAACAACGGAGATCGACATGAGCGACCGCCTCGCCGGAACGAACACCGAAGCGGAGAACGTGATCATCGACGTGCTCGCCGAGCTGCTGATGCTCGCGCCCGAGGACGTCCCGCTGGACCGGTCGTTCGCCGATGTCGGCGTGGACTCGATCCTCGCCGTCGAGTTCGTCAGCATGCTGCGCACCAGGTTCGACGGTGTCATCACGGTCGACACCGTCTACGACAACGACAGCGTGCGCCTGCTGGCGGCTGCTCTCAAGCCCGTCGTCACGGGGTGACGGGGTGGGAAACCGAACCGGTCGCGAGGAGGTCTTCGCCGTGCTGAAGGAGCAGCTGCTCGAGGTGCTGCCGGACCTCGACCCCGCCGCGGTCGTGCCCAGCGCCAGCATGAGCTCGCTCGGTGCCGATTCGATGGACCGGATGGACGTCGTGGTCGGTACCGTCGAGGCACTGGGCATCGACGCGGCGTTGCACCGGTTCGGTGACGCCGCGAACCTCGGCGAGCTGACCGAGCTGCTCCTCGAAGAGGTGCCGTCATGACCGCGGTCGGCGTCGAGGACATCGGCGCCTACTTCGGCACGGCCCGGGTCGAGGTCGACGAGCTGTTCCAGGCCCGCGGCCTGGAACCGGCGAGGCTCGCGAACCTGTTGATGCGGCGCAAGAGCGTTGCGCTGCCGTGCGAGGACATCGTCACGATGGCGGTCAACGCCGCTCGACCGGTGCTCGACCGCCTCGGCGCGGAGGGCAGGGCGACCATCGAGACGGTGGTCGTGGCGACCGAGAGCGGTGTCGACCTCGCGAAGTCCGCCGCGGCGTTCGCCCACGCCTTTCTCGACCTGCCGAAGACGTGCCGGGTGTTCGAGGTCAAGCAGGCCTGTCACGGCGGAGCCGCCGCTCTCCAGATGGCGGCCGCTTCGCTCGTCGCCTCGTCGAGGCGCGGCAGGGCGCTGGTCATCGCCGGTGACGCGCCGATTCCCGTCCAGGGCAGTTACGCGGAACCCAGCCAGGGCGCCGGAGCGATCGCGGTCCTGCTCGGCGAGCCACGCCTCGCGCGGTGGCACGCGGACCGCTATGGCCTGTGGAGCTTCGACAACACCGACTTCCGCCGGCCGGCGGTCGACGTCGACGTGATCAACGTCGACCTGTCCATCATGTCGTACATCGACTGCCTCATCGGCTCGTACAAGAACTACTCCGAGCACACCGAGTCCGATTTCGGCACGTCGTTCGACGCGCTGGCGATGCACACCCCGTTCCCGGGAATGGTGCGCGGAGCGCATCGCACCGCGGCACGGCGACTGTCCGGGATGGACGCCGCCGAGATCGACCTGGACTTCAAGAAGCGGGTCAGCGCCTCGCTGGAGGTCCCGGCCGAGGTCGGCAACATCTACTCCGGCTGCGCCCTGATGGCACTGGCGAGCTCGTTGCGCCACCATTCGACGACGACCGGTCACGAGCTCGGCGTCTACTCCTACGGGGGCGGGTGTTCGTCCGAGTTCATCGGTCTCACCGCTTCCGCGGACACCGAGGGCACTCCGGCGGCAGCACAGCTCGACACCGCGCTGTCCGCGCGAACGAAGATCAGCGTCGAACGCTATGACGCCGTGCTCGACGTTGCTCGCCGCACCCTGCCGGGCACACCGGACGCCGATGACTGCCTCCGCGGCGTCAGCGACCTCGTCACCGCGGCCGCACGCACCACCGGGCCGTTGCTGATGCTCAGTTCGATCAAGGATCACCACCGGGAGTACCTGTGGTGCGACAAGGACATGACATGACATCCGACGGTCTCCGAGTGGTCCCCAAACCGGGTCACCTCGTGCTGGAGCTCAACGACGCCGAGTCCCGCAACGCGCTCACGCCGGCGTTGATCGCCCGGCTGCACGCCGCGTTCGACCAGGCAGAGGCCGACCCGGGCTGCCGCGCCGTCGTACTCCTCTCCGACGGCCCGGTCTTCTGCGCCGGCGCGCACATCACCGAGCTCGGCGAGGCCGAGTTCACGGGGTTGACCACCGGCCTGTGGCACCTGCTCACCCGGATGAGCTCGGGACCGGTGCCCACCATCGCCGTCGTGCAGGGCTGGGCCAGTGGCGGTGGGGTCGGTCTGGCCGCGGCCTGCGACGTCGTGATCGCCTCGCCCGAGGTGACCTTTCAGCTCACGGAGGTGTTCTTCGGCATGCTGCCCACCATCATCATGCCGTGGATCGCCCGCCGCGTGGGACAGCACAGGTCGCTCCGGCTGGCGATGCTCGCGGATCAGCTCACCGCCGCCGAGTCCGAGCGGATCGGGCTCGTCGACGTCGTGAGCGACGACCCGCGGGCGGCGATGCGCAAGGTGCTGCTCTCGTTGCGCCGCTCGGACCGCGACACCCTCGCGGACCTCAAGCAGGCGCACCAGGTCCTGTTCCCGGCCGACAACCGGTACGGGTTGATGGCCGAACGGATGTTCGGCGCGCGTCTGAACGATCCGAAGGTCTCCCAGCGGATCACGGCGCTGGTGGCAGAGGGGTTGTTGTGAGCGACGACAGCGCGGTTCCCGAGCAGGTGTTCGGACCGATCTCCGTGGAGTTCGAAGCGCCGATCGCCACGGTGCGCTTCGCCGATGCCGAGAACGGCAACACGTTCCGCAGGGAGTGGCTGGACCACCTCTTCCAGGCGGTGGAAGCGGCGACCGGCCACCCGGACACCCGTGTGGTCATCGCGGCCGGCATGTCTTCCGTGTTCTGCGCGGGAGCGACCAGGGAAACGCTGGTCGGGATCGCCGACGGTCTGCCGCTGCCGGAGTACCGGCGTTTCGCCAGGGTCTTCGCGACGTGTCCGCTGCCGGTGGTCGCCGAGATGCAGGGCCACGCGCTGGGCGGCGGACTCGTGCTCGGGCTCTACGCCGATGTCGCCGTGCTGAGCGAACGGTCCTACTACGCGGCCAACTTCATGCAATACGGCGTCGCACCGTACGTCGGAGCGACCTACGTCGTCCCCGCCAAGATCGGGGAGGCGCTGGGCACCGAGATGTTGCTGACCGCACGCGGTTACCGCGGCATCGAGCTCAGGCAACGCGGCTGCGGTGTGCAGGTGGTCGCGCACGACGAGGTGCCGGCCACGGCCCGGAAACTGGCCCTGATGATCGCCCGTTCGCCGCGTGCCAGTCTCGAACTGCTCAAACGCGAGCTGATGGGCAAGTGCCTCGCGGGATCGGACGCGGCGATGGACAGGGAGCTGGAGCCGCACATGACCTCCCGCGAACTGCCCGATGTCGTCTCGCTGACCAAAGAGGGTTACGGCTTGCTGCGGACCACGACGTCATGACCACGACGTCATGACCGCGCCGGCGGCCCGGGCCGCGGTCGCGGTGCGGGCCGCCACCGTGCTCACCCCTTCGCTCAGCGGCCTCGACCAGCTCGCGGACGTGCTGCTGTCCGACGGCGAACCACCTCCGGTGCACCGGGGTTGGGTGGGTCTTCTCGACGATCCGGAGGTCCACCACCTGGATGCAGGGGACGCCGCGCGGGTGCGCCGCGCCACGAGGTGCAGCGCCGATCCGGCCAGGACGGCGGCGGTGGCCGCTGTGCGGTGTGCCCGCGAGGCCGGGCTGACGGCGTCCGAGCTCGCCGGGTGCGCGCTGATCGTGGCAGGCAACAACCTGGCCATGGACTACCAGGCGCGCACGGTGCTGGACGAGGTGCGCGGTGTCCGTCGGGTGCGTCCCACCCATGCCGTGGCCTACCAGGACACCGACACCGTGGGTGTGGTGAGCGAACTGCTCGGCCTGCGTGTCGAGGGGTGGACCGTGGGCGCCGCGTCGGCCAGCGGAGCGGTCGCGGTCATCCAGGCGATGCGCCTGCTGCGCGCCGGCGACGCGCAGCGGTGCCTGGTGGTCGCCCCCGCAGGCGAGCTGTCGCCGACCGAAACACGCGCGCTGAGCACCAGCGGCGCACTCCACCCCGGCCCGGAACCGGTGTGCCGGCCGTTCGACGAGCACCGGGAGGGTTTCGTGCCGGGAACGGCCGCGGCGGCGGTCGTCCTGGAACCAGCCGGCCGGACGGCACGGGAACCGCTGGCGGTTCTGCTGGGTGCCGGGCAACGGCTCGACGCCCGGCGTGGTGCTGCTCCCGACCCGGCCGGGCAGGTCGAGGCCATGCGCGCCGCGATGCTCGCCGCCGGGATCGAACCCGCCGATGTCGGTTATCTCAGCGCGCACGCCACCGGTTCACGGGTCGGAGACGAGTGCGAGGCCAGCGCCATCGCCCAGGTCTTCGGCGTCGGTGCGGGGCCACTCGTCAACTCCACCAAGGCTTTCCTCGGCCACGCGCTCACCGCGGCGGGCTTGGTCGAGCTCATCGCCACCGTGGTGCAGCTGCGGAGCGGCCGGGTGCACGGCAACCCGAACACCAGCAGTCCCATGCCCGGTGTGGGCGGACGTCTGGCGGGGCTCACCTCCAGCCAGCTCGACCGGCGGGTGGCGCTCACCAACAGCTTCGGTTTCAGCGGCATCAACACCTCCATCGCACTCACCACCGAGACCATCCAGACGGGGGAAACCCGATGACCGTCGTTTTCCTGTTCCCAGGACAGGGCGTGCAGCGTCAGAACATGGGGGTCGAGCTCTTCGCGCGGTTCCCCGCCCTGACCGGAGCCGCCTCGGCGACGCTCGGCTACGACCTGCGTGAGCTCTGCGCCGATGAGGAGCGGCTCGCCCAGACCCGCTACACCCAGCCCGCAACCTACGTGGTCAGCGCCCTGGCACTGCGCGCCGCCCGCGAGGACGGGCTGAGCCCCGATGTCGTGCTGGGGCACAGCCTCGGTGAGTACAACGCCCTGGAGGCAGCGGGGGTGTTCGGCTTCCTCGAAGGGCTCGAGCTGGTCCGGCTGCGCGCCGAGATCACTTCCAAGGCGGCTGCCGGCGCGATGACGGCCGTGCAGGGGCTGGCGGAGGAGACCGTCTGCGGAGCACTGGGCGAGCCGCGGTTGCGGGGCGTCGAGGCCGTCAACTTCAACTCGCCGACGCAGACGGTCCTGGCAGGTCCCGAGAGCGCTCTCGCCTCGGCGGAACAGGTGATGCGCGACCTCGGTGCCGCGGACGTGCGGCGACTGGCGATCACCGGGGCGTTCCACAGCGGTCACATGCGGGACGCCGCGGCTGACTTCGGGGCGCAGCTGGAGCGGTTCTCCTTCGAGGAGCCCGCCATTCCGGTCGTGTCCAACGTGACCGCGCGTCCGCACAGCGCGGCGGACGTCGCCGATTCCCTGGTCCGGCACGTGCACAGCCCGGTGCGCTGGCACCAGTCCGTGACGTGGGTGGCCGAGAACTTCCAGGACGTGTCCTTCCACCAACCGGGCGTCAGCCAGGTGCTGGTGAGGATGTTGCGGCAGATCCCCGCCGCGGCGAACCTGCTCTCCATCACCACGGGAGGTGCGCGGTGAGCGCCGGCGGAGCAGCGCCGGTCGCCATCATCGGCATGGCCGCGCGGGTGCCCGGTGCGGAGGACGCCGACGCGTTCTGGCGCCTGCTCGCCGAGGGCAGGTGCACCTCGGCCCCCGCGACTCCCGGCCGGTTGCACGACTACCGCGCCGACCTGGGCGGCACACCGGACCCGGTGGTGTCCCTGCTGCCGGACGTGGGTGACTTCGAGCCGGGACTGTTCCAGATCACGCCGCGGATGGCCGTCTGGATGGACCCCCAGCAGCGCCTGATGCTCGAAGCCACCTGGCACGCCTTGGAGAGCGCCGGCCTGGCACCCGACTCGCTCGCCGGCCGCGACGCCGGGGTGTTCGTCTCCACCACGAGCTCCGACATGCGCGACCGCGCCGCAGACCTGCACCTCGTCGACCGGTACAGCGCGATCGGGCTTCTGCTGACCTTCGCCTCGGCACGGATTTCGCACCAGTTCGACCTGCGGGGCCCCAGCATCACGCTGGACACCGCCTGCGCGGGCGGTCTGACGGCGGTGGCCCAAGCGGTGTCGGGGCTTCGTGCGGGTGAGTTCGACCTGGCGGTCGCCGGGAGCCCGAACATCTACCTGCACGGCCACATGCAGGCCGTGATGCACCGGTTCGGCGCTCTGTCGCCGACAGGGCAAGCCCGGTGCTTCAGCGCGGACGCCGACGGCTACGTCCGCGGTGAAGGGGTGTTCTGCTTCGTCCTCAAACGCCTGGAGGACGCGGTGGCCGACGGTGACCCGGTGCTCGCGGTCATCAGGGGGAGTGCGCTGAACCACGACGGCCGGCGTGGCACGCTGACGCGTTCCGACGCCGAGTCCCAGGTGGAGCTGATGAGCCGCGCGCTGGCGCAGGCAGGTCTGCCTCCTTCCGCACTGGGGTACATGGAGTCGCACGCGGCAGGCACCGGCAAGGGCGACCCCGTCGAAGTGCAGGCCGTGGTCGATCTGCTGCGGTCGGAAGAGGGACGGACGACCGCAGCCGGACCCGGCGGCAAGCTGTGGATGGGGTCGGTGAAGGGCAACATCGGTCACCTCGAAGGCGCGGCGGGGGCGGCGAGCCTGGCCAAGGCGGTGCAGGTCCTGCGTTATCGCACGATCCCGCTCACCGCCGGTTTCACCACGCCGCACCCCGACATCCCAGCGGACCGCGATCCGGTGGACATCGCGGCACGAGCGGTTCCCTGGCCTGACGGCCCACCCCGCAGGGTCGGCATCACCGCACTGGGAGTCGGTGGAGCCAACGCCCACATCGTGCTGGAAGAAGCGCCGGAGCTCGACAGCCGCGGCCGGCACCGGTCCGGCCGCCTGCCCGTGCCGGTGAGCGCACGCACCGAGCGCAGCCTGCACCGGTTGCTCACCGAGCTGGCCGACCTGCTCCCCCACGGCAGGCAGGACCCGTCGGGCGGACCGGGGCTCGCGCCACCGGACTTCACCGCCGCCGTGTGGACCCTCCAAACGGGACGTGCCCAGTTGGCCCAGCGGGTCGTCATCCTCGCCGAGGACGCGGGTGAGTTCGCGGTCGCGGCCCACGCGTTCCTGCGCGGCGAGCCGCATCCGTTGGTGCTGCACGACACAGTCGACCCCGCGGAGTTGGCCACCGCTGACCACGACGTGCCGGAGCCGGAGCTGCGGGTCGCCGCTCGCTGGCTCACCGGCGAGCGCGTCGAGTGGGCCGTCCTGTGGCCGGAAGAGCAGCGCCCGCGCCGAGTTCCGCTGTCCGCCTACCCGTTCGACCGGATCTCGTGCTGGCACGAGTCCTTCGGCTCACTCGGCTCTTGAGGAGAGTGCTCTGGAACGTAGTATGAGCACGCTTCCACCGAGCGACGGCGCTGCCTCCACCGGCAGTCCACCCACAGCCTTGTGTTGACGTGACCACTGCAACCAGTGACCCCTCATCAGCCACCGGGTTCCGCCACTGCGGGCGGTCACCACGATCGGAGCACGACCTTGCGGATCCTCTTCACCGTCGCGAACTCACCGTCCCACATCCGGGCGCTGGTACCGGTCATGAGAGCCGCTCAGGCTTCAGGGCACACGGTCGGGATCGCCACCGCCGCGACCTCCGCCGAGGACATCACCGCCTACGGGTTCGACCACCTGCCGGCGGGGGTCGACATCCTGGACCTCGTCGAGCGGACGCTGGCGGAGTCCGGTGGAACGTTCGCGGAGCTCTCGGCGATGGAGAGGACGGTCGACTTCTTCATCGGCCCTCCGGCCGAGGCGATGGCGAAGGACGTCATCGCCTCGGGGTGGAACCCCGACGTCATCGTCCGCAGCACGCTCGAGTTCGGCGGTGTGCTCGCCGCGGAGGTGCTGGGCGTGCCGCACGCCTCCGTCGCGATCGGTGGCGCGATCAACGTGATCTCGCCGCCTTCCACGCTCGCGCCGCTGATGGCCCCGCTCCGGGCCTCGTTCGGCCTGCCGCCCGATCCCACCGGGGAGGCCGGCTTCCGGCACCTGCACGCCTGCCTGATGCCCGAGACCTACGACCCGGCAGAGGCCGCCGTGCCCCGCTCCAAGTCCTACCGGCACGAGCACCCCGGAAGGCGGGGCGAGGCGTTGCCGCCTGTTCTGACGGGTCTGCCCACCGACAAGCCGTGGGTGTTCGCGAGCCTGGGCACGCTGTCCGCGTTCGCGTCCGACGGCCTCTCGCTGCTCAAATCCGTCGTCACGGCCCTGGCGCAGCTGGACTGCGTCGCGGTGGTCAGCACAGGACGCGGCGTCGCGCCCGAGGCGTTCGGCCCCCTGCCGTCCACTGTGGTCCTCGTGGAGTCAGTTCCCCAGCCGCTCCTGCTGGAGTGCTGCGATCTCTTCGTCACGCACGCCGGTCACAACAGCGTCCGTGAAGCGATGCGATGTGGCGTCCCGCTCGTCTGCATGCCCATGTTCTCGGAGCAGCCGTACAACGCAGGCAGGTGCGCGGAGGCCGGCGTCGGCGAGCAACTGCGCACGGACGCCATGAGTGCCGACGACATCTTGGCCGCCTGCCGGGCAGTTCTGGAGGACCCGCGGTACCGGGGCAACGCCAGGCGGATCCAGCGCGACATGCTGGCCCTGCCGCCACTCGAGACGTTCGTCGCCGACCTGCAGTCGTTGGTGGAGAACGAAAGCGGGCGTTCGAACCGCTCCGGGTCCTGACTACGGGTTCACGGCGAGGAACAGGAACGCCGCCAGCAGCACCAGGTGCACGCCGCCCTGCAGCCGGGTCGCGCGTCCTGGCACCACGGTCAGGACGCTGACCAGGACGGTGAGCAGCAGCAGGATCATCTGCGTCGACCCGAGACCGAGCAGCAGCGGGCCGTCGAGCCACACGGTCGCGAGCGCGATGGTCGGGATGGTGAGGCCGATGCTCGCGATGGCCGAGCCGTAGCCGAGGTTGAGGCTGGTCTGGATGCGGTCGCGCAGTGCGGCGCGTGCGGCGGCGATGGTCTCGGGCAGCAGCACCAGCAGTGCGATGACGACACCGACGAACGACTGCGGGAAGCCGACCGCGCGCACGCCGGCCTCGATCGCGGGTGACTCGATCTTCGCGAGGCCGACGACGGCGACCAGCGCGACGAGCAGCAGGAACAGCGACATCAGGGCGGCTTTGCCGGACGGCGCCTCGGCGTGCTCGTCGGCCTCGATCACGCCGTCGGCGTCGACGGGCAGGAAGAAGTCGCGGTGCCGGACGGTCTGGGTGAAGACGAACATCCCCCACAGCGCGAGCGAGGCGAGTGCGGCGAACGCGAGCTGCGGGCTGGAGAACTCGGGGCCGGGCGTGGTGGTGGTGAACGTCGGCAGCACGAGCGTGAGCGCGGCGAGGGTGATCACGGTGGCGAGCGCGCCGCCGCTGCCCTCGGCGTTGAAGAGGGTGGTGCCGTGCTTGAGCGCACCGAGCAGCAACGCGATGCCGACGATGCCGTTCGTGGTGATCATGACCGCCGCGAACACCGTGTCGCGGGCGAGTGATGCCGCCTCCGGGCCGCCGGACACCATCAGCGTGACGATCAGGGCCACCTCGATGACCGTCACCGCGACCGCGAGGACCAGAGATCCGAACGGCTCCCCCACTCTCAGCGCCACGACCTCGGCGTGGTGCACGGCCGCGAGGACGGTCACGGCGAGCACGACGGCGATCAGGACCACGAACACGGGCCCGAGGTCGCGCCCCCACGTCACAGCGAGGAGCAGCACGCCGAGAGCGGGGGCGATGGTCGTCCAGGAGAGCAGGGGGAAGCGCGAGGTGGTGGCGGCCATGATCACACCCTCGCACACGGGCGCGACCCCACGCCATCCGAAGCGACCCCCATTCCGATGGCCGAAAATGTGAGGTGGGACGCCCCTGCCGCGTCCCACCCCACATTCTCAGTGGTGCCTAGAAATCGAACAAGGCACCGGTGTGCGCCAGCATGACGCACGAGTTCGGGAACGTGCGGACCTGGTGAACGGGCGCACCGCGCCAGAATCCGAACATCGACACCTCGACGGGTGCGTGCTCGAACGTGCACGCCCGGTCGTCCGCCGCCATCGCACCGAGGTCGGCACGAGCGGCGGCCAGTGCTGCGCAGGCCTGCGCACCGCGCGGGTGCTCATCGGTCCTCCCGCAGGTCAGGACGGTTGCCCGGTAGGCGTTGTCCGCCACGTCGGAGTGCTGGACCTCAAGCACGAGAGCGGTGCCACCGGCCTGCGGTGCCGCCTGTGCGGTACCGGCGGTGATGAAGAGCGAGACGAGCAGTGCGGCGAACGCGAAAATGCGCGCGGACATCGAAACGGGTCCTCCTGAGACCTTCTGCAAAAACCGGGCCGGTTCTCGGCCGCCGCAGATGTTGCCACCCGGAATCAGCGTGGTGAAAGGGGCCAGGATGCGTTCACCGATCACATTTCGACGTTGCGCCGAAAGCGTGGTTGGGCCGAACGGCTGTGTTCTGCGCCACGCTGTCCGGGACGCGCCTGTCGACCGGTTGTCACCGGACGATGACGGGCACACCGTATTATCGAAATCATGTCCAAGACCTCCAGACGCGTCGTGTTCGGCGTGTTGCTGATCGTCACACTCGTGGTTTCCGCCGGCGGCGCGCTGGGTCACCTGGGCAGATTGACGCTCGTCTTCGACCGGCACGCCGGAAAGCCGCTGGCGATTTACGAGGAGGTGCCGGGCCCGCCTTCCGGGCCGCCGTGCCCGATCGACGCCCGCTACCTCGACGAAGCACCCGACGGCCTGCGCGGCGACGTGCTGCAGGCGTGGAAGTCGTTGCGCGCCAAGGCAACCGAACAGGGCGTGACGCTGTGCCTGAACGACGGCAAGCGCAGCCGAAGCCAGCAGCAGAAGGAGTTCGACGACGCGGTCGGGAAGTTCGGCAACGCGGAGCTCGCCGGCCGGTACGTGCTGCCGCCGGACAAGTCGATGCACGTGCTCGGATACGCGATCGACATCCAGCCGATCGAATCCGCAAAATGGATCGAGAAGAACGGCAGCACCTTCGGCTGGTGCCGCCGTTACGAAAACGAGCAGTGGCATTTCGAGTACAACGCCGCCTACCCCACCGGCGGCTGCCCCGCTCTGGTTCCGAGCGCGACGGGCAGCTGACTCCCCGGTAAAGGTCTAGACGCCTGGTGCGCGCGTGAGGTTGCGTCACCGCAATCCGACAACGCCCGTTACCGGATCAGAGCACCGCACGGCTCGCACCTACGCCGTCGTCGGCGTCGCTCCTGAACAGCGCCCGCCCCAGCGCTGGGCGGTTCGGGCGATCCGCGTTCATTCCCGAACGACCAGGCCCGCCCACATGATCGGATCGGGCCGTGCGCACCTGGAACAAGATCGTCACCGCCGTGGCCGTCGTCCTCGGCTACGTCGCCCTGATGCTCGCGATCAGCGCGGGCATCGACCTGCGCAAGAGCGTCGCGTTCGAGGACGCGCCCGCCAAGGCGGCGGCGTTCCGGGCCGCGATCGACCGCGGGGACGTCATCGAGGCGCGGTCGATCGCGAGCTGGTTCGACGTCCACCACCCCAGCGGCGGCCACTCCTACATCTCAGCCGAACTCGGGGCCGACGTCGCCGCGGAGGGCCGGTTCGAGCGGGCCAGGAGCCACGCCAACGACCTGCCCGAGGAGATCCCGGAGGACCAGGCCAAGCTCGACGCGGAGTTCGACCGGACGAGTGCGCGCGCCGTGCCGTGGCTGGTCGTGGCGGCGATAGCGGCCGTGGGGGCGTTGGCGTTCCGGTATCAGCGGCACAAGGCCAACGCCGATGTCGTCGAGGTGGTCACCCGGTTCATGCCGAAGCGGTCGGTGTGGCGGCGGCCGGTGTTCCTCGTCGTCACCGGTGCCGGGTACGTCCTGCTGACGGCCGGGTTCATCGCCGTGGTGGCCGCGACCAGGGCCAACGAGCTGCCGTGGGGGGTGCGGGGGATCTTCCTCGCCGGCGGTGTCATCGGGTTGCCGATCGCCTACTTCGTGCTGCGGTACTCACGGCCGCGGGCGGTGCGGGGTGCGGCGCAGGCGTTGCGGGCCGACTGGCGGCGGCCGGTGCTGTACCTGCGCGACTTCGGGGACGACCAGGCCGCGTCCGTGGTCGACGGGCAGGAGGAGATGGCGTGGACGGGGATGGTCAGCATCCTCTCGCGCGAGGAGCAGCTCATCGGGGCGTTGGGGGCGTACGGGCCGGTGGTGGCCGTCGGGATTCCCGGCGAGGACGTGCCACGGCTGGGCGCGGCACGGTTCTACCTGCCCGGTGACGACTGGCAGAGCGGCGTGCTGCGGCTGATGGACCAGGCGCAGCTCATCGTGCTGCGACTGGGTGACGGCGACGGGGTGTGGTGGGAGGTCGACCAGGCGTGCCGCACGCAGCCGCCGGGCAAGCTCGTGCTGCTCGTCCCCGGTGGGCGGCCCGACCTGGCGCAGCGGCTGGAGACGCACCTGCCGACACCGCTGGGTGTGCCGGTGGACGAGAACCGGTGGACCTCGGCCGTCGTCGCGTTCGGGCCGGACTGGGAGCCGCACGTGCAGCGGGTGGGGCCGTTCGCCGGGGAGAAGCGGCGCACCAACCAGCCGGCGTTCTTCGTCGCCCGCGCGTTGCAGGAGGCGCTGAAGGCGATCGGGTCGTACCGGCACGGACTGCACATGCGGACCAACGCGCACCTGCTCAAGATCTACGGCAAGGTCCTGCTGCTGGTGCCGGGACTGGTGCTGATAGTGAGCTTCCTGCGCATGGTCTTCCTCTGGTGAGCTGCCCCCGTGGTCGCCGACCGGCGGCACGAGGGCCGCTCGCCGGCCCGCGGGAGCGCGACACGCCGAAGGCGCCACTTTGGTCAGGACCAAACGGGCGCCTGAGCGGTCGGTTTGTCCAGTTCGGCTGCTCCTGGACCGATCCGTTTGTACCGGAATCCCGAAAACCGCTTCCACGCGGAACCGGTTCCATATACTTGTATGAGAGCGCTCCCACGCCGCTGCAGCACGAGCCCTTCCGGAGACCACATGGATCAGGACGAGTCCTACCTCGACGCCACCCTGCCGATCGCCGCGCGCGTCGCCGATCTGCTCCAGCGCATGACACTGCCCGAGAAGGTCGGGCAGATGATGCAGCTGGACTCGAGGGAGGACCTGGACGACCACGTGCTGCGCAAGCACGTGGGCTCGATCCTGCACACCTCTCCCGAACGGGTGCTGCGCGCGCACGACCTCACCTCGCAGACCAGGCTGCGCATCCCGCTGCTCATCGCCGAGGACTGCATCCACGGCCACTCGTTCCACGAGGGCGCCACGATCTTCCCGACCCAGCTCGGCATGGCCGCGAGCTGGGACCCCGAGCTGGTCGAACGGGTCGCGCGGGTCACCGCGGTCGAGGCCGCGGCGACCGGTGTGCACTGGACGTTCTCGCCGGTGCTGTGCATCGCCCGCGACCTGCGCTGGGGCCGGGTCGACGAGACGTTCGGCGAGGACCCGGTGCTGATCGGCGAGCTCGCGGCGGCGATGGTCCGCGGCTACCAGGGCGACGGGCTGACCGACGAGACCGCGATCCTCGCGACCGCCAAGCACTTCGCCGGGTACTCGGAGACCCAGGGCGGCCGGGACGCGAGCGAGGCCGACCTCAGCAGGCGCAAGCTGCGGTCGTGGTTCCTGCCGCCGTTCGAGAAGGTCGCGCGCGAGGGTTGTGCGACGTTCATGCTCGGCTACCAGACCACCGACGGCGTGCCGATCACCGTCAACTCGTGGCTGCTCGACGAGGTCCTGCGCGGCGAGTGGGGCTACCGGGGCACGCTCATCACCGACTGGGACAACGTCGGCCGGATGGTCTGGGAGCAGAAGGTCCAGCCCGACCACGCGCACGCCGCCGCTGCCGCCGTGAAGGCCGGCAACGACATGATCATGACCACCCCGCAGTTCTTCGAGGGCGCGCTGCAGGCCGTCGAGTCCGGGTTGCTGGCCGAGTCCGACCTCGACAGCGCGGTCACCCGCATCCTCACGCTCAAGTTCGAGCTCGGCCTGTTCGAGAACCCGCGCCGGCCCGACACCGAGCGCCAGCGCACGATGATCAACCACGCCGACCACGCCGCCCTGAACCTCGACGTGGCCCGCCGGTCGCTCGTGCTGCTGCGCAACGACGGCGTGCTGCCCGTCCGCAAGGGCAGGATCGCGCTCGTCGGCCCGCTCGCCGACGACGCCCAGACCCAGCTCGGCGACTGGGCCGGCTCGTCCGGTCAGGCCGACTGGCTGCCCGACGGCCAGCCGCGCGACATGATCACCACGGTGCTGGACGGCCTCAGGGAGTTCTCCGAGGTCACCTACGCGCGCGGGGCGGACATCCTCACGCTCGAAGCCGACCCCGAGGGCGATACGTTCCCGGACGGCCAGCCGCGCCCGCAGGTCGTCGCGCCGTGCCCGCCGAACCCGGAGCTCATCGCCGAAGCCGTCGCCACCGCCCAGGACGCGGACCACGTCGTGGCCGTCGTCGGTGACCGCATCGAGCTGGTCGGCGAGGGCCGGTCCACCGCCACGCTCGACCTGATCGGCGGTCAGATCGCGCTGCTCGACGCGCTCGCCGCGACCGGCAAGCCGCTGATCGTGGTGCTGCTGGCCTCGAAGCCGCTGGTGCTGCCCGACAGCGCCCGCAACGCCGCCGCGGTGATCTGGGCGGCGAACCCCGGCATGCAGGGCGGCCGGGCGATCGCCGAGCTGGTGCACGGCCTGATCGAGCCGAGCGGCCGGCTGCCGATCTCGTTCGCGGCGCACGCGGGCCAGCAGCCGACCTACTACAACCAGATCCGCGGCCAGCACGGCACCCGCTACGCCGACCTGACCCAGGAGCCGGCGTTCGCGTTCGGCGAGGGCCTGTCCTTCACCACCGTCGAGTACACCGACCTGCACGTGGACACGTCGGTGCTGGGCCCGGACGAGACGGTCCAGGCCTCGATCACGCTGCGCAACACCGGGTCGCGGCCCGCGCGCGAGACCGTGCAGGTCTACGTGAGCGACGCCGTGACGTCGGTCAGCTGGGCCGACAAGGAGCTCAAGGCGTTCCGGCAGGTCGACGTGGCGCCGGGCGAGAGCGTGACGGTGCGGCTGGAGGTCCCGGTCTCGGCGTGCTCGATCGTCGACGCGCTGGGCAACCGGGTCGTCGAGCCCGGCGACTTCGTGCTGCTCGTGGGGCCGTCGTCGAAGGACTCGGCCCTGCGCAGGGCCGAGTTCACCGTCAAGGCGCCGTGCTGATCGTCAGGTAGCGGGGCGGGAGCGCCACCGCAGCGGTGACGGCCCGCTTCACGGCCGGCACGAGGTCCGCGTCCACCAGCGCGACCGCGGGCCGGCCGGGCGGGTCCACCAGCAGGCTCGCTCCACGGGCACCCGCCCGCACCGCCGCACGCACCACCACGTCCTGCTCCTGATCGGGGTCCTGGGCGTGGTGGTAGGCGGTCAACGCGGCCCCGAGGTCGTCGGTGTCGCGCACGAAGGGCCGTTCGCGCTGCGGTTCGACCCGGCGCACCCGCGTGTCGACGACCAGCAACCGCTGCCCCGGCAGGTCGAGCGGCACGACGGGCTCGTCCTCGAACGCCACGCCGGCCAGCTCGCGCAACGCCAGCCCCACGGCCGTCCGCAACGCCGGCCCCGCCGACAGCCCGCTCCCCTGCGGCAGGTCCACGCTGCACATCAGCGTCGCCCCACCACCGACGCCTCGCACCGGCGAAGCCCACGCGGGCACCTCGTCCGACGGCAGCAGCGCCCGTTCGGCCGGTCGGTTCACCGACACCAGCTCCAGCAGTCCGTCGTCGCGCCGGTCACCCGCGACGATCGCACCCCACCTGCCCGGCACCCGCACCAGGCCACCCAGCAGCCGCAGCACGCCGGGCGCGTACCAGACACCGGCCGCGGACCGGCCGAAGGTGCGCCGGAACGCGTGCGGCACGAGCCTCAGCTCCGGTGCGACGTCCGGCCGGTCCGCGAGGTCGACCGGGGCGTTCATGCCTTGAGCGCCAGCAGCCGGTAGGCGTTGCCGCCGTCGCTGCGCGCGGCCAGGAACCGGTTCACGGTCTGGTCCAGCGCCATCGCCACGAAGAACGCCGGGATGCCCAGCGCCCACACGCCGAAGCTGCGCAACCGGCGCAGCCGCACCCGTTCCGGCCGCCACGGCGCGGGCGTCCGCGGGGCCTTGGCACCCAGCCACAACAGCAGCGCCAGCGTGAAGTCGTTGCACAGGTGGGCTTTCGACCGTTCCCGCGCCACGGTCACGAGACCGCGGTCGGCCAGTGCGTGCTCCAGGTTGCCGATCGGCATCATGTGCTGGTGCTGCGGCTGGAACCACGGCATCCAGTACTGCCCGAACAACCGCCCGAGCCGCCACTCCGGGTCCGGCAGCTCGATCAGCAGGTAACCGCCCTGCGGCAGCACGTCCGCCGCGATGTCCAGCTCCTCCCACGGGTCCCGCACGTGCTCCAGGTAGTGGTGCATGCTGATCACGTCGTAGCGGCCCTTGAGCTCGCCCGCGAAGTCCTTGAAGCTGCCCCGGTAGGCGTGCTCGATCCGGCCGAGCCGGGCGGCGTCCTCGATCGCGGCGCCCTGGTCGAGCCCGTCGAACGCGGTGTCCGGCAGGACCTCCTTGGCGCCCAGGCAGAAGTGCGCGTGCCCGGAGCCGACGTCCAGCCACCGCTCGGGTTTCACGAACGGCTCCACCATGCGCGCCCGGCCGTAGTACGGCGAGGTCTTGCCGGAGAACACCGCGTCGGCCGACGACTCGCCCAGGCCGTCGTAGAAGTCGCGGTAGTAGAAGCCGAGGCCTTCCTCGGTCAGCCGCGGGTTCTGCCAGACGTGCGCGCACCGGACGCAGCGGTCCATGGTGAACGTGCCGGGCTTGCGCTGCACCAGGTCGTGCGCGGTCACCCACCGCCGCAGGTCGCTGCTGCCGCAGGACGGGCAGGTGTCGCGCCGGGTCTCGTGGAAGTCGCGCCCGAGTCGCTCGGTGTACCAGGGCGCGGCCTGCTCCAGCGTCTCGGCCTGCCGGAGCTCGGCGGTGGACTTCTTGCCACCGGCCGTCTTGAGCCACAGGTAGGGCGTGCGCAGGAACCGCGGCACCCACAGGTCCCTGGGCCGCAACGGGGTTCCCGCGAACACGAGGAGCGGGTGCGCCCAGTAGGCGGCCAGCGCGGCCAGGCCCCACGGCCAGTCGACGACCACGGCGGCGGCCACCACCGCGTAGCCGATCATCGAACCCGCGATCCACAGCGACGGCCGCTTGCCGATCTGCCGCAACGTCGCCGCGCGGTACCCGAGGTCGTAAGGCCCGGCCTTCAGCCCCGGCGCGACCGCGAGGTCGACCTCGGCGGGCACGTGGTCCTTGACGCGGCGCACGAACGCGACGAGCTCGGTCGGGTCGTCCGGGTCGACCTCCTCGGCGTACCTCTCGCGCACCAGCACGGCCTGTGCCGCGCTCGCCCCGCGCACCCACCGGTCGGCCCGGTACCGCGCGGGGTCGACCGCGCCGAGCAGGTCCAGCGCTGCCGCGGTCGGCAGGTCGCGCGGCACCAGGTCGACCAGGTCGGCGTCACCGGCGTCCCAGGAGCCCTCCGGGTGGACACCGGTGGCGGTGACCAGGGCGTGCCCGCTCACGCCCGGTGCCAGCACGCGCAGTTTCGCCGCACGGGAACGCAGGCGCACGACGTCGACCAAGACGACCAGCACCACGAGCACGGTGAGGATCACCCCGCCACCACCTTCTCCAGTCGATCGGCGGCGGCTGCGGCGCCGCCAGCCGCTGTGAACGACTTCCGCACGAGCTCCGCGGCGGCCGCGTACTCCGGCTCGCCCAGCACGGATTCCAGTGCGCTGCGAATATCTGTCGCGCGGGCCCGCGAGTAGGTCAGCCGGACGCCCGCTCCGGCCGCGACGACCTGGGCGGCGACGGTCGGCTGGTCGTCCCGGATCGGCGCCACGACCAGCGGCAACCCGTGTGCCAGCGCCTCGCAGACCGTGTTGTGGCCGCCGTGCGTGACCACCGCGCTCAGGTGCGGCATCAGCGCGAGCTGCGGCACCGAGGGCTGCACCAGGACGTTGGCCGGCGCCGGTCGTTCGGGCGCCACCATGACGACCTGGACGTCGAGGTCGGCCACCGCCTCCACGGCCTGGGTGAAGAACCGCTCCCCCGCAGGGCCGTTCAGCGTGCCCAGCGAGATCAGCACGGCGCGGTCGCCGAGCCGGTCCCACGGGAACCGCGCCCGTTCGACGCGGTGGGCGAGCGCCGGCCCGACGAACGCCACCTCGTCACCGAAGTCACCGCGCACCAGCGCCTTCGAGCTGTAGACCAGCACCAGCCGGTCGGAGAACCGGACGTCGCCGCCCGCGAAGTCGTGCAGCAGGCCCCGCACCCAGGCGTCGACCTTCGGCATCGTCCGCAGCGGGTTGACCAGCTCGGCCGAGGTCGCCGCGGACGTCGCCCACGGCACCCCGGCGTTCTTCGCCACGCACGGCCCGGCCAGCGCCTGCTGGTCCGCGACGACCACGTCCGGCGCGAAGTCCCGCACCGCCGCGGCGACGCCGGGCACCATCGCGTGGCCGAGCGGGATGAGGAACTCCTCCCAGAAGAACTTCAGCACCGCCATGCCGCGCAACGCGAGCCACCGCTCCCGCTTGGCCCGGATGTCGTTCTCCAGCACGTCGTCGATCGCCGGGTACACCACCGCGCCGTCGGGCAGCAGCGGTGCCAGCGTGCCGGGGTGCCCGACCCACGCGACGGCGTGGCCGCGGGCGAGCAGCTCACCGCCCACGGACGCGGTCGGGTTGACGTGACCGGTCAGCGGCGGCACGACGAACAGGAACCGGCTCATGACGGCAACCAGTCGCAGAGGACGTCGAGCAGCTCGCCGGTGGCCTCGCGCAGCACGGTGTGGCCGAGGCCGGTCACGACGTGCAGCCGGCAGGACGGAATCCGCTCCGCCAGCTCGGCCGCGGCGCCGACCAGCTCGGACTCCGCGCCGAACACGCCGAGCACCGGGCAGCGCACCTCGGTGAGGTCGAGCTTGGCACCGGAACCGAGGTCGTCGATCAGCGTGGTGCCGTTGAGCAACGCGTTGGCGTTGACGGCGAGCTTGGCGATCTTGCGCTGCCCGAGGGCCATGAGCTGGTCCTGGGTGCGGTCGAACTCCAGGCCGAGTGCGGCCACGGTCAGCGTGTTCGTGATGTCCTCGAACCACGCGTCGCCGACCACTCCCCCGACCGCCGACTCGACCAGCACCACGCCGGCCACGCGGTCCGGCGACC
Organism: Lentzea sp. NPDC037011; assembly: GCF_055607425.1. NCBI lineage: Bacteria > Bacillati > Actinomycetota > Actinomycetes > Pseudonocardiales > Pseudonocardiaceae > Lentzea > Lentzea sp. NPDC037011. The sequence continues at coordinate 107,719 of NZ_JBVJRT010000009.1, read as the reverse complement.
GGACCGCGGCGTGCATGGCGACCACACCGCCGTAGCTGTTGCCCAGCAGGAACACCGGCTCGGTCACGCCGATCTCGTCCAGCACGGCCACGAGGTCCAGCGCGCTCTCCTCGGGCGTGTACCCCGACGGCGGGCGTTCGGACAGGCCGTGGCCGCGCAGGTCGAACAGCACGGTGCCGAAACCCCTGGCCGCCAGCGGAGCCGCCAGCGTGTAGTAGAAGCTGGACAGGTTGTCCATGACCAGGCCGTGCACGAACACGATGGTCGGCACGTTCCCCGTGGGCCCGAGCCGCTGCACGTGGAACCGCAGCCCGCGGGCGTGGACCTCAGACACGGGCCGTGATGTGGTCGACGAGCCGGCCCACGGACATCGCCATGATCTCGTCGATGTCCATGTCCGCGAGGAACGCCACGAGGTCGATGCCGTAGTGGGCGTTGAGCTTGTCGGCCAGCGCCACGAACTCGATCGACTCCAGGCCGAGGTCGTCGCTGAACGTGGTGTCCCTGGTGATCTCCACGCCCAGCAGGAAGTCCGGGCCGACCACCTCGGTGATGAGTTCCGCTACCTGCTGCAGCACCTCGTCCATCACTTCTCCGTCTTCACGCGTGCGGCGGCTTTTCCCTGTTCGGCAACGACTTCGAGCTGCGGCACCGCGAACGCCCCGCGCACCCGCGCGTCGGCGGACACGGTCAGCTCCGCGGGGTGGACCGGTCCGGCACCGCGGTTCCACAGCCACGAGCGCACGGCGTCCTTCACCGCGATCACCCGCAGCAGCCAGTCGCGTTGCGCGGGCACGTCGAGCCCGGCGTAGTGCGCCCGTTCCGCGGAGTTCAGGTAGCGGCGCATGATCAGGTCGCGGGTGGCGCTGTCGGACCAGTTCTCGGTGACGCGCAGCCACTCACCGTCCGGAGTGGACAGGATCTCGGTGCCGGGGCGCAGCTTGACCCGCCAGATCCGGTCGTCGGTGGTGAACCGGCGGGTGGTCCAGCCGGTGATGCGGCACCACAGCGCCCCGGCCGCGGTCAGCTCGGCGTCGGCGACCATCGTCTGCGCGGTCACCTCGCGGATGCGGGCCGTGCAGCGGACGTCGCCGGTCGGCGCCGGGCCGTGGAACGACACCCGCTCGATCCCGGTGGGCAGCACGGTCTGGTCGACGGTGTGCACCACCTGCATCCAGTGGCCGATCAGCTGCCCGGCGCTGTCGAGCAACGCCCCCGGTGCGGGCAACGGCGTCAGCACGCCCGCGATCCCGTTGTCCGCCAGCGAGTCGATCCGCGTGACACCCGCGTACGCCGGACCGTGGAACATCCAGTTGTCCCGGTACAGCTCCTCGGCGCTGACCGGTGGCACGCGGGTGCCGTGCAACGCGATCTCCACCGGCTGCGGTGCCACGGGTGCCATCAGCACCACGCCCTCGGCGTAGTCGCCGACCTTCACCGCGACCCGGTCGGGCCCTTCGGAGCGTGCGCTGATCTTCACGGTCGTAGCGGGCAGCGCCGTGAGCCAGCGCTTGGCCTTCACGTCGGCGAACCCGTGCACGGTCCCGCCGGTGAGCCTGCGGGCGGCGTCGGCGAAGACCTCCAGCAGGCCGGTCGCCGGCACGATCGGGAACCCGTCCGCGAGGTCGGGCCACCCCGGTGCCTGCGGGAACACCGAGTGGTCCACCAGCTCCGGCATGGTGCGCAGCGAGAACTCGCGGGTGAACCCGGCCTCGCTGGGCCGCAGCGCACCGGCCACCTCGCGGGCGACGGCGTTGGTGTGGGCCAGGAGCTTGGTGACCGCGGCCGACACCGGGCTGTCGCCGGCGACCACAACGGGATCGGTGCCGAGCGGGTCGACGGTGATCTTCGGGGTGCCCAGCCGCAACCGCACCCGGTGGGAGGTGCCGCGCTTGAGGCCGAACGCCCACAGCGCTTCCGGGGCGATGTCGGCGTTCACGGCGAGGTGCGGCCGGTCGGACAGGGTGTCGGCGACGAACCCCGGCAGGCTGCCCTGGCCGACCTGGACGAACGCGCGGAACCCGGCGGAGTGCAGGCGGTGCAGCAGCGGCCGGAACCGGACCGGTTCGACCAGGTGCCGCAGCACCAGGTCGCGGACGTCCTCCGCGCGCATCGGTTCCAGTGAGTTGGCCGACCACACCGGGACGTCCGAGGTGCGGACCGGCAGCTGGTCGAGCATCTCCTTCGCCCGGCCGAGGTAGGGCGCGAGCGCGGGCGTGTGGAAGCCGGTGCGGAACGGCATCAGCTGCGCCATCACGCCGTTGGCCTTCAACGTCTCCAACACGGGTTCGAGCAGCTCGACCGGGCCGCAGACCACCGACTGGTGCGGGCAGTTGTCGTGGCTGATCGTCACACCCTCGACCAGGTACTGCTCCGCGGTGTCCGCGGAGCAGCCCAGTGCGGCGTAGGCGATGTCGACCACCGCGACGGCGCCGGGACCGAGCACGTCGACGAACCGGTCGATCGTCGGGTAGATGCCGCCGACGACCATCGCGGTCCACTCGCCCATGCTGTGCCCGGCGAGCGCTCCGGGCGTGATGCCCTGCGCCATCAGCTCGCGCGCCGCACGGCGGCCGTCCTGCAGCAGCTGCACGGCGTGGTCGACGACCTCGCCGGTGAACTCGCGTTCGAAGCCGGGGAACACGAACGCGACCTGGTCGGTGCTGCTCAGCAGCGGCTGCGGGGAGAACCAGATGTCGTGCCTGCCCGGCCAGGCCTTGCCCTGGGCGATGACGCGTTCGGCGAGCTTGAGCCTGCGGTCGTCGGGGTTGCCGACGGCGAGCCGGAACGCGCGGTCTGCGGTGGAGGGCCTGCGTTCCCGCACGGCCTCGGCCAGCTCCGCAGCGGTGTCGGCGGCGAAGGTCATGACGGGCTTGCGCGGCCGGGCGACCGTGTGGCCGTCGAGCACGGCGTGGGCGTTGATCCCGCCGAACCCGAAGGCGTTCACGACCGCGCGGTGCGGGCCCTCCCAGTCGCGGGCCTCGGTCACCGGCGCGAAGCGGGTGCCGGTCAGCGCCGGGTGCGGCCGCTCGACGTGCAGGGTCGGCGGCAGCGTGCGGTGGTGCAGCGCGAGAGCGGCCTTGATCAGCCCGGCCATCCCGGCGGCCGGCATGGCGTGGCCGATCATAGACTTCACCGTGCCGATGCCGATCTCGTCGCCCTCGGCACCGAAGGCGTTGATCATCGTGGCGAGCTCGGCGGCGTCACCGGCGGGCGTCGCGGTGCCGTGCGCCTCCACCAGGCCGGGTGCGTCGGTGCGCGGGTCGAGCCCGGCGTTGGCCCAGGCCCGGTGCACGGCCAGGAGCTGGCCCTCGGGGTTGGGCGTCATCATGCTCGTCGCGCGGCCGTCGCTCGCGGTGCCGATGCCGCGGATCACGGCGTAGACGCGTTCGTCGCCAACGTCCTCCAGGCGCTTCAGCAGCACCATGCCGACACCCTCGGACAGCAGCGTGCCGTCGGCGTCCGCGTCGAACGGCCGGATGCGCTCGCTCGGGCTCAACGCGCGGAGCTGCGTGAACACGCTCCACAGCGTCGGGTGGTGGCAGACGTGCACCGCCCCGGCCAGCATGGCGTCCGCGCGGCCCTCCTGGAGCTCGCGGACGGCGTGCTCGACGGCGACCAGACCGGACGCGCAGGCCGCGTCCACCGTGTACGCGGTGCCGCGCAGGTCGAACCGGTTGGCGATGCGGGAGGCGGCGAGGTTCGGCACCAGGCCGATCGACGCCTCCGGCTGCTCGGGGCCGAACCGGTCGCGGACCGCCTGCCGCACCGTGCCGAGATCCGCGCCGCCCAGTCCGGGGAACAGGTCGCGGACCACCGACAGCACCTCGTCGGCGAGCCGCACGCGCTGGTCGAGCCGGGCGCAACCGGGCGTGAGGTAGCCGCCGCGACCGACGACGACACCGATCCGCTCCCGGTCCGGCAGGGCGGTCTCGCCGCCGGCGTCCGCGATCGCCTCCGCGGCCGTGGCGAGCGCCAGCAGCTGATCGGGTTCCGCACCGTCCACCGTGGACGGCATGATGCCGAACCTGGTCGGGTCGAACTCGGCCAGGTCGTCGACGAACCCGCCCCTGCGGCAGTAGAACCGGTCGCCGCTGGTGCTGTTCTGGTCGTAGTAGGTCGCCGGGTCCCACCGGCCGGGCGGGACCTGGCCGACGGCGTCCACCCCGGACGCGATGTTGCGCCAGAACGTCGTGGCGTCGGGCGCTCCCGGGAAGACCGCGCCGATGCCGACGATCGCTACGCCTCCCATCGGTAGACCACCTGCACGTCGTTCCCGGCGGCGATCTCGTTCAGCAGAGCGGCAACGCCTTCGTCGGGCTGGATCAGCGGGATGCCGCGGCGCTCGTACTCCGCGGTGAGCCCGACCGCCATGCCCGCGCCGGCCCAGGGCCCCCAGTCGACGGCGACCACCCTGCGCTGGGTGCCCCAGAACCGGGCCATCCGGTCGAGCGCGTCGTTCGCGGCGCTGTAGTCGGCTTGGCCGCAGTTGCCGAACACGCCGCTGACGCTGCCGAACAGCACGAGGAAGCCCTCGTCGAACGCCTTGACACCGTTGACCTTCGTCGCCCAGACCCGGTCGAACGACTCCTGGGTCTTGTCCGCGATCAGCCTGTCGTCGAGCACACCGGCGCCGTGGACCACGCCGTCGAGCCGGCCGAACCGGGCGCGGACGTCGTCGAGCACCCGGCCCACCGCCTCGACGTCGGTGACGTCGCATTCGTGGTAGCGCACGCTCGACGCCGTGGCGCGCAACCGTTCCAGCGTCGCGCGCACCTCGCGTTCGGCGAGCACCCCGCGCGCCTTGGCGGGCACGTCGTCGGTGACGCCGAGCTCGAACAGCGCCTTGACGACCTCGGGTTCGGTCGTGGCGTGCGCGAGCCGGTGGTCCTCGGGTGCGATCGGGGTGCGGCCGATCAGCTCGACGTGGCAGCCGGTGCGTTCGGCGAGCGCGACCGCGGCCAGTGCGGTGATGCCGCGGGCGCCACCGGTGAACAGCACCACGCTGTCGGCGTCCAGCGACAGGGTCCCGCTGGGCAGCTCGGTCGCCACGGCGTCGAGCACCTGCCGGCGACCGGCCTGGTGGCCGACGACCGCCGGGCCGGGACCGAGCTCGTCGAGCAGCGCGGTGGCGATGTCGCGGTGGCTCTCCTTGGGGTTCACGTCGACCGCGCGCACCACCAGCTCCGGGTGCTCCAGCGCGGCGGTGCGGACGAGCCCGTGCAGGCCGATGTCCGCGGGCAGCTCGTCGGCGGTGTGGTCGAAGCCGAACGTGCCGCCGCCGGTGGTGACCACGACCAGGTGCACACCGGTGGTGACGCAGGCCTTGACCTCGCTGAACGCCTCCGGCAGCCGGGCGCCCAGCCGCACGACGACGTCGACGCCGGTCAGGTCGGCGGGGAACGACGGCTCGACGCGCGGGCGGGCGGTGTGCTTCTCCAGCAGGTCGGCGAGCTCCAGGCCGATGCCGTTGTCGTCGACGACCAGGACGGTCCTGCCGGTGAGGTCGACCGGTTCGGCCGGTCCGGCGGGGACGACCTGCGGGACGCGCCGGACGAGCTTCCCGCCGGTCACCGTGCGCGCGGGCCGGCCCGGCACGGGCTGCGGGGTGGCCTCGCCGAACCAGCCGACGATCCCGTCGATCGTCTTGAGCTGCGCCAGCTCGTCCACCGAACCCGCTGCGCCCAGCTCCTGCACCAGCTCGCCCACGATCTCGGCCCGTTTGATCGAGTCGATCGACAGGTCCGCCTCCAGGTCGAGGCCCGGTTGCAGCATCTCGACGGGGTAGCCGGTCCGCGTGCTGATCGTCCGCAGCACCACGGCCCGCACGTCCTTGCCCGGCACGGCCACCGGGGCGGCGGCACCGAACCAGCCGACGATCCCGTCGATCGTCTTGAGCTGCGCCAGCTCGTCCACCGAACCGGACGCGCCCAGTGCCTGCACCAGCTCACCGACGATCTCGGTGCGCTTGATCGAGTCGATCGACAGGTCCGCTTCCAGGTCCAGTCCCGGTTGCAGCATCTCGACGGGGTAGCCGGTGCGGGTGCTGATCGTCCGCAGCACCACCGCGGCCACGTCTTCCTGCTGCGGCACCACGGGTTCCGGTGCCTTGACCACGGCGTCGACCACCGGCATCGGCGGCGGGACGGCCGCGGGCGCGGTGCCGAGGTAGCTCAGCAGCACGTCGCGCTGGGCGCTGACCGCGTCGCGCATGCCGTCGAGGAACTTCTCCACGATCTCGTCCCGGCCCAGGCCCGGCCCGAGCCGCAGGGTGGGGAGCTCGGTCGCGGGCCGCAACCCACCGGGCAGTGCGTCTCCGTTCGCGTCCCGCACGAGACCTCCGTCCACGTACCACTTCGGCCGCGGCGGCACGGCCGTGGCGGGTTCGGCCCTGTCCTCGAACAACGGCGCGGCGTCCACCTCGACACCGGCGACCGCGAGTGCGGCGAGCGTGCGCAGGAACGTCACGTGGTCGTCGCAGCGCAGCGCCCGGTGCGGCCGGTCGCCGAGCGTCCGGCCGACCAGCGCGGTCAGCACCCCGCCCGGCCCGGCCTCGACGAAGATCCGCGCGCCCGCCGCGTACATCGACTCGACCTGCTCGGCGAACCTGACCCGGCCGGCGAGCTGGTCGGCCAGCCCGGTGCGGACGTCGGTGTGCGGTGCGGCGGTCACGTTCGACCACACCGGGAACCGCGGCTCGCCGACCGGCACGGCCGCGAGCTCCTCGGCGAACCGGTCCCGCGCCCCTGCCATCAGCGGGCTGTGGAACGCGGCAGCGACCGGGATGGGTTTGACGGTCAGGCCGGCGTCCCGCAGCAGGGCGACGGCGTTCTCCACCGCGGCCGTCGGCCCGGAGACCACGACCTGGTCGGGCGCGTTGTGGTTGGCCACCACCACGTCCGGCGGGAGCAGTGCCTCGACCTCGGCCACCGGGGCGGTCACCGCGGCCATGGTGCCGGGGTCGTCGCCGGCCGCGTCGAGCATCGCCCGCGCCCTGGCCGCGCTGAGGTCGAGCAGGTCGGCGTCCTCGACCGCCCCGGCGGCGGTCAGCGCGACCAGCTCGCCGTAGCTGTGACCGCCGGCCAGGTCCGGCCGCACGCCGACGGAGTCGAGCAACGCGGTCACGGCCAGCCCGGCGATCCCGAGCGCGGGCTGGGCGTTGCGGGTGTCGGTGAGCTCCGCGCGCTGGCGGGCCACGTCGTCCGCGGTCAGTGCGGCCGGCGGGAACATCACGCGTTCGTAGCGCGGGTCCACCAGCTCCTGCAGCCACGGGAACGCCGTGACCAGGTCCAGCAGCATGCCCGGTCGTTGGCTGCCCTGGCCGGGGTAGAGGAACGCGACCTTCGGCCGTTCCCCGTCCCGCAGCAGCACGACGTCCGACGCGCGCCACGCCTCGACGTCCGCCAACGCCCGGCTCAGGCCGTCGTGGTCGCTCACCACGAACGCCGCCTGCACCGTGCCGCTGCCGCAGGCGGCCGCCAGGTTCCGCAGCGGCGTGCGGTCGTCGACCAGTGCCTTGAGCCGTGCGGCTTCCCGTTGTGCTGCCTCGGGGTTCTCGCCGCGCACGAGGAACAGCTCGGCCGGCCACGCGGTCAGCCCGTGCCGCGGCTCGTCCGCGCCGGTGTACCCGGTGAGCACGGTGTGGAAGTTGGTGCCGCCGAAGCCGAACGCGCTGACGCCCGCGACCCGGTCCCGCGCGGCCCAGGTGCGGTGGCCGAACGCGAACGGGCTGGTCCGCGCATCCCAGAAAGCGTTGGGCCGCTTGACGTGCAACGTCCCCGGCCGGATTCCGGTGTGGACGGCCAGTGCCGCCTTGATCACCCCGGCGAGCCCTGCCGCGCACTTGGTGTGCCCGATCTGCGACTTCACCGAGCCGATCGTGCAGCTGCCCGGTTCGACGCCGGCGAACATCTCGGTGAGCGCGGCGAGCTCGGTCCGGTCGCCGACGACGGTCCCGGTGCCGTGCGCCTCGACCAGGCCCACGTCCCGCACGGACACACCCGCCGACGCGTACGCCCGGCGCAGTGCCCGTTGCTGGCCTTCCGGTCGTGGCGCGGTGAGCCCGAGCGAGCGGCCGTCGCTGGACGCGCCGATGCCCTTGACGACCGCGTAGATCCGGTCGCCGTCGCGTTCGGCGTCCTCAAGCCGTTTGAGCACCACGCACGCCACGCCCTCGCCGAGCGCGATGCCGTCCGCCGCCGAGTCGAACGTGGCGCAGCGGCCCTGGGCCGACAACGCCTTGACCGAGGCGAACATCTGGTAGTCGTGGGCGCTGTTGTGCAGGTCGACGGCACCGCACAGGACCATGTCGCTGGTGCCGCCGACGAGCTCCTTGCACGCCACGTCGAGCGCGGCGAGGCTGGACGCGCAGGCCGCGTCGACCGTGTAGTTGGCGCCGCCCAGGTCGAGCCGGTTCGCGACCCGGCCGGCGATCACGTTGCCGAGCACGCCGGGGAACGAGTCCTCGGTCAGCGCGGGCAGGTGGTCGTCCAGGCCCTTGACGCCCAGCGCGGGCAACGCCGTGCGGACCGTGTAGGCGTTCGCGAGGTCCGCACCGGCCTCGGCGCCGAAGATCACCGAGGTGCGTTCGCGGTCGAACACCCGCGTGGCGTACCCGGCGTCCTCCAACGCCCGCGCGCTGACCTCCAGTGCCAGCAGCTGAGCGGGTTCGATCGAGGTCAGCGACGCGGGCGGGATGCCGTAGGCCAGCGGGTCGAACGCCGTGCGCGGGAGGAACCCGCCCCAGCGGAACGGGCTGCCGTACCGCTCCGGCGACCACCGGTCCGGCGGGACCTCGGTGATGGAGTCGGTGCCCGCGAGCACGTTGGCCCAGAACTCGGCCACGTCCCGCGCACCCGGCATGATCGCGGCCATGCCGACGATGGCGACGTCCAGCGGCTGAGCCGTCCCGTCGGCGCGGGTGTGCTCCGGCAGGACGCCGGAGACGATCTCCTCGTGCAGCGCGGCGATCGTGGTCCGCTCGGATCGCAGGGTCGCGACCTGGCCGATCATGAACATGCCCTCGCGGCGCTGCTCGTCCTCGCCGACCTCGACGAGCCCGTCGCCGGAGCGCACGAGCCCTCGGCTGGCCAGCCGCAACCGGCCCAGGTTGAGCTGTTCGAGCCGTTCCCAGCTCTCCTGCCGGGGCAGGTCCGCCAGCTCGGCCCGCGCCTGCTCGAACGTGTCCACATAGGACGTCTGCGCGCACCGGACGGCGTGGCCGGGCGAGGTCTCCAGCAGCGCCGTGTCCGCGCACTCCAGCGCGACCTGCTGGAACACCGGCTGGATCGCGCCGTGCTCGACGGCCTCCTCGGTGAACAGGTAGGCCGTGCCGACGAGCACGCCGATCGCGGCACCGCGGGCGGCGAGCGGGGCCGTCAGCGCGTCGACCATCGCGGCCGACCGGGCGTCGTGGACACCGCCCGCGAACAGCGCGACGACGCCCTCCTCCCGCCCGCGCAGCACGTCGATCTGCTGCTGCCACAACGTGAAGCTGGTCCGCGGCCCGGTGTGCCCTCCGCACTCGGAGCCCTCGAAGACGAACTTGCGCGCGCCCTCGTCGAGGAACCGGCGCAGCAGAGCGGGTGACGGGACGTGCAGGAACGCCTCGATCCCGGCGTCCTCCAGCTCCCGCGCCTGGGCCGGGGTGCCGCCGGCGACGATCGCGTACCTCGGCCTGGTCCTCAGCACCGCCGCCAGCTGCCGGGCCCGCAGCTCCGCAGGCGCGAAGCCGAGCAGACCCACGCCCCACGGCCGGTCGCCGAGCTTCCCGGCGGTCGCCACGAGCAGCTCGTGGACCTGCTCGCCCTCCATCAGGGCGAGCGCGAGGAACGGCAGCGCACCGCCTTCCGCCACCGCCGCGGCGAACGCGGGCTGGTCGCTGACGCGGGTCATCGGCCCCTGGGCGATCGGGTAGCGCAGGCCGGGAACGCGGTCGCAGAACGGCCCGCCGACGCGGATCGAGCGGTGTTCGCCCGCGTGTGCGAGATTGTCGCCGATCGCCCGGTCAATGGCCCCGACGACGCCTCCGACGGTGCCGAACGAGGTGCGGTTGAATTCCGCGAACGCACCTTCCTGGCCTATTTCGAGAGCGTTCTGCCGAACATGAACACGCACGCCTTCACGGACAACGGTGTCGGCGCCGTCCATCACGCTGATCGCGTTGACAAATTCGCCGGAAATATGTTTTCGCGCTTCGCGCACGAGTGCCAGCTGGCCTTCCAGCACCACCCCGCGCGCACCGCCGGCGACGGCCGCGGCAGCCGTGTCCGCACCGATGCTCCCCCACAGCCAGACCGGCAGATCGGTCAGCGCGATCACCTGCTGGAGCAGCACGAACGCGGGCGAACCACCCACTCGGCCGCCCGCCTCGGCACCCTTCGCGACCAGGCCGGTCGCACCCCACCCGATCGCCGCAACCGCCTCCGCCACCGAGGTGACGACCACCAGGACACGGCGTTCGCCCAGTTCAGAGCGGTCGGGAACGGGGTCGGCCAGGTCCACCACGGCCGTGTCGGCGGCCTCGGGCAACGCGGCGGTCAGCGGCCCGCGCACTCGCACCCCGAACGTGCCGGAGTGCCGTGCGCGGACCTGGGAGAGGTCTCTGACCGCGTGCGGCCCGAGGTCGAGCACGCCGAGGCCACCCGCCCGTTCGGCGGCGACCACGAGGGCCGGGTTGGGGGTGCCGAACGGACTCAGGCACAGCACCCGTTCAGGATCCGACAGCATGTCCACTGCGCTCACTTCCTCACCCTGCAGGGTGGGGAGAAAGGAATTCAGCTTGCGTTCCTACTGGCCGGTACGGTTACTTCGTGATCACCGTACGCACAAACCACAGGTGCCGTCGAGGGGGGTGCTGAAACTTTCTCACGTACGTAACCTGGCGAATGAAGCCGAACGGCCGGGTCTGGTACTCCGGATCGGTGATGGTGCGACGTGCTATGGCCTCCGGGGTACCGGTCCGACCGCTCGTCCGCGCGAAACACCCGCGTGATCCCGGTCGATGCCGCCAGTTCGTCGAACGGGAGCCGAGCTCCTCAGGCCAGCACCTCCGCGACGTCGGCCCGGATCGACGCCGACCGCCCGGCCAGGTCGCCGGGCACCTCCGCGTGGTCGCGGTTGATCCGCACCAGCCGTGCGTGCGGAAGACCGCGCACCAGCGACTCCACCGGCCGGCGGATCACGGTGGGCGTGCTGAACCCGGCCCCGATCTCGACGACGACCAGCTTCCCCGCCGCCGCCAGCCACTCGCGCAGACGGGTGCCGTCCGGCTCGTAGTGGTCGGGCACGTACTCGGGTCCCTTGTGCACGTTGAGGAACACCGCACCGCCACATCGCGGGCACGCCGGGACCGCCGAGGTCTCCCCGGTGTCCGGGTCGTACGCCGCCAGTGCCGCCTCCACGACCGGCCGGCTCTCCCAGGTTTCACGGGTGCACGGCGTTTCGCACTGGTAGCGCCCGTAGTCGCCCTGCGGTGACCAGACGTCGGCGAAACCGTTGCGCGCGAACAAACCGTCCACGTTGGAGGTGAGGACGAAGTTGTCCTTCCCGCCGACGACCTCGCGCAGCCGGGTGTAGACCGGGTTCGGTGCCGGGGCGAAGCGGATGTCGTCGACGTGCACCGCCCAGTAGCCCCACAGCAGCCGTGGCGGCAGCGGCAGCCCGATGAGCTGGTAGCGGGCCCGCAGCCCAGTGCGGTGCAGCACGGGGAACAGCTCGGCGAACCGTTCGGTGTCGGAGTAGTCGTACCCGGCCGCCGCCGACAGCCCCGCACCCGCCGCGACCAGCACCCGGTCCGCGTCGTCGAGCCAGCGTTCCCAGGTCATCGCAACGCCTTCCGGTAGGCCGTGTCGTCGTCGCCGCTGAAGGTCGTGAAGACGACGCGGTCGAGTCGCCCGGGGTGGGCGGCGAGCCAGTCGCGGACGACCTCGACGGCGATGTGCGCCGCCGGCTGTTTGGGGAAACCGAAGATGCCGGTGCTGATCGCGCAGAACGCGAGCGTGCGGATCGTGCCGACCTCGGCGGCCAGGTCGAGGCACGACCGGTACGCGTCGGCCAGGGCCTGTTCGTGCGCGGGCTTGACGGTGCCGCGCACGATCGGCCCGACGGTGTGCAGCACGAACCGCGCCGGCAGGTGGTAACCGCGGGTGATCTTCGCGAGGCCCGTGGGTTCCGGTGCGGCCTGCGCGGCCATGATGCGGTGGCAGTCCTCGCGCAGCCGCGGGCCGGCTGCGGCGTGGATCGCGTTGTCGACGCACGGGTGCATCGGCTGGAAACAGCCCAGCAGGGCGTCATTCGCGGCGTTGACGATCGCGTCGGCCCTGAGCAACGTGATGTCGCCGCGCCACACGGCGATCGGTGCGGCCAGCCCGCCCGCGTCGGCAGGCGCGCTCTGCTCGCGTTCACCGCCGAGGACCGCGTCGAGCACCGCCTGCAGGTCGGGAGCGACCGGGGCGGGTTCGCGCACGGTCAGCAGCGACCGCAGCAGCAGGCGGCGTCCGGCGGGACCGCGCGGGAGGGTGGGGCGACCCACCCGCGGGTCCTCGCCGAGCAGCCGCAGCGCGAGCCCGGTCAGCCCGTCGAGGTGACGGGCCGGTGCGGGCGGGCGGAGCGGGTGGAACGGTTCGTCGAGCGCGACCGCGTCCCGGTAGTCGCGCAACGGCAGTGCGGTGATCACGGCTCAGAACAGGCCGTTGCCGTGCGGGAGCTCCGCGGGCACCGGGGTGATCACGTCCCAGTGCTCGACGATCCGGCCGTCCGCGACCCGGAACAGGTCCCAGTACGCGACCGGCTCGCCGAACTCGCCCTCGGACTGCAGCAGCACCAGGTCGCCCTCGGCCACGACCCGGTGCACGGTCTTGTAGACGAGGTGGCGGCCCTGCTCGGCCCACCGCGCGGCGGCGGCGCCGAACCCGTCGAGCCCGTCGGCGGCCTCGGGGTTGTGCTGCAGGTAGGTCTCGGTGGAGATGTAGTCGGTGAGCACGGAGTAGTCGGCGTCCTGCAGCACGCGCTGCGCGAACTCGGCGACCAACGCGCGGTTGTGCTCGGTGCCGGTGCCGGCGGGCCCCGCCGGACCGTCCGTCTGGGACCGTCCGCTCACCGTCGGATCGACGACCGGCGTGAGCGCGTCCCAGTGCTCGGCGAGCTTGCCGTCCTCGACCCGGAACAGGTCGAACGCGACCAGCGGCTGCGGCCCGAAGCCGTGGTAGACGCCGTGCAGCGCAACGAGATCGCCGTCGGCGACCACACGGGCCGGTTCGTAGCGGAAGCCGTCCGGCAGGCTCGCGACGAGCCCGCGCAACGCCTCGGGTCCGTCGCCGATGAGCGCGCTGTGCTGGCGGTAGTCCGGTGCGACCCAGCGGTCCACAGCGGACGGGTCCCTGTCGCCGAACAGCTCGCCGGTGGCCTTGAGCACGAGTTCTTTGGTGTCCATGCGGAGAACTCTGCCGCTCCGGCAGCCGCCGGACGAGGTAGGATCCGGCTTCACCATGGTCAGAAGTGGACAGCTTGCCGAGTTCGGCTTCAGCAACCCCGACCGGCCGAGGCTGGGGTTGGAGGTGCTGGACCTCGCGCAGCTTCGCGGCAGGCTCAGCGAGAACACCCTGCTCCAGGTGCACAGGACCGACTTCCACCAGCTCTTCGTGATCACCGCCGGGCGGGGTTCGTGCATGGTCGATTTCGTGGACCACCCGTGCGCGCCGGGCACCGTGCTGCACGTCAGCCCCGGCCGGGTGCTGCGGTTGCCCGCCGGGGCGTTGAAGGCGCACGCCGTGCTGTTCACGCCCGCGTTCCCGCCGCCGCTGGACGGCGCCCGTCCGCTGCTCAGCCCGTTCGGCCCGGTGCGGTGGCAGGTGCCGGCCGGTGACCGGGCCGCGCTGGACCGGTCGGCCCGCGACCTGCGTGCCGAGTACCGGCGGGTGGTCGGGTCCGGTGAGCCGGTCGACCTGCTGCGTCAGCTCGCGGGCGTGCTCCTGCTGCGGGTCGCCCGGCTGCTCGCGGACACCGGCGGACCCGGCGACCCGCGGTTCGAGCGGTTCCAGCAGGAGCTGGAGCGGTCGTTCGCCCGCAGCCGCAACGCCGCCGACTACGCGGCGCGGGTCGGCTACTCGCTGCGCGGCCTGAACCGGATCTGCGTCGCGGCGACCGGCCGTTCGGCCAAGGCGCTGATCGACGCGCGGGTGGCGTTGGAGGCCAAGCGCCTGCTGGTGCACACCGACCTGTCGGCGGCGGCGATCGGGCACCGGCTGGGGTTCAGCGAGGCCACGAACTTCGCGAAGTTCTTCACCCGCGAGGCGGGCGTGTCACCCGGCGCGTTCCGCCAGTAGCTGCTCGATCGTCCTGCTCGCGATCCCGGCGAGGAACGGGTTGGTGTCGCGGTAGTACGGCAGCGCGAGCACGGCCAGGTGCAGCGCCCAGCCGCGTGCGCGGGCCCAGGTGGCGTCGTCGAACTCGGCCAGCTCGCGCCGGAACGCCCTGCGGCCGCGGTCGTCGAGGTAGAGCCAGGCCGTCATGAGGTCCGCCGCGGGGTCACCGACACCGGCGGCGCCCCAGTCGATCACGCCGGTCAGCACCCCGCCGGTGAACAGCAGGTTGCCCTCGTGCAGGTCGGCGTGCAGCCAGCGGGCCGGCCGGTCCCAGCGCGGCGCGGCGAGCGCCTCCTCCCACAGGGCGACCAGCCGCGGGTCACCGCCCAGCTCCGCGATGCACCGGCGCACCGCTTCGTCGTCACGCGCGGCGTCCGTTCGCCCGCGGTAGTCGGTCCACGGCCGCCCGGTGGCTTCGACGTCGTGCAACGCGTGGACCAGTTCGGCCAGGCGGAACGGGGTGTCGCGGGCGACGGCCTCGACCGGTGCGGTGGTGCCGCCGAGCCAGCGCACCACCGACCACTGCGCCGGGTAGCGCTCGGTGGGTTCCCCGAGTGCGAGCGGTTCCGGCACGGCGACCGGGAGGTGCGGTGCGACCACGGGAACGGTGGCGGCCTCCTTGGCCGCGTCGTCCCTGGACCACTCGCGCCGCGGCAGCCGCACGGCCAGCTCGTCGCCGAGCCGGTACATCGCGTTGCTGGTGCCGCCGTCCCCGACCGCGCGGATCGGCAACCCGTGCCAGTGCGGGAACTGCGCGCGGACCAGTTCGTCCACGAGGGACACGTCCGTGGCGATCACGCCGTCGAGCATCGACCAACTCCCCCAGCGACCCGGTGTGCCGATGCAACACCGGAGCCGCCGGGGAAAGCAACCGATTCAGCACCGGAACCAGAGCGCGCCCCCTCTGGAACCGGCGATTCGTGGTGGCCGGGTGAACGGCGAAGCGGTGGCCTCCCGCAGCGGCACCGGGAGGCCACCGGGTCTCATCCCGCGCGGCGGTCGGCCAGCCGCACGACGTCCGCGGCGCGTTCGACCCGCACCCGCCCCGCGGCCACCAGGTAGCCGACGCCGCGCACGGTCTGGACCACCTCACCGGCGGCACCGAGCTTCTGCCGCACGCGGCGCACGTGGACGTCGACCGTGCGGCCACCGCTGTGGTCGTCGTCGACGCCCCACACCGCGGACATCAGCTCGCGGCGGCGGTGCACCCGGTCGGGGTGCTCGCACAGGTGCAGCAGCAGGTCGAACTCCAGCCGGGTCAGCTCGATCGTCCTGCCCTGGAAGACGACCTGCCGGGCGTGCGGCAGGATCCGCACGTCGGGATCGGGTTCCGCGGTCACCAGGCCCACGTCCTTCAACGCCCCGAGCAGCCGCGCCGCGGCCTGGTCGTCGTCGGTCTCGATGGTCAGCACAAGTCGCACGACAGCCCTCTCACGACGTCTTCGGCAGGCCGGGAGGGTTGACCTCCGAGGTCGGCACCGCCTCGTCGGCCAGTCCCCAGCGCTTCAGCACCTCCGCGTACTTGCCGTTCGCGATCAGCTGGTTGAGCGCCTCCTGCACGGGGACGACCAACCCGTTGCCCTTCAGCGTGGTCACCGCGATCTTGCCCTGCACCGCGGCGCCGCCGGAGAAGGTGCCGATCACCTCGGTCTGCCCGGACACCGCCGCGTGGTAGGCGGCGGTGGGGTTCGGGCCGAGGTAGGCGTCGATGCGGCCGGACTGCAGCGCCAGGTAGTAGTCGGAGGAGTTCTGGAAGTACTTGACGTCGGTGGCCTTCAGGCCGTCCGCCACGTTCCTGGTGCTCCAGTCGACGAGGATCTTCTCCTGGTTCGTGCCGGAGGTCACCGCGATCACCTTGCCCGCGACGTCCTTCGGCCCCCGCACCTTCCAGGTGCCGCCCTTCTTCGCCTCGAACGCGAGCGTGTCGAGCCGGTAGGTGGCGAAGTCGTACTTCTCCTTGCGGGCCTCGGTCACCGTGATGTTCGACAGGCCCACGTCCACGGCACCGCTGTCGATGCCGACGAACAGGTTCTCCCACGACGAGGTCTCCAGCCGCGGTCTGAGCCCCAGCACGTCCGCGACGAGGTGGGCGATGTCGGTCTCCACCCCGATCACCGTCCGGTCGTCGGTGGCGTAGAACCGCAGTGGCGGCGCTGTGCCCGTCGATCCGCCGACCACCAGCTCACCCCGGGAGCGGAACTCCTCCGGCACCTTGGCGGCGATCTTGTCGTCCTTCGCCGCCGTGACCCGGTTCTGGTCGGGACCCAGGCTGACGCTCAGGCCCGACACGGTGGCGGGCTCGCTCTCCGCCGTTCCACAGGCCGCCAGCACCAGCACCAGACCGGCGAGAAGTGACTTGCGCACAACAGACTCCCTTCACAGCACCTTGGACAGGAAAGCGCGGGTGCGCTCGTGGACCGGGTGGTCGAGCACCTGCGCCGGCGGGCCCTCCTCGACGACCACTCCCCCGTCGAGGAAGACGACGCGGTCGGCCACCTCGCGGGCGAAACCGACCTCGTGGGTGACGACGACCATCGTGGTGCCGGAGCGGGCCAGGTCGCGCAGCACGTCGAGGACCTCGCCGACCAGCTCGGGGTCGAGCGCGGAGGTGGGTTCGTCGAACAGCACGACCTTCGGCCGGGTGGCCAGCGCGCGGGCGATCGCGACCCGTTGCTGCTGGCCGCCCGAGAGCTGCCGCGGGTACGCGTCCTCCTTGTCCGCCAGGCCGACCCGCGCGAGCAGGGCGCGTCCCTCCGCGTGGATCTCGTCGCGCGCCCGGCCGTGGGCGAGCGGCGCCTCGACGACGTTCTGCAGCGCGGTCAGGTGCGGGAAGAGGTTGAAGTTCTGGAACACGAACCCGATCTGCGCGCGTTGCCGGAGCACCTCGCGCTCCTTGAGCTCGTACAGCCTGCGCCCGGAGCGCCGGTAGCCGACCAGCGCGCCATCGATGCTGATGAACCCGCGGTCGACCTTCTCCAGGTGGTTGATCGTCCGCAGCAGCGTCGACTTGCCGGAACCCGACGGGCCCAGCACCACCACGACCTCGCCGGCCGCGACCTCCAGCGACACCCCGCGCAGCACCTCGGTGGCGCCGAAGCTCTTGTGCACGCCCAGCACCTCGATCACCGGCGGGCTCCTCGCGCGAAGTACCGCTCGACGTGGTGCTGACCGATCGAGAGCAGCGTGGTCAGGACGATGTACCAGACGGTCGCGACCATCAGCAGGGCCACGACCCGCGCGTTGCGGCCGTAGATCACCTGCACCTGGTAGAACAGCTCGCCGATCGCCATCACCGAGACGACCGAGGTGCCCTTGAACAGGCTGATCACCTCGTTGGCCGCGTTGGGCAGGATGGCGCGCATCGCCTGCGGCAGAACGATCCTGCGCAGCTGCCGGGACCTGGGGATGCCCAGTGCGGCCGCGGCCTCCAGCTGGCCGGGCTCGACCGAGATCACGCCGGAGCGCACGATCTCGGCGGCGTAGGCGGCCTGGTGCAGCGCGAGCCCGAGGACGGCGGCGCCCATCGGGCTGATCAGCTGCACGGTCTCGAAGGAGTACAGCTCCGGGCCGAACGGGATGCCAACCGACAACCGCTGGTAGAGGTAGGAGATGTTGAACCAGAACAACAACTGCACGATCAGCGGGATCGACCGGAACGCCCACACGTACGTCCAGCCGACGCCCTGCAGGAACGGGCTGCGGGACAACCGCAGCAGCGCCACCGCGATGCCCAGCGCGAAGCCGAGCACCGTCCCGAGCACGGTGAGCACGATCGTGGTGCCCACCGCGCGCAGGACGGACTCGGCGGTGAAGTAGCGGGCGAACGTCGGCCAGTCCCAGCCCGGGTTGGTGACCAGGCCGTGCACGAACTGGGCGACGAGGACCAGCACGACCGCGACGCCCACCCACCGCCACGGGTGGCGGGCCGGCACGACCGACAGGGCAGCCAGATCGTCCGATCTGTCCTTTGTGGACGGTGGAGCGAGAGCAGAGGACATGGCGGGTCCTTGTCGGCCGGGTGGGTCAGAACGGGGCGCGTGGCGCGGAACTCACCGTAGGTACCGGCCGATCAGGGGAGCAAGGGCGTCCACGTGGTGAACAACTATCGGACACCGAGGTGATCGCGCAGTGTCGGGCCGGTGTAGTCGGTGCGGAAGACACCGCGCTCCTGCAACAGCGGCACCACCGTGTCTGCGAACTCGTCGAGCCCGCCGGGGGTCACGTGCGGCACCAGGATGAAGCCGTCCGCCGCGTCCTGCTGCACCAGGTCGTCGATCTGCGCGGCGACGCTCGCCGCCGACCCCGTGAACGTCTGCCGCGCGCTCACGTCGATCACCAGGTCGCGGATCGACAGGTTCTTCGCCGCGGCCTTCTCCCGCCACTCGCGCACGGTGGCGGCGGGGTCCTTGAACATCCGCACGCTGGCCCGGCCGCGCGCGATGGTGTTTTCGCCGACGAGCGGCTCGACCTCGGGCAGCGGCCCGTCCGGGTCGTAGGAGCTCAGGTCGCGGTTCCAGACCTGTTCGAGGAACCGGATCGCGGTCGCGCCGCTGACCTGCTGACGCCGCACCACGGCGGCCTTCTCCTGCGCGTCGGCGTCGGTGTCGCCGAGCACGAACGTGGCCGCGGGCAGGATCTTGAGCTGCTCCGGTGACCGCCCGTACCGCGCGAGCCGCCCCTTGACGTCGCGGTAGAACCGCTGGCCCTCCTCCAGGGTGGCGTAGCGGGAGAAGATGGCGTCCGCGGTGGCGGCGGCGAACTCGCGGCCCTCCTCCGAGTCACCGGCCTGCAGGATCACCGGACGGCCCTGGGGCGAGCGGGGCACGCCGAACGTGCCGCTGATGTCGAAATGCCGGTCCCGGTGCTCGAACGTGCCGACACCGGTGTCGAAGAGCTTCCAGGCCGTGCGCAGGAACGACTCGGCCCTGCTGTAGCGGTCCTCCTGGGCCAGGAAGCCGCCGCGGCGGAAGTTCTCGCCGGTGAACGCGTCCCACGACGTGACGACGTTCCACGCCGCCCGCCCGTCCGACAGGTGGTCGAGCGAGGCGAACTGCCGCGCCACCTCGTAGGGTTCGTTGAACGTCGAGTTGATCGTGCCGGCGAGCCCGAGCCGGTCGGTGACGGCCGCGAGCGCCGCCAGCACGGTGAACGTGTCCGGCCGGCCGACCACGTCCAGGTCGTGGATCTGCCCGCCCTGCTCGCGCAGCCGCAGTCCCTCCGCCAGGAAGAAGAAGTCGAACTTCGCCCGTTCCGCCGTCTGCGCCAGGTGGACGAACGAGGAGAACTCGATGTGGCTGCCGGCCTGCGGGTCGCTCCAGACCGTGGTGTTGTTCACGCCGGGAAAGTGCGCGGCGAGGTGGATCTGCTTGGTCATCGCGCGCTCCCTGCGGCGTAGCGGTTCTCCGGACGGGCCAGGCCGAGGTGCCCGCGCAGTGTCGTGTGCTCGTACTCGGTGCGGAACACCCCGCGCTCCCGCAGCCGCGGGACCAGCTCGCGGGTGACCGTGTGCAGGTCGCCGTGCAGCCGGAACCCGGCGAAGCCCTCCTCCTGCCAGCGCAGCAGCTCGTCGGGCGTCACCGTGGCGTCGACGTCCCGGTACACGAGCCGGTCGGACGCGGAGGCGTTGTCGGAGAACACGATGTCCGCGAACCCCGGCTCGGTCGCGGCCACCGGCGGGTGGCCCTGCGGCGGCCGCGGCGTGATCGACGGGCCGCGGACGTTGAACCACCTGCCCTCGAAGTCGATGTGGTGCAGCTTCTCCCGGTCGATGAACCGCCCGGTGGCGACGTCGCGGATCTCCGCGTCGTCCTCCCAGCTGTCCCACAACCGCCGCAGCACCTCTGCGTAGTCGGCGGCCTCCTCCCACAGCTCGTCAGCCGTGCCGACGTCTCGCCGCCCGAAGTGCCCGGCATGCACCGGATCGGGCGCGACGTCGAGCAACACGCCGCCGCGTCCGCCGCTCACGTGGTCGAGCGTCGCAATCGCCTTCGACACGTGGAACGGTTCGGTGTGCGTGACGACCGCGGTGGGCAGCAGCCCGATCCGGCTGGTCAGCGGTGCGACCCGAGCGGCGATCAGCACCGCGTCGAGCCCCGGTGCGCCACCGAGCGCGTCGTCGAACGTCACGAAGTCCAGCTTGGCGTCCTCCGCCTCGCGCACGAGCCCCGCCCAGTACCGCGCGGTGAGCTCGCCGGTCACGGGCAGTGCGACGGCCAGGTGCAGTGGTGCGACCACCGGTCCCCCTCTCGTCGGGTCCTCGCAGTCTGGCCGCGCGGGAGGGGGCCGCGCTGTGACGGCCACCAGGTGAGAAGGATCGCGTGATCGGGAATATTTCGACGCTTGCGCGCTCCCCGTCCGGTGTCGCGGTCTTGCGCATGTCGACTCGAAAGGGCGTGTGCGCCCTCGCGCTGGGAGCGGGCTTGCGGCTCGCTGGGCGGAAGTCGAGGCGCACAACGACAAAGGTTTCGCGTCGACGCTCGCGGTCGGCACCAACGGCGTGCGGAGCCCGCTCGCCGACCGGGTGCGCGGCGGCTACGGCGCCTGGCCGGGCCGGGGGTCCTGGGCGGTGTCCCGGCCGGCGGGAACGGTGGCGAACACCGTCTTGCCCCCGGCGGCCAGCGGCCTGGTGCCCCACTCGCCGGCGAGCCCCTCGATCATCACGATGCCCCGGCCCCGGTCGCCGCCCAGTCGTGAGGACCCGTGCACGGGCGGCAGCGCGGAGTCGTCGTCGACCTCGACGACGACCTCGCCGGACGTCTTGTCGAGGAAGACCCGCAGCCGGCCGGTGCCGGACGTGTGGTCCAGGACGTTGCAGACCAGCTCCGTCACGACCAGCAGGACGTCGAAGCGGTGCCGTTCGCCGAGGTCGGCCAGGACCTCGGCGACACTCTCCCGCAGCTCCGGGGTAGCGGTCTCGGGCGTGACGGGCAAGTCCAGGACGAGCAACAGCGGATCTTCGTCGGCGGGCGCCACGGAAGCCTCCAGATGACCACGCTCGGAACCACCGGAGGACTCCGTCGCGCTACCTGCGACCAGCGGCAAAGCCAGACGACCCCACCCTAGCCCCCGTACGGCCGTCCGGCCGATCGCACGCGGTTGCGCGGAAGTCCGCGGCGCGTGGGGTAGGGTCGGGATCGTTGGGGTTCCAGTTGCCGGCATCCAGCCGCCGCGGACCCCTCCTGCCCGGTCCGGCGCTGTACCTCCGGCCGGAGATTGGAGCACCGGCTTGTCGCCGGATCGCCCGCACGACCTGCTCGCACCGCTCCTCCCGGGTACCTCGTCGGTCGGGCAGGTGCGCTCATGACCCGACCCGACAGCACCAAGGGAGCAGCCGTCTGCTTCGCCGAGGCCCGCGTCGCCGCGGAACACGCGGAGGCCGCTCAGCAGCGCCAGGCCGCGCGCCGGGTGGCGGAGCACTCCCGTGACGTGGACGACTGCCGCGACCTGCTGCTGATGCTGGGCCTGGCGGCCGCCGCCGGCTCCCGTTCCGCTCGCCAGGACCGCGTCCAGGCGTTCCCGGGCGTCTCCTCGGAGGCGTCCGCGCTGACCAGCCCGTGAAATTCGAGGTCTGGTCCGGCCTGAAGGAACCGCAGGCCGTGACCGTCCACGTTCTCCAGGGCTGACCACAGGGCGGTGCACCTCCCGGGGTGCACCGCCCTCGTGCTCACTCCACTTCGGACTCCGGTGCGGCGGCAGCAATCCGATCACCGGACGGCTTCGAAGAACGGTCGTGAAACCGGGACGACCACGTGCGATCAACCCGCACCTGCTGACCGGTGCTCACGCACTCGGCGCGCTGCCCGACGCCGAGCGGGCCTCGTTCGAGGCGCACCTGGACCGGTGCCCGGCCTGCACGGACGAGGTGACCGGCCTGCGGGGCACTGCCGCACGACTCGGCCTCGCCGCAAGCCAGACCGTCCCCGTCGCCCTGCGGCCACGGGTGCTGGACGCGGTCGGCCAGGTCCGGCAGGTGCCGCCGTTCTCCGAGGTCAGGTCCGAGCTCTCCCGGCGCCAAGGCCTGCGGCGGGCCGCGGCGATCATCTCGGTCGCGTGCGCGGCCGCCGCCGTCGTGGGCGGTGTGCACGGTGCGCTGACCCCGGAGACCACCACCGCCGTCGCCGTGTCGCCGCACTCCGCGACGGGCGACCTGCTGGCGGCACCGGACCTGCGGCTCGTCACCGCACCGGCGTGCACCGCGGCGATCTCGCAGAGCCGTGACGCGATGCTGTTCATGGCCGATGACCTGCGCACCCTGCCCCGCGATCGGGCGTACCAGCTGTGGCTGGTCGACCGCCACGGGCCCCGATCGGCGGGCGTGCTGCGCGCACCGGCTCGGTCGGCGTCGATGCTCGTCACCGGGATCGCGGGAGCCCGCGAGGCCCTGCTCACCGTCGAGCCGGCCGGCGGGTCACCGAGCCCGACCAGCGCCGCCGTTCTCACCGTCGACCTGGCCTGACCCGCCAATCCGGTGCGCACGGCGCACCGAATCCCGGGGCGTGACCGATCGCGTCCTCGCCGTCTTCGACGACCTCGACGCCTGCGTCATCACGAGGTCGGTGCGGCTGCTGAACCACGGCGCCGTGATCGTGGTGCACCTGCGCGAACCGGCGAACCGGCCGCTGTTCCGGCTCTCCGACGCGACGACGGTCCACATCGGACCGTTCGACGAGCGGACATGGGGGAACTCCGGGAACCGCCTGTGACAGCGCGGTTCCCGGAGTCGCGGTACTGCTGCTCTGGAGATGTCAGGCAGGCAGCAGGACCGTGTCGATGAGGTACACGGTCGCGTTCGCGGTCTTCACGCCGCCGCAGATCACGTTGGCGTCGTTGGCCTTGATCGCGTTACCGGAACCGGACACCTTCACCACGCCACCCTCGACCGTCTTCTGGTCGCCGGCGATCTTGTCGGGCGCGATCTGGCCGGGCACCACGTGGTAGGTCAGGATCTTGGTCAGCAGGGCGTCGTCGGTCTTGAGCTTCTCGATCGTCGCGGCGTCGATCTTCGCGAACGCCGAGTCGACCGGCGCGAACACGGTGAACTCGGCGCCGTTGAGCGTCGAGACCAGGTCGACCTTCGGGTTGAGCTTGCCGGACACGGCGCTGACCAGCGTCGTGAGCAGCGGGTTGTTGCTCGCGGCGACGGCGACCGGGTCGGCGGCCATGCCCGCGACGGAACCGGCACCCGACGGCACCTGCTTCGCGTAGTCGGCACAGCCGGGGCCGACGAGGTTCGAGGCGGGGTTGGCCATCGCCGACGAGGACGGCGGTGCCATCGAGGTCGCCGACGTGGTCGCGGTGGTGGAGCTCGAGCTGGCCATGTCACCCGAGCCACAGGCCGCACCGAAGAGGGCGAGCGAGGCGGCGCCGACGGCCAGGACGGTCTTGCGGACGGTCTTGTTCATGACGGGACATCTCCAAGGGGTTTCGAGCAGTTGATGTGAGTAGTTCGCACCGCATGGCCGATCGGATGGGTGCGGTTATCGGTTCGTTACCGAAGAATCCGCAAATCGCGCGTGACCTGCACAAATGAGTTTTTCGTCCACAGTGGACGCACAACCGGCGTGGAATCCCGTCTGTCATGCACTCTTCCGTGGACCAATCCATACTCGGTACGGACCCGAAGACCCTGGGTGGAACAAGGAGACATCGCACCCGACTTCACCCTCACCGACGACAACGGCGAACCGCGCACCCTGTCGGCCTTCCTGGCCACGGGCCCGGTCGTGCTGTTCTTCTACCCCGCGGCGATGACCGGCGGCTGCACCGAGGAGAGCTGCCACTTCCGCGACCTGGCTGCGGAGTTCGGCGAGGTCGGCGCACACCGGATCGGCATCAGCCCGGACACCGTGTCCAAACAACGCGCGTTCGCCACCACCTACGGCTTCGACTACCCGCTTCTGTCCGATGCGGACGGTGCGGTCGCGAAGCAGTTCGGCGTGTGGCGGCGGTTCAGCCCGCTGCGCGCGAAGCGGCGCACGTTCGTCATCGACATCGACCGCACGGTGCTCCGCCTGATCAAGGGCGAGCTGAACTTCACCGTTCACGCCGACGAGGCCCTCGCGGTCCTGCGAACGCGCGCGGCCGAGATGTCTTGACCCGGCCAGTCGGCACGGCGCCGGATTTCACCTAGTCTGTGATCATGGCCGAGCTGACCTCCCCGACGCCCCAGGAAGCCTTCGAGTTGCTGCTGTCGGGCAACCACCGGTTCGTCGCCGGTACGCCCGAGCACCCGAACCAGGACGCGACCCGCCGCACCGAGATCGCACCGGCGCAGCGCCCGTTCGCCGTGCTGTTCGGGTGCTCGGACTCGCGACTGGCCGCCGAGATCATCTTCGACCGCGGTCTGGGCGACCTGTTCGTGGTCCGCACAGCGGGCCACGTCGTCGGTGCCGAGGTGATCGGCAGCGTCGAGTACGGCGTGGACGTGCTGGACTGCCCGCTCGTCGTGGTCCTCGGCCACGACGCCTGCGGTGCGGTCGCCGCCGCCTGCGCGGCCCTCGACGAGGGCGCGGTGCCCGCCGGGTACATCCGCGACGTCGTCGAACGGGTGACCCCCAGCGTGCTGGCGGCACGCGCCGCCGGCCGCGTGGAGGCCGACGAGGTCCTCGCCGAACACGTCAGCCGCACCGTGGACCTGCTGCTCGACCGCTCCCGCCTGCTCGCCGACCGGGTCGCCGCAGGCAAGGCGGCCGTCGTCGGCCTCTGCTACCGGCTCGCCGACGGCAGCGCACGCCTGGTCGCGGCGCGTGGGCTGGACGTTCCGGTCACGGCGGACTAGCCACGACCGCCGGTGGGACTCCTGCAGTTGGGGCGTCCTGCTGTCGGCGGGAGTCCTGCGGTTAGGGCGTCCGTCACGACGGCATGGCCCGGTGTCGGCGGGAGTCACGCGACCAGGGCATCCCGCCACCGACCGGACTCACGCGGCCCGGGGCGTCCCCGTCACAGCGGACATCCGCCGCCGACTGGACGCCCCGCCATGAGCCGAACTCCCGCCACGTCCGCGTCCACCCCCGGCCGCGCCGCCTCAGTCGGTCGGCCGGGGTCCCGCGGCGCGGTGCAGCCGGTTGGCGATGGCGAGCCCCAGCCCGGCCTCCTCCGGCGGCGAGGCCACGACGACGTCGCAGTCCCGCTGGTCGAGCTCCCGCAGGAAGCCGTACAGCCCCCGCGCGTAGGCGGCGTCCGAGTCGGGGACGCGCACCACGGCGTGCACGTCCGGCTCGGCACCGGCGTAGGACGCGGGCACCAGCACCCCCACCCGGTGCCCCATGCCCTGCACGAGCTCCGCCTCGGCGACGACCTGCTCCGGCTCGACGAGGACGACCCGTGCCCGCGGCGCGTAGTGCGAGGGGTGCTGGCCCGGCACCCGGACGCTGCTGGTCGAGTGCACCGCCACGGGCACGCCCAGCACCTCTTCGAGCTCCTCCCGGGTCACGCCGCCGGGCCGGAGCACGCTCGGGACGTCACCGGTGGCGTCGACGATGGTCGACTCGACGCCGACCGCGCAGGGGCCGCCGTCCAGGACGAGGTCGACGGCGTCGCCGAGCTCCGCGCGGACGTGGTCGGCCGTGGTGGGGCTGACCGAGCCGAAGCGGTTCGCGGAGGGGGCCGCCACGCCGCCGCCGAACGCCGAGAGCAGCGCCAGCGCCACGGGGTGGTCGGGCACGCGCAGGGCCACCGTCTCCAGGCCGCCCGTCGCCTCCAGCGGTACTCGGGCACCGCGGCGCAGGACCAGCGTCAGCGGTCCCGGCCAGAACCGCTCCGCCAGCAGCCGCGCGGTGGCGGGCACGTCCTCCGCCCAGTCGGCCAACTGGCCGGCGCTGCCGATGTGGACGATCAGCGGGTGCGTGGGCGGGCGGCCCTTGGCCTCGAACACGCGGCGCACCGCGGCCGGGTCCTCGGCGTTCGCGCCCAGGCCGTAGACGGTCTCCGTGGGAAGGGCCACCAGGCCTCCGGCGCGGAGCACGCCGACCGCCTTCTCGATGTCGTTGGTTCCTGCTGACACCGGACGATCCTCCCACCCGGCGCGACCTCACCCCGCGGCACGGGTGGAGGCGGGGGGCGCGGCCTGCCGGTCACGCCCCCGCCGATGTCGACCGCCCGACGCCCCGGTCCACCGGCGCCTGACGGGACTCCTCTCACCGCACGCGGCGAGAATGCCCGGACCGCACCCGGCCAACCACGCTCCGGTACACACTTTCGTGTGCGATCGGTGCTGCTCAGGCCTGTGAAGGCGGTGCCGTTCGTATCGTCGCCGGAGTGGGAGACGAACGGTCAGCCGGGCAGGACGTGTCGGAACTGGGCATCGAGATGCTGCCCGTCGCGCTGGCGAACCTGCGCGCCGAGCTCGCCGAGGCCCGCGGCTTCATCAGCGACCTGGCCGGGATGGCACCGGAGCAGGCCGACAGCTCGTGGTGCGACCGGCTCGACGACGAGTACCGCGACGCGGGTGCCGGGCAGGCGGCGATGGCGCGGCAGCTGGAGCGGTGGCGCCGGGACCACCCGGACGCCGCCGGCCTGGACGAGCTCGCCGCGCTCATCGCCGACGTCGAGCCCGTCCGCCAGGAACTGCTGCGGCAGCTCGCACGGCTGCGCTGTGCGCGGGCCGTCCCCGACCCGCGCCAGGCCCCTGACCCGCGTCAGGCCCCCGACGCGCGTCTGACCGCGCCGGACGAGGCCTGACCCACACCGCCCGTTGATCGACAACCCGTGCCCGGCGTGACAGGCTGGAAACGGGGATCTCGGGAGGAGTGACACCAGTGGAAGCCAAGACCGACCTGCGGGACAACGCAGTGGTCCTCCAGATCACCGGCGAGGTCGACACCTACACCGCGCCGCTGCTGCGCGAGCACCTGGACGAGGCGTTCGCCCAGGCCGCGGACCGCCGGCTCGCGGTGGTGCTGAACGTGACGGACGTGTCGTTCATGGCGTCGTCCGGGCTGTCCGTGCTGGTCGAGTACCACCTGCGCGGCGTCGACAAGGGCACACCGCTGCGGGTCGTGGCACCGGCCGGGAGCGTCCTGCGGGCCCTGCGCGCGACCACGCTGAACGAGATGATCGAGCTGCACGCCAGCGTGCCGGAGGCACTTTCCGGCCGCTGAGGCCGAAAAAGATGTTTGCGCTCGAAGAATGCGGGAACCAGGCAGGCAGCCGACAGCCGACAGGAAGGCCGCCATGCCGCCGGACCGCCTCCTCGCCGACAGGTACGTGCTCGCCGAGTTGCTGGGCACGGGTGGCATGGCCGACGTCCACCGCGCCTGGGACACCCGGCTGCAACGGCACGTGGCGGTCAAGCTGTTCCACAACGGCTCCGAGGTCTCCCACGAGCGGAGGTTCGACAACGAGGTCAGAACCCTGGCCTCGCTGTCGCACCCCAGGCTCGTGGATGTGCACGACGCCGGGACGAGCGACGGCACACCGTTCGTCGTCCTCCAGCTCATCGACGGCTGCACGCTGCGCGAGCGCATCAACAGCGCCCCGCTGACGGTCGGTGAGGTCCGCCTGCTCGGCGCCGACCTGGCCGAGGCGCTCGCCCACGTGCACGAGACGGGCGTGGTGCACCGCGACATCAAGCCGTCCAACATCCTGCTCGACGAGGACGGCAACGCCCACCTCGCCGACTTCGGCCTCGCCCGCCTGGTCGGCACGACCCGGCTCACCAGGTCCGACCAGGTCGTCGGCACCGCCGCCTACCTGGCACCGGAACAGGTGCGCGGCGAGGACCCCGGCAGCGCCGTCGACGTCTACGCGCTCGGCCTGGTCCTGCTCGAATGCCTCACCGGCCGCCGCGAGTTCGAAGGCAGCGAGATCGAGTCGGCCGTCGCCCGCCTGCACCGCCGGCCCGCGGTCCCCGACGACCTCCCCACCGACCTGCACCGCCTGCTGACGCTGATGACCTCGCTGTCCCCGCGCCGCCGCCCGACCGCCGCGGACTGCGCCCGCATCCTGCGTGCTTCTGACGACTCGGCCACGCACATCGCTCTGCCGCAGCCCCGGCGCCGCCTGCACCACGTCCTCAAGGCCGCGGCCGTGGCGACCCTGGTCGCCACGGCCGGTCTCACCGCGGTCGCGCTGGCACCGCAGCCGCCCGTGGAGTCCGCACCCGCCCCGTCCACGCCGTCGGCTCCCGCCGCGACGACCACCGCTCCCCCCGCGCCGGTTCCGGTGCCGGTGGCGGTGGCGGTCGAGCAGCAGGCCGAGGTCACCAGCCCGCAGCAGGTCCAGCCCGTCCCCCAGCCGAAGGCGGGCAAGCCCGCGTCGCCACCCGGCAAGAAGGCCGAGAAGGCCAAGGGCCCGCACGGCAAGCGCTGACGGTCACCGCTGCCGCTGGCGCCCCTTCCACCAGTTCACGGCGAACCCCGCGGCCAGGAGGGCGACGGGGACGAGGAGGATCCAGGGGCTGTCCGGAACGTGGTCGTACCGTCCGGAAACTTCAGCAAGGATGACCATGGACCCGGCGTACCCCCGTGCCGCGAACCGGCAAACACGGGGGCGTCCGGGTGGCCGAACGGACTGCTCCGCCCGGCCACCCGGCTACGACCTGGCCGACGACGGCGCTACCCGCGGAGCCGTGGGTCGCAACATCGGCACGAACGCGTCCCGGTGCACCCAGGCCAGGTGGACCTCGGCCGCCGCGAGCACCACGGCGAGCACCGCACCACTGGGCTCCAGCAGCACGTGGAACCCGAAGATCCCGACCACCAGCGGCGCCAGCAGCGCCAGTGCAAGCGGCACGAACCTGTTGACCAGCAACATGATCCCGGCCACCAGCTCGACGACCTTGGTGACGGGCACGATGAACCCGCTCTCCCCCAGCGCGGTGGCGAACGCGACCGCCTCGGCCGACATGCCGTCGGTCGACTGCGACCCGATCCCGAACAGGCCGGTGAACCCGGAGAACGCGAACAGCGCTCCGAACAACACCCGCACGACAACGTTGATGTACTTCACGGTCTTCCCCATGCGGATCATCCTGGAACCTCCACGAAACTGGAGGTAAAGGCCTGTTCGCCCGCAGCAGAAGGCACTGGCCGGGCGCACGGGGGGTCAGGACTCATCCGGTTCCCGTCAGCACCTGCCTGTCCAACGTCCGCACCAGGTCGTGTGCGCGGCCGAGGTGGCGTTCGGCGGCGCCGGGAGCACCGTGCCGCAGTTCCAGCTCCCCCAACGCTTGCAGGCACTCGGCCTCGTTGCGGCGGTCGCCGTTGCGGCGGAAGACGCCGGCGGCGCGTTCGAGGGCGGGACCGGCCCTGGTGGGGTCGTCGAGGCCGGCGTACACACTGCCGATGCGCTGCTCGGCGTAGGCGGCGCAGCGCTCGTCTCCGATCTCGTTGAAGATGGTGAGCGCCTGGACGAGGCAGCGCAGCGCCTCCGTGCTGTTGCCGCAGGTCTGCCGGTACTGGCTCATCGTCCGCAGGATCACGGCCTCGCGGTGCCGGTCGCCGAGCTCCCGCGCGATGCGCAACCCGTCCGCGATCACGGCGCCGGCGTGGCAGCCGTGGCCCTGCTGGAACCACATGAAGCCGATCGAGCTGCGCAGCTGGGCCTGCATGGGCGGGTGCCCGACCCGGTCGAGCAGGGCCAGCGCGTCACCGGCGCAGCGCAGGGCGAGGTCGGTGCGGTCGAGCACGCGCCACACGGTGGACAGGCCGGCCAGTGCGAGCGCCTCCCCGCGCCGGTCGCCGAGGTCGCGGTACAGCCGCAGGGACTCCTCCAGCGCCGTCCGCGCCTCGTCCAGCTCGTCGAGGTAGACGTGGACCTGGCCGATGCCCTGCAGCAGCGCGGCCTGGCCGTGCGCGTTGCCCGCGGCACGGGTGGCGTCGAGCGCGATCCGGTGGCTGCGCCGCCAGTCCTGGTAGAGGCTGCGGTGGTCGTAGTACGGCACGAACGCGAGTGCGAGCTCCCACACGAGCTCGTCGAGTCCCCATTCGGCGCCGAGCTCCACGGCCCGCAGCAACGTCGCCCGTTCGACGTCGAACCACGCGACCGGGTCGGCCACGACGTGGTCCGGCTGCCAGCGGTCCGACCGTCCGGGGGTGTGCTGGAACAACGCGGGGTGGAACAGGTCGCGGGCCTGCTCGGCCAGGGCGAGCCAGGCGCCCAGCACCCGCCGCACGGCGGCACGGCGTTCGGTCTCGCTGTAGTGGTCGGCGGCGGCGCGGGCGGCGTAGGTGCGCAGCAGGTCGTGCAGCCGGTACCGGGGTTGGCCCGCCGCGTCGGTGCCGACCAGGCGGAGCAGGTTGGCGTCGACGAGGGCGTCCAGCACGTCCTCGGCGTCGCGCTCACCGGTGAGCGCGCCGACCACCCACCCCGGCAGGGTCTCCGCGCCGAGCAGGCCCATCAGCCGGAACGCCCGTCCGGCCGCCTCGGGCAGCTGCCGCACGCTCAGCTGGAAGCTGGCCCGCACGTCGAGGTCGCCCACGCGCAGCTCGGCCAGCCGGCGGGACTCGTCCTCCAGCCGTTCGCGCAGAAGCCCCAGCGTCCACGCGCCGCGGCTGGCGAGGCGTGCCCCGGCGATCCGGATGGCCAGCGGGAGGTACCCGCACAGGCGGACGATCGCGTCCGACGCCTCCGGTTCGCGGTCGATCCGGTCCGCGCCACCGACCCGCGCCAGCAGCGTGCGGGCGTCGGCGGGAGGCAGCACGTCCAGCTCGACGTGGTGCGCGCCCTCCAGGTCGGTGAGCCACCGCCTGCTGGTCACGAGCACCGCGCACCCGTCGGACGGCGGCAGCAGCGGCCGCACCTGACCGGCACCGGCGGCGTCGTCGAGCAGCACCAGCACCCGGCGCCCGGCGAGCCGGGAGCGGTACAGGCCGGCCCGCTCGTGCAGGCTGTCCGGCATCACCGCGTCGGTGACGCCCAGCGCGCGCAGCAGCTCCGCGAG
Organism: Lentzea sp. NPDC037011; assembly: GCF_055607425.1. Classification (NCBI taxonomy): domain Bacteria; kingdom Bacillati; phylum Actinomycetota; class Actinomycetes; order Pseudonocardiales; family Pseudonocardiaceae; genus Lentzea; species Lentzea sp. NPDC037011. Next base: position 76,477 of record NZ_JBVJRT010000009.1, on the reverse strand, counting down.
CAGCGCCGCGGGATCTCTCGGCACGGCGGCCGTGCCCGCCAGGTCGAGGTACAGCTGGCCGTCGGGGAACCGCTCGCGCGCACGGTGGCCGGCCTTGACGGCGAGCATCGACTTGCCGGTGCCGGGAGCGCCGACGACCACCGGCACCCGTCCACCGGTGAGCAGCCCGAGCACCGCGTCCAGTGCCGTCTCCCGGCCGGTGAAGTCGGCGATGTCGGCTGGCAGCTGGCGCGGCTGCCGGGTCTCCGGCTCGCGGATGGCGCTCACCAGGTCGAGCGCCGGGTCGGCCCGCAGCACCTGGGCGTGCACGCGTTGCAGGCGGTGGCCGGGGTTGGCGCCGAGCTCGTCGGCGAGGAGCCGGCGGACGTCCTCGTACACGGCGAGGGCGTCGGCTTGGCGTTCACCGCGGTACAGCCCGATCATCAGCAGTTCGCGCACCCGTTCCCGGTACGGGTGCTCGGCCGCGAGGCGGGACAGCTCGGCGACGGCGAGGCCGTGCTCACCGCGCAGGAGGTCCAGCTCGGCCAGGTCTTCGAGGGCGGCCAGGCGGTACTCCTCCAGCCGGATGCGCTCGGTCTCCGCCGCAGGGGTGTCGATGCCGCTGAACGCCGGTCCCCGCCACAGCGCCACGGCCTGCGACAGCCGTTGCCACGCGGAGGCGAGGTCACCGTCGTTCCTGGTCGTCCGCGCCTGGGCCAGGCCTCGGGCGAACACGGCGCTGTCGAGCTGTTCGGGCGCCACCCGCAGCCGGTACCCCGAGCCCACCGTCTCCAGCACGCCGCCGTCGTCACCCAGCGACCGGCGCAGGTCGCCGACGCACTTCTGCACGAGGTTGAGCGCGCTGCGCGGCGGTCTCGTCCCCCAGGCGCACTCGATGATCCGGTCGCGGTCCACGCAATCGTTCGCGTGCAACAACAACAGCCCGAGGACCTGGCAGCTCTTCCCAGGCCTGAGCCCTACCGCGTCCGATCCCCTCCACACGACCACGGGTCCGAGGACCCCGAACCGAAGATCTGGCATCGCGCTGTCCCTCCCCGTCGCCAACGGTACGCCGACCAGTGACTTTCCGTGAGATTTCCGTGACGGTGCAGCACCGCCCTGCACAGTCCTGAGCAGACCGGAAACCGTTGCGAAGGGGACAGCGATGAGCTTCGTCGGAAGAGCAGCACGATCGGTGATGACCGCACTGCCGCTGGCCGCCGTGGTGGTGGGCGCGGGGGTCGTGTCGGCGGCACCCGCGAACGCGGCGGTGTCGTGTTCGGGCACCATCAGCTACAGCGACACCATCGGCGGCGTCGGTGAGCTGACGATCTTCTACAACAGCTCCGACGGCGGCACGAACAGCGCCTGCTTCTACCACCGGGGCGCGGCCTACGGGGTAGCCGCACCGACCTACGTCCGGACCTTCCGCTGCGTCGAGAGCAGCGGCGAGGGCCAGCCCTGCACGATCGACCGCTCCTCCACCCCGGACCTGGACAACTACCGCTACTACGCGGGGCCCAGGGGCGTCACGGGCACGGCCAGCCGCTGCGTGGCCGCCGTCGGCTACATCGACTGGCACGGCTTCCGCTACCAGATCAGCAGCGGCCGGCAGGGCTGCTGACCGGCGCCGGGTCCGCACGTCACGTCCGACCACCAGCGAGGAGAGATCGTGTTCGGGAAGTCCATTCGCAACTGCGGGATCGCCGCCGCCGTCATCGGGCTCATCGCGGCGGTCCCCGTCCAGGCCGGCGCGGCACCGGGGGTGCGGGCGTCGTTCGAGGGGCGGACCATCAACCTGGCCCGGAGCTGGGACGGCGCGCAGGTCTGCGCCGAGCTCGCCCTCGGCGACGTCCGCTGTTTCCGGACGCCGCAGCAACTCGCCGCCGCCACGCGCGAGGCCGGCATCGCGGCGGCGGAGGACTGCAAGAACACGTGGGTCTGCCTCTGGGCCGACATCAACCACACCGGCAGGCGGCTGCAGTGGAACCTGCCGGGCAAGAAGAAGCTCGCCGACTGGGGGTTCCGCGACCAGGCCAGCAGCGGGGCGCTGCACCGCATCCAGGGCGGGGCGACGCTGGTCAACTACCGCACCGCGCTCCCGAACCAGGAGGCGTTCCTGCGCGCGGGCGGCATCTACTCCGACTTCCGCGAGTTCGGCTGGAACGACAAGGCCGACGAGATCCAGGTCGGATAGGTCGCGGTCGCTTTCGCCGGCCATCGGGAGAACGTCGGCCCGCGGTGCTCCCCGGCCCTTTCCTGAATTCGCCATTCGACATCCTTGGCGGCAGTTTTGCCCACGCGCGCAGCTTTCGTGCCGATCCGCGCACCCGGTACTGGATCTTCCGGCCGCATCCGGACACCATGTACCGAACCGTCGGAACGAGGGAGTGTGCGCCCGTGGTCAGGGTGGGCAGCATGGACGAGGCCGAGCGCCTCAAGAATTCGCTGCGGGACGGGAGCGTCGCCGAGGTCGTGGGGTCGGCCGCCGGCATCGGTGTGGGCGGCCTGGTGGGCGTCCCGACGACCGGTGCGGACCGCATCGAGGTCGACCCCGCCGACTTCGACCAGGCCATTCGCCAGCTGCACCGGCGCAGGGACGAGCTGGCGGGGCACCTCGCGGACAGCGCCGTGCTGGCGGCACCGCTGCCGGACGGCAAGGGGCCGGTCGCACGGCAGATGCGCAAGGCGTTCGGGCTGCGGGCCCGCGACGTCGAGGGTGGCGTGCGGGCCGCGTTGCAGTCCTACGTGCAGCAGCTCGACCTCGTGATCGACGCGCTGGAGAACGTGAAGAAAATGCACGTTGCCGTTGACGAGAACACCGCGGCGGCATTCAAGGGGCAGGCATGAGCGGGCGCGACAAGGGTTACCACTCCGAGGAGCACAAACCCACCGCGAAGCAGCTCAGGCGCGAGCGGAGGCGCAGCAGGGAACGCCGCGCGAACCTGCGCGAGGAGGCGTTCGACTCCGGGACCATCCGCTGGGAGGTCTACACCCACCAGCAGATGTGGAACATGGTGCACTCGGCTGACCTGCCGGGGATGTCCGTGCGGACCGCTCAGTGGCAGGAGCTCGCACCGCAGCTGCGCCACACCTCGCGCGCCGTGCAGGAGGTCGTCAACCGGCTGACCGCGTCGTGGCGCGGGCCCTCGGCCGAGCTCGCGGCCCAGGCGGCGACGGCGCTGACGTCGTGGGGCGAGACGGTCGGCGACTCCGCCGAGCGGGTCGCCAGGGGCATGGACACCTACACGACGGTGCTCCAGGAGACCAAGCGGCGGCTGCCGGAACCCGTGCACTACTGGGCGGAACGGCACTTCCGGGAGGGCTACGACGTCAAGGTGGCCGACGGGCCGCAGGGGCTGAACCTGCTCGAACAGCTCACCGACGACCACATGCCGACCAAGACCGAGGCGCGCAACGCCAAGGCCGAGGCGGTGGCCGTCATGCAGGTCTACGAGAACGAGAGCCGGCACACCCGCTCCACGCTGCCGGTGTTCGACACGGCACCGCCGACCGCGCAGCAACCGGGTCCCACCACACCGCCGCCCACGGTGGTCCTGGGGCCCGACCCCGTCCCGCGCCCCGATCCGGCGCCGAGGCCGGGGCCGACGCCCACGCCGCAACCACCGGAGCAGGTACCGGACGTTCCGGTGCCGCCCGCCGCCGACGACGACACGGGTGTGGCCTCGGTCGGCCCTTCCGCCACGGGAACGCTCAACGGCACGACGACGTTCGGCGGACCGTTCGGCACCTCTGGACCTCAGGGAACGCACGGGACGCACGGCTTCCTCGGCGGCGCGTCCGGCGGCACGTCCGGTGGCACCGCGCCGGGGACGCCGGGCGCCGGACCGGGAGTGCCCGGCGGCGCCACCGGTGTGCTCGGCCAGCAGGCCGGCCGGGGCACCGCGGCGGGCCTGGGCGGCCGCGGATCGGCCGGTGTCCCCGGAACGCCGGGGTACGGCATGGCGCCGCCGTTCGGTGGCGGCAACGACGAGGAACGCCACCACACCAACCGGTACGCGGAGAAGATGGACCTCCTCGACGACATCCCGCCGGGTGCGCCGCCGGTGCTGGGCGAATGAGCGACGGCTACGTCACCGACGTCGCCGCGGTGCGGGCCGCGGCGACCCGGCTGGACGGCACGGCTGCCGAGGTCGAGGCGGTGACCACCGCACTCGGCCAGGGCTCCGGCGGCGACCTCGGCCCCGGCGTCACGGCGGCGGCGGACGAGCTGCTGCGGTCGTGGGCGGACCGGACCGCGGCGCTGCGCACCGAGCTCGCCGAGGCCGCCGACGAGCTGCGCGCGGCCGGTGCCGCCTACCGCGACGCCGACGAGCTGCACCATGGCTGACTACCGGGGCCTCGGGTTCGACCCGGTGCCGGGCGATCCGGGCGCCGTCGCCGCGGCGAGCGACCGCTGCCGCCACCGCGTCGAGGTCCCGGCGCCGCCCACCGGGTGGACGGGCGCGGCGGCGGACGCGTTCACGGCACGGCTCGCGCAGGTGCGCGACGAGCTCGAAACCGCGCAGCGCACCCTCGGGGCGGCTGCCGATGCGTTGGACGACTGGGCGGGGACGGTGCTGGCGAACCAGCGCAGGGCCGAGGAGCTGGACCGGCGCGCACGCGCGCTGCGGGGTGCGGTCGACGACGCGGACAACGCCGTGGTGATCGCGTCGTTCCGCGGCGGACCGGAGCACGTGGCCGCCTCCGCGCGGCTGGAGGAGCTGCGCGGCGAGCTCGACGGCGTGCTCGCGGCCGCCCGCGACCTGGAGGCCGACCACCGCAGCGCCGCCCGGCGGGTCGAGGAGCGGTTGCGCCGCCTCGTCTCCGGCGGTGTCGAGGCGGCCGGGCACGTGCCGAGCCGCGCCGACCTGTTCGACGGGATCGTCCGTGCGTTGAACGACCACTCGGCGCTGGCCGGTGCGCTGGCCGGTGTGCTGGTCACGACGCCGCGCACCGCAGACACACCGGCGGGCGGGGCGGCCGCCTTCGCGTCGGCACTCGGTCAGCGGTGAGACTCACGCCGGTACGGGGCGTCATCCCGGTCGCAGTGGGCTCGGTCGAGACGACCTCCGCCGAGCTGTTGGCGTTGCTGCGGCAGCTGCGCGGCCCAGACCGGGCACGTGACCCCGGCCTGGAGGTCGCGGCGACGCAGGCCGCCGAGCTGGCCCAGCGCCACCACGCGAGCTTCGTGGCGGTCGTCGAGCACCGCGACGCCGACCCGGCGGTCCTGGTGGCCGGCCTGGTCGCGGTGGAGCGCGCGCTCAGCGCGGAGGCCGCGGAGGAGCTGTGCTTCCACCTCGCCGACGCCGGTGGCCCCGGCATCAAGGAACTGACCACCGCCACGACCGGCACCGGCTACCCGGTGGCGATCGTCGAGCGGGTTCCGGTCGACGGCGTCGGGGCGCAGCTCCAGATCGTCGTGCCCGACCCGGCGCGCCCGCGGATCGCCGTGTTCACCCTGCACTCCCCCAGCGGGCGCGGGTGGCTGGAGCTGGCGGGCATCACCGGGCGGTTCGTGAACGGGGTGGAGTTCACCTCGCCAGAGCGCGCCGGCGGTACTCCGTCGGCGGCTGCCCGACCAGCGCGCGGAAGGCCCGGGAGAAGTGCGTCGCACTGACGAACCCGCAGTCGCGGGAGATCTCACCGACACCGCGGTCGGCCTTCGCCGGGTCGGCCAGCAGCGCCTTGGCGCGGTCGATGCGCAGCACCTTGATCCGCTCGGCGACGTTCGGCTCCCCCTCGAACACCTGGTAGAGGCGGCGCAGCGAGATGTTCAGCGCCTTGGCGACCCGCCCCGGCGTCAGGTCCGGCTCACCGAGGTGCGCGCGGATGTGATCGAGCGCGGCACGCCGGTGCCCGGTGGCGATGTCGGCGCGTTCCAGCTCCTCCCGCAACGCGCTGCGCAGCACCAGCTCCGCCAGCCCGACCAGGTGGTGCGCCGCGCCCACCGGGTCCAGGACGTCGCGCGCGGTGACGAGGTGCCCGACCGCGCTCGCGAACGCGCTGCGCAGACCGGCACCGACCGCGACGGGCTGGAACATCAGCGGCCGCAGCTCGCGCACTCCCGTCGACAGCCGGGTCTCCGGCACGGTCAGCATGATCGCGCCGACCGGCAGCACGTGCAGCGAGCAGTCGCCGAACACGTGCACGGCCTCCGGCAGCGACCGGTGCACCGGGCACCTCATCAGCAACTGGACGGCCGCCGGCGTCCGCGCGGACGGCGCACCGGTGAACGCGGCTTTCGCCGCGGCGGCACCGGAAGCACGCACGACCAGCACACCGCTCGCGACCTCTGCGTCGTGCTGCACGCGGTCAAGACTAACCACGGGAGTCCTCATGGCACGACGTTTGCCCGCAACCGGCGCGGTGGTCCTGTCCCACCTGGAGTTCGACCTGGTGTGGGAGGACCTCGGCTTCGGTGACCTGCCCGCCGCGCTCGACGTGCCGTCCCACGGCGCCACCGAGGACGAGCGCGACCAGCTGGCCGTGGACGTGTTCGCGGAACTGGCCCGCGCCGGCCTGGCGGACGACCACGGCGACGTCGTCCCCGAGCTGGAGGAGCTGCTCGGGATGCTGCGCCACCACGCGGTGTCCGTCGACGCCCTGGTGTTCGGCGACCAGCCGTGGCGCGTCCTGGCCGCGGTCAGGGGCAGCCGCGGCGTGCTCGCCGTGCTGAACAACGAGGAGCTGGCCCTCGAACCCATCGCGCGCACCGACCTCGTGCGGGCCGTGGCGAAGCTGCTCGGCGACCACCCGGCCGGACCGGGCGACCAGGTGCGGCTGCCGCGCCCGGCGTACTCGGCGGCCCTGCGCGGACACGTGGAGAGCGGGTACCACGGCCTGGAACGGGCCCTGGCCGACGCGGGTGTGCGCGGCAGCGCGATGCGCCCGCTGATCACCATCGCGGAGGCGGGCCGGCTCGGGGCGGGGCAGCTGGCCGTGACCGGCAGCCGCGGGCGCTCGCCGGTGCTCACCTGGTCGGACACCAGGGCGGGCCGGTACGTCATCACGACCGAGGCCATCCGCGACGAGCAGTGGGTCCGGGTGGTGCCCGCCGACCTGGCCTGGATCACCCGGCGCCTCACCGACATGCTGGCCGAGGCCTCGTAGTCCGGTCCGGTCAGACCGGCACGAGCTCCGCCAGGACCGCCTCGTCCAGCACGGCCGCCAGCACCGCCTCCCCTTCCTGCAGCGCCTCCTGCGCGGCGCACTCGACGAGCCGGTGGATGCGCGCCGCCAGCGCCGCGGGCCGCACCGCCATCGCCCGCGGACCGAGGTCGAGCCCGACGAGCTTGCCGTGCAGGTCGACCGTCACCACCACGTCGTCCTCCCGCGCGGAGCAGGTGATCGCGTCCAGCGCGGCACGGACGCCGAGCGGTTCGCGGTCGTCGTCCTCGGCCAGCATCTCCTCGACGGTCTGCGGTTCGTGCGTCATCGGACCATCCAGCTCTCGGGTGTCGTGGACTCGATCTCCTCGACGAGCGCGGGGTCGGCGTGGATGCCGAGCGCCTCCAGGTGCTCGCCGCCGAGAACGTGCCTGGCGCGTTCGCCGGCCCGCGCGGTCGCCGTGCGCACCAGGGTCAGGATCTCGTCGGCGAGCGCGGCGCGGCCCAGCCGCATCGACCGCTCGGTCAGCGTGATGGCGCGCAGCCCGCCGCCCACGCCGACCTCGATCGCGATGCCCGTGGCGTGGTGGGCGTGTCCGGTGGTCACGGGTGCACTCCTCCGTAGAACTTGGTGCTGCTGAGCTGGTGGGTGTTGCGGCGCACCTGGTCGCCGGAGTTGCCCTCGATCAGGGTGACCGTGTTCCCGTCGACCTTCTCGACGATGCCGATGTGCTTGCTGGTGGCGGGGCTCTGCGGCCCGGTGCCGAACAGCAGCACGTCGCCGGGCCGCACGTGCTGCTTCAGGTCGCCGTTGCCGTAGGCCTTGCCGTTTCGCTGGCCCCAGCGGTAGACGTCCCCGGTGAACGGCAGGACCGGGATGTCCACACCGGCCCTGCGCCACATCGCCGTGGCGAACGACGAGCACCAGAAGGTCGTCGGCCCGTACGGGTTGCGGTTGCTGCCCGGCGGGTTCTCCCGCGTGCCGATCTCGCCGCGGGCGGCGGACACGATCTTGCGCACCTTCGCACCGGACAGCTTCGTCGCGCCACCGCCACCGCCACCGCCGCCGCGTCGTGCCGCGCGCGGATCGGCGATGCCGTCGTCCTGGATCTCCTTGGTGAGCGCGCGCAGCTTCCGCCCGGCTTCGTCGAGCTCGGCCTTGACCTGTCGCACTGTGCGCACCGACTCCCGCGTGTACTGCGGCTCCAGGTCGGCCGCGGCGGCCACCGCCTTCATCAGCGCGGCCCGCGATCCGCTCGCGACCCCCGCGTCGAGCAGCGCGGCGGCCTTGGTGACGTACTCGTCGACCAGCCGTTGTGCCGCGGTGTGCCCGGTGAGCAGCGCGCTGCTCGCCCCTGCCACCACCTTCTCGGCCTCGGTGCCGGCCGCCGCCGTCATCCTGAGCTGCTTGCCCAGCCGGTCGGACCGCCGTTCGAACTGCTCGGAGTTCGCCCCCTGCCAGTGGCCGAGCGCGGTCCCCGCGGCCTTGCGCACGGCGTCGCGCTGGTCCTCCAGCGCACTGCCCGCCTGGTGCAGCGCGAACTGCACGCGCATCGCGTCGTCCGCCTTGCCCGCCAAGGCGTTGCGGTGCCCGACCATCCTCCTGGCGAACTGCAGCGCCATCGCTCGCGTGTCCACGTCATCCTCGCTTCAAGTCGTCGGCGATCGCGTCGTCCTGCGCCCGGTAGGCCCCCGCCATGCGCCCGGTGGAGCGCGCCAGCCGGTCGGCGTTGCGGCCGACCCCGTCGACCTGCCGGTGCAGCGCCGCGCCGAACGCCTCCAGCGCCGACGCGAACCCGGTCTCCTTGCCGATCCGCCCGAAGCTGTCGTCGGCGATCTTGCCGACCTGCCGGACGTGCCGGGTGCCGATCGCCGCGATGTCGTCGGCGATGCCCCTGCCCTGCCGCACATAGCGGTCCAGCGCCTCCGGGTCCACCGCGAACCCGCCACCGCCCCCGCCACCGTCCCTGCCCCCGCGCTCCGGCCGTGCCGGCGCCCGCCGCGGGCTGTCCTTCGCCGCCCGGCGCGCGATGTCGAGGTACTTCCGGTAGGCACCGTTGGTGTAGGTCGACCACGGCGTCCACGACTTGCCGTCACCGGAGATCGCGTTGGCCACCTTGGCATTGGTCCGCGGGTCGAACAGGTCGCGGTTCGAGTCGAGCCCGTGCTGCCGGCGCCGCTCGGGCCCCATCGCGCCCAGCATGTTGATCTGCCACAGCCCGTAGGAGTCGTCCGGCGGCCTGCTGTTGTGCGCCCGCGGGTCCCCACCGGACTCCGCGAGGGCGACGGCGATCGCGATCGTGAGGCCCTGTCCTTCGAACCCGGCGGCACGGGCGTGCTGTGCGATCTGCTCGGGGCTCAACCTGCTCATGCCGGTGAGCTTGGCCGGTGGCCGATCACCGCGACAGGGGCGTTGCGCGCTGGGACAGCTCCAGTGCACGGCTGGACCAGTGGCCGTGCACCGGAGCCGTGCGACCGCCGGTTGATCCAGATCACACAAGTCGTTGCGCCCCAACGCCTCCCTCCCGGGAACATTCGCCGGCCCCGCTTCGTCTTCCGGGTGAGTGTTGCTGCGACTGGAGAGGAGCAGGGGGAAGTGGAGCTGTTGCCGCTGCGAACCGACTTCGACGTGCGCTGGCGCGGCTACGACCAGGACCAGGTCCAGCACTACGTGCACGCGGCGGAGAGCGAGACGACAGCGCTCACCGCCGACCGCGACGCCGCCCTGGCCCAGGCCGAGTCCCTTGCCCGGCAACTGGAAGCCGCCCGCACGGAGATCGCCGAGCTGCGCGCCCGCGTCGACCGGATCTGCCGGACACCGATCGACCCCGAGGCGCTCACCGAACGCACCCGGCGCATGGTCGAGCTGGCCCACGCCGAAGCCGAGGAGATCACCACCCGCGCCCGCAGCGCCGCCGAGCAGGACTGGGCGAACGCCCACCGCGCCGCCGAACGCCTGCGCCAGCGCGCCGAGCACCTCGTGACCGACCTCGACCGGCGCCGCGCGGACGTGGAGACCGAGCACCGCGAGCTGATGACCCGCGCCCACGCACAGGTCGAGACGATGACCCGGCACGCGGAACGGCGCCGCCGCCAGCTCGACGACCAGGCCGCGCAGCTCCGCCGGCAGGTCGAGGCGGACTTCGAGCAGGCCATGACCCAGCGCCGCGCCGAACAGATGCGTGCGCTGGAGGAGCAGCAGCGCTCCGCTCAGGCCCGCGCCGAGAAGACCGTCCGCGACGCCACCGAGCACGCGCGGCGGATCGTCACCGAAGCCGAGCACCGCGTCGAGGTCCTGCGTCAGCACCGCAAGCGCATCGGCGACCAACTGCTCGCCGCACAGGCACTCCTGGCCGACATCGAGCCCGTGCTGGCGGCGTTGCCCGAGGAGAACCTGCTGAAGATGGACGTCATCCACCCCGATCGGCGCGCTCGCGAACCCGTTCACCGCTGAGCACTCCGGATCGTCGCCTCAAGCGTCGCCACGGACGGATCGGCACCTTCCTCCAACCGCTGGGGTTTCCGCGAGGAGGGCGAGGCCGGGTGGCAGCCGCTGAGCACGTCGAGATCAAGGTGGCCTGGCGACAGCGCAACGCTGGGATCTCCCACACCGAACCAGTGGTCAACAACGAGCTCTACTCATGCGCCAACCTGTTGCCGTATGTGCTTTACCTGGGCAAACGATGACAGTTCATGGTTCGGCAGACTCCGAGACCTTCACCGGAAGGAGCCTGCCGTGAAACATGTTCTCGACGCGTACTACTTCTCTCCCGAGAACCGCGGCCGGACCCCTGTGAGGGTGGACTCGGAGGCGAAGCTCGACCAGGTGCTTGCCGATGTCCTGGCCAACGAACAGCCCCACCCGACTGTCGTGTACCTGCGGGATCGCCCGAAGGTCGGTGCGCTCAAGCTCCCGGACCACCAGCTGAAGTTCGACATCGATGTGCCACACCGGGTCGCGGCCATGCACGCCATGGACCACCGAGTTTCGCGGCCGACGATGATCCGGTGTCACGGCCCGGATCAGGCCGTCCTGTCTCGTCCGAGATGAAGGACGACGAAATGTGTGCGTGGGTCACCCGCCGGACCGATGAACACCCACACGGGAATTCGGCCACCCGTCCCGATGATCGGGACATCACGCTGTACGTCGACGTGGACACGCGCACCCGGTTCCCCGCGGATGCCCTCATCCCGTTGGCAAAGCTCAGAGAGGCGCTGCTGGAGCTCGCGGAAACAGGTCAACGCCCCACCTGCGTGCACTGGCAGGAGTCGGACGTCTTCTGATCCACCCCGGGCCGGAGCTCAGAACGCGTACCGGACCCGCAGGTACGGAGCCTGCTCCGCGACCAGTGCGAGGAACGAGTCGAGCAGTTCCCGCTTGAGCCCCCGCCGGTACCGCACGTTGACCCCACCGCCCTCGCTGCGCTTGACCTCCTGCAGGTCCGGGCGCCACAGCAGGTCCTCCGCCCGCGGGTGCCAGCGCAGGTTGACCTCGTGCAGCGGCTGGTTGTGGGTGAGCATGATGACCTCGGCGGCCAGCTGCGCGCGGGTGGCGGGTGAGACCGCGTCGCCGAGCGACTGGAGCAGCTGCCGCCAGTCCTCCAGCCAGCCGTCGTGCACGACGACCGGGCTGAGGTTCACGTGCACCTCGTAGCCGGCGGCGCGGAAGTCGTCGAGGGCGGCGAGGCGGTCGGCGACGGGGGTGGTGCGGATGTCGAGCAGTTTCGCGGTGCGTTCGGGCATCAGCGAGAAGCGGACGCGGGTGCGGCCCCGCGGGTCCCAGTCCAGCAGGTCGCGGTTGACGTACTTGGTCGCGAAGGACGCCTTGGCGGTGGGCAGGCCGCGGAACAGCCGCACCAGGTCCCGCACGTTGTCGCTGACCAGTGCGTCCGCCGAGCAGTCGGAGTTCTCGCCGATGTCGTAGACCCACGCGTGGTCGTCGATCTGGCCGGGCTCGGTCAGCGGGCCCTGCCGGGCGACGTGGCGGGCCAGGTAGCCGGTGATCTGGTCGATGTTCGCGAACACCGTGATCGGGTTGGAGTAGCCCTTGCGCCGCGGCACGTAGCAGTAGGCGCAGGCCATCGCGCAGCCGTTGGCGGTGGACGGGGCGATGAAGTGCGCGGAACGGCCGTTGGGGCGCGCGCTCAGCGACTTCTTCACCCCGAGCACCAGCGCCTCGCGCTTGATCCGCACCCACCGCTGGGCGTTGGCCTCGTCGCCGTGCAGCTCGGGGATGCGCCAGTGGCTGTCGACCTCGACCCGCTGCGCGTCCGGGAACCGGTCGAGCACCTCGCGGCCGCGCGGCAGCAGCGCGGCCGCGGGCTCCACGTAGATGCGGGTCGGGTTCAGCAGCGGTGTCGAGGTGCTCACCCCTGCAGTGTCCACACGGCACCGACAAAAACCGCGCGCATGCGCGCTACCAGGGTGAACACGTGGCGCAACTCTCCTCCGGCGACCCGGTCACGTCTGCTGGATCTCGGAGATCTGCAGGTGCCGGGCGCCCTGCAGGGTCAGCGGGATGTTCAGGTAGTCGGCACCGGAGCGGGCCATCCAGATCCACCCCCGCAGCACGCTGTTCGGGTCGAAGACGTGGCAGTCGTGCCGGGTCCAGGCCAGGCTGCGGCTGAAGCCGTTGTACTCCTCGACGTCGAGCAGGTCGATCTTGAGGCTGTCGCCCTCGGTGCCGGCGACGCGGCCGGTCTCCCAGCTGACCTCGGAGAGCACGGTCGGGCAGCACTCGACGGTGACCAGGCCGAAGCGGGCGGTGTGCAGGCGTCTGCCGAACGGGGCCAGCGCCACCTTGCACGCGAAGACCAGGACGCTGGAGGCGTCGGTGTGCTCGCCGAACAGCAGGCCGGTGTGGAAGCCGGCGATGTGCACGTCGCGCAGGTAGACGACCGCGTTGTTGCCGCCGCCGGGCAGGACGACGCCGGTGGACCACGGGATCTCCGGCTCGACCACCGCGGGCAGCGGGTCCGGGGTGCACACGCGGACGCCGCGCAGGCGGACCTGCGGTGCCCACAGCAGGTTCAGGCCGGCCAGCGACGGGTTCGACGGCACCTGGACGGCGATGTTCGTGACCGCCACGGCCACGCGGTTGAAGCCGCCCCACACGTTGCCCTTCGGCGAGGCGATCACGGCCGGGGGCATGCCGGTCGCGAGGCCGTCCCAGGTGGCGGTGACCGTCGACTTCAGCATGGTGCCCGCCGCCGTCTGCCGGCCGTCCGGGATGAACTGCAGGCCCTGCTGGGTGCCGGCGCCGGCGAGCTCGACCGTGATCTGCGGGCCGGAGGTGCGTTCCGGGAACAGCAGCTGGCCGGCCGCGTGGGTGGGGCCGGGGCGAGGTCGGGCCGGTGGTGTGGCGAGCAGGTAGGTCCTGGCGTCGAACTCGACGCGTGCGTAGCCGTTCGCGCGTGCGGCGAAGGCGCAGGCCGCGTCGATCGCGCGCTGCACGGCGGCGGTGTCGTCGGTGCGGCCGTCTCCCCTGGCGCCGAAGTGCGCCACCCGGAAGACGTGCGAGCCGGTGGCGGCCTCGGCGGCGGGGGTGGTCGCGGCCAGCAGGCCCGCACCACCCGCGGTCACCACGCCGGCACGGAGGAAAAGGCGACGATTCGTGTGATCGCCCGTTTCGATCATGAATCTGATCATGATCGAAACGGGTGATCAGCGTCAATTTGCGACAGCCCCGCACGGGGAAAGCATCAACTCATCGAGTGAACGAACCCCATTCTCCGCACATTCGCCCGATCCGGTGAGCACCATTGACGGCCACCTCACGAATCGGCCCTCGCGGGCACCGGCGTCACGGCCCAGGGCGGTCTCCACCGAGCCGCCGCCGATGTCGAGCACGGCTTCCTGCGGGTCCAGCGGCAGCCGCTCGCCGGACGGAAATCCGAAGAACATTCCCGGCCGATCGAATTCGCCGCCGCGCACCGGACCGGCGCGACCGCCGGGATCGTCGCGGAGAAGGACACGACCAGGCTTCCAGTAATGTCATTCGCGTTCGCTGAGGTGAGCTTGAGCAGACAGGTGCCCACCTCCACGTGGTTTCGCCGTGCAGTGGAGGGTTCTGGATGAGTGGCACGAGTGCGCCGGCCGATGTCCTGGCCGGTCAGGACGCCGCGCGAAGAGCGGCGGAGCTGCCGGAGCTGCGGCAGCTGCTCGCCGGGCTCACCGCCGTGCGCGACGGCGACTTCGGGATCCGCCTGCCCGACGACTCCGACGGGCTGCTCGGCGAGATCGCCACCGTCTTCAACGGCATGGTCGACCAGCTGTCGCTGTTCACCTCCGAGGTCACCCGCGTCGCGCGCGAGGTCGGCACGGACGGGCGCCTCGGCGGACAGGCCGAGGTGCCGGGCGTGTCCGGCACGTGGAAGGACCTCACCGACTCGGTGAACGCCATGGCGGGCAACCTGACCAGCCAGGTCCGCGACATCGCCCAGGTCGCCACCGCGGTCGCCCGCGGCGACCTCAGCCAGAAGATCGACGTCGACGCGCGCGGCGAGATCCTGGAGCTGAAGAACACCGTCAACACGATGGTCGACCAGCTCTCCTCGTTCGCCGACGAGGTCACCCGCGTGGCCCGCGAGGTGGGCAGCGAGGGCCGGCTGGGCGGTCAGGCCGAGGTGCCCGGCGTCGGCGGCGTGTGGCTGGACCTCACGAACTCCGTGAACTTCATGGCGGGCAACCTGACCGACCAGGTCCGCAACATCGCCCAGGTGACCACCGCCGTCGCGCGCGGCGACCTCAGCCAGAAGATCACGGTCACCGCGCGCGGCGAGATCCTCGAACTGAAGAACACCATCAACACGATGGTCGACCAGCTCTCCTCCTTCGCCGACGAGGTCACCCGCGTCTCCCGCGAGGTCGGCACCGAGGGCGCCCTGGGCGGTCAGGCCGACGTGAAGGGCGTGTCCGGCACGTGGCGCGACCTCACCGACTCGGTGAACTTCATGGCGGGCAACCTGACCGCGCAGGTGCGCTCCATCGCCCAGGTCGCCACGGCGGTCGCCCGCGGCGACCTCAGCCAGAAGATCACCGTGACGGCCCGCGGCGAGATCCTGGAGCTCAAGGACACCATCAACACGATGGTCGACCAGCTCTCCTCCTTCGCCGACGAGGTCACCCGCGTCTCCCGCGAGGTCGGCACGGACGGGCGCCTCGGCGGCCAGGCGGACGTGAAGGGCGTGTCCGGCACGTGGAAGGACCTCACCGAGTCCGTCAACGTCATGGCGGACAACCTCACCGCGCAGGTGCGCTCCATCGCGCAGGTGACGACGGCGGTGGCGCGCGGTGACCTGAGCCAGAAGATCCGCGTGGACGCGCGCGGCGAGATCCTGGAGCTGAAGGAGACCATCAACACGATGGTCGACCAGCTGTCCGGCTTCGCCGACGAGGTCACCCGCGTGTCCCGCGAGGTCGGCACCGAGGGCAACCTCGGCGGCCAGGCGACCGTGCGCGGTGTCTCCGGCACGTGGAAGCACCTGACGGACAACGTGAACGTCATGGCCTCCAACCTCACCAACCAGGTGCGGTCGATCGCCCAGGTCGCCACGGCGGTGGCCCGCGGCGACCTGTCCCAGAAGATCACCGTCGAGGCCAAGGGCGAGGTCGCCGCGCTGGCCGGCGTGATCAACACGATGGTCGACACGCTGTCCGCGTTCGCCGACGAGGTCACCCGCGTGGCCCGCGAGGTCGGCACCGAGGGCATGCTCGGCGGTCAGGCACGGGTGCCGAACGTGGCGGGCACCTGGAAGGACCTGACCGACAACGTCAACTTCATGGCGAACAACCTGACCAACCAGGTCCGCAACATCGCCCAGGTCACCACCGCCGTCGCGCAGGGCGACCTGACCAAGAAGATCGACGTCGACGCCCGCGGCGAGATCCTGGAGCTCAAGACCACGATCAACACGATGGTCGACCAGCTCAGTTCCTTCGCCGCCGAGGTCACCCGCGTGGCCCGCGAGGTCGGCAGCGAGGGCCGGTTGGGTGGTCAGGCCGAGGTCGAGGGCGTGTCCGGCACGTGGAAGCGGCTCACCGAGAACGTCAACGAGCTGGCCGGGAACCTGACCCGCCAGGTGCGCGCGATCGCCGAGGTGACGAGCGCGGTCGCCGAGGGCGACCTGACCCGGTCGATCACCGTCGAGGCCTCCGGTGAGGTCGCCGAGCTCAAGGACAACATCAACTCGATGGTGGAGTCGTTGCGCGACTCCACGAAGGCCAACGAGGACCAGGACTGGCTGAAGTCCAACCTGGCCCGCATCTCCGGGCTCATGCAGGGCCGCAGGGACCTCGCCGTCGTCGCCGAGCTGATCATGGACGAGCTGACGCCGCTGGTGTCGGCCCAGTTCGGCGCGTTCTACCTGGCCGACGACACCGAGGACCGCCAGGAGCTGCGGCTGATCAGCTCCTACGGCCACCCCGACGACGGTTCGCGGACCACCCGGTTCCGGTTCGGGCAGTCGCTCGTCGGGCAGGCCGCGCGCAGCCGCCGCACGATCGCCGTGGACGAGATGCCGGCCGACTACGTCGCCATCACCTCCGGTCTCGGCCGCACCGCACCGGTCAACCTGCTGGTGCTGCCGATCGTCGTGGAGGACCAGGTCCTCGGCGTCATCGAGGTCGCGTCGGTGCACCGCTTCACCGACATCCACCGCGACTTCCTCGACCAGCTGATGGAGGCCATCGGCGTCAACGTCAACACCATCATCGCCAACGCCCGCACCGACGAGCTGCTCACCGAGTCCCAGCGGCTCGCGGAGGAGCTGCAGTCGCGCTCCGGTGAGCTGCAGGCCCGCCAGGAGGAGCTGCAGCGCTCCAACAAGGAGCTGGAGGAGAAGGCGGAGCTGCTCGCGATCCAGAACAGCGACATCGAGACGAAGAACCTGGAGATCGAGCAGGCGCGGCAGCAGCTGGAGGTCCGCGCGCAGGAGCTGACGCTCGCCTCGAAGTACAAGTCGGAGTTCCTGGCCAACATGAGCCACGAGCTGCGCACCCCGCTCAACAGCCTGCTGATCCTCGCGCAGCTGCTGGCCCAGAACCCCAGCCGCAACCTCACCCCGAAGCAGGTCGAGTACGCGGGCATCATCCACTCCGCCGGCTCCGACCTGCTGGGGTTGATCAACGACATCCTCGACCTGTCCAAGATCGAGGCCGGCAAGATGGACATCACGCCGGAACGCGTGTCGCTGCGGCGGCTGCTGGACTACGTCGAGGTCACGTTCCGCCCGCTCACCTCGCAGAAGGGGCTGAGCTTCCAGCTGAGCACCTCGCCGGGCACGCCGCCGGAGCTCGTCACCGACGACACCCGCCTGCAGCAGGTGCTGCGCAACCTGCTGTCCAACGCGGTCAAGTTCACCGAGACCGGCGGTGTCGAGCTGCGCATCGGGCTCGCCGACCAGGACGAGCTGCCGCACGCGGTCCGCGCGCACGGCCAGGCCATCCGGTTCCAGGTCAGCGACACCGGCATCGGCATCGCCGAGCACCAGCTTGAGTCGATCTTCGGTGCGTTCCAGCAGGCCGACGGCACCACCAGCCGCAAGTACGGCGGCACCGGGCTGGGCCTGTCGATCAGCCGCGAGATCGCCTACCTGCTCGGCGGGTCGATCACCGCGGAGAGCACCCTGGGCAGGGGCAGCACCTTCACCCTGTACCTGCCGGTGCACAGCAGCGAGTTCGCCGAGCCCGTGCAGGAGGCGGCGACGGCGGCGGCCGAACCCGCTGTCGCGGCGGAGGAACCCGCACCGGCCGCCACGCACCAGCGGCGGCTGCTGGTCGTGGAGGAACGGCCGCAGGGCCTGCTCTCCCTGGTCGCGCAGAGCGCGGTGACCGACCTGTCGGCGAGCAACGACCCGCGCGGGCCGGTGGAGGTGGTCACCGCCGTCGGCCGCGAGGAGGCGGCGGCCGCGCTCGCGACCGAGCCGTGCCACTGCGTCGTGCTGGAGCTGGACATGCCCGACGGTGCCGCGCTGCGGTTCCTGGAGGCGCTCGACGGTGACACCGCCACCCGCACGATTCCCGTGCTGGCGCACAACAACCGCAGGCTGCCGGCGCAGTACGAGCAGCAGCTGCAGACGCGCAGCAGCACCCGCCCGCTCGAGCTGCTGTCCAGCCTGGACGAGCTGCGGGAGCGGATCGCGTTGCACCTCAACGCGGACGGCCCCGAGGACGTGCTGCCCCTCGTGCGTCCCGAGCAGCCGCGGCCGCCGGCCGCGCACCGGGTGAACGGGCAGCTGGCCGGTCGCACGGTGCTGATCGTCGACGACGACGCCCGCAACCTGTTCGCGCTCAGCAGCATCCTGGAGCTGCACGACGTGCGGGTGCTGCACGCGGAGAACGGCAGGGAGGGCATCGAGGCGCTGGTCAGCCACCCGGAGATCGACCTGATCCTGATGGACGTGATGATGCCGGAGATGGACGGCTACGCCGCCACCGCCGCGATCCGCTCCATGCCCGACCACGCGGAGGTCCCGATCATCGCCGTCACGGCGAAGGCGATGCCGGGCGACCGGGACAAGAGCATCTCGGCGGGCGCCAACGACTACGTCACCAAACCGGTCGACGCCGACGACCTGGTGGCCTGCGTGCACCGGTGGATGCGCACCCGGTGACCGCCGACGAGGCCGGTGTCGGCCGGCTCGCGGGCACCGTCGCCCGCCTGCACCGGGAGATCGAGCAGGCACGGGCGGCAGCGGACGGCCGGGCGCTGGTGGAGCTCGCCAAGGGCGTGCTCGTCGAACGCCTGCGCTGCGGTCCCGCGCAGGCGGCCGAGCAGCTCGCCCTGCTCGCGGACCGGGCGGGCACCACCCAGCTGCAGCTCGCCGTGGAGATCATCAACGAGGTCTCCGGCGACGAGCTCACCGCGGTCCCCGCCGCGGCCGGCGACCACACCGCCACGACGGCGATCCGGTTGCGGACAGCGGAAAGCGGCGCTCTGCACGCCGACGACACGCAGTCGGTGGCCCAGTCGCTCTTCGACCACGCGCTGGCCCCGCTGGGCGCGAGCGCCGTGGCGATCTGGCTGGCCGGTGCGGACGCCTCGCTCACCCTCGCCGGACACGCCGGGTTCGGCACCGGTGAGGCACACCGCTGGCGCTACGTCCCTCCCGGCGTGCCGACACCCGCACGCCGGGCGCTCCTGGAGCGGGAGGCGGTGTGGATCGGCGACCTGGGCGCGTCGGGGCTGCCGTCGATCGGTGCCGGCCTGCTCGGCCGCGTCACCGTCCCGGCCGGCACCGGCGGCCGCATCACCGGCGTGCTGGAGATCTGCTGGCCCACCGGGCTCGCACCGCAGCCGTTGAGCGTGCACAAGCAGGTGGAGGCGCTGGCGGAGCTGTGCGCCGCCACCCTGGACAGCACCGCGGTCGTGCGCGTGGCCGACCACGCGGCGCCCGCGCCGGCGGAGCTGGTGGACCTCGCCGACGGGCTGCTCGACCCGGCGTTCGTGCTGGGCCCCGAGGTCTCGCCGGAGGGCACGATCACCGACTTCCGCATCCACCACGTCAACAGCCGGTTCGTGGACCTCGCCGGACGGCCGCGGGCCGCGGTGGCGGGCCGGTCGTTGCTGGAGGCCTACCCGCTGGCCGCGACCGAGGGCGGCCTGTTCGACAAGGTCGAGCACGTGCACGCCACCGGTGAGCCGTTCCGCGCAGAGCACATGAACCTCGCCGCGCTGATCGACGAGGTGCCGCTGACGGTGACCGCCGGGGTGAGCATCACCCGGCACGGGGTGCTGGTGCTGGTCGTGTGGCGGGTGCAGGACGAGACGACCCGCCTGGCGAACCTGCTGCAGCACGCCCAGCGCCTCGGCCGGGTCGGCGGCTTCGAGGAGGACCGGCTCACCGGCGCGATCGTGTGGAACAGCCAGCTGCACTCGCTCTACGGACACGCCCCCGGCGCCGATCCCGTGCCGCTGGCGCAGATCGCGGCGCACGCCCACCCGGACGACGTGCCGGCGCTCAACGGGTTCGTGCAGACCGTGCTGCACGACCACCGGCAAGCGTCCGCGGCGTTCCGCCTGCAGCGCACCGGCGGTGTCACCCGACACGTCCGCGTGATCGCCGAGCCCGTGCTCGACCCGCACGGCACGCTGCTCGCCGTCCGCGGCGCCTACCAGGACGTGTCCTCCCAGCACTGGACCGAGGTGGCGCTGTCGGCCACGCAGGACCAGCTGGCGATCACCGCGCAGGAGGCCGCGGAGCGCAACAGGCTGACGCTGCAGCTCCAGCAGGTGATCATGCCGCCGACGCACCCCACGCTGGAGGCGTTCGGACTGCGGGTCGCGGTGCGTTACCGGCCCGCCGCGCAGGAAGAGCTGGTCGGCGGCGACTGGTACGACGCCGTCGTGCTGCCGTCCAAGCAGATCCTGGTGTCGGTCGGCGACATCACCGGTCACGGCATCAAGGGCGCGACCGGGATGGTGGTGCTGCGCAACGCGTTGCGCGGGCTGGCCGCCACCGGCGCGGGACCGGGCCAGCTGCTCACCTGGCTGAACCTCGTGGCCCACCACCTCGCCGACAACATCTTCGCCACCGCGATCTGCGGCGTGTACGACCCGTTGACCCGCGTGCTGCGCTGGGCCCGCGCCGGTCACCTGCCGCCGGTGCTGATCAGGGACGGGGAGGGCGAGCTGCTGCCGATGCTGCCCGGCACGATGCTCGGTGCCCTGTCCGAGGCGACCTACGTGGAGGGCGAGGTCGTGCTCGAACCCCGTGACACGCTGCTGCTCTACACCGACGGCCTGGTCGAGCGCAGGGACCTGCCGCTGGACGAGTGCCTGGAGCAGCTGTGCGCCGCCGTGCGGGAACCGCGGGCCGACCTGGACGACCTGCTGGACCACCTGCTGACCCAGAGCCGGTCCGACACCGACGACGACACGTGCGTCGTCGGTGTCCAGCTGCCGTGACGAGGAGGTGCCGACCGTGTCGCTCAGCCACCCCGGCCACCAGGCCTTCTTCCGCAGCTTCGACCTGGAGGACTACCACGACGACGTCGCCGGAATCCGGGCCCGGGCGCGGCTCGCGCTCACCGGGTTCGGCGGCGACGACGTCGGGGACGTGCTGCTCGTGCTCAGCGAGCTGGTGTGCAACGCCTTCGACCACGGCCGGGGCCCGCGCCGGTTGCGCCTGCACGTGGCGCCGGACCCGTGCGTGGTGCGCTGCGAGGTCGACGACACCGCGCCTGAGCTGCCCGTTCTCGGCCGGTCGCGGCTCGGCGGCTGCCGCGGCCGCGGGATCGTGATGGTCGACCGGCTGGCCACGTCCTGGGGCACGAGCCCCGGTGACGGCTGCAAGACGGTGTGGGCGGAGCTGCGGTGTGAGCTGGGTCCGTCCTGACGGTGCCGGGTTTCGCCGCCCCCGGCCGAGGTACTCCAGTCGTGCAATGCCAACAAGGAGGAGGCCACGAAGTGGCTGCCGAGAGCTCTGTTGACGGATGGCACACGCTGGAGCTCGTCAGCGCCGTACCGGACACGGCGAAGATCCGCAGGTGGACCAGGTCGATCCTGGGCGACCTGGGCGAGGACGACCTCCTCGACGTGCTGATGGTGATCACCGAGCTTGCCGCCAACGTCTTCGACCACGCACGTCTGCCCGCCCGCCTGCGGTTGCGGCGGTCGGACGAGCCGTGCGTCGTCAACGTCGTGGCTGAGGACGCCTCGCCTGACTCGCCTCTGCTGCGGCCGTCCACGCCCGACTCGGTGCGCGGCCGCGGCATGGTGATCGTGAACCGGCTGGCCGAGCGCTGGGGCGTGGTGCACCGCACCGTCGGCAAGGCCGTGTGGGCGGTCATCCCCTGCGCGCCGGCGCGGTGATCAGCTGACCAACCGCAGGTCGCGCTGGTCCAGCAGCCGTTCCAGCGCACGCCGGCTGCGGCTCACCGGTTCGTCGATCAGCAGGCGTTCCGCACCGTAGGCGCGCACCAGCGGGTGCAGCTCGTAGAGCCCGTACCCCTTCTGCTCCACCAGGTGCGCCTCGATCAACGCGTCGAGCAGGCCGCGCGTCGGCCGCCCGCTCAGGTCCGCCAGCGCCGCCACCGCGTGCACGTCGAAGGTCGTGCAGGGGTGCAACGTCAGCAGGCGCAGCAACCGGCGCGCGTCCGGGGGCAACGCGCGGTCGGAGAGCGCCAGCGTCGCCCGCAGGCCGCCTTCGAGGGCCAGCGCGGTGAGCGGTTCCAGGTAGTCGGTCAGCGTCCAGCCGGGGTGCTCGTGCAGGTGGCGGCCGATGACCGACACGGCGAGCGGGTGGCAGCCGAGGAGCTCGACGATCGAGCCGACCGGGCCGGCGTCCGCGGTGCGCGGCGCTGCGCTGAGGCGCAGCAGTTCCAGCGCCTCCCCGGCGGTGAGCGGGGGCAGCGTGGTGGAGCCGAGGCCGGGTAGAGCGGTGCGGCTCGTGATGAGCGCGTGGCAGCCGGGTGGGGGCAGCAGCGGCCGCACCTGGGCCGCGTCGGCCGCGTTGTCGAGCACGACGAGCGCGGAGGTCTCCGCGACCTTGGTGCGGTACAACCGGATCCGGTCGTCGAGGCCGGGTGGGATCAGATCGCCCGGTACGCCGAGCACCCGCAGGAACGACTCCAGTGCGGCGGCGACGGCCACGGGCGGGCGCACGGGGTCAAGCCCGCACAGGTCCAGGAACAGCACCGGGCCGCGGACCAGACCGCGGCGAGCCCACGAGTGTCCCAGGTGGACGGCCAGCGCCGTCTTCCCGATGCCCGGCATCCCGGCGAGCGCCACGACACCGCCGGAGGCGAACCGCTGGAGCAGGTCCCGCCTGCCGACGAACGCGGGAAGGTCCTCCGGCAGCTCGGTGCGCACGCGGGCACAGCCGGTCGCGTCGGTCTCCCCCAGCACCCGGCGCAGCGCCTGCCGCCACTGCCCCAGCAGCGCGACGTCGCCGTCGACGAGCACCTCCACGACGGCAAGAACCAGGTCGACGTTCGGCCGCCGCCGCCCGGTCTGGAAGCAGTTGCCGACGGTCGAGCGGGCGGGCCACTCGCTGCGCGGGCGACCGGCCCTGTGCCACGACGCGTGGATGCGCCGGGTGATCTCGGTGATCGACGGACTGCCCGCGTCGACCTTCAACCCGCGCAGCTGCACGACGTACTCGTCGAGCGTGCGCGGTCTGCTCGGAGTGAACACCGAACGCCCCCTCAGCGAACTTGGAACACTCGTTTCAAGATAGTCGGGCTGTCAAGCACCTCCCGTGCACCGCACTCGGGAGCCAAGGGCTGGACCTTGGAGGGATCAGGGAGCTCCTGGACGACATCAAGGAGGTCGCCGTCCAGCAGGGGTTCACACGAGAGCGCTGAGCGCGGCCTTCACGGTCGCGTTCAGCGCTTTCCGGTCGGCACCGGCACGAGAACGCAGGTTCACCCCGTAGGCGAGCATGGCGAGCATGTCCGCCGCCTGCGCGGGAGCGAGCCGCAGCCCCGGCTCCCGTTCGAGCGCCGCGCGCAGCGCCTTGCTGAGCTGGTCGTGGTGCTCGTGCAGCACCGCACTGATCTCCGGGTCGTCGTTCTCGCCGTTGGCGTGCGCGTTCGCCACCATGCACCCCCACCGGGCGTGCGGACCCGTGCACCGGACCTGGACGAGCCGGGCGAAGAACACCTCGACCGCCGCGAGCCCTGCCTCCTCGCCGGCCAGCTGGTCGAAGACCGGCTGGGACCGCTCGCGGACGTACCGGCGCAGCGCCGCCAGGTAGAGGTCGTGCTTGCCGCCGAACGTCGAGTACAGGCTCGACCGGTTCAGGCCGGTGGCGGTCACGATGTCCTGGATGCCGGTCGACGCGGCACCTCGCTTCCAGAACAACGCCATGACCTCGTCGAGCACGGCGTCCGGGTCGAAGTGCTTCACGTCGGGCATCGTTGCCACCTCAGGACTAACTTGAACCAACCGTTCCAAGTTAGTCCTGCCGGCGGGCCCGCGCAACCGCCGTCCAGAGTCGTCCACGAACCCCGGCGCGCGACCGGTCCCGGCAGAGCATCGAACCATGATTCCTCAGCTCTGGACCTCGGCCTACGGTCGCCGAGGCAACGCCCTGACCAGGTTCGCCGCGCGGCTCGCGGTGCGCACGACCGAGTTGCTGCGCGCTCTGGCCCGCTACGACCGCGACACGTTCATGTCGCTGTAGGAGGCCGGTCAGCGTCCGAGGGGCTTGCGGAGCTCGGTCGCCTTCGCGGGCCCGTACATCGCGACCAGCGTCTGGTCGAGCAACTGCTCCGGGGTCAGGTTCCGCTGCTTCGCCACCTCGGCCAGCCCGGTGTCGGCCAGGTCCAGCAACGGGCGCAGGTCGATCTTCCAAGCCCCGTCCTCGCGCGCGAACTCGAACCGGTACGGCGCCTGCTGCCCGCGGGCGATCACCTCGGTCGACGCCTTGTCGCCGTCGACCTCGACCTCGCCGACGGCGAGGTTGGACACGCCCTGCTCCCCGACCAGCCCCCGGTCGACCGCCGCCTTCACCACGTCCTTCGACGACGCGGTACGCAGGACCGCGGGGTCCAGCGCGCCCCGCATCACGTAGACCGCGAGGCGCACGCTGAGCAGCGAGGTGGCGAGCTGCTGCTCGGTGGCGGTGAGCGCCAGCGTCCGGTAGTTCTCGTAGACGTCGAAGATCGGGCCGGCCAGCACCGACACCGCCGCGGCGCCGTCCTTGGCGAGCACGGCCTTCTGGTAGGTCTCGAAGGCGGCGCGGACCGCCGCCGACTCGTCGGCGGAGGGCCGGGTGCTGGTCGAGCCGGACGCCGCGGTGGGGGCAGTGGCCGGTGCTGGGGTGCCGCAGGCGGCCACGAGCAGGCACAGCGCGGCCAGCAGGAAACGCTTCACCCGAAGAGCCTAGTCGGTCAGCGGTGCACGTAGGCCGCCAGCCCGCCGAGCTCCTCGCTCGCGATGAACACCGACCGCACGTTGATCAGCGCCTCCTCGACGTGCGCGGCGCAGCCCCAGGCCGCGTCGCCCCACGAGTCGGCGACCTTGATCTCGGCCGGCGCGCCGCACCCGGCGGTGCCGCCGAGCTGGCACTGCTCCGGGCGCGGCGTGCGGGCCTGGTTCTCGGCGGCGGCGCGCATCCTGGCGTTCAGCTCCGCGGCGGCAGCGGCCCGCCGTTCGGCGTCGGCACGCAGCTCGCGTTCCGCCTCGACGGCCTTCGCCAGGTCCTCCAGTGCCGCTTCCGCGCGGGCCTCTGCGGCGCGTTTGGCCTGGTCGTCGTGGTGGCGTTCGATGGCGAGGGCCGCGGTGCCGGTGAAGACCTGGATGAGGGCGAGGTCGGTGTCCTGCGGCACCCTGGGCGTGCGGTGGTACAGGGCGAAGGTGCCCAGCAGGCCGCCGTCGCGGGCCAGGATCGGCGTCGACCAGCAGGCCCCCAGCCCGGCGCGCTCGGCCAGGTGGCGGAAGTCGTCCCAGAACGGGTCGGTGGCGATGTCGGCGACCACGACCGGTTCCCGCCGGTGGGCCGCGGTGCCGCAGGAACCGACGCCCTCACCGGTGGCGATGCCGTCGATGGCCTCGTTGTAGAAGCCGGGCAGGCTGGGCGCGGCACCGTGCCGCAGGTGCAGGCCGTCGGGATCGGCCAGCAGGACGGACACGAACAGCTCCTGCGGCACCAGCTCCTCGATGGAGCGGGCCATCCCGTCGAGCACCTCGGTCAGCGGCGCCTGCCGGGCGATCTGCTCCAGCAGGGCGCGGTGCTCGGCCATCAACCGCTGGGCGTGCTTGACCTGCGTGGTCTCCACCCCGATGACCCGCACGCCGACCACCTCGCCGGACCGGTCGCGGCGCGCCTCGCAGGTGACGTCGAAGAACGCCTCCCGCGCGTCCGGGCCGTCACCCAGCACGACCCGCACGTCACGACCGGTGCGCGCCTCGCCGGTGCGGTGGACCTCGTCCAGCAGCGCGCGCAGCCCCTGCTCGGCCGGCTCGGGCAGCACGTCCGCCAGCGGCTGCCCCGGACGGGCCCTGCCCTGGCCGATGGACGCCGTGAACGCGGGGTTCGCCGTCCCCAGCACGTGCTCCGGTCCCGAGAACGACGCGAAGATCGCCGTCGACTGCCCGAACAACGCGCGCAGGTCTTCCTCCGCGCCACCGCCACCCGCCGTCACCCGCGACACCTCGACCTGGTCCCGACCGTCCAAAGCGCTCACGCCCGCATTCCCACCCTCATGCGTCGCAGGCACGCTGCTGGACCTCGGACGCTGTTCCACTGTTACCGCACTCCTGTGAGCGGTGCGATCGTACGCACCGCCGGTGTCCCCTCAGGTCATCGCACCTCGGAACCGGACACCGAGGAGCACGGTGTCGTCGGTGTACAGGACGATGTCGTGCATGTCCGCCACGATCGTGGACAACGCCAGGTCGAGCGGCTGGTCCGCGTACGCCTTGGCGGCGGAGGAGAGCCGGAGCTCGCCCTCGTCCACGTCGCCGCGGCTCTCGACCAGCCCGTCGGTGTAGAGCAGCAGCAGGTCCCCCGGCGCCAGCACCGTCGTGTTGATGCCGGTGCTGCCGGGCACGGGGAACCCGACACCGCGGCCCTTCGCGGGCAGGTAGGCCGTGTCGCCGGCGCCGGGCACCAGCAACGCGGGCGGGTGGCCGCCGCCGGCCAGGCGCAGCGCGCCCGTGCGCGGGTCGAGCCGGGCGACCAGCAGGGTGGCCATCAGACCCTCGTTGATCTCGGCGGCCCGCCGGACCAGGTCTTCGAGCGGGTAGCCGTCGAGGGTCAGGGTGCGGATGGTGTGGGTGACGTTGAGGGCGTTGCGGGTGCAGGTGACGCCGTGGCCGACGGCGTCGACGACGGTGATCTGCAGGGTGCCGTCGGCGAGCACGAACCAGTCGTAGAGGTCGCCGCCGGTGGGGGCGTCGCGGTCGGCCGGCCGGTAGTGCACCCCGAGCTCGACGCCGGGCACGACCGGGGGCGGTGGGCGCAGGGCGTCCTCCAGCTCGCGGAAGATCACCGCGTGGGCCCTGCGGAGCTGTTCGTCCCGCTCCTCCAGCTCCACGTACATCGCCACGACGCCGCTGTTGGTCTCCGCCAGCTCGTGCTTGAGCTGCAGGTGCTCGCGCTCCAGCGAGTCGGTGCGGGCCAGGAGGGCGCGCAGTTCGAGGTCGGTCGCGGCCTGGTCGTCCGCCGGGTCCGCCCGCACGGCGACCTGCGGTTCCACCTGTGCGGGCAGGTGCCACACGGCGGCGGGCGCGTCGACCGGTTCGGGGAGCAGGGGCAGGTTCAGCGGCCGGGTGCGGTCGAGCGGCTCGACCAGCGGCAGGGTCACGACCAGGGTGGCCGTGCCGCCCGGCTCGGCCCTGAGCTGCCCGTCGACGGCGGCGCGGTCGGCGGGGTCGGCGGCCAGGTGGTGCTCGCGCGCCAGGATCGTCGCGCTCTGCACCAGGCGGGCGCGCAGCTCGATGGACACGCCGTGCTCGTCGCACAGCGAGCGGAGCCGCGCGCGCAACGCGAGGACGCCGTCGGTCGTGGCGGAGGTGACGGGCTGTTCTGCGGTCACGACGCCCATCCCACCACGGTCACGGTGGTGCCCTCGCCCACGGCGGTGTCGAGGGTGAACTCGTCGACGAGCAGGCGGATGCCACCGAGCCCGTGGCCGAGTCCCGCGGACGTGCTGAAGCCGTCGGCCAGCGCAGCCGTGACGTCGCTGATGCCGGGCCCGTGGTCGCGGACCTGCAACCGGAGCCCGCGCCGGCCGTCGAGACCGACGAGCCGGGTGATGGTCATCGCCCCACCACCGCCGTGGACGTAGGCGTTGCGCACGAGCTCACTCGCTGCCGTCACGACCTTCGTCTGACTGACGAGGTCGAACCCCGCCGCGAGGGCCGCGGCACGCACGGCGTGCCGGGCGGCGAGCAGGTCCGACTCGGAACGGATGGGGTGGACGGTCTCGCCGGTCGGCGCAGACCGGTCCCCGGCTGGGAGGTCGACGTGCACCTCACCTGGCCGCACGGGGCCGGTTCCGGTGCGGTCGCGCAACCTCGCCAGTCGCCACTGCAGCCCCAACCGCCGGATGTTCCCGTCACTAAACTATTGTCGCACGACAAAAGTTAGCAGAAGACGCCGACACGTGGGCGCGGTTGTGGCACGGGAGCACCGATGGGGGGACGACGGTGGTCAGGCGGTCTGCGTTCCCGGCTGGTCGTCGCCGTCGTCGACGCCTTGGACGGACGTGGCCGCGTCCCGCAGCTGCCGCAACCCGCTGACGAGCGTGGACCGGGCGGACGGCGGCAGCGTGTCCACGACGTCGCGCAGGTGCTCACGCCGCCGTTCACGCAGGTCGTGCAGGTACGCGCGGCCGCGGTCGCTCAGCGAGAGCTCGACCTCGCGGCGGCTGGTGGCGCTCAGGCCGCGTTCCAGGAAACCGACCGCCTCCAGCCGGTCGCACAGGCGGCTGACCGAAGACGGTGCGGCGTCCAGCGCCTCGCCGAGCGCGCGCAGGTTGGCGCCCTCGGACTTCTCGAGCACGAACATCACGCGCAGCTGGGACACCGACAGCGGAGCGGGCGACACGTCCTTGCTCCGTTCCCACATCACCTCGATCTGCTCGACCACCTGGGTGAGAACCCGGAGCACGTCGTCGACGGAGGCGTGTGGCCGAATCCGGTTCACGTCCCCCACTGTCGCATCCTTAGTGTTCCCGTGTCATGTCCGGCCGCGCCCGCGACACGGGATCGACACCCGGCGCAGAAGGCAGGCACCCCGTGACCGCACAAGCGGTGAACAGATACCTCGTCGTCGAGCAGGCCCTCCGGGCCGCGGCACCGCACGAGCTGCTCGACGTCACGCGCACCCAGCTGAGACAGCTGTACCAGGCCGAGGCGGTGCAGCTGCTGCTGGCCGACTACGCGCTGCTCATGCTGCAACCGGTCGCGGAGCTGCCGTACACGAGCAGCCCGATCCCGGTGAACGGCAGCACGCCCGGTCAGGCGTTCGGCGCCCAGCAGCCGTTCGTCGAGCACCGCGAGGGCACCGCCGTGACCACCTACCTGCCGGTCACCGTCCGCGGCGACCGGCTCGGCGTGCTCGCGGTCGACCTGGCGGACGTGCCCGGCCAGGACGACGTGGCGGAGCTGGGCCGGATCGCGCAGACGCTGGGCCACGAGATCGTGGTCGCCGAACGCGACACCGACCTGTACCTGCAGGCGCGGCGGGCGGCGCGGCTGACCCTCGCCGCGGAGATGCAGTGGCAGCTGTTGCCGGGCCGGTCCTGCCGCCGGTCCGAGTACGACCTCGGCGGCCAGCTGGAACCCGCCTACGCCATCTACGGCGACAACTTCGACTGGTCGACCAACGCCGAGCACCTCACGCTGACGGTCACCAACGGCATGGGCGAGGGCATCGACGCCGCCCTGCTGACCAACCTCGCGATCAACGCCCTGCGCAACGCCCGCCGCGCCGGCGTCTCCCTCGCCGACCAGGCGGCGCTGGCCGACCAGGCGATCTACGGCCAGCACGGCGGCCGGGTGCACGTCTCGGTCCTGCTGCTGCAGTTCGAGCTGAAGACCGGCAGGGTCGAGGTGATCGACGCGGGCTCGCCCAGCATGTGGCGCCTGCGCGGCAACACCGCCGAGCGCGTCACGTTCGAGGACCAGCTGCCGCTGGGCATGTTCGAGGACACCCAGTTCTCCCCGCAGGAGTTCCACGTGCGCCCCGGCGACCGGCTGATCTTCGCCAGCGACGGCGTCTACGACGTGGCCTCCCCCGCCGGCGAGCGCTACGGCGAACGCGCGCTGGCCCGCGCGATCAACCTGACCCGTCTGCTGCCCGCCGCGCAGGTCCCCAGGGAGGTCCTCCAGCAGCTCGCCGGGCACCGCAGCGGCCTGACCGTCGACGACGACGCGATGGTGCTGTGCCTGGACTGGCACGGCGCCGACCGTTCCTGACCGAAGGTCCCGCGCCGACGAGGACCTTGGCCTCCTGCCAAGATCGCGAACGGGCCCTAGCGTGATCAGGAGACCTGTCACCGGCACGAGGACCGAACTTGAGCGACGCCACGCCGGACGTCACCGCACCCGGTGGCCAGTGGGCCACCATGCGGCTGATCCACCCCGCCCCCAGCCTCGCGCAGGTGCGCTGGTGGGTGCGCCGCGCCCTCGCCGACGAGACGACCTCCAGCTCCGAGGCCGTCGTGCAGGTCGTCAACTCGCTGGTGAGCAACGCCTACCGGCACACCTCCGCGCCGCGCGCCACCACCCTGATCCGCCACCGCACCAGCCCGTACGTCCGCATCGAGGTGGAGGACGGTGAGCGCACGGCTGCCCTGGTGCCGACCGCCCCCGTCCGGTTCCACCTCGGGCTGCGGCTGGTCGCGGGGCTGAGCACCGCCTGGGGCGTGCGGGCCCGGCACAACGGCAAGGTCGTCTGGGCCGACGTGACCAGGACCGGACCGGTGCGCATCCCGGTGCAGCGCGGCTGACGCGGCCTTGCCTTGACGTGGGCGTCAAGGTTTAGCGTCTGCGGTCATGAGGATCGGCGAACTGGCCAGGCGAGCCGGCACCACGACGCGGGCGCTGCGGTTCTACGAGTCGCAGGGACTCCTGGAGGCGGACCGCAGCGCCAACGGCTACCGCGAGTACGACGAGCACGACCTCCGGCTGGTCGCGGAGATCCAGTCGCTGCAGTCGATCGGGCTGTCGCTGGAGGACACCCGGCCGTTCGTGGCGTGCCTGCGCGCCGGGCACTCCTCCGGCGACTCGTGCCCCGACTCGCGGGAGGTCTACCGGCGCAAGCTCGCCGAGCTGGACGCGTGCCTGGAGCGGCTGGGCGCGGTGCGCGCGTTCCTCGTGGACAAGATCGAGGCCTTCGACCCGTGCCGGGTGGACGAACCCAGGGAGTTCAAGTGCAGCTGACCGACGCCACGTTCGGCGAGAGCGTGCGGACGGGGACCGTGCTGGTCGAGTTCTGGGCGCAGTGGTGCGGACCGTGCCACATGCTGTCGCCGGTGCTCGACGAGATCGACCGGGAACGCGACGACGTGACCGTTCTGCGCATCAACGCCGACGAGAACACGGCGACCGCCCGCGACTACCAGGTGATGTCGCTGCCGACGATGCTGCTGTTCCGCGACGGGGTGCCGATCCGGTCGATCGTGGGAGCGCGACCCAAGTCGCGGCTGCTCGCGGAGCTGGATGCCGCTCTGACCGCTTGAGCGTCCTAGATTGGGCACATGCTCGGTCTGGAACTCGTGGTGGTGCTGGGCGTGTGCGTGCTCGTGAGCAGCGTCGCGTCCGGGCGGTTGCGCGTCGCCGCACCGGCCCTGCTGGTCGTGTGCGGCGCGGTGCTCGGGTTCGTGCCGGCCCTGGAGTCGGTGACCCTGCCGCCGGAGGCGATGCTGCTGATCTTCCTCCCCGCGCTGCTGTACTGGGAGAGCCTCACCACCTCGTTGCGCGAGGTCAGGTCGAACCTGCGGGTCATCGTGCTCACCAGCACCGTGCTGGTGATCGCCACGGCCGCGGCGATCGCGTGGGTGGGGCACGCGCTGGGGCTGCCCTGGGGACCCGCGTGGGTGCTCGGCGCGGCGCTGGCCCCGACCGACGCGACGGCGGTGGCGGCGATCGCACGTGGGCTGCCGCGGCGCACCACCACGATCATCAAGGCCGAGTCGCTGATCAACGACGGCACCGCGCTCGTCATCTACGGCATCGCGGTCGCCGTCACCGTCGGCGAGGCGCAGTACAGCGCAGGGCTGGTCGGGTGGCGGTTCCTGCTGTCCTACGCCGGTGGCGCGGCGGCGGGTCTGCTGTGCGCGTGGCTGGTGGTGCTGGTCCGGCGGCGGCTCGACAACCCGGTGCAGGAGAGCGTGGTCAGCGTGCTGACGCCGTTCGCGGCGTTCCTGGCGGCCGAGGTCGTGCACGGCTCCGGCGTGATCGCCGTGGTGGTCGCGGGGCTGACGCTGAGCCAGATCGGGCCGCGGCTGGTGCGGGCCGACGCGCGGCAGCAGTCCGAGGCGTTCTGGCGGTTGTCGACGTTCCTGTTGAACGGGTCGTTGTTCGTCCTGATCGGACTGCAGGCCCACGGTGCCGTGCGCGCGTTGGACGGCCCGGAGGTGTTGGCGGCGTTCGGCACCATCGGTCTGGTGGCGCTCACGGTCGTGGGCTCGCGGGTGGTGTGGAGCTACACCACGCCGTACATCATCCGTGCGCTCGACCGGCGCCCTCAGCAACGCGCGCGACGCGTCGGCGCACGGCAGCGCATGGTCACCACGGCAGCCGGTTTCCGCGGTGCCGTGTCGCTGGCGGCGGCGCTCGCGGTGCCGGAGACGACCGCGTCCGGCGCGCCCTTCCCGTTCCGCGGGGAGATCGTCCTCATCACGTCCGGTGTCGTCGTGCTGACGCTGGTCGTGCAGTCGCTGCTGCTGCCCGTGATCGTGCGGGCGTCGCACCTGCCCGAGGACACCGCGCTGGACGAGGAGCTCCGGCTCGCGCAGTCCACGGCGTCCGAGGAGGCCTACGAGGCGTTGCCCCGGCTCGCGGACGAGGTCGGCGTCAGCGACGTCGTCTACAAGCGGGTGCTCGCCGAGTACGACCACCACCTGGAGGTCATCCGATCCGCCGCGAACGGTGACGAGGAGGCCACCCAGGCCGAGGCCGAGTACGCGGCGCTGCGGCTGGAGCTGATCGCGCACAAGCGGGCCACCGTGGTGCGGCTGCGCGACGAACGGGCGATCGACGACATCGTGCTGCGCACGGTGCAGGCGCGGCTGGACGTCGAGGAGGTCCGGTTGTCCCGCCGCGAGGTCGAGGACTGACCAAAAACCCCCTGCTCTTCCGGCATCTGCAAGGGGGTTAGTTGAACAGGGTGCGGGACAAAGTGCGCACGGACGCCATGAGTGAGCGGTCCGGTGGGGACGGGGGTGGTGGCGGCAGCATCGCCAGCGCCTCCTCGTCGGTGGCGGAACGGGCGGCGAGCGCGGCCGTGCGCAGGACCTCGCGGTCAACGCCGGGACCGCCCCTGACCTCGAACTCACGGCCGCCCTCGGTGCGCACGTAGGTCTGGCCATCGGCGAAGCGCTCGTAGCGCAACGCCGGCGACTCGGTCTCGCACACCTGCGCGCCGAAGGTGCACTCGCCGAAGCCCGCGCCCAGCCGGGGTCCGACCGAGACGTACCGGGCGCCGGGCAGCAGTGAGCGGTCATCGGGGGTGAAGTGGGTGCCCTGCGGCGAAGCGGACCCGGCCGAGTAACCGGGCACCACGGCGGTCGCCACGCCGTCGGTGACCCGTGCGGTGAGCACCGCCTCGCGCAGTACGGCCCGGTCGAACGACGGCGGCGCGGTCAGCAGCAGGCGCGTGGTGCCGACGCGGTGGGCGTAGCCGATGCGGACCGGCGTGCCGTCCAGGAAGAACAGGCCGGGGCGCTCGACCTCGCAGCGGTCCGTGAACGGGTAACGGGAGTCGTGCGGCTCGAACCGGCAGTCCGGGCCGTCCGGCAGCGCGTGCAGGGAGACGTCGGGCGACGGCGCGTTCGGGTCGAGGTCGTCGGGCACGAGGTGCCACACCCCCTGGGCCGGCACCAGGTGGTAGCCGGGCACCGCGGTCACCATCATCGACGTGCGCGGCACCTGGCTCGCGGCCAGGCGTTGCTCCACATCGGACGGCAACGCGCCCGCGAGTGCGCGCAGCATCAGCAGCGCCACCGCGACGAGCACCGCGAACGAGGTGAGCGCCAGGTACCAGCGGCGCAGCAACACCCCCGCCACCAGCGCGAACAGCAGGGCCGTGGCGGGCCACCACAGCCACGGGGACTCGCTGAGGCCCAGGCGTGCCTCGTCGGACACGCTCCAGGCGAGCAGCCACGCACCGGTTCCGGCGCCGCCGACGAGCAGCGCCCAGCACACCCGCCCGCCGACGTTCCCGGTGAGCCACGACTCCCCCGGCGCCACGGACGCCGCGGCGGTCAGCGCGGCGACGAGCACCACGACCAGGACCCCGCCGACGACGACGGCCACCACCGGGCCGCCGAACAGCGACACGACCACGGGCC
The DNA here is from genome assembly GCF_055607425.1 of Lentzea sp. NPDC037011. NCBI lineage: Bacteria > Bacillati > Actinomycetota > Actinomycetes > Pseudonocardiales > Pseudonocardiaceae > Lentzea > Lentzea sp. NPDC037011. Next base: position 42,419 of record NZ_JBVJRT010000009.1, on the reverse strand, counting down.
CGATCCCGCACGAGACGACCAGCGCGCCGGCCACCCCCGCCAGACTCACCTGGGCCAACGCCGGGCCCACTCCGTGCCGTTCCCCCATGTGCACCACGCGGTCACCCTGTCAGCTCCCCGGCGCGACGGGAACCGCAGAACTACTCAACCGGTGGAACCTGAGGCCGTGTCGGGGAGAGCGCTCTCACAGCCTTCCTGTCGCACGGTACGACGAGACGTCCGCGCTGTCAAAGAACCGGTCTTGACACCTCGCGGACCGGAGCGGGAACCTGAGTGGGAGAGCGCTCTCCAAGCCGGTACCCACCATCGGCAGGAGGACACAGTTGTCCAGAAAGCTCAGCGCACTGGCGGCAGCGGCCGCCCTCGTGGCGGCAGTTGTCGTCGTGCAGCAAGCCCAGGCCGACGACCTGGTCACGCACCACGAGTTCCAGGCGAACTGCTCGGTCACGCACCACCTCCCGGACGACCCGATCGTCTTCCCGGGGCTGGCGGGGGCGTCGCACCTCCACACGTTCCTCGGCAACCCGTCCACCAACGCCCGCACCACCACCGACTCGCTGCGGGCCGCCCAGACCAACTGCAGGACGCCCGACGACAGGTCCGCGTACTGGTTCCCGTCGGTCTACAACGGCGACCAGGTGGTGCCGCCGAACTTCCCGCAGGTCATCTACTACAAGTCCGGCATCCTGAGGTACCAGGACGTGGTGCCGTTCCCGCCGGGCATCCGGTTCGTGGTCGGCAGTCCCGGTGCCACCCAGGAGCAGTTCCGCACCGCGCCCGGCGCCGTGGAGGGCTGGGAGTGCGGTGACAGCTCCCACAACTGGGACATCCCGGCCTACTGCCCGCCCGGCACCCAGCTCAACATCCGCTACCAGGCACCGAGCTGCTGGAACGGCCGCGACCTCGACTCGGCTGACCACAGGTCGCACATGGCGTACCCGGACCGCGCGACGCTCGTCTGCCCGTCGTCGCACCCGGCGGCGGTGCCGATGATCGAGTTCAAGATGGCGTTCCCGGTGTCCGGTGACATGTCGCGCGTCCGGCTCTCCAGCGGCCGCGGCTACACCTGGCACTACGACTTCATGAACGCCTGGGACGCGCCCACCCAGGCCGCGCTGGTCCGCCACTGCATCAACGGTGGTCTCCAGTGCGACCCGCGTGGATATGACCTGTACAAGCCGCAGAGGGGTGCCGCCCTCGGCCCGGACTACCGGTTGCCGAGGTAGCGTTCTCCCCTTCCCCGCACCCCGGGGCGGCGCGTGCCCTGGGGTGCTCCCCTTCCACCGCGGAGCAGGACGGGCGCCGCGACCGGGGGTGGCCGCGGCGCCCGTCAGGCGCTCATCCCGCTGTCAGGGGTAGCTCACGACGTAGCGGACCTGGTTCGCGAGGTCCGCCTGCCCGCCGGTGCCGTTGATGACGTTGGCGATCGTGCCCACACCGCCCAGCGACACCGCGACCAGGTGCGTGAACCGCACACCCGTCCGGTTCGGCGCCTCGAACGCGTTGTCCGTGACCACGCTCGGGTTGGCCTGGTTGAAGCAGTACACGCCGACGCCGAACGCCTGGTGCGTGGTCACCGAGTCGGCGACCTTGTAGCCGGCCCAGCCGCGCTTGGAGCCGTTCATCCACGCCGCCTGGTTCGGCGGGTCGTACGGCAGCTCGTTCTGGTAGAGGTACACCCGGCCGCCGTTGCCGTTCCAGATCAGGTTGTGCTGCTGGTAGTGCTCGACGAACAGGCCGTAGGCGATGACGTTGTCGCCGTTGACGACCACGCCGTTCTGGCCGGGGTTGGCGGTCCAGCTGACGCCCTCGCCGTGGTCGGCGCGCCAGACCCAGGTGTGGTCGATGATCGTGTTGCGGCTGTTGACCCGCATGCTGACCGTCGCCTTGCCCGCCTGGGAACCGCCGACGCGCAGGTACACGTCGTGCAGCGAGGTCGGGTTCGCCGAGTGGTCCGCGGTGCCGGCGTCACCGATCTCCAGCAGCACCGGGGAGTTCTGCACGCCGGCGTCGACCAGGAAGCCGGCCAGCCGTACACCGTCCACATCGGACGTGGTGAGCGCGGCCTTCCCGGTGGTCGGCGTCAGCGTGGCGAGGCCCAGGCCGAGCACGACGGTGTTCGGGCGGGTGATGCGGATCGTGTCGTCGACCTGGTGCACACCGGGCGTGAGCAGGAGGTGCTTGCCCTGGGCCAGTGCGGCGTTGGTGGTCGCGACCGGGGTGCCGGGCTTGACGATGAAGAAGTCCGCCAGCGACACCGACGTGCCGGGGTTGCCGTTCTCCCAGCTGGTGCCGCGGGAGTTGGTGCGCAGCGCGGGCAGGAAGACCCGGTACTCACCGGAGCCGTCGAGGTACAGGTACGGCTTCTCGCGCGTCACCGGAGAGGTGTCCACGGTCGTGTGCGACGGGTTCGGGAAGTGGTCGGCGGGGGCGCCCTGCGTACCGGCGAACACCATGTTCCACACCGAGCCGGACCAGCCGCCCGCGAGGTTGCTGTTGCGGGTCAGGAACTGCTGCTGCGAACCGGAGACGACCACGCCGTCGATCTTGCTGTCGACGATCAGGCCACCGCTGGCCCAGCCGTCGTAGCCGTTCCACAGGTGCGCCTGGCCACGCAGGTGCATCCGCCGGTACGCCGTGGCCTGCGACACCGCCCAGCGTTCGATCTGGTTGGCCGGCAGCGTCACCGACAGGTTCTCCGCGCCACGCCAGAAGTTCTGCGTCGCGTTGCCGAGGTTGTTCGGGTCGTCGCCCTGCTGCAACCAGTCGGCCTCGACGCGGATGTGGCCGTTGATGTTCACGTCGTCCGGGTTCAGCCCCAGACCCGCGACCTGCGTGTAGAACCGCAGGTTCACATCGGCGTTGTAGCTGCCCGGCTTGAACAACACGGCGTAGCGCTGCGGCCCGAACTGGTTGGTCTTCATCTGCGCGGAGATCGCGTCCAGCCGCGACTGCATCTCCGACTGCGACGACCCCGGCCCGTACACGAACACGTTCGGCCCGAAGTCCGGGTTCCGCGGGTCCGTCGGCGGCACCCCGGTGGAGTCGGTCACCGCGTTGACGCTCAGCTCCCACAACGAGTAGCCGTACCCGGTGCCGCGCTGGGTGCCCAGCACCCGCACGTACCGGCCAGAACCGTTGACGTCGAGCGCCTGCGTGCCCCCGGTACCGGTCGTGGTCGAGTACAGGGTGCTCCAGGAGCTCGCGTTGTTGCTCACCTGCACCTGGAACGCCTTGCCGTACGCCCCCTCCCAGGCCAGGGTCACCCGGCAGACCTGCTGCGTGGAGCCGAGGTCGACCTGCACCCACTGCGGGTCGGAGAACTGCGACGACCACCGCGAACCCGCGTTGCCGTCGACGGCGGCGGACGCGGGGGTGCCACCGTTCTCGGTCGAGGACGCCGTGGCGGTCTTGTTGAGGGCGACGTTGGCGGTACCGCACGCGGCGGCACCGGCGGAGGTCGAGGTCGTGGCGCTGACGGTGGTCACGAGACACAGGGCGGCGGCGGAGAGCGCGGCCACCCTGGACAGGGGTATGCCCATGATCCTGCCTGACACGAAGGGGCGTGGAGCCCGGGACGGGTGGCGACCGGTCGCCGTGAGAGCGCTCTCCCGAACGTTAACCCCGCGTGTCGGACAGGTCAATCAAGCAGAGGCGCGGACGACGAGTTCCGGTTCGAAGATGACGGATCTCGGGCGTTGTCCCGGTTTTTCCAGGTCGGTGAGCAGCAGCTCGGCCATCGCGGCGGCCATCTGCTCGACCGGCTGCCGCACGGTCGTGAGCTGCGGGCGGCACGCGAGCGCGGGCGTGCTGTCGTCGAAGCCCACGACCGCCACGTCGTCGGGGACGCGCAGCCCGTGCTCCTGGATGACGAACACCGCCGCCTGCGCCATCAGGTCGTTGGCGGCGAAGACGCCGTCGAGGTCGGGGTGCTCGGTGAGCAGCCGGGTCATCGCGGCCCCGCCGCTCTCCGCCGTGAACCCGCCCTCCGCGCTCGGCACGTACGGGAAACCGTGGCGGGCCATGGCATCGCGGAACCCGGCAAGCCGGTCCTGGCTCGCCAGCACGTCGAGCGGGCCGGAGATGGTGACGACGTCCGTGCGCCCGGACGCCACCAGGTGGTCGGCCGCGAGCCGCCCGCCCGCGCGGTGGTCCATGTCGACGTAGCTGACGGGCGTGGGCGCGCCGGGCCGGGCGTAGAGCACCGAGGGCACCCCGGCGGCCAGCAGCCGGGCCGGCAACGGGTCGGCGGGGTGGGTGGTGACGAGCAGCGCGCCGTCGGCACTGCCCTGCCGCAGGAACTCGACCACCTCGGTCCTGGCCGGTTCGGAGTCGGCGAGCATGAGCACCGGGTGCACGCTGTGCGGGCGCAGGAAGTCGACCACGCCCGCCGCGACTCGGCCGAAGAACGGGTCGGTGAACACGTCCGACCCGCCGCCGGCACCGGAGATCACCAGCGCGACCGTGCCGGTCCTGCGGGTCACGAGGGACCGGGCCGCCCGGTTGGGCGAGTACCCGGTCTGCTCGATCGCGCTGCGCACCGTCTCCTGGAGCTGAGGGTCGACGTTGCGGGTGCCGTTGACCACGCGCGACACGGTCGCGCGCGAGACACCCGCAACTCTGGCGACGTCCTCCAACGTGGGTGCGCTCTTGCTCATGCCACCGGTTGTACCACGCAGGGAGAGCGTTCTCCCAACATCAGGACGTGACGCGCACGTCCTTGATCGCACCAGGCCAGAAGTCGACGTTCTGGCCGTTGTACTTGGCTCGTCCCACCGTGAACGCGCCGGTGCTCACGACCGCCGGACCCGCCGCCGCGGTGGCGACCAGCGCGCCGTCCACGTAGAGCCGGATCTCGCCGCCCCTGCGCTCGCCCTTCAGCTCGTACCAGCGGCCGATCTCCGGCGTGGTCTCGAACCGGGCCCGGTTGCCGCCCGGCGTGCTGAACGCGAACGCGCCCTGCCCGTACTGCAGGTAGAAGGGGTTCTCCCGCTCGCGGCCGTCCTGGCTGACGGCGGTGGCGTAGTTGCCGGGCACCTCGTCGAGCCGCACCTTCGCGGACACCGCGTAGTCGCCGGTCGTGTCGACCACCGGGCCGTAGGTGTCCGCCGAGCCGTTGTGGAACTGCAGCGCGCCGTCCTTCCAGGTGGCGCCGGTCGGGCTGAGCGTGAGCGGGTTCTTGCCGGTCGAGTCCTCGGCGACGGCTCCCCTGGTCTCGTCGAGCTTCCACTCGCCGCTGCCCGCGTACGGGTACGGCTTGCCCGCGTTCGCCCCGGCCTCGATGACGCGCCGGTTGATCTCGCGGACGGGACCGGGGTCGACCTTGATGCGCTTGCGGTCGTAGGTCCACAGGCCGTTGAGCTCGCCCTCCAGGTCCGTGACCTGGGTGTAGACCGACGCGGACAGCTCGGCGCGGGCCTGGCCGAGGTAGAACGTGCGGGTGTTGTCGACGTACTTCGCCGTCAGCGCCGCCTTGTCCGCCACACCGCTGTAGATCGCGATCGGCGCGCCCGGCCACTGGTGCCCCGGCGTGCGCAGCGTGAAGCCACCGTGCTCGCCGTCCACCACGACGCGCTTGCCGTCCGGGCGGGCCGGGTCGGTGTTGTTGTAGTCGTGGTGGTCGAGCACGTCACCCCTGCCGCTGTCGCCCTTGGACGCGCAGCAGTTCACGCCGCTGTGGGCGTTGACGATCCGGCTCGGGTCGGCGGCCTTGACCTGGTCGGTGATCTGACCGGTGACCGTGCGGTCCCACTCGCCCCAGCCCTCGTTGAACACGATCCAGGCGTAGATGGACGGGTAGTTGTGCAGCTGCTCCATCAGCTCGCGGCCCTGGCTGACGAAGGCCTGCTGCGCGCCGGGGTCGTTGCCGTCCTCCAGCGACACGAAGTCCTGCCACACCAGCAGTCCGAGCCGGTCCGCGTGGTAGTACCAGCGGGCGGGCTCCGCCTTGATGTGCTTGCGCACCGCGTTGAAGCCGAGGTCCTTCTGCGCCTTCAGGTCGAAGACCAGCGCCTCGTCACTGGGCGCGGTGTTCAGGCCGTCCGGGTAGAAGCCCTGGTCGAGCTGCATGAGGTTGAAGACCGGCTGGCCGTTGAGGGTCAGCTTGGGCGTGCCGCCGACGTTCGCGATGCCGGTCGAGCGCATGCCGAAGTAGCTCTTGACCTTGTCCTTGCCGAGCGTGACGTCGAGCTTGTAGAGGTACGGGTCGTCCGGCGTCCACAGGTGCGCGTTCGGCACGGGCAGCGCCAGGTCCGCGTTCGCCGGCCCGGTGACGGTGCCGACCTGCTTGCCCCTGGCGTCGCGGGCGACGGCCGTGACGGTCCCGGTGCCGGCGGACCGCACGTTGACCGTGAGCGTGCCGGTGGCCAGGTCCGGGGTCGTCTTGATCCCGTCGATGCCCTTGTCCGCGACCGGTTCCAGCCACACGGTCTGCCAGATGCCCGACGACGGCGTGTAGAAGATGCCACTGGGGTTGGGCGACTGCTTGCCCTTGGGCTGGTGCGGGCCGGTGGTGTCGGTGACGGCGACGACGATCTCCTGCTCACCGCGCTTGAGGGCGTCGGTGATGTCCGCGCTGAACGCCGTGTAGCCGCCGGTGTGCTCGGCGACCAGCGTGCCGTTCACCCAGACCTTGGCCTGGTAGTCGACGGCGCCGAAGTTGAGCTTGAGCCGCTGCCCGCTGCCGATCCGCCAGTCGTGCGGCACGGTGACGGTCCTGCGATAGAACATGTGGTCCTCGTGCCGTTCGAGGCCGGAGAGCTGCGACTCGACCGGGTACGGCACGATGATCTTCTCCGGCAGCTTCTTGCCGAACCGCGGCTGCTCACCGGCCTTGGCACCCGCGAACTCCCACGGCCCGTTGAGGTTGAGCCACCGGTCGCGCTCGAGCTGCGGCCGCGGGTACTCCGGCAACGGGTTGCGCGCGTCGAAGTTCTCGCCCCACGGCGTCCTGAGCCGCTCGGCCGAGGTGTTCTTCACCGTGCGGGCCGTCTTCTCGACCTTCCGCCCGTCCACGGCGAGCGCACCGGCACCGTCGTAGTAGATCTTCACCCGCTGGCTCTTGAGCACTTCCTCCGCGAGCCGCACGGTCACCCTGCCGCGGCTGGCCGTGACGACCGAGACCGGCATCGGCGTGGCGTCGACCTCGACCCGCAGGTGCTCCCTGAGGTCGGACGTCCCCGTGACGCGCCCGTCGAAGTCCGCGGTGAGCGTCCGCCCGTCCTTCGAGACCTGCGCGCTGCGCGGCACGACCCGGAAGTCCGCGGGCGGCGTGAACGCGGACTCCGGCACGATCTGCTTCGGCGTGGTCGCGCTCGACCAGCGCAGGTACATGTTGGCGCCGCCGACGTCCTGGAACATCTCCAGCCGGAAGTCGTACTGGCGCCCCGCGGTGAGCGCGACCGGCGCACTGGTCTGCTCGCGGTCCCAGTCCCCCACCCAGTGGTCGATGACCGGCTGCCCGTCCACGAAGAGCCGGAACCCGTTGTCCCCGATGGCGTGGAACGTGTAGTCACCGGTCTGCGGCACCGCGATCTGCCCGGTCCACCGCGCCGTCGTGTGCTCGGTGCGCCCGGCCAGGAACCCGAACGTCGAGGTGAGGTCCGAGTGGTTGACCTCGGCGTCGAGCACCGTGCCGGCGAGGTTCGCGAAGTCCCTGGCCCCCGGCGCCGACATGCTGAAGTACTCGCCCTTCAGCCCGTGCACGGGCTCGGCGGCGCCGGCCGGTGGTGTTCCTGGCATGACGCCCAGTGTGAGCAGCAGGGCGAGGAGTGCGGGGGCGGCTTTCCTCATCGGCGAGATTCCCCTTCGAATTTACAACGTTGTAAGAGCGCTCCCATACATCCACGCACAGGGTTCGGAGTCCCTGCTACGGCCGTTCGGAGGTATCAGGCATGTCAAACCGGACAAGTTGCCGGACAGGCAGCGGCGCCGATCGTCACCCCGTGAGCTATGCCTTCCGTGCGGCCCATACGGAACGTTCGGTGCGCACGGCCAGATCGGTGCGGTGCAGCAGACCGGTGGGGCTGTGCGGGTCGAGGAGGTCGTCGAACGCGGCCAGGTCCTCCGCGGACAGCACGTCGTCGACGGTGCCGCGCATGCGCCGCAGGCCGGCCAGTGCGTAGCGACCGACCACTTCGGACTGCGGGAGGTGGATGGCGAGGGTGCGCTCGGCCTCCACGGTGAAGCCGGCGGCGGTCAGCTTCGGGCCCCAGTCGGCGCCGCGGTGCGGGACGAGGTCGGCGTGGCGGCGGTCGCTGGCGGCGTGGATGCGGTCTTCGAGGTCGGTGCCGAGGAAGCGGGGGAAGCCGGCGAGCTCGACGACCGCGAACAGGCCGCCCGGAGCGAGGACGTCGTGGACCTGGCGCAGGGCGCGTGCGGGGTCGGCCATGTGGTGCATCGAGGCCGATGCCCACACCAGGTCCGGGGTGCCGAGGTCGGGCCAGGTGGTGTCCAGGTCGGCCTGGACGGTGGTCACGCGGTCGGCGAGGCCGAGCTCGCAGGCCTTCTCGCGCAGACGCCGCAGGTGGTCGACGTCCGTGTCGACTGCGGTGACGTGCGCCTCCGGGAACTCGGCCAGCAGCGCGAACGTGCCGGCGCCGGTGCCGCAGCCCAGGTCCACGACCTGGCGGGGGCGGTCGACGGGCAGCCACCGGATGAGGTCGGCGGTGTGCTCGGCGACCACCTCGGCGTCGAGGTCGAGGATGTCCGCCATCCCGTGGTCGTGGCTGTGGCCGTGACCAGCGCCGTGTCCGTGTCCGTGCTCGTGGTTCATGCAACCCAAACTAGGACCGCCGTGCGCCAGATGCACGGCGTCTTGCGCAGGAAGCAAACAGGTCGTCCTCAGCCCTGCCGGAAGCGCAAGATCAGCCCGTTTTCCGCTCGTTGTGCCCCCGCCGCGCCTCGCGGTCGAAGATGCCCATGACCTCGCACGGCCCGCCCGCGGTGCCGATGGCGTGCGGCAGCATCGTCGGGAACTCGGCGGCCTGGTTGGTCTCCACGCGGTACCGGCGGTTGCCCAGCAGCAGGATCGCGGTCCCGGACAGCACGACGAGCCACTCGTGCCCGGAGTGCGCGCGCAGGCCCGAGGGGCTGTCCGGCGGCGGGGTGGTCATGCGCTGGCGGATCACGGTGATGCCGGGCTCGGCCCTGATCGGCCAGCGCATCTGGCCGTGCGCGCCGTCGATCAGCGGGCTGACGATCACGTCCTCGGTGTCGGTCTCGACGAGCTGGTCCAGCGAGGTGTCCAGCGCCCGCGCGAGCACGACGAGCTGGTCGAGGGCGAGGCGGCGCTGACCGTTCTCGATGCGGCTGAGCGAGGACGGGCTCAGCCGCGCGCGGGTCGCCAGCTCCTCCAGCGACCAGCCCTGCGCGAGCCGCAGCGCGCGGATCCGTTTGCGCACGAGGCTGTCCAGCTCGCCATCTTCTTGCGTCATGCGCACGATCGTATGCTCGATCCGCAAGGCGCACCTACCGTCGGTGCCATGACGAAGAACTTCGACGCCGTGGTGATCGGCGGTGGTGCCGCCGGACTGAGCGGCGCCCTCGTGCTGGCCCGTTCCCGCCGCACCGTTGCCGTGGTCGACAGCGGCACGCCCCGCAACGCGCCCGCCCACGGCGTGCACGGCCTCCTCGGCCACGACGGCATCCCGCCCGCCGACCTGCTCAAACGCGGCCGCGAGGAGGTCGAGGGCTATGGCGGGCAGATCATCGCCGGCGAGGTCGCGGCGACCGCACGGGCGCAGGACGGCTTCACCGTCACGCTGAGGGACGGCCGGGTCCTGCACGCCCGCCGGCTGCTCATCGCCACCGGGCTGCGCGACGTGCTCCCCGACGTGCCCGGCCTGGCCCGCCACTGGGGCCGCGGCCTGGTGCACTGCCCGTACTGCCACGGCTGGGAGGTGCGCGACGAACCGATCGGCGTGCTCGCGGTCGGGCCGGCGTCGGTGCACCACGCGCTGCTGTTCCGGCAGCTCACCGACGACCTCGTCTACTTCGCGAACGGCACGGGGCTCGACGCCGAGACCCGCGCGAGCTTCGCCGCGAAGGGCATCCGGGTCGTGGACACGCCCGTCGCGGAGGTCGAGTCCGACGGCGACGACATCAGCGGCATCCGGCTCACCGACGGCGAGGTCGTGCCGCGCCGGGTGATCGCCGTCGTCACCAGGATGCTCGCCCGCACCGAGGGCGTCGAGGGGCTCGGCCTGCCGGTGGAGGACCTGCCCAACGGGCTGGGCCGCCGGTTCGTCAGCGGCGCGGCGGGCACCACCGACGTGCCGGGCGTGTGGGTCGCGGGCAACGCCACCGACCCCACCGCGCAGGTCGGCGCGTCCGCCGCGGCCGGAGCGCTCGCGGGCGCGCACATCAACGCCGACCTGCTGCACTGAGGTCAGCGGAACGACTTCAGCGCCACGTAGTCGGCGATCGCCTGCTGTCCCCTGATGTTCGCGTGCACGCCGTCGCCGGTGTCGTAGAGCGGGTTGATGCTGTTGGGCCGCAGCGGGTCTTCCAGCACCTGGTCGAGGTCCACGACCTCGGTGCAGGTGCCGGAGCAGTCGCCGCCGCGCTTCACGAAGTCGTTGACGGTGTGCCGGTCCACGTTGTTCTGGTCGCTGTAACCGGGTCGCGGCGTGATCGGCGTGACGTGCACGTCGATACCGGCCTTGCGCAGACGGTCGAACACGGCGCGATAGCTGGTGACGATGTCGTTGGCCGTGCAGCCGTTCGCGATGTCGTTCGTGCCGTAGTAGTAAATGACGTCGGTGACGCCGTGCAGCGCGAGAACGTCCCTTTCCAGCCGCGACAACGCATCGAGTCCGACGAACGCATCCGGTGTCCTCGGGCAGACGGCGCTCGTCGTGCCACTGACGCCCGCGTTGGCCACGGCCAACTGCTGGTCGGCGGGCAGTTCGGCCACGATCCGCCGTGCGAGCACGTCCGTCCAGCGCTTGTTCGTGCCGGGCTCGGTGCAGCCCGGACCGCAGTTCGTGCTGCCGACGCCGTCGACCACCGAGCTGCCGAACGGCACGATCGTCCCCCGCAGCCGCGGGTTGAACACGTCCACGGCGCTGACGAGGTACGTCGACTGGACGCGTTCGGTGTAGGCGGCGGCGCCGGTGTCGGCCGTGTGGTCACCCGAGCCCGCCGGGGTGAGGTAGTTGTCGCGGAACGCCGACTCGTGCCGGCCGGGGACGACGTCGCCGCTGACGTACGTGCTGACCGCGAGGTCGGTGCCCGGCGCCGTGTCGAGCGGGGTCCGGTCGCTCCACACCTCGCCACCGGCCGGGATGGTCACGCTCCGGCGCCCGCCGAACGTGACGTCCACCGGCCGGGAGACCGCCGCGTCACCGGTGCTGAGCCCCGCGGTGGTGCGGTCGACGGTCAGCGGCTGCCGCCCGAACGTGTTCTGCAGCCTGACCCGCACGGCGCTGCCGCCCTGGCTGAGGTGCGTGATCATCCGCAGCGACTGGTCGCGCACGGCGACCGGGGCGAGGTTTTGCTGCGACTGCGCCCACGAGGTGAACCAGCCGGGCCGACCGGCCTCGGGGGCGGCGGGCGCGAGGACAGCGGCGAGCACGACGGCGATCACCTGGATGGGTAAATCCATGCGCCGTAGAGTGCCCACTCACGCACGTGCTGTAACCATGTGCTGTGTCACAGCCGTCTCACTTGGCGGGTGGCGGCACGTCGCCGAGCTGTACGAACTGCGCCCGCGGGTACTTGCGGCCCGCCATCGGCACCGGTGACCCGGTGAACGACACCGGTGTTCCCGCCAGCAGCAGCGTCAGCCCCTCCGGCAGGTCGTCGCGCGAGACGAACCACGACCCGCCCTTGGAGTCGGTGATGAAGCCGTGCGACTGCCCGGACTTCCAGGTCGCGACCGTGCCCCTGCGGCGGCCGCGCGGTGCGCCGACCGGTGACGCCACCGCCTCCGACGAGCGCACGAACGCCCGGCGCAGCGGGTAGTCCGGCTGGTCACCGGGCGCGAACAGCTCGTCGAACCCCGGCGTGAACGGCGTCGCGGCCCGCAACGGCGCGGCGGTGCGCGGGGTCCACGAGGGCATGTCCTCCCCCGACCGCACGTCCACCACCGGCAGCACCACGTGCACGCCGCGCGCGGTCAGCCTGGTCACCAGCGGCGCGAAGTCCGCGTCACCGGTGAGCAGGACGACCCAGTCCAGCGGCGCGGTGGTCGCCCGGTCCCAGGCCTCCAGCGCGAGGTGGACGTCGACGCCCTTCTCCTTGCCGCCGTGCAAGGGCATGTCGTGCCGCGTGATCCCGGCGGCGTTCAGCACCGCGTCGAACGACGCCGCCGGGGTCTCGATGCGGCCGCGCACGTAGTGGGCCTCCGCGACCACGCACTCGTCGAGCGGCCGGCCGGTCTCGGCGTGGACGAACCAGCGCACGGCGTCGTGCAGCCCGTCCACCGAGATCCGCGCCGCCCGCCGGTGCGCGGTGGCGTAGAAGTCGCTGAGGTAGGCGAACCACGTGCCGTCGTAGAACACGCCGATGCGGACGATCCCCATCGGACAGACATTACCGACCCGGTCAGGGCCTGCGGATCGCCCGACCCCGGCAGCGCGCGTCCCGGCTCCGCGCCGGGAACAGTCCACAGTTTATGGTCAGTAGGGTGGCGAGCGTGAGCTACCGCTACGAGATCACGCAGGCGGTCGTGCGGCAGGGCATCATCGCGATCGTCCGCACCACCGACGCCGAGTCCGCGGTGAAGGCCGCCGTCCCGTTGCTGGACGCGGGCCTCACGTCGCTGGAGCTCCCGCTGACCAACCCCGGCGCGCTGGACGCCATCCGCGAGCTGCGCGCGAGCCACCCGGACGCCACCATCGGCGCCGGTTCCGTGCTGGACGAGACCTCCGCCGTCGCCGCCGTCCGCGCGGGCGCCCGGTTCCTGGTGGCGCCCAACCTCGAACCGGCCGTGATCCGCGCCGGTCACCGCTACGGCGCCGCCGTGCTGCCCGGTGCCGCCACCGTCACCGAGGTGGTCCAGGCGCTGGAGGCGGGCGCGGACGCCGTGAAGGTGTTCCCGGCGCCCACCCCGCGGTGGGTCGAGGACGTGCTCGCCGTGCTGCCGCACGCACCACTGGTGCCGACGGGCGGTGTCGCACCGGCCGACGTGCCCGCGTGGCTCGCGGCGGGTGCGGTGGCGTGCGGGGTCGGGTCGGCTCTCACCCGCACGCCGTTGGCCGAGCTCCAGGCGCTGCTGCGGCCGTAGCACCACGGGTGGTTCAGTCGATCTGCACGACCACCTTGCCCCGCACACCGCCGTGCTCCAGCGCACCGTGCGCGGCAGCGATGTCGGCCAGCGGGAACACCCGGTCGACCTGCGGGCGGATCGCCCCGGTCGCGACCAGGCGGCCGAGCTCGGCGATCAGCGGGGCGGTCGGGTTGCCGCTGAAGAAGCGGGTCCAGCGGGTGCGGTGCAGCGCGTGCGCCGCGATGTAACCCAGTGAGCGGACCGGGCGGTCGAGGTCGAACGCGATCGCCACCAGCCGCCCGCGCGGGGTGAGCAACCGGCGGAAGGCGGGCAGGTCGGTGCCGACGGTGTCGAGCACGACGTCGAAACGCCCCAGATCGCCGGGCGCGCGGTAGTCGACCGCCTCGTCCGCTCCGAGCCCGGTCACCAGGTCCAGGTTCTTGGCACTGGCCAACCCGGTGACGTGCGCCCCCATCGCCTTCCCGAGCTGCACGGCGATGTAGCCGACGCCGCCCGTCGCTCCCCGGACGAGCAGCCGCTCACCGGGCGCGAGCGCGGCCAGGTCGCGCAACGCGGTGATCGCCGTGGTCCCGACGGGCAACGCGGCGGCCTGCACGGCGTCGAGCCCGGCGGGAACGTGGTCGAGCCGCTCGGCCGGTACGGCCACGTACTCCGCGGCCGAGCCCATCCGCCGCCCCAGCACGCCCCAGACCAGGTCACCCGCCGCGAACCTGCTGTTCTCCGGCGCGACGACCTCGCCGACCAGGTCGATGCCCACCCGCTTGGGAAAGTTCTTGCCGCTGAACGGGCGCAGCCGCCCGGCACGCATCGCCAGCTCGCCGCCGTTGACCGACACGGCCCGCACCCGGACCAGGACCTCACCGGGGCGTGGCCGCGGGACGGGCCCGGTGGTCACGGACAGGACCTCAGCGGGCCCGTACCGGTCGTAGGTCGCGAGCCGCATCGAAGTGGAAACCATGCTCCAGTTCTACGACCGGAACCGGACGGTGTCATCCACTTCGCCTAAAGTGAGAGGGGTGTCGACGACATCGCCTCGCTTGCGCACGGACGCGGCCGCCAACCGGACCAGGATCCTCGACACGGCACGGGAGGTCTTCGCGGCGGAAGGCCTGGCGGTCCCGATGAGCGAGATCGCACGCCGCGCCGGCCTCGGCGTCGCGACCCTCTACCGCCGGTTCCCGACCAAGGAGGACCTGGTCGCGGAGGCGTTCTCCGAGCAGATGCACGAGTGCGTCGGCCTGCTCGACACCGCCCTCGCCGACCCCGACCCGTGGCGCGCGTTCTGCCGGGTGATCACCCAGGTGTGCGCGATGCAGGCCAGGGACCAGGGGTTCTCCAAGGCGTTCATCACGGCCTTCCCGCACGCGGTGGAGTTCAGGACGCTGCGCGAGCAGGCCGAGCGGGGCTTCGCAGAGCTGGTGCGCCGCGCCCAGGCGGCCGGTGCGCTGCGCCGCGACTTCGACCCGGCCGACCTCGCCCTCGTCCTGCAGGCGAACGGCGGAATCCGGGCCAGTACGCCCGAGGCGACCGCGGACGCCTCCCGCCGGCTCGTGGCCTACCTGCTGCAGGCGTTCCGCGCAGAAGGGGCCGGCCCGCTCCCCCGTCCCGTCACCATCTCGCTCGACGCGGCGTTGAGCTGAGCCGTTATCGGGCCGAGTACCGCACGCCGGACCAGTACACCGGCGTGAGGCCGGCGAGCCGCCCGTCACCGGACCGCACCACGGCGAAGTCGCTCTCGACGACCGACCGGTCGGCGCTGGTCGCCCGCAGGCGCAGAACCGCTACCCGGGAGCCACCGGTGGACCCGGCGTCAGGTTCGAACGACACGACGACAGGCCGATCACCGCCCGGCGCCTGCCCCGACGAGCGCGCGTCGTCCACCAGCCCTCTGCAGATGCCGGGCACCTGCGCGACCGACTCGCAGAACCGGCCGTGGTCACCCGCCGGGGCCAGCCGCACCGCCTCGTCGAGCAACGCCTCCGCCTCAACCCGTTCGATCGCGGGCCCGTCGGACGGCATGGCCGCGACCACTCCGGCCAGCACGGACGCGAACACCACCGCCCCGACCACCACACCGGCTCGCCTGCGTGCCTGCAACTCCCCCATCGCACCAGCGTAGTGACCACGCGCAGCGGTCGGCAGGACTTAATCGATACGACACCATCGGGCCATGCATCAGCAGTTGTGAAGGAGTTTCACGTACTGCACCATCGGCCCTCATGCGCCTGATCACGCTCGCCGCCGCCGTCGCGCTCGCGATCACCGCGGCACCGGCGACCGCCGCCCCTGCCGCGGCTGCCCCGAAGATCGCCACCTACAACGTCTTCATGCTGTCGCGGAACCTCTACCCCAACTGGGGCCAGGTCGCCCGCGCCGACCTTATCGACAGCACCGGCACGCTGAACGGCCAGGACGTCGTAGTGCTGCAGGAGGCCTTCGACAACGCCGCCTCCGATCGGCTGCTGGGCAACCTGCGCGACACCTACCCGCACCAGACGCCGGTGCTGGGCCGCAGCCGGGCCGGCTGGGACGTCACGAGCGGCGCCTACCGCGACGAGACGCCCGAGGACGGCGGTGTGGCGGTGCTGAGCCGGTGGCCGATCACGACACGGGTCCAGCACGTCTACCGCGACGCGTGCGGCGCGGACTGGTTCTCCAACAAGGGGTTCGCGTACGTGCGCATCGAGTCGCCGAGCGGGCCGCTGCACGTGATCGGCACCCACCTGCAGGCGGAGGACTCGGCCTGCACCAGCGCGCCGGGCGGGTACCGGGCCAAGCAGCGGGCCGAGATCAGGGCGTTCCTCACCGCACGTGCCATCCCCGCCACCGAACCCGTTTACGTCGCGGGTGACCTCAACGTCGTCCGGGCGAGCGCCGAGTTCGCGAGCATGGTCACCGAACTGGGCGCGCGGACGCCGACGATCACCGGGCACCCGTACTCGTGGGACTGCGCCGACAACAGCGTCTGCCGCGACCAGTACGGGCCCGAGTACGCCTCGGAGCACCTCGACTACGTGCTCACGGTCCAGGGACCTCCACTGGTCAACGAGACCCGGCGGGTGAAGAGTCTGGAGTGGACGGTCTGGTCGTGGGGCCGCAAGCACACCTACACCGACCTGTCCGACCACTACCCCGTCTTCGCCACGGGCTGAGCGCCCGCCGCAACACAGCCGCTTCGCTCACGCAGGTTGCCAGCTGTTGTGCCTTCGCCGCCCCAAGTCCCCCGCCCCTTGCTCTGCTGGCGTCTGCAAGCAGGGAGCGGGCAAGGCTTCTGGCCAGGTGCTCAGACGTACCGGCGCAGCAAGTCTTCTTCGGTCTCCCGCCGCACGACCGGCCGCGCCACACCGTCGCGGACCGCGACGACCGGCGGCCGGCCGACCTGGTTGTAGTTCGACGCCAGCGCGTGGTGGTACGCACCCGTCACGGGCACCGCCAGCAGGTCACCGGCGTGCACGTCCGCGGGCAGCGGCACGTCCTGCGCGAGCACGTCGCCGGCCTCGCAGTGCCGCCCGACCACGGTCACCGGCGCCCGGCGGCCGCCCCGCCCGACGAGCCGCACCGCGTACTTCGCCCCGTACAACGCGGGCCGCGGGTTGTCGCTCATCCCGCCGTCCACCGCCACGAACGTCCTCGCCGCCGACCGCTTCACCGCGCACACCCGGTACAGCGTCACCCCGGCGTTCGCGACGATCGACCGGCCCGGCTCGATGAGCACCCGCGGCACCGGCACCCGGTGCACCCCGCACTCGTAGCTCAGCGCCACCCGCACCCGGTGCGCGAACCCGGCCAGGTCGAACGCCGGCTCCCCCGGCAGGTACGGCGCGCAGAACCCGCCACCCAGGTCCAGCTGCTCGATCCGCACCCCGCACGACGCGATCAACCCGACCATCCGCCGCACCGCCTCCTCGTACGCCGCCACGTGCCGCACCTGCGACCCGAGGTGGCAGTGCACCCCGACCAGCCGCAACGACGGCTGCTCCGCCACCCGCCGCACCGCCTCCAGTGCCGCACCGGACGCCAGCGAGAACCCGAACTTCTGGTCCTCCACCCCGGTGGCGATGGCGGCGTGGGTCTGCGCGTCCACACCGGGCGTCACCCGCACCATCACCTCCTGCCCGTGCCGGGCGAGGGAGCCGAGCTGGGCGATCTCGTCGAACGAGTCGACCACGACCCGCGACACCCCGTACGCGAGCGCGGCTTTGAGGTCCTCACCGGTCTTCACGTTGCCGTGCAGGACGATCCGCGCGGCCGGAAACCCCGCGACCCGCGCCAGCGCCAGCTCCCCCGCGGACGACACGTCCAGCGAAAGCCCTTCGGCGGCCATCCACCGGTACACCTCGGGACACGGCAGTGACTTCCCCGCGAACACCACCTCCGCCTCGGGCAGCGTGCTGACGAACGCCCGTGCCCGCGCACGCACCGTCGCCTCGTCCAGCACCTGGCACGGCGTGCCGAACTGGGCCGCCAGCCGCGAGACGGGCACTCCACCGATGACGAGGTCAGCGCCGTCGAGCCGGGTTCCGTCCGGCCACAGGCCCTGTTCCAGCACCGGTCCGGTGGAGCATCCGGTGCTGGGCAACAACTCAGCGAGTGTCATGCCGGTGATTGCACGCCGGTCACCGGTGCGGTGTCAGGGCCCGCGACGAGTCCCTGACACGGTGGGGGCCCGCTTTGACGCGATCCTGACGGGCCGGGTGGCCCGGACCACATCGGCGATCGGTTGCGCAGGTGGTACCGCACGGCTCGGCGCCCAGGTGCTCCCGCCCGCCGTGCAGTTCACCGAGCCGCGGCGACCGGAGCGAGCACCGGACGCGGTACCCGCACCACGCGGTGTGCGCAGGCCTCCAACCTGGCAGCGACCGGCTGGCCCTCCCAGATCAGGACGTCGAACTCCCCGTAGTCGGCCAGCGCGGTGAACGCACGATCAGCCGACGCCACGGCGAAGCTGCGGCAGCCCTGCTGGTGGGCATACCGCGCGTGGCACAGCAAGGCGTGTTCGGCGGCGTTGGCGTGCTGCGGCACCCGGCACGCGGCGATCCCGAGCTCCGCCAGCACGCTGAGCGTGAGGTCCTCGTGCGTGCCCGGATGGCTGTAGCCGGCCATCACGTGATGAACCGGCCCGGCCGCCGCCACCAGCGCACCTACCCTCGCGCGCAGCAGGCGAGGACGCGGCTGGTTCGGTCCGACCACGTTCTCCAGGTCGATCAGCAGTACCTTGTCCGTTGCCTCCACGAGTCCGATTCTGCGGCCGTAGACGCGCTCCGGCTCGTTGCCGTCCCCGACCGGGTGACACCAGTCCACACGCAACACCGCGTCGCACAGCGTGCCCGCCCGCCGAAAGGGCTCCTGCCCACACCGGTTCACCGGCATCCTGCACGCTGAAGCCCTTGGCAGCGATCTTCCTCCCTCGACAGGAAGAACGATCGTCCAAGGGCTTCATCCGTGATCAACCAAGGCCCGCACTTCGCCGCCCCGGGCTGAAACTCGGGCTAGTCCTTCCAGGGCACCTCGTCGCGCAGCCCCTCGTTGATGGCGAAGGCGTTCTTCACCGCGGCCTTGAGCGCGCCCTCCACCCAGCGGCGGTGACGGCGGTCGCACGCGTCGTTGGCGAACCACACCCGGCCCACCGGCCGGATCACGTCCTCGTAGAAGCCCTCGCTCATCTCGAACGCGCGGAACAGCGGGCCGATGCCGCACGCGTACCAGTCCAGCGCCCAGTCCTTGTAGACGCCGAACTCGAAGGTGTCCCGCGCCTCCGGGTGGATCTTGACCAGGTCCTCCAGCGCCTGCTGCACGCTCTCCTCGCCGGCCAGCGGCGTGTAGGGCATGCTGTCCTGCTCCCAGCAGTAGGACGCGATCATCACACCCTTGCGGTAGCGGGGGTCCTGACCGGCTGGCGGGTAGACGATGTTGCGGATGGCCAGGTCGGTCACCGTGAGCCCGTGCGTGATGCCGTACGCGCTCTCCCACCACCGCTCGCTGAACTGCATGAACAGCTTGTGCGCGCGGCCGTAGTAGGTGTTGCGGATCGCGTACCACTTGTCCGGGTCGAGGCCCTGGATCTCCATGTGCCGCAGGGCCGCGAACGGCACGGTCACCACCACCTCGTCCGCGACGACGGTGTGCGATCGGCGGCCCGAGCGGTAGTGCACGCGCACCCCGCTCTCGTCCTGGTCGATGCCGTGCACCTGCGCGCCGAGCCGGATGTCGTCCATCAGGTACGGCTCGAACGCGCGGGGCAGCGACTCTGCTCCGTCCACTATGTACGTGAGATCGCCGAAGACGTCCTCGTAGTAGTGGGAGAACCACTCGACGAGCGAGAAGTGGTAGCGACCCTCCAGGTTGAACAGCGGGCCGAGCATGGACAGCGCGCCGTCACCGAGCCCGCGCTCCTTGAGGTAGCCCAGCAGCGTGTACTTGTCGTAGTCGACGAGGATCTTCTGCCAGGCCTTGTCCGGCCCCTCGCTCTCCATCAGGTCGATCAACGGCTGCACGGTGTGCCGCAGCAGTTCGTGCGGTGCCTTGTCGGCCTCTGCCGTGGACAGGTCGAAGTTGAACGAGGTCGCGTCGAAGTCGCGCCGCCGCACGCCTTTGCCCTGCAGGTAGATGAACGTGTCCTCGTCGTACATCGGGAAGGGCTTGGTCGCGAGGCCGAACTTGTCCTTGATGAGCCACTGCACCAAGGGGTGCTGCTCCGGGAAGCGCATCGCGCCGAACTCGCCGTACATGTCACCCGCGAACCCGCGGTGGGTGAGGATGCGCCCACCCAACCGGTTCTGTCCCTCCAGGACGGTGACCTCGTGCCCGGCTTCCTTGAGCAGCAAGGCGGCCGTCAAGCCCGCCATCCCGGCACCGACCACCGCGACCCGGCGCTTCGGCGCCGAACTCTCCGGCAACCCGTCCTTCAACAGGTCGAGCACGTCCAAAGCCATGACCGAACCCCTCACTCACCGTCTTCGTCCTGAGCTGGTAGGAGAGGCGGCCGTCCTCGGTTCGACCGTACTGCCGAATCAAACACCGGACTACGACACGATGGGGTGGTGTTGTCCAGGAACCACTCGACTTCGCCGTTCTTCCCAGGTGGTGGAGGTGCGGCTCGACGGAACGTGGCCCCGCCGAGCCGCAGCCTCAACCGGTGAAGATGTCGGGCAGGTGGTGATCGGTCAGTACTGGGTTGCCACGGTGACGCCCGAGCAGCCGGTCTCGCCCTTCAGGCTGATGTAGACGTAGCCGGAGGACGGGTTGCTCACGGTGATCGCTTCGGTGTTGTCGCCACCGGCCGAGCGCTGAGTGGCGTTCGCGGTGGTCGCCCACGAGCTGGGGCTGAAGAACAGGTCGCAGTTGCCGGTTCCGCCCGAGGCCGTGATCCGCAGCTGCGGCGTGCCCGCGGGCAGGGACAGGAAGAGGTAGTCGTAGTCGCCGTTGCTGACCGACCTGTTGGAACGCTGGCAGTTCTTGCCGAGCGCACGCAGGTCGCTGCCCGTGCATTCGGCCGTGCCGCCGCCGTTGCCGGTGGCGACCTGCCTGGAGGTCGTCGCCGTCGAACCGCTGTTGTCGGTGACGGTGAGGGCGATGGTGTAGGTGCCGTCGGCGGTGTAGGTCTTGGTCGGGTTGGTGGCGGTGGAGGTGGTTCCGTCGCCGAAGTCCCACCGGTGGGAGGCGATGGTGCCGTCGGCGTCGGTGGAGCGGTCGGTGAGGGTGACCGTGCGACCGGTGACGGTGCTGGTGAACTCCGCCACGGGGGCCCGGTTTCCGCCGCCGCCTCCGCCGCAGTTGCCGGCCGCGCAGGCCGACAGCCAGGTGTACCAGTCGGTGTCGTACCGGGTGCCGATGGTGTTCTTGAGCAGGGTGCGCGCGGCGTTCCAGTTGCCGGCGCGGTAGTGGTTGAGCACCGCGGTCATGTCGGCGGGGTGGGACTGGAGCATGTAGCGCACGGCGAGGTAGCCCCACCGGTACACGCGTGTGGTGTCGTGGGAGTAGGTCGTGTCGAACAGCGTGCTCAGCGCGTAGGTGCGCCGCCCGGCCTCGGTGATCGCGGCGTCGTAGTTGATGTTGCGGTAGTGGTAGGAGATGTACTCGGCGAACCCTTCGATCCACCAGATCGTCGGCGTGGTCGTTCCGGCGCCGAAGTCGCCGTACATGTTGAACCGGCCGTCGAGGTAGTGGGTGTACTCGTGGTTGAGGTTCCAGATCGCGAACTGCGGGCGCAGCCACTCCGCCTCGTAGGCGATGAACCGCGGCTGGTTGCCCGACGCGGCCGGATTGCCTTCCAGGTACATGCCACCGTTGTTGGTGTCGATGCCGAACTGCGCACCCGCGTAGGTCTGGTAGTCCGTGCTGGAGTCGTACACCACGACCTCAAGCGTCGTGTTGTAGTCGTTGGCCACCGGACCTGGGTCCCTGACCACGTTGTGGAAGTAGGCGTCCTGGTTCGCCAGACTCACACAGGTGTCACGCAGTTGCGCGCTGGTCATCTCCTGGGCCCGGATGTTCAGCGACGCACTGCACCGGTGGGTGATCGGCAACACCGCGGCCATCAACCGGGCCTGCAGATCGCAGGTGTCGTAGTAAGCGCAGTTCGGCTTGTCGTAGGCATCGGTCATCTCCGCCACCCCGACCCACAGCGGCGCGGTCGGACCCGTGATCGACGACATGCCGAGCAAGCCCTTGACCTTGGGCTGCACGGTCACGCGCAGCGAGGAGTACTGCGAGAACCGCCCGAGCTCCCGGCCCGCGTTGGACGTGAGGTAGCCCTGCTGCCCGGAGAGCAGCCCCAGGTGGCTCGACGCGAAGTTGTACAACGTGTCCAGAACGCTGGTGTCGCGCTGCACCGCCGACACGAACTCCGGAACCTGATGCCCCCGGAAGAGGACGGTGTACACGTTGTTGACCGCGTTCAGCATCCACCAGGAGGCGTCGTACGAGGTGTTGTAGCCCGTCAACATCCGTTTGACGACGTTCAGGTAGCGCGCGTTCTGCTCGGCGCTGTCGATCAGCGTGATCGCCTCGGCCAACACCTCACCGTTGGCGTCGCTGACCTCGAAAGCCCGCGAACTGCCGAAGAAACCGTCCAGACCGGCCTGGATGGCCGTCTGCAGGGCCGGGCCGTACGTCCCGACCGTGGACTGGTTGTACCAGTGCACGTAGTACCCGGCCCGCAAGTACAGGACCAGTTGCGCCGTGCCCGTGGAGTTGTTCCCGGGATACGTCGTTCCGTTGTCGCGCAACCCATGGGCAACGCTGGCCATCTGTGCTTCACGGAACGCGTGGTAGGCATCCGACCCGGTGAGGTTGAACAGGGAGTTCACGCAGTCGGTCGTCGAGCTCCGGATCTTGTCGACCAGCGCCACGCCGGTTCGGCTGGTGAAGTCGGCGACGCTGCACACGGCCGCCGCGGATCGGCGATCGCGCATCGAGGGCGGCTCAGGAGCGCGGACTTCCTCCGGCGCGTTGTAGTCGCGCCGTGACTCGGCCTCGAACGCCGGCCTCGGTGCCCGTCCATCGACCGGCAGCGGGGTCTTCGCGACATGTCGATCACCGGCCGCCAGCGGGCGGCCGACAGGGGCAGGCGCTTGCGCTCGGTTGCTGCTTTCCGCAGTGCCGGAAGCCGGCGCCGCACCGGCAGATCCGGCACTGGTGCTGCAACCCAGCGTGACGATGACGACGAGCAGGGTCGTCCACACGCATCGTCGAATTCTCAATGATGTCATGGCTTGTCCTTCAACATCGGTCGCTCGAGCACGACCGTGACGGCTATGGCAGGGACCGTTCCGTGTGCGCAGCGTCACACAGCGCGATGGCCAACGTTCATGCCGAACACCGATAGGACCGTGCTATGAGGACTGCTTCCAGGGCAGACCTGGCAGCCGTTGGAGCCGGAGCAGGTGCAGCGGTTGGTGCCTGGGGACACGCTGTGGACAGTTACAGGACAAATTCGGCGTTTCGTCCAGTTCGTGCCTGACGAGGGGCAGACTTGCTTCCGGTCCGCTAAGAGGCGGGACGACAAGGCGACGAGATGGGGCTGACGTGGGTGTACGGAAGTGGTTGAGCGCAGCGGCCGTCACGGTCGTGGTCACGTCAGGATTGGCCGGCATGGCTCCGTCGGCGTCGGCGGCCACTCGCCTCGGCGGCATCGACCTGGGCGCCTACTGTCAGAGAACAGTCAATCCGGGGGACGCCAGCATCGCCTACCTGGTGGAGAACCACGCGAGGGGATGGCGCTGCGTGGACTCGATGTGGGTGGGCCCGCCCTTCGGCTGGGCGACCTACGCCGTGCGGGACATGGATCTCAACCACGCCTGCAGGTTGCAGTACGGCGGAGAGGCGTATGCGGTACTTGAGCAGAACCACGCGCAAGGCTGGGCGTGTTACCGATAGCGTACACATCGACTGGCTGAGGCCGACCGACTTGACCGCCTTCTGAAAGCTCCCTCGCTGCCGCACTTTCCGCAGAGGGAATTCAGCTTGAGACGCCCACGCAGGGCGGATCGCCCGCTCAAGCAAGGCTTCCGCCTCTCGGGTGATCGGCCACGCGCCGGAAGTCGCCACCCGGCGGCAGCGGCATGCCTGTTCGGTGTCGTCTTCGCCGTCTTGCCCACCGATCGAACCCGGTTGGCGTGTAGGCGAAAGCGGAGGGTGAGCGGTGCGGTGGCGCCGAGGGCTGCCGGAGCCGGCCGGAGTCGTTACGGTGCCGATCGTGCCGTTCATCGACATCGTTCCGATCGGTCCGGCCGGCTCCGGCAAGACATGTCTGCTGGCCGCGATGAAGCAAGGGCTCGACACGCACTCGTCTGACGCGGTCCCCGTGCTCAGCGCGGATCCGACCACCACCTTGAGGCTGGACCAGACGTGGGGCTTGGTGCGGGCCGACGGGTCGGGGTGGCCCGCGGCCACCGACCGCGACGTGTGGGTGGACCTGTGCTTCGAGGCGTGGTGTGACGACGGGGAGCCGTTGTACGAGGTGGGACTGGTCGACTACGACGGCTCGTGCGTCACGGTGGACGGGCATCCGGTGAGCCGGACGTTGGCCGCGCGTGTCCGCAGGGCTGATGCGGTGCTGTGCGTCCTGGACGGCGCGCGGGTCGCGGCCCTGCTCGGCGGTGAGCGCGCGTTCTTCGAGCACACCATGTCCGGGGTGTGGAAGCTGGCCGCCGGCCGGGGCAAGGTCGTGCGGTTCGTGGTGACCAAGTGGGACCTGCTGGAGGGGCGTGCCACGTTGGAGCAGGTTCGTGACGCGCTGGCCGGGGTGCCCGGTTTCGCGGCGGCGGCACGGCGGTCATCGGGGTGGCGCAACGCGCCCGGCTCGGTTGGGCTGATCCCGGTCAGCGTCGTCGGCGAGGAACCAGGGCGGCAGGCGGTGGTGCCGTTGTGGTCGGCGCTGGCGCCGGTGCTGCAGGTGGCCGCCGAACGGGCCCGGCGCACGGGGCGGGGTGGTTCGGCGGCGGCCGAGGTCGGGGTGAACTGGTTGGCGCAGGCGGTGACGGCGGAGGCGGTGCGGCGGGTGCTGCACCGCGTGGTGGGCGAGGTGCCGGAGGGACGTGGCGCGCGGCGGTACGCGGGATTCGCGGCGGCGGGGGCATCGATGCTGGCGGAGGCCGCGGTCAGGACCTGGTCCGACCGGGCCACGCGCCCTGCTCACGGACAGGCGGGGCGGGCGAGGTTGCTGCGGCGTGCGGCCGAGGCGTGCCAGTGGGAGCTGGACGGCTTCCGCCACAGGTTCCCGGCCTCCGCCCTGCACGGTGTCGTCTCATCGCTGCCGACGCCGTTGCGGCGCCGGGTCGGTTGAGCGCCGCCAGGACCGCACGCCGAGCAGCGCGCCGGCGACGGCGGCCGCGATCAGCACTGCCTTCCGACGTGTGGTGACCGGGGTCAGCGCGGGTCGTCGGCCGTGGCGGCCGGTCCAGGTGGTCAGGCTGCGGCCCAGGACCCACTCGCGGAACAGCCACCAGGCGTTCAGCGGTCCGGTGAGGTTTTGCAGGACGATCCAGCTGGGCAGGCACTTCACCGTGGTGCGCCATCCGAGCTGCCGGACCGCGACCGCGACCGAGGCGACGGTGACCACGATCCACAGTGGACTCCACCAGCTGCGCAGCCCGCGCACCACGCCGTGGCGGGCCACGTAGAGGGGCAGGGTGCAGATGGCCATGCCGCCGACGAGGGAGTCGACGACCTGGGAGGCGACGATGATGAACGCTCCGCCGTCCATGACGGGAGCACGGTGCTTGACCATGGTCTGGGCGAACCCGGCGGTCCAGCGGTGCATCTGGGAGAGCAGCTCGGACAGTGAGGTGGGTTCGCCGGTGTAGACGAACGCTTCGGGGGTGAAGGCGACGCGGTGACCGAGGCGGTGCAGGGTCCAGGTGAGGTTGAAGTCCTCGGTGATGTTGTCGTCGGGGTAGCCGCCGACCTCGCGCAGCACGTCGGTGCGGTGGCAGTTGGCCATGCCGCTCAGGACCAACTGCCGGTGGAACACGTCTTGGAGTGGCCGGATCCAGCCGTTGGCGATGGCGTGGTAGAGCGTGCGGTAGCGGCTGTAGGGGGTGTCGGTGTCGCGGGGCATGGCCGAGGGGCAGGTTCCGGCGTAGCCGCGGCGCAGGGTGGCCATCATCTGCTCCACCGCGCGAGGGGACAGGGTGGCGTCGGCGTCGAGCGCGACGACGGCGTCGCTGGTGATCCTGGGCAGGGCCATGTTCTGCGCCGCCGCCTTCGACCCGCCTTTGCCTTCTATGACGACCACGCCCAGACCGCGGGCGATGTCGGCGGTGCGGTCGGAACAGTTGTCCGCGACCACGATGATCTGGTCAATCGGATGGCTCTGTGCGCGGCAGGATTTGATTGTCCCCGCGATTGACGCCTCCTCGTTGTGTGCCGGGATCACCAACGACACGCTGCTCGGGAAGTGCGACCACGCCCTTTCCCCGAAATGGCCCGTGACCGTCTTCCGTTCGCCTTCGGTCAGCTTCAGGTGTGCGTCTTCCGCCCTCATTCGAGGGTGTCCCCAATCCGATTCGAACCAATGCCGACACCGTCAACAGGACCGCACCGATGCCGGTGCTGGCCAGCAAGGACATAACCCTCCCCACGTCGCGTCCTACTACACAGCATTGCTGGTTCAGCCGCTGGGTAGCGATACCTCGATCAGGTAGGACCGCGATCGGAAAGCGCCGTCACCAACCGTGACCGCGAAGCGGGACGCCGCAGCTCAGGCTCACCGAATGCGACACCGAATCACCTGCCCGGCCGAGGGAGATCAGACCACCGGCGTGTTCCCGGGAGCGTCCGGAGCGTTGTCGATGCCCTGCACAGGTGATTCCCGCGGCAGGGTGTTGCAGATGACGGAAACGCACACCTTCGGGTTGACCGGCCGGTTTGCCTATTCCTTTGTGAGATCGACGTTGTAATCCTCGGTCAGAGGTCCGCAGTCACGAAGCGGTCTCAAGGCCTGGTCGAGGAGGCACTACGCCATGCCCGTCACCACACCGGTTTCCCCGTCCGACGTCGAACTGTCGACCAACCCCGACTCACCGGACAGCCACCGTGAGCAGGTGCTGGTGCAGCTGCCCGGCTCCGGGGTGGTCCCGAAGATCGACGTGTACTTCCTGACCGACAGCACCGGCAGCATGGGCGGCATCATCGGCGCGGTCAGCGCGCGGGTGGAGGACATCCTGAACAGGCTGATCACCGCCGCGAACGCGGTCGGCGCGGACGTGAACTTCGGTGTCGGGAACTACAAGGACATGGAGGACCCGCAACCCGATCGCTTCCGCAGTCAGGTCCCCCTGGGCACGAGCACCGCGGCTGCGGCCAACGGCATCCGGGCCTGGAGCGCCGCCGGTGGTGGTTGGAGCCACGCGGAGGGCCAGTTCTACGCGCTGGACCAGCTCGCGCAGCCCCCCGGCGGGTCGATCGGTTGGCGTGCCGGCACCAAGCGGATCGTCGTCTGGATCGGCGACATGCCAGGGCACGACCCGATCTGCCAGGGGTTGTCCGGCCTGACCTACGACATCACCGAGGCGTCGGTCACCGCCAAGCTCCAGGCGCAGGGCATCTTCGTGCTCGCGATCAGCACCGGCCCCAGCGGGCCGGGTTCGGGGTTGAACGCGGATCCGGTTCCCCTGTCCTCTGGTGGAGGCGTGTACGAGAGCTTCTGCGGCGCTTTCGGCGGTCTGGCGGGCCAGGGCTCCCGCATCGCCGCCGCGACCGGCGGCACGTACACCGAGGGGATCACCCCTGACACCGTGGTGCAGACGATCATCAACCTCGGCACCGCGGGCATCTCCACGCTGGGCAACGTCAGCCTCGTGCCGGGCACGGCGATCGCGCCTTTCGTGCGCGTCCACCCCGCCGGCGGTCACGGTCCCTTCACCGGTGCCCATCCCGGCACGCTGGACTTCGAATTGGAGTTCCCCGCCGTGACACCCGTCTCCGGTACGCCGGTGACCCAGGAGGTCGCGGTGGAAGGCGATGTCGACGTGGTCGTGGACGGGGTGCGGACCGGCTCGACCCGGGTGAAGATCACCGTGCCCGACCTGGCCGGGCAGTACAAGATCCAGAGCACGCTCAGCGGCCTGTACCTCCAACTCGACGACCCCGGCTGGACCGGTGACGGTGCCAACGTCGACCAGAACACCTACACCGGCCTGGCCGCTCAGCACTGGGAGCTGATGCCGGTCTCCGGCGGCGGTTACCGGATCAAGAACTGCGACCCGGCCCGCGACCGCTACCTGGAAGTGGTCGGCATGTCCTTCGACGACGGCGCCGAGGTCCTCACTCGGTCCGACCCCAGCGGCCCGCACAAGGAATGGCTGCTCATACCGGCGGGTTCCTCCGGTGCGGGCGGCCTGGTGTTCCGCATCCAGAACCTGCACACCGGCAAGGTCCTCGACATCCAGGGCGGCAGCACGCAGCAGGACGCGCCGGTGTTCCAGTACTTCTACTGGGGCGACTACCCCGCCTACCACGAGAACCACAACCAGCACTGGCGGCTGGAACGCCTCTGACACAGCGCCTCCCGCGCACCACGCGCCGGACCGGTGCGGCCGCGGACCGTGATGCCCACCGGCTCCGGCCGCCCTCCGGAGAAGGACCGCCGACGGTCGACACGCCGACATCCGGGTTGGCCGACCGAACTCACGGTCCCCCTCAACCGAGACCGCGCCGCCGATCACGGATCTGCGACCACCTGACGACCCGACAGCGGAAGAAGGAGCAGCCCCAGCATGCCCATCACCACACCGCCGACCCCGTCCGACATCGAGCTCTCGATCAACCCGAACTCGTCGGACAGCCATCACGAACAGGTCCAGGTGCAGCTGCCCGCCACCGGCGCGATCCCCAAGATCGACGTGTACTTCCTCGCCGACAGCACCGGCAGCATGACCGGCATCATCGACGCGGTCCGCGCCAGGGTGGAGGAAATCCTCACCAGGCTGGTCACCGCGGCCGGCCAGGTCGGCGCGGACGTGCAGTTCGGTGTGGGCAACTACCGGGACCTGGACTACCCCGTCACCCAGCGCTTCCACCACCAGGTCTCGCTGACCTCCAGCTCCCCGGCCGCCGCCGGCGCCATCCACGCCTGGACCGTGGCCGGCGGCACCACCGTCGCCGAAGGTCAGTTCTTCGCCCTGGACCACCTCGCCCAGCCTCCCGGCGGCACGATCGGCTGGCGTGCCGACGCCAAGCGGATCATCCTCTGGGTCGGCGACGCCCCGGGGCACGACCCGATCTGCCAGGCCGTGTCCGGTCTGACCCACACCATCACCGAGCACTCGGTGATCTCCAAGCTGCAGGCCGAGGGCATCGCCGTGCTGGTGATCAGCACCCCCTCCGGGTCGAGCGGACCAGGGCTCGACGTCGACCCGGTGCCGCTGTCCAACGGCGCCCCTTACCAGGGCAACTGCGGCATCGGCGGCACCGCCGGGCAGGGCAGCCGGGTCGCCGCCGCCACCGGCGGCACCTACACCGACGGCATCACCCCCGCCACGATCGTCGACACGATCATCACCCTGGGCACCACGGGCATCACCACCATCGGCAGCGTCAGCTTCGTTCCCGACACCACGATCGCGCCGTTCGTGCACGTCTCGCCCGCCGGCTACGGCCCCTTCCCCGGCACACAGCCGCAGACCCTGGACTTCGCGCTGGAGTTCCCCAGGGCCACGGCAACTGCCGCCGCCCCGGTGACCCGGGCGATCACGGTGCAGGGCGCGGTCGACGTGGTCGTGGACGGCGTGCGGACCGGCTCCACCCAGGTGAAGATCACCGTGCCGGACCTGACCGGCAGCTACAAGATCCGCTGCACCCTGAGCGGCCTGTACCTGCAGCTGGACGATCCGAACTGGACCGGTGACGGCGCCAACGTCGACCAGAACGTCGACAGCGGCATCCCGGCCGTGGGATGGCAGCTGGTGCCCGTCCCCGGCGGCGGTTACCACATGAAGAACTGCGACCCGGCCCGTGACCGCTACCTGGAGGTGGTCGGCATGTCGATGGACAACGGCGCCGAGGTGCTCACCCGGTCCGATCCCAGCGGCGCGCACAAGCAGTGGCTGTTCATCCCCGCCGGGGCGTCCCAGGGCGGGTCGGTGTTCCGCATCCAGAACCTGCACTCCGGCAAGGTCCTCGACGTCCGCAACCAGAGCCTGGACCCCGACGCACGGGTGACCCAGCAGAGCTACTGGGGCGACTACCCCACCTACCACGAGCACCACAACCAGCACTGGGTCCTGGAGCGCATCTGAGATGACTCCGCAGGACGACGCCCACCTCGCGCTGGTCAACGGCGCCAGCGGCAAGGCCCTGACGGCCGATGGCCCGCGGATCCGGCAGACCTGGCCCGACAACACCGCACCGGCGCAGCGGTGGAGGCTGCGCCGCACGGCGGAAAGCCGTCACACCGTCGTGGTGGAGAACACCGCGAGCGGGCTGGTGCTGTCCGTGGCCGGCGCCGCCGGGCACAACGGCGCCGAGGTGGTGCTGGAGGAACGACGGGAGAACGGTCAGCACCAGTTGTGGCGGCTGGTGCCGCTGCGCTCGGGCTGCCACGCCCTGGCGAACCTGGCCAGCGGCAAGTACCTGGACCTGTGGGACGCCGACTCCGGTCACGAGCCCCGGCTGGCCCAGTTCGACTTCTGGCACGGACCACAGCAGCGCTGGTGCCTGCGCCCAGTCGCACACCGCCGCAACAGCCGGGCCGTGGTCACCCTGGTCCGCGACGAACCGGACTTCTTCCCGATCTGGCTCGACTACTACTCCCGGTTCTTCGCACCGCAGGACATCCACGTCCTGGAACACCAGCCCGCACCCGGCCTGCCGCCCGACGACCGGTTCACGCGCATCCCGATCCACCACGACGAGTTCAGCAGCGACTGGCACCGCGACATCGTCCAGCAACACCAGCACGACCTCGTCGACCGCTACGACGTCGTGCTCAGCACCGACGTCGACGAGATCGTCACCCCCGACCCGCGCTACGGCGACCTGAGCCGCTACATCGACCAGTTCGACCAGGACTTCGTCAACTGCACCGGCTGGGAGGTCCTGCACCAGCACGACAGCGAAGCACCCTTCGACGCCGGACGCGGTGTGCTGGAGCAGCGCTCGACCTGGTTCTCCAACCCCCTGTACTCCAAGCCCCTGCTGGCGCGGATACCGATGACCTGGCTGGGCGGCTTCCACGAACGCACCGACCAGGCCACCAACCCCGACCCGAACCTGTACCTGATCCACCTGCACCGCATGGACTACCAGCTCTGCCTCCGCCGTCACCAGCTGCGCACCACCCACAGGACCGCGCAGGACGACATCGACAACCACCGCGGCTACCAGAACCGCATCGTCGAGCCCGACGAGTTCCACCGCTGGTTCTACCGGGACAGGGTCTGCGGCGAGCCGATCCACCCCGAACCCATACCCGAGCACTGGCGCGGCACCGTGTGACCGCGCCGGCACGGGCAGTGACCCGACCCGACCCGATCGGGGCTATCCGGCTGTGCCCGACTTTCCGATGTTCTGAGCGAGCTCAAGTACCCACCACACCAGTCCGGAGGATGCAGTGCCTCTCACCGACCTGCTCAAAGCCAAGATCGACCACGGCTTCGCCCAGCTGGACGTGGACGGCGACGGTCTGTTGACCGAGCAGGACCACGTCCTGATGGGCCGCCGCACCGCCGAGTCCCTGGGCCACGCGTCCGGCTCGGCGGAGGAGCAGCGCATCGTGGACGCCTACCTGGGCATTTGGCGCGAGCTGCACGCACCCCACATCCCCGGCGGCGGCCAGGCCATCAGCCGCGAGCAGTTCCTCGCCTCCACCGGCAGTCTCGCCGATGACCCGCAGGCCGCCTCCGCGACCGTGGGAGCGCTTGCCAAGGCGTTCCTGGCGATCGCCGACACCGACGCGGACGGCAACGTCAGCCCGGAAGAGTTCCGGAAGTTCCAGCACGGGCACTTCCCGGACCTGACCGACGAGGAGTCGGCGCAGGCGTTCCACCACCTCGACCTCGACAGCGACGGGGTGCTGACGGCGGAGGAGTTCGTCCGGGCGTGCGTGGACTACTGGACCAGCACGGACCCCGACTCGCCCGGGAACTGGTGGGCGGGCCGCGCCCTGGGCTGAGGATTCGCGACGAGTGAGGTCGACGGGCAGGTCCTCCGTCATCCCGGAAGATTTTCTCCGACGGGATGTCGACACAGCGCGCACGGCTCCGACGTCCCAGGCGAGGATGGGGCCGACCGGCTGCGTCCACGACGAAGACCAAGGGGCCGATGGTGAAGTACGTGATCATGATCCACTCCAACCCGCAGCCGTGGGGGCACCCGACCTCCGACCACCTGCCCGAGTACCGGGTCATGCCGGACGAGCAGCGGGAACGGATGAACGCCGACTTCGCGGCCATGCTCGCGGACCTGCAGGAGAGGGGCGAGCTGCTGGGCGGTGAGGCGCTGGGAGCGCCCGAGTCGTCACGGCTCTACCGCTGGAGCGACGGCAAGCCCCTGGTCACCGACGGCCCGTACTCGGAGGCCAAGGAGCACCTGGCCGGGTTCTTCCTCGTCGACGTGGAGAGCCAGGAGCGCGCGGAGGAGATCGCGGCGCGGTTCAGCGGTCCTGGTGAGACCGTCGAGCTGCGTCCCGCGATGGGGCCAGGGGGTTCCGACCAGTGACCGCACAGGTGGTCGAGGACGTGTGGCGGCAGGAGTCCGCGCACGTCCTCGCCGCCCTGCTGCACCGGTACGGCGACCTGGGCGACTGCGAGGACGCGGCGCAGGAGGCAGCCGAGGCGGCGGCGCGGCAGTGGGACCGGGACGGCGTGCCCGGCAACCCCCGCGGCTGGCTCATCAGGGTCGCGTCCCGGCGGCTGATCGACCGGATGCGCACCGACGACGCGCGGACAGCGCGGGAGAACGCCCTCAGCGCCGCACTTCCCGCCGACGCCCGCCTCTCCCCCGCCGCCGACCGGTCACCGCACGACGAAGCCGACGACACCCTGCGGTTGTTGCTGCTGTGCTGTCACCCGGGCCTGAGCCGGTCCTCGCAGGTCGCGTTGACGTTGCACGCCGTCGGCGGGCTGAGCACGGCGCAGATTGCCGCCGCGTACCTGGTTCCCGAGCGCACGATGACGCAACGCCTCACCAGGGCGCGCTCCACGCTGCGGGCGGCAGGTGCGGTGTTCCGGCTCCCGGCCCCAGCCGACCTGCCCGCGCGCGTCGCCGCCGTGCTCGACGTCTGCCACCTGATGTTCACCGAAGGGCACACGCGATCCACCGGTGACGCACTGGTCGACTCGCCGCTGGCCGAGGAAGCCATCCGCCTCACCCGGCAACTGCACGCGGTCGTACCCGACCACGACGAGGTCGCCGGCGCACTGGCGTTGATGCTCCTGACGCACGCCCGCGCGGCTGCCCGGACCGAGAACGGGAACCTCGTGCCGCTCGCGGAGCAGGACCGGTCCCGGTGGGACCGCCGGCGGATCGCCGAAGGCGTGCGAATCCTGGAACGGGTGCTGCCGCGCGGGCACGTCGGCAGGTTCCAGCTGCAGGCCGCGATCGCCGCCGTCCACGCGGAGGCCGAGAGCTGGGAGGACACCGACTGGCGGCAGATCACCCTGCTCTACGCCATGCTGGCGCAGGTGGCACCCAGTCCGGCCGTGACGCTCAACCAGGCGGTCGCGGTCGGGATGGCGTTCGGCCCCGAGGACGGCTTGGCCCTCCTCGGTCCGTTGCTCGACGATCCCGTGACGAGGCGGCACCACCGCACTCACGCCGTACGCGCGCACTTGGTGGAGATGACCGGCGACCTGCCCGGTGCGCTCGACAGCTACCGCCAGGCGGCCCGTCTCACGGCGAGCCAACCCGAGCAGCGCTACCTCAACGCGCGGATCGGCCGTCTCGACGCGAAGTGAAGCCGGACGTCCACAAGGGAAAATGACACACGGCAGCCACCCGGCACAGCACTACCGGGGCTTCAGGCCGGCGAGCACGACGGTGACCACGCTGTCGGCCTCGGCACGCCATTGAGGACGGTCGTGCGCCGCGGTGATGCCGTGCAACGCCATCATGACGGCACTGGGCTCGACGTCGTCCCGCACGGTGCCCTCCGCCACCCCGGCCCGCACCAGCTCGACGACGGCCTGTTCCAGCGCGAGGCCACCTTCCGCCAGTGCGCCGGAACGGGTGGCCATGAGCGTGGCCAGCGTGCGGGCCAGGCCCCGGTGGGCGTCCACGTACTCGACCATGCCGCGCAGGAACGCCGCCAGCGCGTCCGCCGCGGGGAGCTGGGCCCGCAGGTCGCGGACGCGGTCGCAGAGCGCGGCGACCTCGCCGCGGTAGACGGCCTCGGCCAGTGCCTCCCTGGTCGGGAAGTGGCGGTACAGCGTGCCGGTGCCGACGCCGGCGAGGCGGGCGAAGTCGTCGAAGCGCAGGTCGAAGAAGCTGCCGTCGGCGAAGAGCTCCCTGGCCTTGGCGACCAGGGCGTCCCGGTTGCGCCGGGCGTCGGCGCGCAGCGGCTTGGCGGTGTTCACGCGGTGCCTCTCGTTGACAAGTGGAGACCATCTCCATATCGTCGAAGTGGAGATCGTCTCCGTTTTATCGTACTCCACGGGGTGTGCAGTGAAGATCCTCATGTTCGGTCGTGGCGCGATCAGCACCGGCTGCGGCTGGGCGCTGGAGCAGGCGGGCCACGACGTGGAGTTCTACGTGCGGCCGGGGCGCGCGGCGCAGTACGGGGACGCGGTGCGGCTGGAGCTCGTCGACGCGCGGCGGCGGCCGTGGGGGCGGCGGGTCGAGCAGCG
Source organism: Lentzea sp. NPDC037011 (assembly GCF_055607425.1). Lineage (NCBI taxonomy): Bacteria > Bacillati > Actinomycetota > Actinomycetes > Pseudonocardiales > Pseudonocardiaceae > Lentzea > Lentzea sp. NPDC037011. Next base: position 7,904 of record NZ_JBVJRT010000009.1, on the reverse strand, counting down.
GTGGCCGGTGCGCCTGCGGGAGGAGCTGGCGGCCGATCACGACTACGACCTCGTCGTGCTGAGCGTGCCCCACCACCGGCTGGCGGAGGCCGCCGAGTTCCTGGCGCCACGTGTCGGCGGCGCGACCGTGCTGGTGCTCGGCAACGTCTGGGAGGAACCGGAGGAGGCGGTCGAGCCGCTTCCCCTCGACCGGCTCGCGTGGGGCTTTCCCGGCTTCGGCGGCGCGTTCGGCGCGGACGGCGTGCTGCGCGGGGTGCTCCTGCCGCCGGTCGTCTTCGGCACGGTCGGTGCGCCGCCCACCGAGCGTGAACTGGTTGTGCGCCAGGTGTTCCGCGCGGCCGGGTTCCGCCCGCGGGAACGGCAGGACCTCCGCGGCTGGCTGTGGTTGCACTTCGCGGTGGACGCCGGTCTGCACGCGCAGGCGCTGCGCAGGGGTGCGCTCGCCGACCTGGTCGGCGTGCCGGGTGCCTTCCGCGAGGCGCTGCGCACCGGTCGCGAGCTGCTGCCGGTGCTGGAGGCGCGCGGGATCGACCTGCGCCGGCACCGGGCCGCCGTGCTGGGGCTCCGCGCGCCCGCCTGGCTGACGGGAAGCGTCCTCGCGTGGCTGGTCGCCCACTTCCCGCCGGCCCGTGCCAGCTTCCGGACCCATTGGGACGCGAGCGCCGCCGAGCCGCGGGAGATCGTCCGCGACGCCGTGGCGGAGGCCCGGCGGTGGGGTGTCGCGGTGCCCCGGCTGGAGGCGGCCCTGCTCGGAACTTCGTGAGCCCGCACGGGCCGTGCCCGCCCTGACCAGCGCACGAGCCGACTCGTGTACACAGGAGGGTGGTTGCCGGAACAAGTTCCACCGCGAGCGGTCGGCACGGACCCGGCCGCCGAGCGCGCACAGCACCTGCGAGAACAGGAGGTGTCCCGGTGGAACTCCCCGAGAAGGAGAGGCTCCAGCTCAAGGAGATCGAGAGGCAGCTCGCCGAGGAGGACCCGCGGTTCGCCGCCAGGCTGACCCGCAAGCCCCCGCCGCACCAGCGGCTGTCCCGCAAGGCGATGTTCGCCGTCCTGCTCGTGCTGGCCGACGTCGTGGGCCTGGCGGTGCTGGTGGGTGGTGTCACGCTCGGGTCGGTCGTGCTCATCGTGCTCGGCGTCGCCGTTCTCGCCGTCTTCCCCGTGCTGGTCGTCGTCCGCGCCTGGCAGGGCACGCGCGGGAAGCGGTGACCCCGCCCGCACCGCAGTCCGGTAGCCGCTGACGCCCCACAGGAGCCGACAACTTCCATGATCATCCGACCGGGACACCCGTGCTGGGTGGAGCTGGCCACGACCGACACCGAGCGCAGCACGGCCTTCTACGGGTCCGTGTTCGGCTGGCGGTACCACTGGATCAAGGACGGCGCGGGCGAGGACTACGCGATCGCCCTCCTGGACGGCGAACCGGTGGGCGGCGTCCGGCCGCTGGAGCGCGCGACGCTGGACTGGACGCCCTACCTGGCCGTCGCGGACCTGGCCGCCGCGGGCGAACGGGTGCGGCGGCTCGGTGGCACGGCGCTGGAGACCCGGCAGCACGTCCTGCCCGGTCTCGTGGCCAAGGTCCTGGCCGACGACCCGAGCGGGGCGACGGTGGGGCTCGCCCAGCCCGTCGCCGACGGCTGGGGGTTCACCGCAGGGGTGCCGGGAGCGCTCGTGTGGCTGGAGTTCGTCACGCGCGCGCCCCGCCAGGCCGATCCGTTCTACGGCGCGCTCTTCGACTTCCGGCAGCGGCAGGTCGGGGACGGCACGGCCGTCGACCACGTCGTGTACTCCACCGGCGGGGACACGGTGATCGGCCGGGTGCGGATGGCGCCGGACACCCCGGCGACCGTGCCGCCGCGGTGGATCGCGCACTTCGCCGTGCCGCCCGGTCTGGACTTCGCCGAGACGCTGCACCGGGCCCGCACGGCCGGGGCGCGGCTGCGGTTCCAGCCCTACCCCTCGCCGCTGGGTCAGGTCGCGGTGCTGGCCGACCCGCTCGGCACCCGCTTCGCGATCATCGACCCGGAGCTGGCCTCGGACTGGGACGACCACTCACCGGCCGACGACCCCTACGACGACTGACGTCCGAGCACGGGCCGCAGGTGTCGACCGGGCAGATCACCGACCCGGACGTGTCACTTCTTCACCTGAACGACTGAACGCACAGGTCAACGCAGCGAGAACGCGACTCGGTCACCACTACAGTCGTGTGGTCCCCTACTTCTTGATTCACCCTCACGGCCTAGGCGGAACCACACTGAACGGCCTACCGACGCGTGCGCTCGGCGAGCTCACGTGACGTCGATGCACACCACCGCCGCCATCTGCCGGGTCCTGGCCGCCGATGCGACCCCGGTGTTCCGCGAAGGCCTGCGCACGGTCGTGCAGCGCACGATCGGCCTGGAGTGGGCCGGCGGCACGGACCACCCCGACGTCATCCGCGACAGCGTGCGCACCACGCTCCCGCACGTGGTCCTGCTGGACAGCGCGATCGACCCGCAGGGGCGGCTGACCGAGGAGCTCGTCACGACCAACCCGAGGCTGCGGGTGGCGGTCCTGCTCCGCGAACGCGACCACACCCCCGCCTCCGTGCGCATCGCCAGGGCGGCCGGGGCGCACTGCCTGCTCAGCAGGGAGACCGACGCGTCGAGGATGGTCCGCGCGATCCTCCAGCCGGCGCCGGCCGGCCACTACATCGACCCCGGGCTGCTGCTGGCCCTCAACGCGCCGGGCCCGCACCCGTCCGGCAGCGGGCACGACGTGCTCACCTCACGGCAGTGCCAGACCCTCGCACTGGTCGCCGAGGGGAAGGTGGACGAGGACATCGCCCACGTCCTGGACATCGCCGTGACCACGGTGCGCACCCACGTCCGGGAGATCCGGCGGCGGCTCGGCGCCCACGACCGCGCCCACGCGGTCGCACTGGCCTACCACGTGGGCATCCTGCCGCTGCAACCGTCGCTCAGGACCTCCGTCCGGCGGCCTCGATCGCGGTGAGCACGGCGTCGAGGTCGGCCCGGGTGGTGCGCGGGTTGATCGTGCACAGCCGCACCGCGAGCCGGCCGTCCACAGTGGTCGTCGTGACGAACGCGCTGCCGGACTCGTTGACGGCGGCGCAGATCGCCGCCTGGAGCTCGTCGGAACCGCCGCGGTGGCGCAGGCAGACGATCCCCAGGCTCGGGCCCGCCACCAGTTCGAGGTCCCTGCTGGCGGTGACGCGGCGGGCGACGTGCTCGGCCTGGTCGAGGCCGTGGTCGACGGCGGCGCGGAAGGCGGCCACGCCGAAACCCTTGAGGGACAACCACAGCTTCAGCGCGCGGGCGGCGGTGGTGAACTGCACGCCGTGGTCGGACAGGTTCGTCTCGGCGGCTGCGGGCCGGGAGACGCTGAGGTAGTCGGCACCGGCGCGGTAGCGGTCGACGGTGAACGCCCTGCGCAGCACCTCGGGGTCGCGCACCAGCACGCAGCCGATCTCGTAGGGCTGGAACAGCCACTTGTGCGGGTCGACCACGACCGAGTCGGCCTCGTCCAGGCCGCGCAGGGCGGCGCGGCCGCGGTCGGTCAGTGCCGCGGCGGCACCGTGGGCGCCGTCCACGTGCAGCCACAGGTCTTCCGCCCGGCACAGCGCGGCGAGCTCGGGCAGCGGGTCGATCGCGCCGGTCGCGGTCGTGCCCGCCGTCGCCAGCACCAGGAACGGGCGCAGTCCGGCGGCGCGGTCGGCGTGGACCGCGTGCCGCACGGGCTCCGCGCGCAGCGCCGGCAGCAGCCGCACCTGGTCCCGCCGCAGCCCGAGGACGTGGCAGGCGCGCAGCACCGCGGGGTGGGTCTGGTCTGAGCAGTAGAGGACGCCGCCCGTCGCGTTCGTGCCGAGGCGGTCGTCGCGCGCGGCGGCGATCGCCGTCAGGTTGGCGAGCGCACCACCGGGGGTGAACACGCCGCCCGCACCCGCCGGCAGTCCGAGCAGGCTCGCGAGCCACCGTGCGGTCACCAGCTCGACGGCCGCGGGTCCGGCGCCGACCGGCCACGCACCGGGCGAGGTGTTGAAGCCGGAGGCGAGCAGGTCGCCGAGCACGCTGAGGAAGTTGCCGGCGCTGGGGATGAACGCCAGGCAGCCGGGGTGCCCGAGCCGCAGCGAACGCGGCAGGACCTCGTGGGCGAGGAACTCGACGAGCAGGCCGGGGTCGGACGGGTGCTCCGGCACGGGGTCGTCCAGCACGTGCCGCAGCTCGTGCGGTGCCGCCGGTGTTCTGACCGGCTGGGCGCGCAGGCCGGTCAGGTGGTCGACGACGAGGTCGACCACCCGGTGCCCGAGCTCGCGCATGCGCTCCGGTGGCAGGTCGAGCCAGCCCGCCTCGTCAGCCATCGTCGACCACCACCGCGCGGCGCACGGCCCTGACCCAGTCCCGCGCCTCGGCCGTGAGCTCCGGAGCCGGCCGCACGGCGGCGGCCGGTCCGCGCCACTGCAGCAGGACGAGCTCCTCCCCCGGCCGGACCCGGTCACCGGGACGGGCGTGCGGCCACAGCAGCGCCTCGCCGGGCCGCAGGCCGACGAGGTCGCCGTCGCCCTGGTGGTGCGGCACGCCGCCGTCGAGCCGGTGCACCCCCGCCTCGACCCCCTCCCGCAGCACACCGCTGCGGTCGGCGGTGACGACGAGCTGGCTGAGCTCCAGGTGCGGCACCTGCACCTCCTCGACGGGCAGTGACGGCGCCACCGCGGCGAGCACGTGCGTGCCGAGGGTGGGCAGCAGTCCTGCGGCGCGTTCCTGGGCCTGCACCAGCGACACGACCGTCTGGAACCTCGGGTTGATCTCGATGGCCAGCACGGCCGCAGCGGGTGTGACGAGCAGGTCGAGCCCGAACGCGCCGAGGAACCCCAGCCCGCCGAGCTGGTCGCCCACCAGTGCGCCCACCTCGCGGCACCGCGCCGCGGCACCGGGTGGGAGGTCGTCGTCGGCGATCAGCTGGTTGCCGCAGTGCGCGCCCCAGTACGGCGTCAGCTCGGGGATGCCCACCAGCTGGTGGGACAACGCGGACACCACCGTGCCGTGCCGCGTCACGCATCCGCTCACCGTCACCGGGACTCCGTCGACGTGGGCCGACACCCGCAGCGCCTCACCGGCCCACTCGCGCAGCACGTCGGCGCGCTGCCGCGGTGTGGTGACCAGGCGCGTGCCCTTGCCGGTGAGGTTGTTCGCCCGGCGCTGCACGACGAGCGGACCCGTTGCGGCGTCGGGGATCTCGCCCTCGACGATCCATGTGCGCGGTGTGTCCGCACCGGCCGCCGCGAACAGCTCCAGCGAGGTGATCTTGTCGGCCGCGGTGGCCACGGCGGCCGGGTCGGCGGCCAGCAGCCGCAGGCCCGCCGCAGCCGCCCAGGCGTGCGCGCCGATCCCGTCCTCGGGTGCGAAGCTCACCGCGAGCCCGTGCGGTTCAGCCGGTCGCGCGGGCGGCGGGAGGTCCGCCTCGCGCCGGTGGTCCCGGTGGGCGATGCGCAGCCACGGGATCACGGGCGTGGCCACCGCACCGAGGAACGGCGACCGGTCGTGCCACGTCAGGTGCGGCGCGTGCGCGCGTAACAGCCGCACGCCCTCGTCGAGGGGCACGCCACTGATGGTCGGCACGGCGTGCTCAGAGGACGGTGAAGGTGCCGGCCGACGACTGCCGGGTGATGCCCTGCTCGGTGAGGCACCGCGCGAGGTCGATCGCGGGGGCCACCTGCACGGCCTGGGCGGACCGCCCGGCGAACACGCCGCCGGTGATCGTGCCGGTCTTGGTGACCACGTCGGCGCCGGGGGCGGACGTGACGGTCACGGTGTAGGTGAACGTGCTGGTCCGCCCGTCCGCCCACCTGATCACGCGGCTCTCCTGCACGGCGGCGAGCGGTTCCAGGCACCCGGCGGTGCGGTCCACGGTGAACTCGCTGGTGCCGCCCGTGACCACACCGGTGCACGAGGTGTACTCGTCCCGCACCGACGTGCGCAGCGGTCGCGGCACCAGCACGACACCGGGCGAGTACGTCCAGGTCGACGTCGTCGTGCACGCCACGACGGGCGTGTCCGCGACCGCGGCCGCACCGGGAACGGCGGGCACGAGCGCCGCGACGACGACGCCGAGGGCGCGGCAGGACTTGGCGAGGTGGCTCATTCGGTCACGCATCCTGATCTCGAAGCACCGGGGGGTGAGCGGATCGTATTGATCACGAGTCGATCCGGGTGATCACCGGATCGGGTACACCGTGCGACACTGCGGTCCCCCTACGAGAGGTGCGCAGATGGTTCCCGAAGACCTCGTCGTGTGGCGCCGCCGGCAGGACGCGGGTCAGCCCAACCCCTGGTCGGAGGGCCTGCGGCTGCTCGCGGACGACGAGCGGCCCGCGGCGCTGGACACCGGTTACCTGACCGCCGCGGACCTCGCGAACCCCGACGTCGCCGCCAACACCAGGGCGATCGAGGAGACGGCCGCGCTGGTCACCTGGGTCGCCGAGGACGAAGACGAGGGCAGGGCGTTCGGTTACTGGCGCGGACCGGGCCACCTCCCGCTCACCGCGGCGCCCGTCGTCGTCCTCGACAACGAGGGCCAGTTCGAGCTCCTCCGCGGCAGCAGCCTCAGCGAGGCCCTCAGCGACGAGTACGGCCAGTGGGCCGACGACGGCTACGCCGGTGTGGTCGCGCGGTGCCGGGCGGAGGGCGTCCCGATCAGCGCCGACGACCCCGACGACCTGCCGGAGCCGGCCGTGTCGCCGACCCCTGACGAGCACCACGGCGCCCGGTACCGCGCGCTGCTCGCCGAAGGCGCGGCTGGATGACCGGTGTCACCGCCGGGCAGCTGGTGGCCGCGGTCGAGCAGATGACCGGGCTGCCGTGGCCGGACGACGGGCGGCTCGACTGGGAGGTCGACGGGCTCGCCGGGCACACGGACGTCCACCGGCACGTGCTGCCCCTTGCGGCCGTGCCGTCGTCCTTCCTCGACCTGGCCGACCGGAGCTGGGGCACGCGCCACCGCGCCGGTGCGAGCCGCTTCATCGACTCCGAGGTGGTGTGGTGGCGGTCCGGGGACGACGCCGTCGCCCTGGTCGGCACCCCCGCCGCCGTGGTGGTGCTGCCGGCGCGGTGGCTGGCAGAGCCACCCGCCGGAAGTGACGTGTCGCCGGTCGTCGCGGACTTCCTCTCCGGTGACGGCGAACGCGTCCTGTCCTCGGTGTGGGCGGTCTTCGGGACCCGTGACCCCGAGGTCCTGGCCCCGCTGGTCCCCGCGCTGCGCGCCGTCGAGGAGGCGACCGCGGACGTCGAGCTCGGCGGCCTGCTCGTGTCCAACCACTCCAACCTGGAGCACGCGCTCGACCGGGTCCGGCTCTTCGCCGCCGGGACGTGCCTGTGCGCGGCGTACCCCGCGCACCAGTTCTACGACCCGGCGAAGGAGAGCGGGCGCCGGCACGTCCGGGTCGTGCGGACGGTTCCCAATGACCGGCAGTGGGTGCCCGACCGCGTCTGCGAGTGCCTCGACTGCGGCCGGCGGTTCCAGGTCGAGCAGGGCGAGTACCACTACCCCTGGTGGAAGTGGACCCCGGTCGCCGGGTGACCGGGCAGACACGAACCGCTCCCGGGCCCCGCTCCGAACACCAGGTGGAGCGTGCGGCCGAAGCTGAGAGCCGGGGTCTGCGATGAGCGGCTGTTCTCAGCGGCGACCGCGTGCTGCGGACCCACCGTTGAGCGTTCGGCGGGGTGCCCGCTTACGGTGGGTCGAGGAACGAGAGGTCCAACGCCCGCAGCGTCGTCGTGGCTGCTGCGGGTTCGGCGTTCTGGGAGCGTGAGTCATGAGTGCCATCACCACGCCGACGAAGCCGGCCAACGCGGCCGCGCGCGTCGCAGGGGCGGCGGCCAACGCTGCCGATGAGCGGTTCCACG